>JMRP01000034.1 GCA_000708525.1 Cyanobium sp. CACIAM 14
GGCGGTCGCGGTCGCTGGCCTGGCCGCGACGGTGGGAGCCGGCTTGGCAGGGGCGGGAGCGGGTTTGGCCGCGGCTTTGGCGGGGGCCGGCCGGCTGGTGGTGGCTGGCTTCAGCCGCAGTCGGGTACCGGATTCCACGTGGTCCGGATCGCTGATGTTGTTGATGGCCATCAGCTGCTTCAGCGGGACGCCATACCCGTCGGCGATCCCCGACAGGCTCTCGCCGCTGCGCACCACGTGCTCGGAGGCCCGCCGGTTGTAACCCCCGGAAGACGTGCCCACACCGGAGGAGGGGACCACCAGCTTCTGGCCTGCCTCGATGTGATCGGCGCGGCTGAGCCCGTTCAGCTGCATCAGGCGGCTGACCGAGATTCCATGGCGCTCGGCGATCTCGGAGAGGGTTTCGCCCCGCGCCACGGTGACGTTGCCGCCCGCGGACCGACCACGGGTCGCACCTCCCGGCACGGTGAGGGAGCGGCCGGCTTCCACCAGATCGGGATCGCTGATCCCGTTCAGCTTCATCAGGGTGGACATGCTCACGTTGTGGCGGGCCGCGATGTCGGAGAGGGTCTCACCGGGCTTGACGATGACCTCAGCTGCCAGAGCCGGCAGCGGCAACACCACGGCTAGGGCCAGGGCGAGGAGAGGGCGGCGCATGGGCACCAGGGGTAGCTGCGGGCACGTTAAGGTCCATCCCGGTGCCCGCCCAGCCCCCCCGGGAGGCTGATCGCCCACAGCCCGGTCCGCCCTCAGCCCATCAGCCGCCGGATCAGGCCGGCCTTGCCGGCGTAGGGGGGATAGCGGAAGGGGGGATCGGGACGGGATGGGCGAAGGAGCACGCTCCGCTGGTGGGAGAAGGTGAGGAAGCCGGCGTCCCCGTGGTAAGCGCCCATGCCGCTGCGACCGACGCCGCCGAACGGGAGACTGGCCATGCCTCCCTGCACCACCAGATCGTTGGCCACGAAGCTGCCTGAACTGGTGCAGGCCAGCGCCTGCTCCCGTTCGGCACGACCACCGCCGAACAGATAGAGGGCCAGGGGCTTGGGCCGCCGGCGCACCTCCGTCAGGGCTTCGTCCAGATCCCGCACCGTGAGCACGGGCAGGACCGGAGCGAACAGTTCCTCCTGCATCAGGGGGTCCGTCACGGGATCCTCCACCGCCACGAGGGTGGGCTCGATCTTCCGTGCCGCGGCGTCACCGCGGCCGCCGTGCAGCAGCTGGCCGCGCTCCTTCGCTGCGGCGAGAAGGGCCTGCAGCCGCTCGAATCGGCAGGCGCCCACGATCCGGCCCAGGTCGGGGCTGGCCAGGGGATCGGTCCCGTAGAGGCGCCTGGTCTGCTCGACGATCGCCGCCACCAGGGCCTCACGCACCCCGCCCATCACGATCAGGTGGTTCGGGGCCAGACAGGTCTGGCCGGCGTTCAGGCATCTTCCCCACACCACCCGGCGAGCCGTGACGTCCAGATCGGCGTCCTCCAGCACGATCAGGGGATTCCTCCCCCCCAGCTCCAGGGTCACAGGGGTGAGGTGGCTGGCGGCGGCGGCCATCACCAGCTGCCCCACACGCTCTCCGCCCGTGTAGAAGATGTGGTCGAAGCGTTCCTGCTCCAGAAGCCGGGCGGCCACGGTCCCGTCCCCGCAGACCACCTGCACCACCTGGGGGGAAAAGTGGCTGGAGAGCAGTTCGGCCAGCAGGGTCGCCGAGGCCGGCGCCTGTTCGGAGGGCTTGAGCACGGCGGTGTTGCCGGCGGCAAGGGCATGCAGCAGCGGATGGAGACAGAGCTCGAAGGGATAGTTCCAGGCGCCGATGATCAGCACGCAGCCCAGGGGCTCGGCCCGCACCTCCCCCTGTCCTGGCCAGCCCCAGAGCGGCAGGGGGCGCCGGCGCGGGCGCATCCACCGCGGCAGATGGCGTCTGGTGTGCGTGAGTTCCTGCCGCAGGCTGGAGAGCTCGAAGGTGGCCTCCACTGCCGGACGGCCGAGATCGACGGCCAGAGCCTCCTGCATCCGTGGGGCGGCCTCCTCCAGGAGGCTCGCGAGGCGCCGGAGTTGCTTCAGCCGCCAGGCGAGGGGCCGGGTCGCACCCCGTTCCACCGGCTCACGCATGGCGGTCACCGGCACGGCCAGCGGCGATGCGATGCCCGCGGAACTCGAGCCCTCGACCTGGGTGGACATGGCGCGAGCCCTTTGCTCCAGCGTGCCAGAGCGGGTCTCGCCCGCCGGTGCTGGGGGCCGATCCTGCTCAGAGAAGGGTGGCGCCGATCCGGGCGGGGGCTCCGTGGGCGTCACCGCCGCCGCCGCCGCAACCGGCCAGGAACACCGCCCGCCTGAGGTTGTCGAGCCGCGGGGAACTGGGACCGTCGAAGGCGAAGAGCAGGGCCAGGCCCAGGCTGATGTCCCCCCGGTCGAACGCCCCCTGGATCGATCGCCACCAGGCGATCGGATCGCTGCCCAGGCCGTTGCGTTCCGCCTGGGCCCTCCCCATCCGATCCGCCGGATCGCCCTCCAGGATCACCACGGCATAGTCGTCCGGCGACACACCACGGGGGCGGAGCAGGAGCAGCAGTCGCTCACGGGGGCGGATCGGTGCCAGGGGCCATGGAATCGGTCCGTCGATGGGCTGGTCGGCCTGGGCCAGGCGCTGCCAGAGCACCTCCCCGTCCCTTTCGATCCTCACCTCATCCAGGCTGTCGCTGCTCAGGAGGGTGGGAGCACCTAGGGGCACGGGGGCCACCACCTCCCCGCTGGCGTTGACCGAGAGGCGAGGGGTGAGCACGCAGACGGTGGTCGCTGCCAGGACGGGTTGCCGGCTCAGCAGGGTGAGAGCCATGGCAAGGGCGACTCCCTGCCAGGTCATTAGCACGGGACGATTGCGGGCGGAGCCCATCGCTGGAACGACGGCGGAAGTCGGGCGGGACGCCGTGACGGCCTGTCTCGACGCTAACGGGGCGCTCCCTGCGGTCACAGGCGGATGCGGGCATCGACACCCACCCGCCGGCAGCGAGGTGGTCGAGCCAGGCCATGGCGGCGCCTGCCGGACGGCGGGGCCTGACGCATGGTCAGCCGAGGCTGGAGAGCAGATTCAGCCCATGCAGCCCCTCATAGAGGAGGTAGGCCCCCAGCACGAGCGCGAGGACGCCCACCAGCCACTCGGCCTTGTGCTGGAGCCAGTCCTCCAGCCGGGTGATGGGCTCGCGGATGGCCCCGCCGCTGAGCAGCCAGGCCAGGGGGGGCAGCAGCAGCAGGGAGCTGGCCATCAGGGTGAAGAGGCCGGTCACCTCCGCATCGGCCGTGAGGCCGGGGTCGTTGAGCAGCAGCAGACCGGCCTCCTTGAGGTAGAAGACCAGGTTCTCCGGGGTGAGCAGGGCACTGGTGGCTCCGATCAGCACCAGGGTGAGGGTGCTGAAGTCGGGAAGCTGGTTCATCAGCCGCAGGGCCATGCCCTCCTCCCCCAGGTTGGCCTGGGGCGTGAGCTGGTAAAGACCCAGACCCACGAGGGCGCCGGCCCCCAGCAGGTCGATGAGCACCTGTTCCCGCTCGCCATGGGAAAGGCTGATGGAGAACGCCTCACCCATCACCATGAGCAGCACGATCGCCAGGGCATTGGCTGTGGCCCAGCCCAGCACGTAGGCCATGGCTCGCTGCAGGGGAGCCCTCCCCAGCAGCAGGAGGGTGACCACAGCGATGTGCAGCGGACTGAAGGCGATGCCGATCCCGAAGAGCGAGGTCTTGGTGATCAGCGACGGGGTGAGGAGCGCAGGGACGCTGAGGGCAAGGGGGGGCAAGGAGACGTCCAGCAATGCGAAAGAGAGCCATTCTCCACGACATCCCCAGGCAGGTGTGAGCGGCTGGACTGGACCGCCGCTGTGAACCGCCGTGGAGGTCAGCCGGAAAGATTGAAGGCCAGCTCGTTGGTGAGGATCAGTCGCTTGCCCAGCCGCCGGGCGACGTTCTTGTGCAGCAGGGAAGCGGCGGCCGAATCCTGGTCTTCCAGCATCCGGAGCTCGGGGAGGCTGAGCGAGAGTGTGCGGACCGTGCCCTGGGCAATCACCGATGCCGTGGTCTGCCTCTGCAGGTAGAAGCTGATCTCGCCGATGCAGGTGCCGGGGTCCATCGTCCGCAGGCGTATGGCTGGGCCATCAGGCCGGTTTCTGCCCTCCACCACGACTTGACCGGAAAGAATGAAATAGAGGCCGGGCGGTGGTGATCCTTGCTCGATGATGATCGATCCTGGAGGCCATTCCTGTAAGGTGAGATGTTTCAGAAGCCTTTTACGGGCCTCCCTTTCCATGGAATTGGAAGCACTCAGAATGGTCTCGAGCCCCTGCTCCTCCAAAGACAACGAGTCGGCGTGAAAGGCGAGTAGCTCATTCTCGCAGTGCTCGAGGCCGTGGTCCAGATCGGCAAACCATTCGGCCCCTTCGCCGTCCTGCTTGAGGATCTTGGCCTTCCTGAGGGAGTGAATGATCTGGGAGCCAGGGGCAGTGAGGATCAGTTTGGACTGGTGGGAGTCACAGAGTTTCCTGAGGCTGCTGAACGTGTTGATGGCCGAGGCATCCAGGCCGCTCGCCAGTCGCATGTCGATCAGCACCCATTGGGGAGATCCACGGTGATGAGATTCCAGATGGTGGCGGATGGTCTTCAGGAGAGTGTGTGCAGTGCCGAAGAAAATGTGTCCCTGCAAGCAGAGGATGAGAATCGAATCGCCATGTTGCTCCAAAATCCTTGATTGAGCTCGGTTGCGATCGACGTTGCTGCGTCGATTGCGTCCTGTGAGAGTCGAGCGAATGGCGGAGATTCTACTGTATTCAAAGGTGAACAGCATTACCGCAAGAATCAGGCCAAAGATGATGGCCGCAAGCCATCCGGCGGTCACCATCATCAGAAGGATGGCGATCAGAATGTAGAACTCCATGCTGGAGAGGAAAGCCCTCTGATCGAGCAACCATTTGGCCACCATCGACAGCCCCAGATACAGCAGAAGCCCGCCTGTGATGACATAGGGAATATGCTGCACCAGGCCCTGGCCGCCCAGCATGGTGGCCAGGCAGAGGGCTGCCGAAATCAGTACGGCGGAACGTCCGTTCACCCCCATGTGATGGGGCAGAGTGGTGACGCTCTGGGAGTGGAATCCGGCCGGACTTCCTACACAGGCGGCCAGCAGGTTGGCGATGCCGACGGCCTTGAGGTCGCGGTTGAGATTCAGCTCCCTGTCGATCGTCACCTCGATGGAACTGGCATTCAGCAGGGTGCCCAGGCTGGCCAGGAAGGTCACCGAGAGCATGTCCGGGATCATGGTGCCCAGGGTCGCCCAGCCCACGTGATGCAGATCGGGCCAGCGTCCCGCCGGGTTCTGAGCGGTGAGATAGGGATCCAGGGCGGGAAGGAAGCCGGCCTGCCGCGCCTCGGCGACGCCGTCTCCGGTGAGGGCCAGCAGGGCGTGGAAGATCAGCAGGCCGAACAGGAGGAACGACGGAATCGTCAGCCAGGAGCGCCAGATCCTGGATGCCAGAAACATCGACAGACCGAAGGCCACTCCCGGCAGCCACAGGGGCAGGGAGGCTCCCTGGGTCAGCAGGGGCAGTGAAACGGCACTGGCCCTGCTGGCCAGCATCACCGAGAGGCCTCCCTTGGCGAGCAAAAGGCCGCTGCCGGCTACGAAGCCACCAAGCACGGGGTAGGGCAGGAAGCGAAACAGATTGCCGGCCCGTGACATCCCGAGCAGCAGTGAGATCAGCCCGAACAGCAGGGTCGTGGCGGCGATCATCACAACGACCGTGGCGAAGGCATCGGCTCCCGGTTGCTGGGTCGGCAGGTGATGGCTCAACCGGGCGCTGAGCAAGGCCAGGATCGGGATCGTGAGCTGGTGGGGCATCCCCACCGTGACCGGGTAGGAACCGGCGAGACTCAGGACCAGGCCGATCACAGCGGCGCCGGCGAGGGTCATCTGGAAACCCAGGCCCCTGGAGGCCGCCAGGGTGCCCGAAAACAGCAGGGTCGCAAAGGAGGCCTGCATCAGGATCGTGAGCAGCCCGACGGTCAGTCCTGCCGAGAGAGACTCGCCGATTCGATGGTCTTGTCGCAGCATGCGATTTCCACGGTTCGCCGGCGTCGATTGTCGACTTTGCGGGACTGCAGGGAATTCGATGGTCTCTTCCCGGTCGCAACAGTTCATGGCTCACCGATCTGGCCCCGCTCCCCAGCGTCCGGCTTCCGGAGCCGTCCCCGCACCCCTTCGGCGGCTTGGTGCGTTCCTCCACGGCCAGCGGGCCCGAGGTCGCGCCTTCCAGCCCCGCAACCTGGTGCTGGAGAACACCCTGGCGGCTTTTCTTGGTGTTTTTCTCCTGGGCCTGTTCGGCGTCACCCCGCTGGGCATGGGGCTGGCGGGGCTGGCCATCGTGCTCGGTCCGGCCTGCCGACGCGTGCACCCGCCCGCGGGTGCCGTGGCCCTGCTCGGCGTGCTGCTGAAGGCCCCGCCCGTGTTTGTGGGCGCCCCGGCCTGGTGGGGGCGCTGCCGCTGGTCCTGATGGCCTTCTCTTCTGCCGCGGTTCCGGGTCCCCAGGATGGCTACCAGCGTCGCTGTCTCCGCGCCAGGGCGGGGTTCCCAGGTGCTGCAGGCAGGAAAGGGTTCGGGAAGCCCTTGACGAGACTTGAACTCGTGACCTCTCCCTTACCAAGGGAGTGCTCTACCGCTGAGCTACAAGGGCGTGTGGAAGGTGGGCCGGGTTGGATTTGAACCAACGTAGGCAGAGCCAGCGGATTTACAGTCCGCCCCCATTAACCACTCGGGCACCGACCCGACCACACCCTGAGAACTTACCAGCCGACCCCCCACCCGATGCGCCTGCTCGTGCTCCACGGTCCCAACCTCAACCTGCTCGGCCAGCGGGAGCCGGGTCTCTATGGCTGCAGCACCCTGGCCGCCATCGACGCCTCCCTGGCCAGGCAGGCCGAGGGGCTGGGTGTGGAACTCGAGAGTTTCCAGAGCAACCATGAGGGAGCTCTGGTGGATCGGATCCAGCAGGCCGGCGACCGCAGCGGCCAGGGCGCCGCGGACGGGATCGTGATCAATGCCGCGGCCTACACCCATACCTCGGTGGCGATCCGGGATGCCCTGCTGGCCGTGGCGATCCCCTACGTGGAGGTGCACCTCAGCAACGTTCATGCCCGCGAGACCTTTCGCCATCGCTCCCTGCTGGCCGACCGGGCCGTGGGAGTGATCGGCGGTTTCGGCGCCACGAGCTACCGGCTGGCGCTCGACGGGCTGGTGTCCCACCTGCGGGAGGTGCGATGAGGCTGGCTTGCGAGTTCGCCGCCGCCGGAACGCCTGCCCCTGTGGTGGCACGGGTGAAGTGGCTGGCGGCCCCCACCGGCTCCGCCTGGCTGGAGCAGGCTCTGGCCCATCCCGAGCTCCTGCTGATCGACCATGCCCACTGCGAACGCAAGGCGGCGGGTGTCGCTCTGCAGCTGATGTTCCGCTACCCCTCCGACGGAGACCTGGCGGCGGCGCTCAGTCCTCTGGCCCGGGAGGAACTGGAGCATTTCGAGCGGCTCCATGCTCTGCTGGAGCGTCGGGATCTGCGTCTGCGCCCGCTGGCCGCTCCGCCCTACGGAGCCGCCCTGGCCGCCCAGGTGCGCCGGGCCGAACCCGAGCGCATGCTCGACAGCTTCCTGGTGGCGGGCCTGATCGAGGCCCGCAGCCACGAGCGGATGGCCCTGCTCGCCGCCCACAGCCCCGACCCGGAGCTGCGGACGCTCTATGCCGATCTTCTCGCCAGCGAGGCCCGCCATTTCGGTCTCTACTGGCTGCTGTGCGAACGGCGCTGGCCGCGGCCGGTGGTGACGGCCCGGCTCGGCGAACTGGCCCGGGTCGAGGCCGGGATCCTCGCCAGCCTGCACCCCGAGCCCCGCATGCACAGCTGAGGAGGGCAGCCCTCGGGAGGGACGATCAGGCAGCGGGGGCCAGCAACTCCTCCAGCAGAGGGAAGCGGCTGGCGATCGGATCGCCGGTGAACCGGGCCACCCAGCCTTCGCTGTTGTCGAAGAAGCGCAGCGCGCAGAAGTCGGGGCGCTCGCCGGTGTCGAACCAGTGGCGGGTGCCCGCCGGCACCCCGATCCAGTCCCCCCGCTCGGCCAGCAGCTGGAGCACCTCGCCTTCGATGTGGAGACAGAACAGCCCCCGGCCCTCCACGAAGAAGCGCACCTCGTCCTCGCCGTGGGTGTGCTCGGCGAGGAACTTCGCCCGCAGGGCCACCCGCTCCGGGTGATCGGGGCCGAGCCGGATCGCATCCACCGTTCGGTAGCCCCCCTCCGCCTGCACTCGGGCGATCTCGTCGGCGTAGGCCGCCAGGATCGCGGCCTGATCGGCACCGAAGGGAAGCTCGACCGGGGTCTCCCAGCGCTCGAACCGCACGCCCCGGGCGGCAAGTTCGCGGGCAATCACGACCCCGTCGACACTCTCCAGCAGGGGAGCGCTGTGACGGTCACCGCCGGCGGAACGGATCACCAGGTGGGTCATCGGCTTGCTCCGGGTCTGCTGCGGGACGGCAGGGAAGCTGCAGCCTAGAAAGGCCTGACCCCGGATTCAGGCCCATCACCGACGCTGCCGCCGCCGGCCTCACCCTGGTGGGGGTGGGGCCCGGCGACCCCGACCTGCTGACCATCGCCGCGGTGCGGGCCATCGAAACGGCCCAGACCGTCGCCTACCCGGTGGCCCGCGAGGGGGGCGAGGGCATGGCGGCCGCCGTCGCCGGCGCCTGGATCGCTCCCCGCCAGCGCCGTCTTCCCCTGCTGTTTCCGATGGTGCCGGAGGCTGGACCCCGCAGGCTCGCCTGGCACGCCGCCGCCGACCGGCTCGCCGCCGAGGTGGCCGATGGGAGGGCGGTGGTGCTGCTCTGCGAGGGCGACGTGTCCCTGTTCGCCACCGGCAGCTACGTGCTGCTGGCCCTGCGGGATCGCCATCCCGCCCTGCCGGTGCGTCTGATCCCGGGCGTCAGCGCCGTGGCGGCGGCGGCCGCCGCCGGAGCCTGGCCGCTGGCGTTGCAGCAGGAGGGGCTGCTGATCCGGCCCACGCCTGACGAGCCGGCGGCCCTGGAGGCCCTGCTGGCCCAGGCGGCCGCCGGCGGCTGGGTCCTGGCCCTGCTCAAGCTGGGCGGGCGCTGGCCCTGGGTGCGGCCCCTGCTGGCCGAACGGGGCCTGCTGGAGGGCTCCCTGTTCGCCCAGCGGCTGGGCTGGCCCGATCAGCGGCTCTGCCCGGCGGCGGCGGTGCCGGCGGGCGAGGCCCCCTACTTCTCGCTGCTGCTGGTCCGGCAGGGGTGGCCGTCGGTGCTTCCATGACCCTTCCCCATGCCCCCCCCGTGCCGATGTCCGCCGCCGGGATGACCCCCACCGCCTGGTTCGCCCTGCTTCATCCGGTCCTGATGATCCTGTTCGTCTATCCGGTGGTGGGGGCCACCATCCGGCTGGGGACCCTGGCCAGGGAGCGCCGCCTCGAGATCAACCCGCTCCCGCCCACGGTGGGGGTGGAACATGCGGAGCACGGCCGCTGGGTCGCCACCGGCACGGTGGTGGCCGTGCTGATCGCGATGGCAGCCACCTACGCCATGGGTGAGGACCCCGGGATGGGCGGGCCGTCGGTGGCCCTGCTGCTGGCCGGGATCGGGTGTCTGCTGAGCTGTCTGGCCCTGTGGCGGGCGCAGGCCGCCTGGCTGCGGACCGCGTTTGCCCTGATCTGCTGGCTGGGGCTGCTGACCCTGGGGAGCCAGCCGGCGCTCTGGCATCTGGGGCGCAGTCCGTTCGACGGGGCGGCCTGGGGGTCCCACTACTGGAGTGGAGTCCTGCTCTGTGGCCTGCTGCTGTTCGCCATGGCGGCCGCCCCCGAGATCCTCCGCTCCCCCGTCATGCGCCGGCTGCATGTGGGCGCCGCCTTCCTGACCGCCCTGCTGCTGGCGGTGCAGGCGATCAGCGGCAGCAGGGATCTGCTGGGCATGGCCCTGGCGGGCTGAGACCCGCCCCATCGGTGCCGGGGTCCGGCGGCCCATCCGGGAGTTCGGCGGCCGCCCGCCGCAGCAGCTCCAGGGCGGCCTCCAGGCTGGGGGCCCGCATCAGGGCCTGGCGCAGCCGCGCGGCGCCCGCGAAGCCCTGGCAGGTCCAGCCCAGGTGCTTGCGAGCGATCAGCAGGCCCTGATCACCGCGGGCGGCCACAAGGGCCTGCAGGTGCTCCGCCGCCAGGGCGATCCGGGCCCGTCCCTCCGGTTCCGGCGGCAGAGGCCGGCCCTCGAGGCCCGCGGCGATGCGGCCCACCAGCCAGGGACGCCCCAGGCTGCCCCGCCCCACCATGACCCCGTCGGCGCCGGTGATCGCCAGGCAGCGCAGGGCGTCCTCGGGGCCGGTGATGTCCCCGTTGGCGATCACGGGGATGTGCAGGGCCGCCTTCACCCGGCCGATGGCGGGCCAGTCGGCACGCCCCGAGAAGCCCTGCTCCCTGGTGCGGCCGTGCAGGGTGAGCCCCCGGGCGCCGGCGTTCTGCAGGGCCAGGGCGAACCCCACCGGATCGGCGCTGGTCGCGCACCAGCCCAGCCGTGTCTTCACCGTCACCGGGATCGTCACCGCTCCCGCCACCGCCTCCACGATGCGCAGGGCCAGCTCGGGCTGGCGCAGCAGGCCGCTGCCGCCGCCCTTGCGGGCGATCTTGCGCACCGGGCAGCCCATGTTGATGTCGATCAGCCAGGCTCCGGCCCCCTCGGCCCGGCGGGCCGCCTCGGCCATGGCCACGGGGCGGTGGTCGAACAGCTGCACCCCGACGGGGCCCGGATCCTGCTCCAGGGCGGCCATCTTGGCTCCGCCATGGCCCAGCTCCAGCGCCGTGGCGTTCACCATCTCGGTAAACAGCAGGGCGTCGGGGGCCCAGCGGCGCACCAGGCTCCGGAAGATCCCGTCGCTCACGCCGGCCAGGGGCGACTGCAGCACGCGGCAGCGCAGCAGGCGGTCGGTGCCGTTGCCCTGCAGACGGAGCGCGCCTGCGGGGATGGACGGGAGCGTGGGCAGCGCGGAGGCGGAGGTGGGCATGCTGGAAGCAGTTTCGGATGTCGCCGCCCGTGGTGAATGCCCCCGACGCGGGCCCCGCCGTGTCCCCGGAGACCCCGGGCCCCGGGGCGCCCCATCCGCTCAGCCGCGCCCTGCTGGAGGCGATCCTGGCCGACCGCACCAGCGACCGTTTCGTCTGCCGGCTGGTGTGGGAACGGCTGGGGTACCGGCCCGCCGCTGGCGGGCCGGCGTGGGAAGCCGGACCCGACACCCCGGCCGCCTGGGCCGATGCCTTTCCCCAGGCTCCCGAGCTGATCGCCGAGCGGCCCGCGAGTGTGCGGCTCACCCGCTCGATCCGCCCCGAGCACAAGCAGCTGCTCAAGAGCCAGCTGGGCTTCGCCGGCTACAGGATCGGCGAGCTCTATCCCCGTCGCACCCGTCGGGCCACGGCGGTGAATTGGCTGCTGGCCCATCTGGCCGAACGGGGCGACCCCCTGGCCCAGGAGGGTCCCCTGCCGCAGCTGCTGGATCCTCCCGCCGACCCGGTGTCCGGCCATCCCGGAGATCCCCCGGTGGAATGAGTCGACCGCCTCTCTCCAGGGTCCTCTGTAGGGTCTAGGAAAGGTTTCCGTCGTAAGGAATACATCAGATTGGCGCTCCCCGTCGTCGCCGTGATCGGCCGCCCCAACGTGGGTAAGTCCACGCTGGTCAACCGGCTCTGCCGCAGCCGGGAGGCGATCGTGCACGACCAGCCCGGCGTGACCCGGGACCGCACCTATCAGGAGGGTTTCTGGGGCGACCGCAGCTTCAAGGTGGTGGACACCGGCGGGCTGGTCTTCGACGACGACAGTGAATTCCTGCCCCAGATCCGGGAGCAGGCCAATCTGGCTCTGGCGGAGGCCTCCGTCGCCCTGGTGATCGTCGACGGCCAGCAGGGGGTCACCGCCGCCGACGAGGCGATCGCCGAATGGCTGCGGGGCCAGGCCGTGCCGGTGCTGCTGGGGGTGAACAAGTGCGAATCCCCGGAGCAGGGACTTGCGATGGCGGCCGATTTCTGGCGCCTGGGCCTGGGGGAACCCCATCCCATCTCCGCCATCCACGGTGCCGGCACCGGCGACCTGCTCGACCGGGTGATCAGCTTCCTGCCGGCCACCACGGACAACGAGGAGGTCGAGCCCATCCAGCTGGCGATCATCGGCCGCCCCAACGTGGGCAAATCCAGCCTGCTGAACGCCATCTGCGGCGAGAACCGGGCCATCGTCAGCCCGATCCGCGGCACCACCCGCGACACCATCGACACCACGCTCGAGCGGGAAGGCCAGACCTGGAAGCTGATCGACACCGCCGGCATCCGCCGCCGCCGCAGCGTCGATTACGGGCCGGAGTACTTCGGCATCACCCGCAGCTTCAAGGCGATCGAGCGCAGCGACGTCTGCGTGCTGGTGATCGATGCCCTCGATGGCGTCACGGAGCAGGACCAGCGGCTGGCGGGCCGGATCGAGGAGGAGGGCCGGGCCTGCGTGGTGGTGGTGAACAAATGGGATGCCATCGAGAAGGACAGCCACACCATGAGTGCCATGGAGAAGGAGCTGCGCGCCAAGCTCTACTTCCTCGACTGGGCACCGATGCTCTTCACCTCCGCCCTCACCGGCCAGCGGGTGGAGAGCATCTTCGCCATCGCCGCGGTGGCGGTGGAGCAGCACCGCCGCCGGGTGAGCACGTCGGTGGTGAACGAAGCGCTGCAGGAGGCGCTCCGCTGGCGCTCCCCTCCCACCACCCGGGGGGGGCGCCAGGGACGCCTGTACTACGGCACCCAGGTGGCCACCCGGCCCCCGAGCTTCACCCTGTTCGTGAATGATCCCAAGCTCTTCGGCGACACCTACCGCCGCTACGTGGAGCGCCAGATTCGCGAGGCCCTGGGCTTCGAGGGTTCGCCGCTGCGGCTGTTCTGGCGCGGCAAGCCCCAGCGTGACGCCGAGAGGGAACAGGCGCGCCGTCTGAGCCGGGGAGGCTGAGGGCCATGGCGGGGGAACGGGCCTGAATGGACTGGTTACGGCAACTGCCGATCGGGCAGTACGTCGATGCGGGGGAGCCCGACGGCAGCTGGCTGAAGCGCCTGGATCCCCGGGTCAAGCTCGTCTGGACGCTGGCCTTCCTGGTGACCCCGATCCTGGCCGGGCCGTTGTGGCGCCTGTCCCTGGTGGGGCTGCTGCTGCTGATCACCGCCCTCAGTGGCCTGCCTCCGCGCCTCTGGCGCCGCAGCCTGCCGCTGCTGCTCGCCCTGGCGGTGCTGGTGGGCCTGCTGGCGGCCCTGCTGCCGGCGGGTGGGGCGCCGCCGGCCAGCCTCCAGCGACCTCCCACCGAGTTGCGGCTGGCCCCCGCGGCCGCAGGGGAGCTCGCCCCGTCAAGGGCCGGGCTCTCCTGGGAGCTGGTGCGCTGGGGGCCCGTCACGGCGGGGCCGCTGGTGCTGGGGCCTCTGCTGGTCACCCGCCGTTCCGCCGAACTCGGCATCAACGGCGCCACCCTGCTGTTCACCCTGATTCACAGCGCCAATCTGCTGCTGCTCACCACCACACCCGAAGAGCTGGTCTGGAGCATCGCCTGGTGGCTGCGTCCCCTGCGGGCGCTTGGCTGGCCGGTGGAGCGGCTGGGGTTCACCCTGCTGCTCGCCCTGCGCTTCCTGCCCCTGGTGCAGGAGGAGCTCCAGAACCTGCTCCGTTCCATCGCCACCCGGGCGGTCAACCTGCGGCGGCTGGGCTGGAAGGCCAGCCTGGGTCTGGCGCTGGCCGTGGGGGAGCGGCTGCTGGCCAACGTGTTGCTGCGTGCCGAGCAGGGGGCCGAGGCCCTGATGGCGCGGGGCGGGCAGTGGCTCCCCCCCGAACGCCTGCACCAGCCGGCGGCCACCCCCACACCGGCCAGCCTGGCAGCGGTGCTGGTGCTGGCGGCTCTGCTGGTGCTGCGCTGGAAAGTCGGTGCCCTTTAATGGCGGCAGCCTTCAGGGAGACGTGAGCACCGAGCGCTATCTGAATCACCCCACCTTCGGGATGCTCTATCGGGTGGCGCCGGTGGCCGAGAGTCGCGATCTCTACGCCACGCTCTATGCCCAGCGCATCTTCTTTCTGGTGACCATGCATGAGCGAAATGCTCACTTCGAGGTGATTCCGCTCATGGATGCGCGACACTTCGCCGAACAGAATCTGGCGCGCTCCCGCCGCGAAGGGCCCGAGGTCCATGCCCGCTGGCGCCAGCTCTTCGACCAGACCTTCATCTGATGGTGGTGACCCCGCCCCTGGCGGAATCCCTGCCCAGCCTGGCCGAGCGGCTGCAGGCCCTGACCAGTGCCTTGCCGCCCACCACCCGGCTGCTGGCGGTGTCGAAGGGCCATCCGGCCGACCTGGTGCGCCAGGCCGCGGCCCTTGGGCAGCGAAGCTTCGGGGAAAGCCGGCTGCAGGACGCCGTACCCAAGCAGGAGGAGCTGGCGGATCTGCCACAGCTCGACTGGCACTTCATCGGCCGTCTCCAGGCCAACAAGGTCCGCGGCGTGCTGCGCCGCTTCGGCACCATCCATTCCGTCGACAGCCTGGAGCTGGCCCGGCGACTGCAGCGGATCGCCGCTGAAGAGGGCCTCTCCCCGGCCATCCTGCTGCAGGTGAAGTTCCGTCCCGATCCGACCAAGACCGGCTTCGATCCCGCCGCCGTGCGGGAGCTCCGGCCCACCCTGGAGGATCTGGAGCCGCTGCGCTGCCTCGGACTGATGACCATGGCCCCCCTGGGGCTCAGCCCCGACCAGCGGCTGGAGCTGTTCCGGGAATGCCGAGGGCTGGCCGATGACCTGGGTCTGAGGGAGTGCTCGATGGGCATGAGCGGCGACTGGCGCGAGGCCGTGGCGGCGGGCAGCACCTGGGTGCGGCTCGGCAGCGCCCTCTTCGGCCGGCGACCGATTCCGGGATGATCCGGTCGAGGGTGCTTGCCGGGGGGGGTGTGGGACGCTATTCAAGGCCCAGCATCCTTTCCGAGGTCCGCTCCGTGTCGTTGTTCTCCCGCCTGCGTGCCGTCGTCTCCGGCGACGACTATCTCGATGGGGATTTCGACGACGAACTCGATTACGACCCCGGCGACATGGCCGCCACCGGGTCCACGACCACCACCGGCAGGAGCACCAGTCCTCTGGCCCTGAGCACCGATTTCGCCAGCGACGATCCCTTCGCCGGCACCAACGTGATCGGCATGCCCGGCATCACCAGTGCGGTGGCCGAGGTGTGCCTCATGGAGCCCCGCAGCTTCGATGAGATGCCCAGAGCGATCCAGGCGCTGCGGGAGCGCAAGACCGTCATCCTGAACCTCACGATGATGGAGCCCGACCAGGCCCAGCGGGCCGTGGATTTCGTCGCCGGCGGCACTTTCGCCATCGACGGCCACCAGGAGCGGGTGGGCGAGAGCATCTTCCTGTTCGCCCCCAGTTGCGTCACCGTCACCACCGCAGGCAGCGAGGATCCCGCGTCTCCCACGGTCGTCTCCGGGCGCAGCGGTCCCCTCGATGACCAGCAGGACGCTGCTCCCAGCCCGGCCTGGGGGCGTTCGGATGCCATGGTCTGAGGGCCTCGGAGTCGTGGGCCTGGGCCGGATGGCCCAGGCCCTGCTCCTGCCCTTGCTGCAGGCCGGGCTGATCGACCGCACGTCCGTTCGTGCGGCCGTGGCCAGCGAGGCCTCGGCGCGCGGTCTTACCGAAGCGCTGGGAATCGAGGTCTCCACCGAGGCCACCCGGGCCTGGGCCTCGCCGCTGGTGCTGCTGGCGGTGAAGCCCCAGCAGGTGGAGACGGTGGCCCACACGGCGGCGGCGACCCTGGAGGATGCCCAGGCCCGGGCTCCCGGCGGCCGCCAGCCCCTGCTGATCTCGGTGCTGGCCGGGGTGTCTCTGCGACGGTTGCAGGCTCTGTTCCCCGGCCGGGCCTGTGTGCGGGCCGTGCCCAACACCCCGGCCCTCGTGCAAGCTGGCCTGACGGGGATCAGCTGGGGCGACGGTGTCGGGGCGGATCAGCGCGAGGAGGTGCGCCAGCTGTTCGCCCAGGTGGGCGAGGTGCTGGATCTGCCGGAGGCCCAGCTCGATCCCTTCCTCGCCCTCACCTCCTCCGGACCCGCTTTCCTGGCCCTGGTGGCCGAAGCCATGGCCGATGGGGCGGTGGCGGCGGGCCTGCCCCGCAGCCTGGCCATGCACCTGACCCACCGGACCCTGGCAGGCACCGCGGCCCTGCTGCAGGGACAGGAGCTCCACCCCGGGCAGCTCAAGGACATGGTGACCAGCCCCGCAGGCACCACCGCCGCCGGTCTGCGGGAGCTGGAGCGGGCGGGCGTGCGCTCCGCCCTGATCGAAGCCGTTCTGGCAGCGGCGGAGCGCAGCCGCCAGCTGGCCTGAAGCCCCTCAGCTGCGTTTCGCCCCCAGCCGGGGCTCCGTGCCGGCCCGCAGCCGCTGCAGATTGCTGCGGTGGCGCCAGACCACCAGCACGGTGGTGAGCAGCGCCAGGCTCAGGTAGGCCGGCCGCAGGCCGCCGGCGCCGAAGGAGGCCAGCATCAGCAGGGGCAGGGCCAGGGCCGCCACCACGCTGGAGAGAGAGACGATCCGGCTGACGCTGAGCACGATGAGAAAGATGCCCAGGCAGGCCAGTCCCACGGGCCAGGCCAGACCCAGCAGCATGCCCAGGCCGGTGGCCACCGCCTTGCCCCCTTTCCAGCCCAGCCACACAGGCCAGATGTGGCCCGCCAGGGCCGCCACGCCGGCCGCCACCACCAGCCAGTCGCTGGCCAGGCTGAAGCCCTGCGGCTGAAGCAAGGTCTTGGCGAGGAGCACCGCGGCGGTGCCCTTGAACACGTCGAGAACGAACACCACCAGGGCCGGCCCCTTGCCCAGCACCCGCAGCACGTTGGTGGCGCCGGTGGAACCGGATCCCTCCTGGCGCATGTCGACCCCGGCCAGCCAATGGCCCGCCAGCCAGCCGCAGGGAATCGAGCCCAGCAGGTAGCCCGCGACCAGCACGGACAGTTCGGTGAGAAGCACCATGGCGGAAGGGCAGTGTTGGGGAGCGGGGGAGCCGGTTCAGGATCGGGGGGGCGGGCCTGTCAGTACAGATCGGCCTCGGCCTCGATCTCTCCGGGGCCGGCGGCGAAGGCCAGCCAGAGGGGGAACTGGAGGATCGGGATCTCGACCACCTGCTCGGCGGCGTCGATGACGATGAACGGCAGCTCCCCCCGTTCCTCCAGCCGGTCCGCCCGGTCGATCAGGGCATCGGGTCGTTCGAACAGGACGATGCCGCTGGCCGGCCCGAAGTCATCGCGCGTTAGCCCCAGGCAGTCCTGCAGGCCGCGGCGCCATTCCCCGAGCCGCTCCGGCTGGCTGGCCAGTACCAGGGTCTGGAAGCGCTCGCCGTAGAGCTCCCCCAGGATCGCGATCGCGGCGGCGGCCACCAGGGCGTTGCGGCTGCGGCTGCCGCCGCTCGGCTGAGCCCCCCGGCCCCCCTGGGAGAGGAACCAGTCCTCCAGCCTTGACGCGGCGGAGGGCTCCAGGGTGCGGCGCAGCTTCCAGGGGTCGGCGTAGAAATCGGGCTGTCCGCCGAACCCCTCCAGCCGCTCCCGGATCAGCTCCGCGTCCTCGCTGAACAGACCGGCGGCGGCGGGGGCCGCGGCGGTCGAAGCCGGGCCGGCGGCCGCCTCGGTGGGGGTCCGGTCGAGGGGCGAGGGTTGCACCACCACCGGCTGGACCACCAGGTCCATCTGCTCGGCCGCGGCCGCCAGATCCTGCAGCGCCCCCACCAGATACTCCTGGAAGCCCTTGAGGCGCCGGGCGATCGCGTCCGACTGCCCGGCGAAGCTGCCGCTGATCTCCTGCCGGATCTGCTCCCGGCGGGCCTCCAGCTGGGCGATTTCCCCCAACAGTTCCTGGCGGCGTTGGCGCAGTTCCTGGAGCGCCAGCTCCAGCAGTCCTTCGCGCTTCTCCGCCGTCTCCGGGACCCCCGCCGGTTCCTGGGGTGGCGCGTCCGGTGGGTGGGGGCTGGTCTGCGGCGGGACGGGGGCGGGCGGTTCGGTTCGGTCGCTCATGGCAGCAGGGGGATCGGGGCTCAGTCGTCGTCGCGGCGCAGGGAAGGCGGCAGCCGCCGTTCCAGCTGGTCCCGCAGGCCTGTCGCGTCGAACAGCATGGGCAGCAGGTGGATGCTCTTCTCCTCCCGGAAATAGAACAGCACCGGCAGGGCGGGCCACCAGACCCGCCAGCCGATCCAGGCGTCGTAGGGGAAGCGGCGGATCACGGTGTCGCGGCGGGCCACCAGCAGGGCCTCCGGCGTGAAGCGCAGCCGCAGCAGGACGCTCTGCACCAGCAGGAACGCCCCCAGCAGGCCCGTCCCCAGGGCCGGCCAGAGCAGGGGGCTCCAGAGGGGCCGCAGGCCCAGCCCGGCCGCCGCCAGCAGCAGCAGAGCGAGCGGGACCCAGAAGCGGGGGCCGAGCACGACCTCGTCGGCGTCGGCGTCGGTGACGGTGGAGGGCGGGGGAGTGGTCATTTGCCGAAGAGCAACTGGGTCAGCACCACGTCCATCAGGGCGACGGTGACCAGGATCATGACCACCGCGCCGGTGGTGCTGCTGCCCACCTCCTTGGGACCGCCGCGGGTGGTCAGCCCCCAGCCGCAGGCGATCACCGCGATCTGCAGGCCGAACACCACGGCCTTGAGCAGCATCGACGGCACGTCATCGGGCTTCATCCAGGTCCGCACGGAGTTCCAGAAGACCGTCGGCGGGATGCTGTAGAGGAGCGTGCTGCTCACCTGGCCCGACCAGATCGCCATCCAGAAGAACAGCAGGCACTGCACCGGTGCCATCACCACCATCGCCGCCACCCGGGGCACCACCAGGTACTCCACCGGATCGGTGCGCAGCATGGTGATGGCGTCGATCTGCTCGGTGACCTTCATCGTGCCCAGCTGGGCGGCATAGGCGGTGGCCACCTTGCCGGTGAGCAGGGTGGCGGTGAGCAGCGGCGCGATCTCCCGCGAGAGCCCCAGGGCCAGCAGGCCTCCCACGGCCGCGCTGGCCCCCTGCTTGGAGAGCTCCGCCGCCACCTGGATGTTGAACACGGTACCGGCGGCCAGGGCGGTGATCAGCACGATCAGAAAGCTGCCCGGGCCCGCCTCGAGCAGCTCCTGGATCAGGTCGACCGCGCCGATGCGGCCGCGGGCGATGGCGCTCACCGCCTGACCGCCGATCATCAGGCTGGTGCCGAGCCGCGCCAGCCACCGGGGTGGCTTCATGGCAGGGAGGCCGGCAGGTGGTCGTGGTGCCGGCCCCGCTCCGGCCAGCGCCGCATCACCAGCAGCCCAAGCACCACCAGCACGGCGGGGATCAGGCCCATGCACATCCGGATCGCCACGAGGGCCCCCTCCGGTTGCAGCATGCCCCGGGCCGCCTGGTAGCCACTGAGACTCATCAGATTGCCGAAGAAGAACAGGGCCAGGCTGATGCAGATCTTCTGAGCGAACACCATCCAGGCGCTGTACAGGCCAGCAGGTTTCTCCGGATCCGCGTCGATCGCATCGGGCAGCAGGGCCCAGGGGATGAGGTAGGCGGTGGAGGCCCCCAGGCCCACGATCAGGATCGTGCCCAGCAGCATGGCGAGGCGGAGCAGATTGCCCGTCGAGCCCGTGGGCCCGACGGCGGTGTCCATGGGCATCAGCACCATCGCCAGCAGGCAGCCTGTGATCCAGAAGGCCGTCCCGGCGTGCAGGGCGGGGAGGCGACCGCGGCGGCGGGCGAAGCCGGTCCAGATCTGGAGCCCCGCCAGGGTGCTGATCTGGAAGGGCAGCAGGATCCAGTTGCTCCAGCCTTCCGGCAGACGCATCACCACCGGCAGGTAGATCAGGGCGGCGGTCTGCATGATCTGAAGGGCACACCAGAGCAGCAGGTAGAGGCCGAGCACCATCAGGAAACGGCCGTTCCGGCCCACGCGGGCCAGAAGGCGGCGGGTGGTGCCCCGCTGGCTGGTGGGGCGCTGGCAGTGGCGGGCCGCCGGGGCGAGGCCCCAGCCGCAGAGCAGGCTGGTGCTGCTGATGATCACCCCGGAGATGATCCCCACCTGCAGATAGCTGGCGGGGTCCTGATGGTCCCGCAGCAGCAGTCCGCCGAGCACGATCCCCACCAGACCGGCGATGATCGAGCCGGTGAACCGGGCGCTGTTCAGGCGGGTGCGCAGATGGACGCTGCTGGTGAGCTCCGCCGCCAGGGCCGAGTAGGGCAGGTTGACGCAGGTGTAGAGGCTGTTGGCCACCACGGAGATGGTCACGAAGATGGCGAACCTGACCCACGGGCCCCCCGGCGGCAGCCACCACATCAACGCCATGGCGAAGCCCAGAGGGACGGCACTGCCGAGGATCCAGGGCAGGCGCGGTCCCCAGGGGGTACGGGTCTTGTCGCTCAGCCAGCCCACGATCGGGTCGTTGATGGCATCCCAGAGCCGGCCCAGCATCAGCACCAGCCCCGCCATCCAGGCCGGCAGCCCGGCGGCCGCCGTGTAGAAGATGAACAGGTAGAAGCCGATCAGGGAGGCGGCCATGCCGGTGCCGGCATCCCCCATGCCGTACGCCAGCAGCACCCGCATCCGCTCGCGCGGGGGGAGATTGGCGGTGTCGCTCACCACGGCAGGGACGCCCTGACCCTCGGATGGCGTGGCAGGAGGCGTGCCCCGGGAGGGGGGAGGCGACGGAGGGGGAGAGGACAAACCTTGGGCGCTCCGGTGCAGGTCATAATGCTGCAACCGGTCCGGAAAACCGGAGACCAGTAGGTTTGTACTTCTGCGGGCGTAGTTTAGTGGTAAAACCTCAGCCTTCCAAGCTGATGATGCGGGTTCGATTCCCGCCGCCCGCTTTCCTCCCCGATCCTGCTCTCCGGTCCGAGCGTTCCTGGAGCAACGGGGCTGCCACCAGCAGCATCAGGCTCCGGCTCTCCAGGGGAGCGGCCTCTGCCAGCCAGGGTTCCGGCCTGGCTGGCATGGCCTGATCGCCGGGCAGGGCCGTGTCGATGACACGCAGCCAACCTGCCAGCTGGATGGGGATCTCGAAGCGCATTGGCTGGTAATAGGCGTTCATGCCACACCAGATCAGCGGTCCGCCCTCGCTGTCGTGCAGGCTCCAGGCCAGGCAGTGGGACCAGCTGGCCCAGTCCGGTTTGCCCAGCTCGAGGCCATGCCACTCCCTCCAGGAGGTGGCGCTGTCCAGGCTCCAGGCCGGTCCGCCGGCGGCCGGCGACAGATCCTGGTTGAGCAGGGGCGCCAGCCGCTGCCGCAACCGGATCAGCCGCTTCAGGAATCGATACAGGGCCTGATCGTCTCCGTCCGGCCGCCAGTGCATCCAGCCGAGAGGGTTGTCCTGGCACCAGGTGTTGTTGTTCCCCCCCTGGCTGCGGCGCACCTCGTCCCCCATCAGCAGCATCGGCACGCCCGGCGCCAGCAGCAGGCTGGCGAGAAGGTTGCGCAGCTGGCGTTCCCGCAGGGCGTTCACCGCCGGATCGGTGCAAGGGCCCTCCACACCGTGGTTCCAGCTGTTGTTGTGGTTGTCCCCGTCGCGGTCGTTCTCGCCGTTGGCCAGGTTGTGCTTGCGGTCGAAGCTCACCAGGTCCGCCAGGGTGAAGCCGTCGTGGGCCGTCAGGAAGTTGATCGTGCGCCCCACCGGGGCGGGCTGGCCGTTGAACAGGTCGGGGTTCCCGGACAGCCGCTGGCTCAGCGGCCAGGCCGTGCGGTCGTCTCCCTTCCAGAACCGCCGCAGGTCGTCGCGGAAGCGGCCGTTCCAGCCGGCCACCCGCCGGGCGGGGAAGTCGGCCAGGCGGTAGAGGCCACCGCAGTCCCAGGGTTCGCTGACCACCTTCAGATCGCTCAGCTCGGGGTCCGCCTCCATCTCCTCGAACAGGGGGGGCGCGTCCAGGGGGGCCAGCTCCTCCCCCCGGCTGAGGGCGATGCCCAGATCGAAGCGGAAGCCGTCGATCCCCAGCTCCGTGCTCCAGCAGCGCAGGGACTCCAGGATCAGGCGCCGCACCAGGGGACGGTTGGCGGCGATCGTGTTGCCGCAGCCGCTGACGTCGAGGTAGTCGCCCCGTGAGGTCTGGTGGTAGTAGAGGGTGTCGCTGAATCCCCGCCAGCTCAGGGTGGGGCCTTCCTGGTTGCCTTCGCTGGTGTGGTTGTAGACCACGTCGAGGATCACCTCCAGGCTCGCCTGGTGGCAGGCGGTCACCAGCTGGCGCACCTCCTGACGCGCCTGCAGCGGGTCGGGGTCCAGCAGGTAGGCCGGATGGGGGGCCATCCAGCTCACGGGGCTGTAGCCCCAGTGATTGAGCCGACCGGCAGGGGCATCCTGGGGATCGAAGGCCATCACAGGCAGAAGCTCGATGGCCGTCACCCCCAGGTCCTGGAGGTAGGGGAGGGTGTCGATCAGCCCCAGCAGGGTGCCCTGCCGTTCCGCCGGCACCGGGCAGCCGCCGCCCCGGGTGAAGCCGCCCACGTGCAGCTCGTAGATGACGCTCTTCTGCCAGGAATGGCGTGGCCGGGGAGCGGCCTCGAAGTCGAACCGGTCCCGATCGGTGACCACCCCCTTCAGACAGTTGGAGGCATTGGGGACCGCGCCGACGGCGGCCCCCCGCTGGTAGGTGTCCCAGCCGCTGATCGCCCGGGCGCAGGGGTCGAGCAGCACCTTGGAGGGATTGAAGCCATGGCTGCCGGGCAGGAGGGGGCCGAACACCCGGTAGCCGTAGCAGGCGCCCAGTCCCAGCCCTTCAACCTCCACGTGCCAGTGCTCACCGGAGCGGTGCCGATGGTCGAGCTCGATCACCTCGCGTGCCTCCCGGGCGGAGCCATCGCTGAAGAGCAGCAGCTCGACCCGAGTGGCCAGAGGTGCCACCACGGAGAAGTTGACGCCGCGCTGGGTGACGGAGGCTCCCAGTGGCCAGGGATGTCCGATCCGGGTCGCCGACACGTCGTTGGCCAGGCTGCACGCCAAGGCTACGTCCGGTCTCCGGAGGCGCCGCGCCCGGGGGTTCAATGGGCCCATGGCCAGTCCCGTTGCTTCCCTGCTGCCCTCCGAGGAAGGCCGTCCGCCGCAGCCGGTCCGTCCCGGGCTGTGGCTGTTCGCCCCCAGCCGTGAGAGCCAGGGGGGCAGCGCCTGGCTGCTGGAGACCGTCGACGCCGATCTGCTCATCGACTGTCCCGGCTATACCCGTGCCAACCTCCGCTTTCTGGCCGGCCGCGTCCGGCGCCCCGAGACGGGGCCGCGTGAGGACTGGATCGTGCTCACCGGCCGCAGTGGCCATGGTCGCTGCCGTCGCCTGCAGCAGGTCCTGGGCTGGCCGGTGCTGGTGCAGGAACAGGAGGCCTATCTTCTCCCCGGCGTGGAGCCCCTGCACACCTTCGCCGAGGAGCATCGTCTGGGGCAGGGGCTGCGGTTGCTCTGGACGCCGGGACCCTCCCCAGGGGCCTGCGTCGTGCATGTCTCCCCGCCGGAATCCGGTGGCCAGGACGGGCTGTTCTGCGGGCGCCTTTTGGTTCCGGTGGCGCCGCAGCGCCTGGCCCCCCTGCGCCGGCGGGACACGTTCCACTGGGCTCGCCAGCTGCGCAGTCTCGAGACCCTGCGGCGCTGGTTGCCGGCCGGCTCTCCCGGCTGGATCGCCAGCGGGGCCGCTCTCGGCGCGCTGCGGGGCCCGAAGCTGGTGGAGCATGGTGCCCGTCAGCTGGCGAGCCTGGATCTGGAGGCGCTGGCCCATCAGAGGCCCGGAGGGGTCTCCTGAGTCGTTTGGACGACCGCGGGATGCCCGGAAGGCGACCCCTTGGGGCCCAAACCGCTGTCATGAGTGGACTTCTAGTGTTGCGGCGCCGCCTCGGCACCCATACCATTGGCGCGCTGCACGCACCGGGCGGTCGGCGACCTCCGATTCGCCTCATCCATCCGACGTCCCGAACCCCGCCATCGCCACCCATCCGGAGGCTTCCCTGAACAATGAACAAAGCTGATCTCGTCAACATCGTGGCCGCCCGCACCGAGCTCACCAAGACCGAAGTCTCCCTGGTCGTGGACAGCCTCATCGAGACCATCGTCGACTCGGTCGTCGATGGCAAGAAGGTGTCCATCCTCGGTTTCGGCTCCTTCGAGCCCCGGGAGCGTTCCGCCCGTCAGGGTCTGAACCCGAAGACCGGCGAAAAGATCAAGATCGACGCCAAGACCGTCCCTGCCTTCACCGCCGGCAAGCTGTTCAAGGACAAGGTTCAAGCCTCGAAGGACTGAGAGAGGCAACACTCTCCTTCTTCCGAGATGAGGACAGCGGCTCCCCGGAGCCGCTTTTTTCTTTCGCACCATGGCTTCCACGCCGGCCCCTGCGCTCCCTCGCCATCTGCAGGACCGGCTCGAAGCCGGCCTTCAGCGGCGGCGCCAGGGGTATCGAACCCGTTTCGCCCCTTCCCCCACCGGGCCCCTGCACCGGGGCAACCTGCGCACCGCCCTGATCGGCTGGCTGGACGCCCGCCTGCACGGCGGCGAATGGCTGCTCCGCATCGACGACCTGGACGGCCCGCGCAACCGTGCGGGAGCCGAGGAGGCGATCGTCGACGATCTCCTCTGGCTGGGGCTCCACTGGGATGGTCCCCTCGAGCGCCAGAGCGAGCGGCGGGGCGTCTATGCCACCGTTCTTTCCGCCCTGCGCGGTGCCGATCTGCTCTACCCCTGCCGCTGCAGCCGGCGGCTGCTCGCCGACGTGTCGGCGCCCCACGGGGCCCTGACCCCCTATCCGGGGTTCTGCCGCGAGCGCACCCCGGTCTGGGGACCGCAGGCGGGCCGGTTGCCCAGCTGGAGGCTGCGGCTGGGGCCCGGCGCGATCCGCTGGCAGGAGCGATGGGGGCCCGCCGGCTGCCAGGACGGCCCCGGGACCGTGGGGGATGTGGTCCTACGGCGTGCCGACGGGGTGGTGGCCTATCACCTGGCCACAGCCCTCGATGAGTTGCTGATGGGCATCAGCGACGTGGTGCGGGGGGAGGATCTCTGGCCCTCGACGGGAGCCCAGGTGGCGGTGATGGCGGCGCTGGGAGCTCCTCCCCCCCGGTATGCCCATGTGCCGCTGTGGCGCGATGGACAGGGCGAGCGGCTGAGCAAGCGCCAGGGGGCGGAGGGGCTGGCCGGTCTGCGGGCCCGCGGCCACGACGCCCCCGCCGTGATCGGTCTGCTGGCCTCCAGCCTGGAGCTGATCCCGCCGGGCAGCCGTCTCAGTGCCGGGGAACTGGCGGCCACCCTGGCGCCGGCTGACCTGGAGCGCGCACTGCATCGGAACGACCGTGGGGTGGACAAGCCTTAAGGAAGGTTTCGGGATCGGAGGGGGCAAAGCCCGGCACAGTGTGGGGATCAGCACAGGCGTCTCCCAGCACCCCATATGTCTTCTCTTGTTCCCTCGGCCGTTGATCCGGACCCTGCCTGCGGTTCCTCCCGATGTCCCCAGTGCGGGGGCAGCGGCCTCCTGCGGGTGGATGATCAGCGTTACCGCACCTGCCTCGACTGTCTCGGGCAGGGGCACTTCCCGCCGATGACCGGCAACGGTCTCGTGTTCCGGATGGTCAGCGTGGCGTCCGCTTCCGCTGCCAGATGAAGAAGGCGGCCGTGGCCACCACCACCGCCAGAGGGGCCGCCGTCAGCAGCAGCAGGATCACGGCGGTCCAGTCGGTGTACATGGCGGCATCGTTCCGGGCGTTGCCATCATCCCAGCAGCTGTCCCCCCGGAATGGCCCATCGTCGGCGGTCCCCTGAAGGTTTCCGGGGCGGAGCTTTCCTCCATCACGGACTGCTCCTTGTACTGATGCTCTCCAGCAGCGGAGGGGCATGGGCTGGCGTGCAGTTCGAGAACTGTGTCACCGGCTCCGACGGCTCGCTGACCTGCGACACCGTTCCATCCGGGGGCACCTTCGTGGACGATGTGGAGGCCCGTTACGGGCTGCTCCCGAATGCCGGCATGGGCTGGAACGAGGCTGACCCTCACCAGGGCCGGGAGGATGGCTTCGATGCGGATCGCCCCTGAGGCCCCGGCAGCGGCGGGATGCAACGACATGTGGCGGTAGCGCCCAGACCTCGACCACGCTGGAGTAGTTCAGAGGTGCCACCCACTGGGCCTGTGATGCACTTCTGGGCACCCGAGATCGATCCGGCGCATCCCCTGGAGTGCACCCAGGCCGAACGCTATGTGCTCCAGCGGCTTTCCAACGGGGCCTATGTCTCCATCCGGCCCGCCGACCAGGGCCTCGAGGATGTGAGCGATCCGGCCTCGGCCTATCTCTTTCATACCCATGAGGCGGCGCTTCGCGCCGCAGGTGAACTCAACCGTCTCGGCGACGACGGCTTCGACGTGGTCAAGGTCGAAGAGGTGTAGCCAGGCCTCCGGTTCCGGGAGAGAGGTTGTGGACTGCGGAGGGCCTCCCGTGGAAGCCATGCCGGTGGGGATCTGTCAGAGGCTGTTAATGCAACACCCGCCACTTCCTGGGCAAGGGCTCATCCCCCACTGACGACAAGCCTCAGGAGCGTTAGGGTGGAATCTGATGAGTTTCATCCATTCCAATGCTCACCGGATCCGATCTCCTGGCCAAGGTCAAGGAGCTGGGCGATGTTTCGAAATCCGATCTGGTGCGCAGCTGCGGCTACGTCAGCACCAAGAAGGATGGCACCGAGCGCCTGAACTTCACCGCTTTTTATGAGGCTCTCCTGGAAGCCAAGGGGGTCAGCCTCGGTGAGAGCGGCGGCAAGGGTTCCTCCAAGGGTGGCCGCAAGCTCAGCTATGTGGCCACCGTTCAGGGCAACGGCAACCTTCTGGTGGGCAAGGCCTACACCGCCATGCTGGATCTGCAACCTGGTGATGAGTTCGAGATCAAACTGGGCCGCAAGCAGATCCGCCTGATTCCTGCCGGCTCCTCCGAAGACGACGACTGACATGGCTGGCCGCTGAGGCTCAGGGGGTGATCCCTCCCTGAGCCTCCGGGGCTCCATGGACGCCTTGCATGGCGTTTCTTCCCTGACTGGTTTCTGCCGTGCCGGGTCTCCCCAGGTCGTTGCGGCTGCACTGCCCAAGGCCACCCCTGCCCGAGGCCAACCGCTGGCTTGCCACCACGGGGTGTTCCTTGCCGCCACGGGGTGTTCAGGGAGAGCCAGGCGGGGGATGGTCCGGAAAGCCGGTGATCGGATTTGAACCGACGACCTACTGATTACGAATCAGTTGCTCTACCCCTGAGCTACACCGGCATCGCGCAAGAAACTAGCATTCGTCCGATCGACCTCCGGAGCCGGCCCCATGGGATCCGACCCGCAGCGATCCGTGGATCCGGTGAGGCGATCCCTGGATCCGCAGCTTCGCCAGCGGCTGCTGCTGGAGGCCAGGGAGCCCTGGCGGGGCCTCCGGCGAGCCATCTGGTTCGCTCTGGTGGCCTCCGCGGCCGTCGGCCTGGCCAGCATGGGGTTGCGGCTCTCCTCCGGCGGGGAGGTGGCGTCAGGAGATCTGCTGATCCAGATCGGTGCCCTTGCTCTGTTCGGCGCTCTGCTCTGGTTCGACCGCAGCCGGATCGACGGTTGAGACCGGCGCTCCCGCATCGCTCAGGGCCTCCTGCGGCTCGGCTGCCGGCTGCTCCCCGGGGACCGGCGGCTCCGCTGGCTGGGGGATGGACGGGGCCGCCTGCAGCAGCAACGGGTCCGGCAGCAGCAGGGGCAGGCCCAGGCAGAGACGCTGCGACTCCAGGGCCGTCGGGGACAGGGGCTCGGCAGCGGCAACGACTGCAGGACTGCGGCTGAGCAGCCAGAGGGACTGGAGGATCTGCTGCCACTGCCAGAGCATCAGCGCCAGCAGCAGGGCGGTCAGCAGCAGGGCCACCAGCCGCGGCAGGGACACGAAGGGGGAGAAGGGGGTCGCGACCGCGGCGTGGCGATCGATCCACCAGAGCAGGGGCAGGGCCAGCACGGCGCCGCCGGCCAGCGCCACGCCCAGGGCCGCCGGGAGGGGCAGACTGCTGAGGCGCCGCTGCAGGTCGCGACGACCCCGCAGGGGGGTCTGAAGCAGCAGCAGCGACCAGACGTCGGCGGGGCGCCGCAGCAGCAGCAGGGCTGGCGCCAGGGCCCCGATCGACCAGCACAGCATCCTCTCCAGACCGGGCAGGGGCCCGGGGTCGCTGCCCGCCAGCACCAACAGCACCAGCAGGGCTTCCAGGGGGAGAACCCCCAGGCCGACCAGTTGAAGCCAGAGCAGCGGCTCGCTGCGGGGCGTCACGGGATCAGGTGCTGAGGGTCCGGCGCTGGGTGACCAGCTTGAAGGCCTCCACCCGATCGTTCTCCTGCCAACCACTGAAGCGGTCGCAGCCGATGCCGCACTCGAAGCCGGTGGCCACCTCCTTGACGTCGTCCTTGTTGCGGCGGAGGGAGTCGAGATCGCCCTCGAACACCTTCTCCTTGCCGCGGTGAACGCGGATCTTGCAGTTGCGCTGCAGCTTGCCGCTGGTGACGTAGCACCCCGCCACGGCGCTCTTGCCGATGGTGAAGACCGCCCGCACCTCGGCCTCGCCCAGGGCTTCCTCCACCAGCTCCGGCTCCAGCAGGCCCTCCATGGCCAGCTGGATGTCCTCCAGCAGCTTGTAGATGACGTCGTACTCCCGCACGTCCACGCCGGTGGCATCGGCGGCGCGCTTGGCACCGGAGGCCATCGAGGTGTTGAAGCCCACGATCACGGCTCCGGAAGCGGCGGCCAGGTCCACGTCGGTCTCGGTGATCTCGCCCGGTGCCGAGAGCAGCACCCGCACCTGCACCTCCTCCTGGGGCAGCTGCTCGAGGGATCCCAGGATCGCCTCCACACTGCCCTGCACATCGGCCTTGAGGATGAGGTTGAGCTCCTTGAGCTCCCCTTCGCTGGCCTGTCCGGACATGGAGGCGAGAGACACACGCCGGGAGGCCATCTGCTGGGCGAGACGGGTGGCCCGGGCCTCGCTGGCCCGGTCGCCGACGACGGCCCGGGCGCTCTTCTCGTCGGGGTAGACCTCGAACTCGTCGCCGGCGGTGGGCACCTCGCTGAAGCCGAGGGCCTCGACGGCACAGGAGGGGCCGGCCAGCTTCACCCTTCGGCCGGTGTCGTCGACCATGGCCCGCACCTTGCCGAGCACCGGACCGGCAGCCAGTACATCGCCGGCCCGGAGGGTCCCGTTCTGGATCAGCAGGGTGGCCACCGGCCCCTTGGCCTTGTCCAGGTGGGCCTCGATCACGGTGCCGCGGGCCAGGCGATCCGGGTTGGCCTGCAGGTCCTCCACCTCGGACACGAGCAGGATCATCTCCAGCAGATGGTCGATGTTCTCTCCCTTGATGGCGCTCACCGGCACCATCACCGTCGTGCCGCCCCAGTCCTCGGCCACCAGGTCGTGAGCGGAGAGCTCCTGTTTCACCCGGTCGGGGGACGCCCCTTCCTTGTCGATCTTGTTGATCGCCACCACGATCGGCACTTCGGCGGCCCGGGCGTGGCTGATCGCCTCGAGGGTCTGGGGACGGACGCCGTCGTCGGCTGCCACCACCAGCACGGCCACGTCGGTGACCTTCGTGCCCCGGGCCCGCATGGCGGTGAAGGCTTCGTGGCCGGGGGTGTCGAGGAAGGTGATCTTGCGCTTCTCGCCGCCGTGGGGCACCTCCACCTGGTAGGCACCGATGTGCTGGGTGATGCCGCCGGCCTCGCCCGCCGCCACCCGGGTTTTGCGGATCGCGTCGAGAAGGCTCGTCTTGCCATGGTCGACGTGCCCCATCACCGTCACCACCGGCGGCCGGCGGATCAGGTGCTGAAGGTCGCTCTCCTCGATCATCTCGACGGTCTTGGCCGCTGCCGCCTGCACGTCGTCCTCGAGAACGGGGACGCCGAACTCCTCTGACACCGTCTCGATGGTGTGGAGATCGAGGGTCTGGGTGACGGTGGCGATGATCCCCTTGAAGAAGAGGGATTTGATGATCTCCGAGCTCTCCACCCCCAGACGGTCGGCCAGCTCCTGCACCGTGAGGTTGCCCTCCGGCACGATCAGCATCTCGGGCCGCTGGGCCTTGGCATCGCGGGACGCGCGCAGCTCCATCGCCCGGCGCCTCTGGCGCTGGCGCGTGGTCTCCTTCTTGCGCTTGCGAACGGCCACGGTGGGCTTGGGCTGGGCTCCCGGGGCGGGGCGGGGCTTGGCGGGTCGGGCCAGGCTCGCCTGCAGCACCATGGCCTCCTGCTCACCGGCGTAGCCACTGGTTTCGGTGGTGAGCACATCATCGTTTTCACCGATGATGTGGACCTTCTGGCGCTGTTTCTGGGGCGTGCGGCTGCGCAGGGCCTCCAGCTTGGCGCTGTCGTCCCAGTCGGGACGCCGGGCGCCGGGTGCACGGGCCCCGGGGGCGGCGGCCGGCCGGAACCCGGGGCGCCGCGGCGGCGCCGGCGGTGTGGCCGTGGGCCGCAACCCTTCGGTGTCAGCGCCGATCTCGCCACCCGTCTCGCTTCGCTCGGGTCGGCGCGGTGGCGGGGCTGTGGGACGGCCCGTGGGCTTCTGGAGCTGCATCAGCTCGCCGGGGGCCATCGGCTTGCGCATGCCCGCCGGGATGCCGGGGCGGCCGGGCGTCGCAGGGCGTCCCGCCGTGGGGGTGCCGGGGCCCGCCGTGTCGCGACGGATCGGCTTGCCGACCAACTCGAGAGGCGTGGGGCCGGGACGGCCAGGGGCGCTGCCGGTCCTCGCGCCGGCCTGTCCGGGGCGGATCGGGGCGGGCGCGCCGGGACGCTGGGGCCGTGCCGAGGGGGGAGCGGGCCGGCTGCTGGTGGCTCCTCCCTGGCCGGGGCTGGGGGACGCCCCACCAGCTGGGGCCGGGTGGCGGGCGGACGGGTGGGTTGACCCGGGCGGACGGGAGCCGGAGCGACCGGTCGCTGCGGGAGGCCACCTCTGACGGGGGGCTGGGCAGACCGGTTGACGGGGGCCGGCCCGGTGGGTCTGGGGGCGGCCACCGGTTTGGTCGGCGGGGCGGCCGGTGCTGGCCGGGCGGGGGCTGCGGCGGTTGGACGCGCCGGCGGCGCGCCGGGGGAGGGAGTCTTCGTGGGAGGCGCCGCGCCGGAAC
>JMRP01000035.1 GCA_000708525.1 Cyanobium sp. CACIAM 14
CTGCCGGCGCCTCACCCTCGGCCAGTACCTGCGGCCCTCCCTGGCCCACATCCCCGTGGCCCGCTACTGGCGGCCGGAGGAGTTCGAGGAGCTGGGGGCCATCGCCCGCGGGATGGGCTTCGAGCAGGTGCGCAGCGGCCCGCTGGTGCGCAGCAGCTACCACGCCGCGGAGGAGAGCCCCCGCTGAGCGGTGCTCATCGGCTGCGGCCGTAGGTGCCGATCAGGGTGGCGGACCCGAGGCTGTTGGCGTTCACCAGGTAGCCGGCCAGGGCGGCGCTGGCCCCCGCCGGCAGCTCCAGCTTCGGCACCTTCAGGGCATGCAGGTTGAACACGTAGCGATGGGGCTTGTCCCCCACCGGCGGACAGGGCCCGCCCCAGCCCGGGGTCCCGTAATCGGTGCGGATCTGGCGGGCAGCCGATGGCAGGGCCGAGCCATCCGGTCGTCCCGCTCCGGCGGGAAGGGCCCGCAGGGTGGCGGGCAGATCGAGCACCAGCCAGTGCCACCAGCCGCTGCCTCCGGTCGGGGCGTCGGGGTCGTGCACGAGCAGGGCGAAGCTGCGGGTACCCGCCGGCGGCTCGCTCCAACGCAGGGCGGGCGACACGTTGCCGCCGGTGCAGCCGAAGCCGTCGTACACCTGGCGCAGTGGGATGGCACCGCCGGCGGGGATGTCGCTGCTGCGCAGGCTGAACGTGCCGGCGCGGGCTGCAGGAGCGGCGAGCAGCAGGGCGAGGGCCAGGGGAGCGGCGCGCATCGGCAAGTCCGGCGGTGCCCACACCCTATCGATCACACCGGCGATCACAGCGACGCTCACACCGGCCGGATCGATCGCCCGGGCCCGGCGGATCAGAGCCGCAGCAGGAACCCGTCCCTGCGATGGAAATCAGGCTCGGTTCCGGGATGGGCCAGGGCCCAGTAGCTCAGTCCACCGGCAGCGAGCTCGATCACGGCCGTGATGCCCAGCTGGAGCGGGGCGCCGGCGGGCAGCGACGGGGGGAGGGGAAAGGCCGCCTCGAGCGTGAGGCGCCTCTCGCCGCAGACCCAGCGGGCCGCGAGGGTCCGGTAGGCGGGCTCCGGCCGCAGTCCCTGGCGGTAATCCTCCAGGGCGTAGGCGTTCCAGTCACCGGAGGGCGAGAGGTTGAATTCCCAGTAGGGGCGTGCTCCTTCGCAGGCCAGGAAGCATTCGAAGCAGGTGCTCCTCCAGAGCTCGTCGCGGCGCCCCGGAGCCGGCTCCGGGGGAGGCAGGCGCAGGGCCTCGAGCGGCCCTTCGAGGCGATAGAAAAGGCTCAGCCGGTCGCCCTCCCGTCGCAGGCGACCATCCAGCCGCAGAGCCGGCGCTACGCCCACCCCCTCGAAGGGATGCAGGCGGAACGCCAGGGCGACGGGGCGATCCATCAGCGTGGTGCGGGGGGATGGGCCCGCAGCTCCTCGATCAGTCCGGCGATCTGCGCTGCCTGGGCCTCGATGCTTTCGGTCAGACGGAACTGCACCAGGGCCCGCTGCAGGTTGTGGCCGGGATGGTCGACCCGGAAGTACACGTCGCCCGCCAGATGGTCGGTGAAGAAGCGCAGCCCCAGCTCGAAGCTGATCAGGCGGATCGCCGCCAGGAGATGGTCGTAGTCCGCCTCGGTGAGAAAGCCCGAGGCCGCGGCCAGGTAGCCGCCCAGCACATCCCGGCAGAGATCGAGATCGAAGCGGACGGCGTCCAGGTCGCTGCTTTCCTCCCCCGCTGGATTGCAGCAGGAGCGCAGACAATCGCCGATGTCGTAGTGGATCAGCCCCGGTTTCACCGTGTCCAGATCCACCAGCGCCACGGCCCGTCCCGTGTCCACGTCCAGCATCACGTTGTTCACCTTGGGATCCCCATGGATGGGGCGGGGCAGCAGCAGACCGTCCGCCTTCGCCTGCTCCAGCACCGGCGCGAAGCTGCGGCGCTGCTCCACGAAGGCCCGGCAGTGATCCACGCCGTTGCCGCTCGCCGCTCCCGCGCCGACGAGCACGGCGTCGTAGTGGGCCAGGTAGGTGGGGGTGATGTGGAACCCCTCCAGAGTGTCCGCCAGCCGGGCCGGGGGCAGGTCACTGATCAGGTGATGGAAGAGGCCCAGGCCGTGACCCACCTCCCAGGCCTGCGCCCCGCCGGCCACCACGTCGAAGCTGCGGGAGGTCTCGACGAAGGTGAGCATGCGCCAGAAGTCGTCGCCGTGGATCACCCAGGGGCGCTGATCACGGCGGGCTCGCACGACCCGGGGCAGTTCCCAGCGGCGTCCGGCCAGCAGCGGCGCGGCCCGTCCGAGCCGTCGCTCCACGTGCTCGCCGACGGCGAGGATGTTGGCCATCACCAGATCCGGCCGGGGGAACACCCGCTGATTCAGCCGTTGCAGCACGAAGCGGCTGCGGGGGCCGCCGCTCACCTCGCCGTCCCCCCCCCTGCTCACCACCAGGAAGGTGTCGTTGACGTTGCCGCTGCCCAGTGGCGCGACGCTCTCGACGGCACCCGGCAGATCGAAGGCCCCGGCGATGGCCGCCAGCGGCTCGGGGCCATCCTCGGGGAGCATGCGTCGCGGAGCCGGTGGGGGCGCTGCGGATGCTGGCACGGACGCCGCCAGGGAAGCGGTCGGGTCGAGGCGGAACCTCAAACCGGTGCCGTTCGGCTGAGCCAGCGCTCGCTGCGCCGCAGACCCTCCTCGCAGTGGCCCTGCATCAGCAGACCGGCACCGCCCCAGATCAGCCGGGGGGCCAGATCCAGAGGACCGCCACCCAGCTCCCTCAAGGGGGCGAAGCCGAGGCGGCGGAAGTAGCGCACCAGCCTCCGGTGCTGACGCTCCCCGTCGCGGATCGCCAGCAGCCGGGCCGTGCGGCAGGGGGTCGTCTCCAGGGCCCAGGCGAAGGTGGCAGCCCAGATCAGCGGCCCCACGGCCGCCGTGTCCTGGCCCTGCACCCGCAGGGTGTCGAGGCGCAGACCGGCACGGGTGGGCAGGCACCAGCCCCTGAGTTCCCCCAGCAGCAGCGGCGCCGCCTCCGGCCGGGGCCGGGCCACCCCGACACGCAGGCCCCGGACCCCCCCGAGCCCGCCGAGCTTCAGTCGCAGCAGCAGCCCCTGACTCCGCGCCCGCTCCTCCAGGGCCGCCAGGGTCAGCATGGAGCAGCCGGGGAAACCGGCTGGTAGGGCTCGGCCTTCAGCACCGCCTCCAGGGGCAGGGGGCCATGGATGTGGGGGAAGCGCTCGCCGCTCTCCGGCGCCGGCTCCCAGAGCACCGGCGCCTCCAGCCGTCCGGGATCGATGGTCAGCAGCAGCACCTCGCCCGCATCGCCGTAGAAGCGCCGGAAGGTGGCCTCGATCTGGTGCGCGCCGCTGGCATGGATGAAGCCCACCTCCTCCAGCGAGCGGCCACGGGTGGAGCGCCGGTAGCTGCCCTGGTCCTGGGCCTGCCGCCATTCCACCGCCAGGGCCAGGTGATAGAGCCAGCGGGGCGAGCGCCAGGGTCGGCGCGGTGCCCAGCTCCCGTCCATCACCTGGGCGAGGGCGGGACCCTCCAGGAAACGCTGCAGCCAGGCCTGCAGCGGCCTCAGGCCCGGCTCCCGGTCGAAGCCCTCCGGATCGGCCAGCCGGAACTGGCGCACGAAGGGCCAGAGCGCCAGGTCGGCCAGCGAAGGGCGCGTCCCGACCAGCCAGCCATCCACCGCCAGCAACCGGCTCCAGCACCGGAGGATTCCCATGGCGGCCGCCCGTTCGGCCGGCGGGTCGGTACCGGGATGACGACCGGCGTACTTGAAGCGATCCAGATGCGACTTGAAGATCCCGTCGTTCTCCTCGATCAGGCCGGCGATGGCGGAGCGTTCCGCGGCGGCGCCGGCCGAGCCGCCGTAGCGCAGCAGATCGGCGGGATCATGGCGCGCCAGCGCCCAGCCCATCACCGCCAGGCTCTCGTCCAGCACCTGAGCACCTCCCTCGGGGCCGGCGGTCTCCGGCAGCCACAGCACCGGCACCGTGGCCTTGGCAGAGAGCTCCAGCAGTTCGGGGGGTTTGCGGTCGAGGTGAACCTCGCGCAGCTCCAGCCCCGTGCCCGGCCGCAGTCCGGCGGCGGCGAGGGCCAGCCGGGCCCGGATCGCGAAGGGGCAGCGGCGGAAGCTGTAGAGGACCGGCAGGGGCAGGACCATCGGCAGTGGCTCAGGCCGGGCCCAGGGGATCCTGGCGGCCCAGATGGGAGCCGCCGCGGCCGGCGGCCAGGACCACCTGGCGCTGGCGCTCGGCGAAGCGCTCCCGGTCGGCGTCGGAATACCGGTCGATGCAGTGCCGGCAGCTCACCCCCGGCACGTGGCTCGGCAGCGCGCGGTCGGCGGGGGAGAGGGGCAGGCCGCAGGCGTGGCACAGGCTGTGGCGGCCGGGGGCGAGGCGATGGCCGAGCGCCACACGCTGATCGAACACGTAGCACTCCCCCCGCCAGAGGCTGTCGGCCTCGCTCACCCGCTCCAGATAGCGCAGGATGCCCCCCTGCAACTGGTGCACCCCCTCGAAGCCCCGGTCGAGCAGGTAGGCCGTGGCCTTCTCGCAGCGGATTCCGCCGGTGCAGAAGAGTGCCAGCCGCCGGGGGCGGCGTTCCGCCACCAGGGGACACAGGTCCTGCTCCACCCAGGCGGGAAAATCGCGGAAACTGGCGGTGGCGGGATCGATGGCCCCCTCGAAGCTGCCCAGGGCCACCTCGTAACCGTTGCGGGTGTCGATCACGAGGGTCTCGGGATCAGCCAGGAGCGCGTTCCAGTCCTCGGCCGGCACCGGCGTTCCGGTGGCCGCCGAGGGGTCGATCGAGGGCACGCCCATGGTGACGATCTCCCGCTTGAGACGCACTTTGAAGCGGTGGCAGATCGGGGCCGGCGCGACGCTGCGCTTGATGTCCAGCCCGACCAGCCGCGGATCGGCCTGCAGATGGCTCAGGAGAGCCTCCACGCCCGCCTCCGGACCGCAGACCGTGCCGTTGAGGCCCTCGGTGGCCAGCAGCAGGCTGCCCCGCAGGTCCTCGGCGTTGCCGAGGGCCAGCAGCCGCCGGCGCAGCCCCGGCAGTTCCGCCGCCGCCAGCGGAACGAAGCGGTAGAAGGCGGCGACCCGCACCCTCAGTGGGCGGCTGCGGCAGGCCTGGCGGCCAGGGGCAAGGGCTCTCCAGCCTCCACCCCATCCTCAGGAGACAGCCGCACACCCGCGGCCTGCAGCAGCTCCCGGTCGCTGGCCACCGAGGGATTGGCGGTGGTGAGCAGGATGTCGCCGTAGAAGATCGAGTCGGCCCCCGCCAGCAGGCAGAGAATCTGGGCCTCCCGGCCCAGCTGCTCCCTCCCGGCGCTGAGCCGCACCCGGCTGCGGGGCATCAGGATACGGGCGGTGGCCACCATCCGCACCAGCTCCAGCGGATCCACCGGCGGCCGCTCCTCCAGCGGAGTGCCCTCCACGGCCACCAGGGCGTTGATCGGCACGCTCTCCGGATGGGGATCGAGGCAGGCCAGCACCTGCAGCAGGGCGGCCCGGTCCTCCAGGGTCTCGCCCATGCCGATGATGCCGCCGCAGCAGAGATCGATGCCGGCGGCCCGCACCCGCTGGAGGGTCTCCAGGCGCTCCTGGTAGGTGCGGGTGGAGATGATCCGGCCGTAGTGCTCCGGACTGGTGTCGAGATTGTGGTTGTAGGCGTTGAGCCCGGCGGCCGCCAGCCGCTGCGCCTGACTGTCGCTGAGCATGCCGGCGGTGACACAGGCCTCCAGCCCCAGCTCCCGCACGCCGCGCACCATCGCGAGCATGGCCTCGAAGGGGGCTCCGTCGCGGATCTCCCGCCAGGCCCAGCCCATGCAGAAGCGGTGGGCGCCGGCCGCGCGGGCCGCCCGCGCCCGCTCCAGCACCGGCTCCACCGCCAGCTCGGGACGGCCGCCCACGTCACTGGCGTGGTGCAGCGACTGGGGGCAGTAGGCGCAGTCCTCCTCGCAGCCGCCGGTCTTGACGCTCAGCAGCGACGCCAGCTGCACGTGGTAGCCGGGGTTGGCGCTGCGGTGCACCGCCTGTGCCTGCCACAGCAGATCGACCAGGGGCAGCGTCAGCAGGGCGTGGATCTCCTGGCGGGACCAGTCGTGGCGAAGGTTCATGGGGTGGTCTCGGCACCGTTCTGGACGCCGCCGAAGCGGCGCTGGCGGCCCTGATAATCCAGCAGCGCCGCCAGCAGGGCTTCGGTGCCGAAATCCGGCCAGAGCACATCGGTGATGTGGAGCTCCGCGTAGGCCAGCTGCCAGAGGAGGAAGTTGCTGATGCGCTGCTCCCCGCTGGTGCGGATCAGCAGGTCGGGGTCAGCATCGCCGGCGGTGAGGAGTTCGGCGGCGAACAGGGTTTCGTCGATGCTGGAAGGATCCAGATCCCCCTTGGCCGCCCGCTCCGCCAGGCGCCGGGCGGCCCGCACCAGCTCGCTGCGACCGCCGTAGTTGGTGCAGACGTTGAAATGGATGCCGGTGTTGGCGGCCGTGCGCTCGGTGGCATCGGCGATCAGGACCTGCAGCCCCTCCGGCAGCGGCTCCAGATCGCCGAGGAAGCGGATGCGCACCTGCTGGCGCTCGAGCGCCTCCAGCTCCCTGGCCAGCACCCGCTCGAACAGGGCCATCAGGAAGGCCACCTCCTCCCCGGGGCGGGTCCAGTTCTCGGTGGAAAAGGCGTAGGCCGTGAGAGCACCGATGCCCCAGTCGCTGCAGTGACGGAGGGTGCGCTTGAGCACCTCCACCCCGGCCCGGTGGCCCATGGCCCTGGGCAGGCCCCGCTGGCGGGCCCAGCGGCCGTTGCCGTCCATGATCACCGCCACGTGGCGTGGCAAGCGGGCCGGATCCAGCTGGGTGGGCAGCTGATCGGGATCGGAGAAGGGCGTGGTCGCCAGGGCGCGACTCATCCGCGGGGTTCCGGCGGGTCCGGCGCCACGCTACGCCCCGTCGGAGCGGACGCCAGGGCCTCGGTGAGCAGGTCGTGAAGGCGGCTGCTGGTGATGGGGCGCTCGAGCCGTCCCTGGGAGGCCAGCGAGAGGGTGCCGGACTCCTCGGAGACCACGATGCAGAGACACCCGTCGTGGCGCTCGGTGAGGCCCATGGCCGCCAGGTGGCGGGTGCCGAAGCGGTTGAGGCCCTGGCGGGAGAGGGGCAGGATCACGCCGGCCGCCACGATGCGGTTCTTCTGGACCAGCACCGCGCCGTCGTGGAGCGGGGTGTCCACGGCGAAGAGGTTGAGCATCAGCTCGACCGAGAGATGGGCGTCGAGGCGGATCCCCGGGTTGAGGAAATCCTCCGGCCGCAGATCACTGCCAAGATCGAGCACGATCAGAGCCCCGCAACGGGCCTGGGAGAGGCGGCCAGCCGCTTCCGTGAGCATGCTCACCGAGCCGGAGGCGAGCTGGTCCCGGCGCCGGTCGGCGAAGAGCACACCGAGCCGCCCGGTGCCCAGTAGCTCCATCAGCCGGCGCAGCTCCCCCTGCCAGAGGATCGCCAGGGCCAGGCTGCAGGCCAGCACCAGGGCCTCCACCAGCCTGGTGGTGAGGGGCAGGTTGGCGTAGCGCTGGACGAACCAGGCAAGGGCCACCAGGAACAGGTAGCCGCGCAGCAACCAGAGGGTGCGGGCCTCGGTGACCCGCCCGAGGAGCAGCAGCCCCAGCAGGGAGGCGAACAGGAGATCGAGCAGCAGGCGGAGGTCGATGAGCCGCAGCCAGATCACGAGGGGAAGAGAAGGCCGGCCGTGTCACCGGTAGGCCGCCTGAGGCCGTCAGGTTACCGGGGCGAGTCGGGCCGGCAGCACGTCGTAGCGCAGTAGGTCTTCCGGCTGCTCCCGGCGCTGCACCACATCGGCGACGCCCTCGTGGACCAGCACCGCCGCCGGACGGGGGATGCGGTTGTAGTTGGAGCCCATGGCGGCGTTGTAAGCACCGGTGGCGAACACCGTGAGCACATCCCCGGCCGCGGCGGCCGGCAGGCGGACGTCGCGGAGAAGGACGTCCCCAGATTCGCAGTGCTTGCCCGCGACGGTGACCGTTTCGGTCGCCTCCGCCAGGGGGCGGTCGGCCAGCACCGCGGTGTAGAGCGACTGGTAGGTGATCGGTCGGGGGTTGTCGCTCATGCCGCCATCCACCGACAGGTAGGTGCGCAGCTCGGGAATCTCCTTGCGACTTCCCACCGTGTAGAGCGTGATCCCGGCGGTGGCGACCAGGGAGCGGCCGGGCTCGCACAGCAGCCTGGGCAGCGCCAGCTGGCGTTGACGGCAGGCCTCGGCCACCGCGGTGGCCACCACCCGCACCCACTCCTGGATGCTGGGGGGGTCATCGGAGCCGACGTAGCGGATACCGAGGCCGCCGCCGACGTTGAGATCGCCGCAGGGGTGTCCGAGGGAACGGGCCAGGGCGAGGGCCTCGGCCATCACCCCCGCGAGATCCCGGTGCGGCTCCAGCTCGAAGATCTGGGAGCCGATGTGGGCATGGAGCCCATCCACCCGGGCCCAGGGGCATCCGGCGAGATGGCGCAGCACCGCCTCCAGCTGGTCGGGGTCGAAACCGAACTTGCTGTCAAGGTGGCCCGTGCGGATGTATTCGTGGGTGTGGCACTCGATCCCGGGGGTGAAGCGCACGAGCAGGCGCACCGGATCGGGCCTGGAGGCGGCCAGCCCTTGCAGCAGCTCGATGTCGCTCCAGTTGTCGAGCACCACGGTGACGCCCCGAGCGATGGCGAGCTGGAGCTCCTCGGCGGACTTGTTGTTGCCGTGCAGGACGATCCGCTCGGCGGGCATGCCGCCCTGAAGCGCCGTCAGGAGTTCTCCGGCCGACACCGCATCCAGGCCCAGCCCCTCGGAGGCCACCAGGGCGGTGATCGCCAGGGAACTGTTGGCCTTGGAGGCGTAGAGAGCCAGCGCCTCGCCTGGGTAGTGCTCGGCGAGGGCGAGCCGGTAGGCCCGGCAGGTGGCTCGCAGGGTGGCCTCGTCGAGCACGTAGAGGGGCGTGCCGTAGGTGCGGGCCAGATCGCTCAGCAGGCAGCCGCCCACCCACAGCCGTCCCAGTCCGTCGAGCTGGGCGGTGAGGGGGGCGAGATTGCGGTTGGGGCTGACGGGGTCGACGTCCTGCTCGAAGGCCGCGGCTCCTTCCCCGGGGGTGATGACCGCAGGAGTGCCGGGAGAGGGCGCGACGGGATCGGTCGTCGGGTCGGTCGTCGGGGATGCGCTCGTCACCATGACGGCCTGCTCCGGGAAAGGATTCGCAAGGACCGATCGTAAGGAGCTACCCGCGTGGCGGCCGTGTCATCCCCGTCCCTCCCCTCGCCCCCGGGGCTGTTCCCCCTGGGACCGGCCCATGCCGGCTCCTGCCGGGCCCTGGATCTGGCGGCCCTCGGCGGCCTCTGGAGCCTGGCTCAGTGGCAGCGGGAGCTGGAGGAGGAGGGGCGCCCCTGCGTCGGCCTGCGGCAGGCAGGGTCGCTGCTGGCCATGGCCTGCGGCTGGCTCGTGCTGGACGAGCTCCACATCACCCTGGTGGCGGTGGACCCGCAGCATCGCCGCAGGGGGCTCGGACGCCGGGTCCTCGAGGAACTGCTGGCGGTCGCCGTCCGAGCCGGCGCCACCCGGGCGACGCTGGAGGTGGCCGCCGGCAACGGTGCTGGGCTGGCGCTCTACGCCTCCCTGGGGTTCCGCACCGCCGGCATCCGTCACGGTTACTACCGCAACGGCGAGGACGCCCTGATCCAATGGCTCAGCATGAGGACGGTGGGGGAGTGCGGATAACCGAAAGTTCATGTACTCATTTCCGACGATTTCCGTCCATTCGTTTATTTCCTGCTCGACCTGAAGCCCTGCGCCGCAGAGGGTTCCGGGGGAAGTCAGCCCCGCCACCCCGGCAGTCCTTCAATCCTGATAGGTTGGACCCACTTGCATCAGGTCCCGCCCCATGTTCGAGCGGTTTACCGAGAAAGCCATCAAGGTGATCATGCTGGCCCAGGAGGAGGCCCGCCGCCTCGGCCACAACTTCGTCGGCACCGAGCAGATCCTGCTGGGCCTGATCGGCGAAGGCACCGGTGTCGCCGCCAAAGTGCTCAAGTCGATGGGCGTCAACCTCAAGGACGCCCGGGTCGAAGTGGAGAAGATCATCGGCCGCGGCTCCGGCTTCGTGGCCGTCGAGATCCCCTTCACCCCCAGGGCCAAGCGGGTGCTGGAGCTGTCCCTGGAGGAAGCCCGCCAGCTCGGGCACAACTACATCGGCACCGAGCACCTCCTGCTCGGTCTGATCCGGGAAGGGGAGGGGGTGGCCGCCAGGGTGCTGGAGAACCTCGGGGTCGACCTGGCCAAGGTGCGCACCCAGGTGATCCGGATGCTGGGCGAAACGGCCGAGGTGGCCTCGGGCGGATCGGGCAAGGGCTCCACCAAGACCCCCACCCTCGACGAGTTCGGCAGCAACCTCACCCAGCTGGCGGCCGAATCCAAGCTCGACCCCGTCGTCGGCCGCCAGAGCGAGATCGACCGGGTGATCCAGATCCTCGGTCGCCGCACCAAGAACAATCCGGTCCTGATCGGCGAGCCCGGCGTCGGCAAGACGGCCATCGCCGAGGGCCTGGCCCAGCGCATCACCCAGGGGGAGGTTCCCGACATCCTCGAGGACAAGCGGGTGCTCACCCTCGACATCGGCCTGCTGGTGGCTGGCACCAAGTACCGGGGAGAGTTCGAGGAGCGCCTCAAGAAGATCATGGAGGAGATCCGCTCCGCCGGGAACGTGATCCTGGTGATCGACGAGGTGCACACATTGATCGGCGCCGGTGCCGCCGAGGGGGCCATCGACGCCGCCAATATCCTCAAGCCAGCCCTGGCCCGGGGAGAACTCCAGTGCATCGGCGCCACCACCCTGGATGAATACCGCAAGCACATCGAGCGGGATGCCGCCCTGGAGCGCCGCTTCCAGCCGGTGATGGTGGGTGAGCCCTCCGTGAACGACACGATCGAGATCCTCAGAGGGCTGCGGGAGCGCTACGAGCAGCATCACCGCCTCAAGATCAGTGACGAAGCCCTCGTGGCCGCCGCCACCCTCGGCGACCGCTACATCAGTGACCGCTTCCTGCCCGACAAGGCCATCGACCTGATCGACGAGGCCGGCAGCCGGGTCCGGTTGCTCAACTCCAAGCTGCCGCCCGCCGCCAAGGAGGTCGACAAGCAGTTGCGCGGGGTGCAGAAGGAGAAGGAAGACGCCGTGCGCCAGCAGGATTTCGCCAAGGCCGGCGAACTCCGCGACAAGGAAGTGGAGCTGCGCGACCAGATCCGCTCCATCCTCCAGGCCCGCCGCGACGAGGAGCCGGCGACGTCTGCCGCCGAGGCCGACGCCACCGCCACCCTGGCCGCCGAATCCGGCGATTCCGACCCCTCCCGTTCCCCCCTGGTCACCGAAGAGGACATCGCCCAGATCGTCGCCTCCTGGACCGGCGTGCCGGTGCAGAAACTCACCGAGAGCGAGTCGGTGAAACTCCTCAACATGGAGGAGACCCTCCACCAGCGCCTGATCGGCCAGGACGAGGCCGTCAAGGCCGTCTCCAGAGCGATCCGCAGGGCCCGGGTCGGACTCAAGAATCCCAACCGTCCCATCGCCAGCTTCATCTTCTCCGGCCCCACGGGTGTGGGCAAGACCGAGCTCACCAAAGCCCTGGCCGCCTACTTCTTCGGCAGTGAGGAGGCCATGATCCGGCTCGACATGAGCGAATTCATGGAGCGCCACACGGTCAGCAAGCTGATCGGCTCGCCACCGGGCTACGTGGGCTTCAACGAAGGGGGGCAGCTCACCGAAGCCGTCCGCCGTCGGCCCTACACCGTGGTGCTCTTCGATGAGATCGAAAAAGCCCACCCCGATGTGTTCAACCTGCTCCTGCAGCTGCTGGAAGACGGCCGGCTCACCGATTCCAAGGGCCGCACGGTCGACTTCAAGAACACCCTGATCATCATGACCTCGAACATCGGTTCGAAGGTGATCGAGAAGGGGGGCGGCGGCCTCGGCTTCGAGTTCGGCGGCGGCGACGTGGAGGAGACCCAGTACAACCGCATCCGCTCGCTGGTCAACGAGGAACTCAAGCAGTACTTCCGGCCGGAATTCCTCAACCGTCTCGACGAGATCATCGTCTTCCGTCAGCTCACCCGCGACGAGGTCAAACTCATCGCCGAGATCATGCTGCGCGAGGTCTTCGCCCGCATGCAGGACAAGGGCATCGCCATGAGTGTCACCGAGGCCTTCAAGGAGCGTCTCGTGGAGGAGGGCTACAACCCCAGTTACGGGGCCCGTCCCCTCCGCCGGGCCGTGATGCGCCTGCTGGAGGATTCCCTCGCGGAGGAATTCCTCTCCGGCCGGATCGGCGAGGGGGATGCCTGCCTGGTGGATGTCGACGACGACAAACAGGTGGTGATCCGCAAGCAGGCGCCCACCCCCCGGCACTGCCGGAACTGGCCAGCGCCAGCGCCTGATCTCCTCAACCGGTTCGCGCCGCCGGCCGTTCTCCCTTCCCTGCCCCGGCCTATTCGGTGGGGGCAGGGAAGATGAATCCGCTCTCGAGGCGTGGCAGGGGGCTGTCCGGGCGGATCTGGCCGATCCGCACTAGTAGGTTGTGGTGCCTGCCAAGCACCTCCCTGAGATTGCCGCCATCCGGCCGCAGCATCAGATACTGGTCCTGGTTTCCGGGGAACAGAAGCCCCTTCTGCACCTGCCGCAGTTCATCCTCGGGCATCCCGAGCAGGGAGGCCATCTGGATCAGCACCGTGTCGGGAGAATTCTGCTCCTGACAACGGGCCCGCCGCCAGGCTTCGATGAGGGCGGCCACGGCCCGGGGATGACGACGCAGGTAGTCGGGGGACACGGCGAGCACATCGAGCACCTCCCCCGGCAGGGACTGACTGGAGATCAACGGCCGCAGATCCATGCTTCTCCGCAACTGCGTGGCGGTGGGCGGATAGGTGAGCACAGCCTTGATCTGCCCCGACCGCAGCATGCCGGCAAAAGCTTCCTGAGGTGCGATACGCAGCTGGGAAGGCTCCGGCAGCGCCAGCTCGGCCCGCTCGAAGAAGCGGTGGATGAGGTAATACGCCAGGGCCGAATCCTCCAGACCGATTGCCTGCCCCCTGAGCGAGGGCATGGTCTCGAAGCCAGGCCGTCCGAGAAGTTGATCGCCACCTCGGGATTCATCGATCACGAAGACGATCACCGGACATCGATCCGGCACCCTGGAGCAGATCAGCAACGTGTCTCCCAGGGTGAGGGCCACGGCATCGGCGTCTCCTTCGATGTAACGGCCGATCTGATCCACCGGATTGCGGAAGGAGGCAATCCGTAGCCTCAGCAACGATCGGTCGATGGAGGATTGGCGTTCGGCCAGCCTGAAGTAGGCGAACCCTGGCCACTCGTTGATCGCCAGCCTCAACAGGGGAGGCTGGTGGCTGCAGCCTGGAAGCAAAAGGAGCAAGGCACCCCCGAGAGCGAGTCGGGTGCGTCGTCCAGCACGGGCCGGGGTAGGCGGCCGTGCCCCGTCGGCCGCATCCAGCGTAGGAAGACGCATAAAGAAAAGATTGCCTGCACGGAAGAGCCTCCCCACTATCTTTCCGTGAAAACTGCCGAACAACTCAGCACAGAATCTTCCAATACAGCCCCCGACAGCGCCACCAACAGCACCTCCTTCAGCGCAGTGGATAGCGCCACCGTAAGGGGCCCAGAAGGAGCCGCCAACAGAGTCACCGAACCATCCCTCGAACAGCACTCGTGACATCTTGTCTAACGACGGTATGAAGGACGGACCGGAAGACTTGCTGAAAAAAATCACCATCCCTACGCTGGTGGGATGGAGGATCGACCACAGCCCTCTGCCGAGACTATGTCCGCCCGCTTGGATCCGCGGGGTTGGTATCGATGGCTTCCATCTGCCGTCGCTGTCTTCGGAATCCTGCTCACGGCCGTGGCGATGGCGCAAGCCCTGCGCAGTTCCGCTCACCTGCAGAGGCTGCGCCGAGAGCAGGCACTCAATGCCGTGTCCTCGGCTCTGCTCACCAGGCTCGAGTCCCACATCGCCTCCCTCCAGGGGCTGGCCGCCCACTTCGAAGCCGCTCCCGCTGTCGCCCCGGGTCCCTTCAGCCGTTACCTCGATCGGATCCGGCAGAACACCGTGTCCCTGGAGACAGGCCAGCCGATCGGCTGGATCCCCGGTCAGCTGGAGGATCCCCGCCAGCGCATCCTGTTCGATCCCCCCGACCTCCCACGCCAGCAGCTGTCAGCACTGCGGGCCCTGCTGACCCAGCCGCAGGCGATCCGGGCGATGGAGCGCTCCCGCGATGGGGGACGTCCCCTTCTATCGGAACCGCTGACCGCCGGCTCCCGTCGCATGGAGGTTGACGAACGGATGCTGCTCCTGCTGGTGCCGCTGTATCGCCAGCCGCAGGACCCGCTCACGATCCAGGACCGGCGTCAGGGTCTGCGCGGCTGGTTCGTGCTGCCCCTGCAGCCCGACGAACTGGTGAAGGGAGCCATCCGCGTCTCCGAGTTCCAGCTCAACGAACCGGTGGACGTCCAGCTGTTCGCCTCCAGGACAGCGGATCGGGCCAGTCTGATCCACGACACCAGCCCAAGGCGTCCCCTCGCGGCCTACGCCACCGACGACCGCCGGGACCTCGACATCCTCGGCGTCCGCTGGCAAGTGGCCACCCTGCTCCCCTGGCTGGACCAGGCGCGCGGCGGCTCCTCAAGCCGGGTGCTGTTCTCGGGACTGCTGCTGACGGCCTTGCTGACGGTCCTGAGTCACCGTCTGGTGCGCCAGAGCCTCCGGATCCGGGAAGCCCTGGACGTGGCCGATCGCGCCCATGCCCAGGAAGCCGACGCACGGGGCGAGCTGCGGATCTCGGCGGAGGCGTTCCGGCAGATCGAAGAAGGCGTGGCGATCACCGATCTGGAGGGGCGGCTGCTGCGGGTGAACGAAGCCTTCTGCCGACTGGTGGGCGGCAGCCGCGAGGAACTGCTGGGACGCAACGAGCACCTGCTGGACCGCCAGCACGGCGGCGCGGTCGATCGGGCCGGGATCTGGGCCGCCGTCATGGAGCGGGGCAGCTGGCAGGGGGAGCTCCGGGTCCAGCCGCAGGACGGGCCGCCATGCCCTGCCTGGCTGAATCTTCAGCCCATCCGCGACGCCGAAGGGCACACCACGCTCTTCCTGGGCACCCTCTCCGATCTGAGCCGGCTCCAGGAGAAGGATGACCGGCTCAACCACCTCGGGAACCACGACCCGCTCACCGATCTGCCGAACATGCGCCTGGCCAGGCTCGAACTGGAAGCGGCCATGGAGCAGCACGAGGGTGGTCTGGACATCTTCTGGATCGACCTCGACGGTTTCAAGCGCATCAACGACGGCTTCGGCCACGAGCAGGGAGACCGGGTGCTCGAGGCCACCGCCCAGCGGCTGCGCCGTGCCATCCCGGAAGGGGGGCTGCTGGCCCGCATCGGCAGCGACGAGTTCCTGGTGGTTCTGCGCCGGGAGGAGCAGAGCGGCAAGCCAATCTGCCGGGCCCAGGCGTTGATCCAGGTCGTGCGGCAACCGTTGCCGATGAGTGAAGGTCTGGTGGTGGAGCTGAACGCGTGCTGCGGCGTGAGCCTGTTCCCGGAGCATGGCCGCGACCCCGGCCAGTTGGTCCAGTACGCCGCCACTGCCCTCAGCGAAGCGAAGCAGCTTTCGCCGGGCACCGTGCGGGCCTACGACCCGCGCATGACCAGGGAGAGCCTGAACCGCCTGTTGATCGAGAGCGAACTGCAGTCCGGCATCGAGAACGGGGAGCTGACGCTGGTGTTCCAGCCCCAGACCGACGGCCAGGGGGGGCTGCTGGGGGCGGAGTGTCTGCTGCGCTGGCAGAACGCCAGGCTGGGCACGGTGCCGCCTGAGGTGTTCATCCCCATCGCCGAAGCCAGTGGTGTGATCCATCGGATCGGTCGCTGGGTCCTGGAAGCCGCCGGTGCCCAGATCAGGCGCTGGCTCGACCAGGGGTTGGACGTGCCGGCGCTGGCGGTGAACGTCTCAAACCTGCAGTTCCAGGAAGCGGGTGGGGATCTGCCGGCCCTCGTGGCTGGCGTGATGGAGGCCAACGGTCTGCGGCGCGGCGCCATCGAACTGGAGATCACCGAGTCCTGCCTGCTGTCGGAGATCGGCGCCACCGAGAAGATGCGGCGCCTGGAGGGGATGGGCGTTCCCATCGCCGTGGACGACTTCGGAACGGGGTTCTCCTCTCTCAGCGTTCTGCATCAGTTCCCGATCAGCAAGATCAAGATCGACCGCTCCTTCATCACCGGCTTCGACCGTCGCGAATCCTCCCGGGCGATCGTCAAGTCGACGCTCGCCATGGCCCGGGAACTCGGGCTGATCACCCTGGCGGAGGGGCCCGAGCGCGCCGAGGAAGTGGCCCTGCTCAAGGCCTACGGCTGCGACCAGTTCCAGGGCCACTACTTCAGCCGCCCCCTCTCGCTGACGGCCTTCACCGCCCTGCTGGCCAGCCCGGATCGTCAGCTGCCCCGGGTCCTACAGGAGACAGAAGCACCGGTCGCCTGAGCCGGCCACCCCTGGAGCGCAACTCCCGGTCCTTTCGCCGACGCGGGGCGGCCAGGCCGACTTCTACATTCCGGAAAACGGCCAGGGGCCATGACGGACCGACTCCAGACCCACGCCATCGCTCCGGCTCAGGTGCTTCGCGGTCCCAGCGCCTGGAGGCAGGCCCTCCCCCGAATCGTCCCCCTGGGACAGCGTCCGCTGCTGCTCGGGCGCAGCACCGGCACCGCCGCTCTGCGCCGCCGGCTGGCCGTGGATCTGGAAGAGGCCGGCTGCCGCCCCCTGGTCAGCCAGCGGCTGCGGGACTGCTGCGACGAGGACCTGGAGCCGCTGGCGGCGGAGGCGGCAGCGGCGGGCTGCGATGCGGTGATCGCCGCCGGCGGCGGCAAGGTGCTCGATGCGGGCAAGCTGCTGGCCCAGCGCCTCGGCCTTGCCTGCATCACCGTTCCCACCAGCGCCGCCACCTGCGCGGGCTGGACCGCCCTGGCGAACCTCTACACCCCGGACGGCGCCTTTCTCGGTGACGTGACCCTGGAGCGGTGTCCCGAGCTGCTGATCTTCGACCACGACCTGGTGCGGCAGGCGCCGGCCCGCACCCTCGCCAGCGGCATCGCCGACGCCCTGGCCAAGTGGTACGAAGCCTCGGTGAGCAGCGGCTCCAGCGGCGACGGATTGGTGCAGCAGGCGGTGCAGATGGCCCGGATCCTGCGGGATCTGCTGCTGCTGGAGGGTGAGCGGGCCATGGCCGATCCTTTCGGGGAGTCCTGGGTACGGGTGGCGGAAGGCTGCGCCCTGACGGCCGGACTGATCGGCGGCCTGGGCGGGGCCCGCTGCCGCACTGTCGCCGCCCATGCCGTCCACAACGGCCTCACCCAGCTGAGCGCGACCCACGGCCGACTGCACGGCGAGAAGGTGGGCTTCGGGGTGCTGGTGCAGCTCAGCCTGGAGGAGCGGCTGGCGGGCAACCGGCTGGCCGCCCAGGCCCGCCGCCAGCTGCTCCCCTTCTTCCGTCAGCTGGATCTGCCCACCGATCTGGAAGCTCTGGGGCTGGCCGGGGCCACGCTGGACGAACTGCGTCAGGTGTGCCGCTTCGCCTGCCGCGAGGATTCCGACCTGCACCGGCTGCCCTTCGCCGTCGGCCCTGACGACCTGCTTGCCGCCATGGTGGGCGCCACCGCCGAGCGGCAGCCCACATGAGCGCCGGCCCCACCGGTGCGGCGCGCGGGCCGGACCTGATCGCGGCGGCTGCCGGCTCCCTGCTCGACCCCCTCGGCCGGGATCTCGCCGCCCGGGTGCAGTGGTGGGACCTGCCCGACCACCCGGAAGCCTGGCCGGTGGCGGTGCTGGGGGAAGGCCCGCCCGTGCTGCTGCTGCACGGCTTCGACAGCTCCTTCTTGGAGTTCCGTCGCCTGGCCCCCCTGCTGGCCCGAAGCCACCGGCTGCTGATTCCCGACCTGCACGGCTTCGGCTTCTGCCCTAGGCCGGCGCAGGCCGAGTACACCCCCAAGGCGGTGCTGCGCCACCTGGAGGCGCTGCTGGCGGTGCTGGAGCAGCGGTTTCCGGAGACGGGGGGACCGATCGGACTCATCGGTGCCTCGATGGGGGGCTCGGTGGCGGTGGAGCTGGCCCGGCGCAACCCCGAGCGCTTCCAGCGGCTGCTGCTGCTGGCCCCGGCCGGCCTCACCGGCCGCCCCATGCCCCTGCCGCCGCTGCTGGACGGCCTTGGGGTGCGCTTCCTCGCTCTGCCGTCGGTGCGCCGTGCTCTCTGCCGCAGCGCCTTCGCCAACCCCGATCGCGATGTGGGGCCGGCGGAGCTGGAGATCGCCTCGCTGCACCTGAGGGCGCCGGGCTGGGCGGAGGCCCTGCGCCGCTTCGCCCGCAGCGGCGGCTTCGCCGGCTGCGGCGACCCCCTGCCGCCGCTGCCGCTGACGGTGCTCTGGGGGGCCGACGACCGGATCCTGCGCGCCCCCCAGAAACGGGCGGCCCGGACGCTGCTGGGCGAGCGCCTCAGCGAACTGGAGGACTGCGGCCACCTGCCGCACGTCGACCAGCCGCAGCGGGTGGCGGCGACCTGGCTGGAGGGGGGCTGATGGCGGCGGCCCAGCCGGCGCAGGAGCCGCGGGCGCTGGCCCCCGAACCGCTGCGACGGCTCCTGGCGGATGTGAAGGGACTGGGACCCGGGCGGCGACGGCTGGTGCTGCTGCTCGGTCCGCTGGGCGACTTCGACAGCATCGAATATGCCCAGGCGCTCGTGCCGGTCCTCCCCGCGCTGGAGGCCGCGGACATCGGGGTGCTGGCCATCGCCATCGGCGACCAGGCCGGCCGGGATCGGTTCTGCCGCTTCACCGGCTTCCCCCCCGGCCTGCTGCGGGTGCACCCCGACGCCAGCCTCCACCGGGCGCTGGGGCTGTACGGCGGCCTGGAGCTGCTGCCGGGCCCCTGGCCCAACCTGCTGCTGATGTGCGCCGGCATCGGCTCGCCGGGCACCCTGGCGGAGGTGCTGCGGGGCTACACCGGCGACCGCCACGCCCCCCAGCGGATCGCCGACGACGAGACGGTCGCCCTTGGCGGCCTGCGGCTGAGCGGCTCCCTGTTCGCACGGGCCGGAGGCCGCGGCTTCCTGCGCCCCTTCGAGCTGGCCACGGTGCGGCTGCGCAACATGCTGGAGGTGCTCGGCCACTGGCGCACCTACGTGCCGAGCGGCGGGCACCTCACCCAGCGGGGCGGCACCTACCTGCTGGATGCCGAGGACCGGATCCTCCATCAGCACCGGGATCCGGGCCTGCTGGGCTTCTCGGCCACGATGGCCCGTCCCCTCCGCTTCCTCGATCCCCACCTGCCGCCGCCGGCCAGCCGCCCATGACCTCGTGTCCCCATCCCAGCCTCCCGCGCCTGCTGGCCGATCCAGGAGCGGGGGTGCTCCAGGCCCGCTCGATCTCACGGCTGGGGGATTCCGACCTGGGGGTCAACGCCCGTCGGCTGGGCGCCCTGCCCCGGGCACTGCCCGGCAGCTGAAGCTCTCGATGCGGCCCCGTCGCCGCAGGAAGCGGGGCTGGGCGGGATCCTCCAGGCTCCACCACCAGACCCCATCGCTGTAGCTGGGGGGCCCTGCATTGTTGGTGCGGGGCAGCTGCAGGCGCTGACCGCGCCATTCGAGCACCACCGTGGCCCCCGGCACCGTCCCTGCCGCGGTGTTGGGGATGCCGGCGGCATCCACCGGGCCGTTGGCCTCGAAGGCCAGCAGAGGATCGCCATCGCAGAGGTAGGCCATCCCCTCAGCCGCGGCCGCCGGCAGCGGAAAGCCCGCGGCCGGCCCGGTGAGGAGCCAGACGATCAGCAGCAGGGCCAGCAGCCGGTTCGCCAGGGCCTGGGCGCTGCGCAGGGCTCCCTCGATCCGGCCGCAACCCGCTCCCGCGATCAGGTCGCCGCAGAAGCCCACCCGGCTCCCCGGGCAGACCATGGACTCGGCGGGGAGGCCGGGGGGCTCGGGGAAGGCGGCACCCCAGCGCATCAGCCGGCGATCCAGCACACCCGGCCGCCCCCCGGCCGCCGCGAGCGGCTCCCCCAGCCAGGGGGCAAGGGCGTCCGCCAGGCCAGCCGCCAGACGGTCCATGAGCTCTTCGTCGCTCCAGGAGGGGCCGGTGGGCTCGAGCCACTGACGGGCCAGGGCGGCACTCGAGTGAGCCACCACGGCGCAGCGTCCATCGGCGAGGGGCTGGATGGCCACCCGCCGCAGGCCCCAGCGCTCCTGAGCCGCCCGTTCGCAACCGAGCAGCCGGAACGGCAGGGCCAGCCAGGGGGAGGCGGCGGCGGCCCCGATCGTGAGCTGCAGGTTGGCGCGGGCCTCCATCGCCACGGCGGCGATGGCCTCGAGGGCGGCCCAGAGGTCCGGATCGTGCAGCGCCGCCGCCGCCCGGCGCAGGGGCACCTCCGGCCAGCCGGACAGGTGCATGGCCCGGGGATGGGCCAGGAGGGAGCCGGAGAGCACCAGCCAGTCCGGCTCGCCGAGCACCGCCCCCGAGGCGTCCAGGAGTCGCCAGCCCCCCTGCGGCAGCGGCTCGAGGTGACGCACCAGGGTGCCGTAGCTGGTGCGCAGGCGCCCTGGCGGCCCCGAGGTCTCCGCCAGGGCCAGCAGTCCGCGGCTGAGGGCCTCCATGCCGCCGCGGCCGCGGTAGAGCGCTCCGCGCAGCAGGGGGTCCGCCTGCGGCGGCTGCAGGCTTCGATCCTCAGCCAGCACCGCCAGCGGATCCCGCCAGGGCAGGAGCCAGCCACCCGCCAGCAGGGGAGCCAGCAGGTCGGGATCGGGGGCGTTGACGATATTCAGGAGCGGCGCGCCATGGTCGATGCGCAGGTCCGCGTCCCCCCGGGAGCGACGGGTGGCGGCCCGCCCTCCGGGCCCCCGGCCCCTCTCCCACAGGTGGATGGGGCCCTGCCAGCCGCCGCGGCGCAGACCCGCGGCCAGGGCGCAGCCGGCCACGCCGGCCCCGATCACGGCCAGGGAGGCCCCAGCTGCAGGCAGCGGCAGGCCCAGGTTGATGGGGTGGCCGGCCACGGGAGGATGAAGCGTGGAGAGCACGATCCTGGCCGGCTCGGTCCCCCGCAGGGTGTGCGGCTCGCCGCGTTGTCCGGGCTGGGCACCAGCCCGATCGACAGAGGCCCCCGGCAGGTCCAGCGGGCCCGGCTGGAATGAGAACCTGAGAGGCACCCTTGGCCTGCCGCGGCGGATGAGCGATACCTCAGCCAGTGACCATCCCGCCGAGGGGGAAGCCTCGGGCAGTGGGCCGGTGCTGGGCCTGCTCTCCAGAGGTCTGGAGCTGTGGCTGCGGCAGCAGTGCGACGCCATCGAACGGCTGGAGATCCGCCTCGAGGGATCGGGGCTGCGGCTGCTGCGGGGCCGGCTGGACGGGGTGCGCCTGCGGGCCCGGAGAGTGACCTACCAGGCGATGGAGATCGAGGAGGTGGAACTGCGCTGCGACGCCATCCAGGTGCGCATGGGGTCGCTGGTGCGCAACCAGGCGGTGACGCTGGAGCAGCCGTTCCGCATCGCGGGCCTGGTGAGCTTCAGCGGGGATGGCCTCAGCCGGTCCCTCAGCACCCCGGCCTGGCGCAGCCTGGGGGACTCCCTGGCCGACGATCTCCTGGGACTCACACCCCTGGCAGAACTGCGCATCCAGGAGGACCGGCTGGTGCTGCGGGCCTTCGCCAACGGCGACCGGGAGCCGGTGGAGCGGGAGGTGCAGGTGCGGGCAGCGGAGGGAACGGTGGAACTGCACGGCGTCGATGGGACCCCCCTCAGTCGGCTGCCGATGGATCCCAGCATCCGGATCGAGCGGGCGGAGCTGGGCGCCGGGCTGCTGCACCTGCAGGGTGAGGCCCGGGTCTCCCCCTGAGCCAGACCGCGGCGCCGTCCGCGGATCGGGACGCTCAGCCCCGCTGCAGCAGCGGCAGCACCAGGGTCACCAGCGAGTACACCACCGCCGGCACGAACAGGTAGCTGTCGATCCGATCGAGGATGCCGCCATGGCCGGGGATCGCATCGCCGGAATCCTTCAGCCCCGCATCCCGCTTCATCATCGATTCGGTGAGGTCCCCCACCAGGGCGAACAGGGAGACCACCGCACCGAGGGCCGCACCGGTCAGCCAGCCCCATCGCCAGCCCAGCAGCACCCCGCCCAGGCCCCCCACCAGCAGGGCGCAGACCACCCCGCCCAGGGCTCCCTCCACCGTCTTGCCGGGCGAGATCGGCGAGAGGGTATGGCGGCCCAGGCGTCGGCCGATCACATAGGAGCCGATGTCGGTGGCCACGATCATCAGGCAGGCCAGCAGGGTGAGGGCCATGCCAGGACTCCAGGGCCAGCCCAGCCCGGCAAGGCTCGGAGCCAGGGCAGGATCGGTCAGGTTCCGCAGCTTGATCCAGTGGCTGGGCAGGAATCCCAGATAGAAGAGCCCGAAGATCGAGGCGGCGATGTCGGCGATCGTGCCGGTGACAGGCTGGAGCAGCAGCCAGCCGCAGATCACCGCCCCGGAGGCGGGCAGCACGGCGGCGGCCACGTCGCCGGCCACGCCCCCTCCCGGCCAGGTGCTGGCGGCGGCGGCCTGGGTGGAGACCAGCAGCAGCTGGACCGCCACCAGGGTGGTCTTGGTGGCGGGCCGGATTCCCTTGAACTGGGCCATGCGGAAGAACTCCAGCAGGCCCAGATGCACGATCACCCCCACCGCGACGGTGAACCACCAGCCGCCCAGGCCCACCACCACCAGGCCGAAGCCACCGGCCAGCCACCCGCTCAGGAGCCGGGCGAGGGAAGTGGCGGTGCGGGGGACGGGGGGCAAGGGATCCTGCTCAGCGTTCGGCGGCGATCACGAACAGCGGTTCGGCGGCGGCCAGCTTGGCCAGGCTGCCGCGGCGCTGCATGCGGTGCACGGTGGCCTGCACCACCTGGACATCGTGGGCCTCGAGCTGGCCGAGGGTCTCGGTGGCCTTCACCAGTCCCTCGAGGTTCACGGTGCTGATCACCAGCCGGCCGGCGGGCTGCAGCGCCCCCCAGACGGCCCGCAGCACATCCTCCAGGGGCCGGCCCACCTCCAGCAGCACCCGGTCGGGCCGGGCGGGCAGCAGGGCCAGGTCGCCGGGGGCCTGGCCGGCGTGGATGTGCAGGTTGTGGATGCCGAAGCGCTGGCGGTTGCGTTCGAGCAGGTCGATCGCCTCCGGGTCCCGCTCCAGGGTGTGCACCGCCCCGGCGGGCATCAGGCGGGCGATCTCCAGGGCCAGGGCGCCGGTGCCGCCCCCCACGTCCCAGACGAGGGAATCGGCCCGCGGCCGCAGGTGGGCCAGCAGCATCACCCTCAGCTCCATCGGCGTGGGGCTGAATCCCGGGGCATCCTCGAAGGCGCTGTCCGGAAGCCCGGGGGTGACGAAATCCCAGTGGAACGGGTTCGGCAACGGGCTCAGGAACCGGCCACGACCCTCACCGTATCAGCGATCTGACCGGGCCAGAGCCTCCGCTGGGCCCGCAGCCAGCCGGCGCGCTCCGGATCGATCCGCTCCCCCGGCACCAGCAGCGGAATGCCTGGCGGGTAAGGGCAGATCGGCGCCGCCGCCACCCGTCCGGCGGCCCGCTCGAGGGGAACGACCTCGGCCACGGCGCGCCATGCCTCGCCGATCGGCAGCTCCGGGGCGGCCAGCAGCGGCAGGGGAGGCGCCACGAAGGGGGGCAGGGGATCACCGCCGAGAGCCTGCCGCAGGGCCTGCAGGCTGCGCGGAAGCCGGCGCTCCAGGGCCCGGGGAGGGTCCAGCCCCAGGCAGAAGGTGAGGGCTCCAGGTTCCGGCAGCTCGGCGATCACCCCCCGCTCCAGCAGCCAGGCATCGGCCTCCAGGCCGTTGATCCCCAGGGGGGCGGTGGCGAGCACCAGCCGCAGCGGATCCGCGTTGGCCACCAGCGGCAGCTGGAGGGCCCCCAGGCGTCGCCGCAGCCCGGCCGCCCGGGCTTCGGCCCGCCGCCGCTGCTGCCGGCCGGCGGCCGAGGCGGCGTGCTCCAGCGCCGCGGCGGTGGAGGTGAGCAGGAGGGCACTGGGGCTGGAAGTCTGCAGCCACAGCAGGGCCCGCTCGATGGCCGGCGGCGACACCCTGGGCCCGCGGGCCAGCAGGGTCGCGCTCTGGGCCAGGCCGGTGCCGCTCTTCTGCAGGGAGAGCACCACCAGATCGGCGCCCGCGGCCAGGGCCTCGCCATCGCCGTGGGCCTGATCCACCAGCACCGGCAGTCCGGCCCGGTGCGCCAGAGCCACCAGGGCCGGCAGATCGGCCGTCAGTCCCTGATAGGTGGGATCCACCAGCACCAGTGCCGCCACCGGGGGGCCATCACCGGCATGGGCCGCCGCCAGAACCCGCTCCAGCCGCCCTGGCCCGGGCGGCCGCCAGAGGCCGGTGAGCGGATCGCTGGGCAGAGCGAACAGGAAGGGTTCGAGCCCCCCGAGCACGCAGCCATGCAGCAGGCTGCGGTGGACATTGCGGGGCAGCAGCACCCGGGAGCCCGGCGGACACAGGGCCAGCAGGGCGGCCTGCAGCAGCCCCGAAGCGCCGTTCACCCCGAACCAGCAGCGGTCGGCCCCGAGCAGGGCTGCACAGCGGCGCTGGGCCTCGGCCACCGTCCCCTCCGGCTCCAGGGGACCACCGAAGCCGGGCAGCTCCGGCAGATCCCAGCTGCCGGGAGGCTCCCTCAGCAGACGCCGCAGGCCCGGTGCCAGGGCCCGACCGCGGCCGTGGGCTGGCAGGTGCAGGGCCAGCTGCGCTGGCCGCCAGAAGGGGCCCATGGACCGGAAAACGCGCTGCCTAAAGTCTGCCCATCAATGCGTCAGGACCCTGGCCGAGGTCGTCACTCCCACCGTGGTCGCTCCCACCGTCGTCACTCCCGGCGCCGGTGCCCCGCCCCCCGGCGCCGGCGTCCGGCCCAGCCCCGATCCAGCGGCGCCCCGCTACGACCCGAACGCCGATCTGCGCTGGCTGCTGCTGCGGCCCTGGATCCTCCTCTCCAGGCTGCTTGTGGTGCTCTGGCGCCTCGGGGGGCTCACCCTGCGCCTGGCGGTGCAAAGCAGCAGCAGCGACCCCCGGGTGCAGCAGCGGCTGGCCAGGGCGATCCTGGGCACCCTCAGCGATCTCGGCCCCTGCTTCATCAAGGTGGGCCAGGCCCTCTCCACCCGTCCCGATCTGGTGCGGCGGGACTGGCTGGAGGAGCTGACCAGGCTTCAGGACGATCTGCCCCCCTTTCCGCACGCCACGGCCCTGGCGCTGATCGAGGAGGAGCTGGGGGCACCGGCCCACGAGCTGTTCGCCGAATTTCCCGACTATCCGGTGGCGGCGGCCAGCCTGGGGCAGGTCTACAGGGCGCGCCTCGCCGACGGCCACTGGGTGGCGGTGAAGGTGCAGCGGCCGGGTCTGCCCTTCCTGCTGCGCCGGGATCTGGTGATCATCCGCTCCCTGGCGGTACTGGTGGCCCCGTTCCTCCCCCTCAACCTGGGCTTCGGGCTGGGGGCGATCATCGACGAGTTCGGCTTCACCCTCTTCGAGGAGATCGACTACCGGCGTGAGGCCGACAACGCCGAACGCTTCGCCAGCCTGTTCGAGAACCATCCGGAGGTGACCGTACCCGCGGTGGTGCGGCCCCTGAGCAGCCGCCGTGTGCTCACCACCAGCTGGATCAACGGCACCAAGCTGCAGAACCGCCGTGAGCTGGAGGCCCACCACCTGGATCCGGCGGCCCTGATCCGCACCGGCGTGATCGCCGGCCTGCAGCAACTGCTCGAGTTCGGCTACTTCCATGCCGATCCCCATCCCGGCAATCTCTTCGCTCTGCCGGGGCGAACCAACGGCCTGGGCCATGTGGCCTATGTCGATTTCGGCATGATGGACAGCCTCAGCGACGCCGACCGGCTCACCCTCACCGGCGCTGTCGTGCACCTGATCAACCGGGATTTCGAGTCCCTCGCCAGGGACTTCGTGGCCCTGGGGTTCCTCCACCCCAGCACCCCACTGGCGCCGATCGTTCCGGCCCTCGAAGAGGTTCTGGGCGGCGCCCTGGGGGAAAACGTCGGCAACTTCAACTTCAAGGCGATCACCGATCGCTTCTCGGAGCTGATGTACGACTATCCCTTCCGGGTGCCGGTCCGCTTCGCCCTGATCATCCGGGCGGTGGTGAGCCAGGAGGGACTGGCGATGCGCCTCGACCCCGAGTTCCGCATCCTGCAGGTGGCCTATCCCTACGTGGCACGGCGTCTGCTGGCGGGAGACACCGCCGAGATGCGGGAAAAGCTGCTGGAAGTGATCTTCGATCGCCACGGCCGGCTCAGGGTCGAGCGGCTGGAGAACCTGCTGTCGGTGGTGGACACGGGCGCCACCTCCGCCGACCTGCTGCCGGTGGCCCGGGACGGCCTGCGGCTGCTGCTGGGCAAGGAAGGCACCAGCCTGCGCCAGCGCCTGCTGCTCAGCCTGGTGAGTGATGACCGGTTGCACACCGACGATCTGCGGGCCCTGCTGGGGCTGATGCGCCGCACATTCTCGGCCCGCCGGCTGGCCGGAGGCCTGCTGGCACGCCTGAATCCCCTGGCGGCCTGAAGCCGATCCACTGGGGTGGCCTGGGTCGGGGCGCCGGGGAACCGTCTCCTGGAGCAGCGGCCAGCCTCCGCCTGTTCCTGCACAAACGATGACGGCGAGGGATCGCTGCGGGTGAAGCCGAGTAGCAGGTAGGGAACGCTTCCGCCGCCTGCCGCGCCTTGACCGGGGCCCTTCTGCTCGTCGTCCTGCCGCTGATGGGGGCCGCGTGGATCCTGCAGACCCGGGCGCTGGAGCGGCGGCTGCGGGACATGGAGAGCCGGATGGCCTCCCTCAGCCAGCGGTTCTTCGCTCTCTCGCTCTGGAGCGAGGCCCTGGAGCGGCGGCTGGAGGGCGAAGCGGCACCGGAGGTGCCCGCCATCGCTGCTGAGCCATCCACCCCATCGCCGACCGAGCCGGCCGAACGACCACTGACCCCGCTGTCGCGCGCCGAATTGCCGCCGACCCAGCCCAGGGCGCTGAAGGCACCCGCCCAGACCAGGCGCTCGACGCTGCCCGCGGCAGCGAAGGCTGCGACACCTCCCGCAAGCACACCGCCTCCAGATCCACCGCCTCCACGGACTCTGGCGCGTGCGGGGGACCAGGCCGGACGCTGGAAGCGGATCGAAGGCCTGCTGGTGGAGAACTGGAGCGGCCTCCTCGGAGTGCTCGTGGTGGTGGCCGGGGTGACCTTCGTCACCATCAATGCCGGCCTGCGGCTGGACGCCCCGCAGCGGTTCCTGCTCACCCTGCTGGCGGGAGCGGCGCTCTGGCTGCCCTCGCTGGTCTGGGGCCGGCGGGAACGCTGGCGGGATCTCACCGACGCCATGCGCAGCGGCGGCGGCGCCCTGGTTCTGTTCGCCTGCGCCGCCGCCGGTGGCCTGCCCCGGCTCGGGCTGCATTGGATCGAAGCCCCGGCGCCTGCCCTGGCCCTGCTGGCGGCAGGCGTGGGGGCCAATCTGGGCCTGGCGGCCATCGCCCGGACCCCCACGATCGCCTCGCTGCATGTGGCCGTGAGCCTGGTGCCGCTGGCCATCGGCCCCCTCGGAGGCCCCCCCCTGGCCCTGGCCACCGCCGTCGCCCTGGTGGGCTACGGGCTCCCGCTGGGGCATCGCTGGGACCGCCATCGGCTGACGGTCATCGGCGTCTATGCCCTCTTCCAGGGCACCTGGTACCTGCGCAACGGGATCCAGCTGGCCGCCTCCGATGGACTGGCGGCGGGCGCCGCCCTGGCCGCGGTGCTGGTGTTCGGGGCTGGCCTGCTGCAGCTGCATCGCCGCTGGGGAGTGGAGGCGCAGCTCCTGCCCCTGCCCCTGGCCCTGCTGCTCAGTCAGTGGGGCGGCATCGGGCTGGCCCTGCTCCTCTACCCGAGGGCGGCGGCGACCCGCGCCGCCGCTCTGGCGGGGGCCGCGGCTCTGGCCCTGCTGCTGGCCCTGCGGGCCCGGCGCCGCGGCCCAGGCTGGCTGGCCCTGAGCGATGGGCTGGTGGCGCAGACCCTGGCGATGGTCGCGCTGCTGAGCCTGGCGCCACTGATCGCCGACGGGCCGCTGCTGACCGGAGCACTGCAGGTGGAAGTGCTGCTGTTCCTGGGCATCGGCGAGCGGGCGGACTCCGTTCCCGTCCGCCGCATCGGCTGGTGGCTGAGTGCCGTGGCGGGTCTGCTGCTGGCACTGGCCGGTGGGCTGGCCGCGCTGGGCAGCGGGGATCCGCAGCTTCAGCTGCAGCACGGCGCCATCCTCACGGCGGGAGCCGCTCTGCTGGTGGGGGCCCAGGTGCTGCTGCAGCGGCGCGGGGTGCCGGTGCCCCTGCCACCGCTGCTGGGCTGGCTGGCCGGTCTGCAGATCTTCGTGGCTGCCGCCGTGGCGGTGCCGGAGGCCTGGCGATCCAGCCTGAGCCTGGCGGTGATGGGCGCCTTCCTGCTGGCGGCACGGCGCTGGCGACCGCCGGGTCTGCTGCAGGGGGTGATCGTGGCCATCACAGCGGGCCACGCCAGCACCTGGGTCCTGCTGCTGGCGCGTGAGCCGTGGCCGGCGCCGGGGCTCCTGCAGCACCTCCTCCCCCTGACCGTCCTTTCGCTGCTGCTGTTGCGATCCGCCGCCGGCAGCCGACAGCAGCGCCTCGGCCTCGCGCTGCTGGGCTTCGATGCCGGCCTGGGGGCCCTGCTGCTCCTCGATCCGATCTCGCCCTTGCTGCCGGGCACGGCCTGGTTGCTGCTCGCCGCCGCGAGCCTCGCGGTCAGCCGGCAGCTGCGGGGTGCCAGTGTCCGCTCGGGACTGATGCTGGCCCTGGCCTACCTGGCCGCTTACGGCATCGCCTACCTTCTTGTGATCGCTCCCAGCCTGGATCTGGTGCGTCTCGGCGCCCTGGAGCTGCGGGGCCGGTGGCTGGTCGAACTGCTGGCGATCGGTGTCTTCCTCGAGGGCTGGTTCTTGCCGGCAGGACCGGAGTTGGCGCGGCTGAAGGCGTGGCAACTGGTGCACCCCTGCTTCCTGGAGGCCGCCCTCGGCACGCTGGGGCTGATCGTGGTGGGGGAGATCAGCGCCCCCTGGCGCCCCGTCGCCTGGACCGTGCTGGCCCTGGCACTGGTGAGTCCGCCACTCGTGCGGCTCTTCGCCGTGCGGCTGCAGGTCTACGGGGTGCTCGCCTACTGGCTGGCGGTGGCCAGGCTGGTGGCCAACCTCGCCGGTCTCACCCCCTTCTTTCTCGACACCGGGACCCTCCAGGCGGCCGGTCTGGTGGCGATCCTGCTGCAGGCCGCCTTCGTCGTCGCCTCCCACCGCTGGCTTGACCTCGTCGGTCTGCGGGATCCCGGAGGTCTGCCGATCCTGGCCTGGATCGGCGGGCGGGTGGCGGAGGCGCGCAATCTATGGCTCTACCACCCCCTGTTCCTGGCGGTGGCCGTCGTGCTGGCGACCGGCTACGACAGCTCCCTGCTGACCCTGCTCTGGACGGCGGAGGCCATCGGGATCTACCTGCTCGGGGTCGGACTGCGGGAGATCCAGTTCCGCCGCCTGGCGCTGATCGGCCTGGGAGTCTGCCTGCTGCGGCTGCTGGCCATCGACATGGCCCAGGCGGACCTGGGCCTGAGAGGGCTGGTGTTCATCGGCGTGGGGCTGCTCCTGCTGGGCCTCAACGCCATCGTCCATCGGCTCCGCAGCCGCTTCGAATGAGACTCGGCGTGCCGTCCCCTGCCCCCGCAGGCAGCGGGGCAGGCCACCCGGTGCGGCATCCGCCTAGGGTCGGGCCCGATCCCCTGCCGGATGCCCTGCCGTGAACCGCTTGCTGGCCGCCCTCGACAACGCTCCGGTGAGCCTGCAACAGGCGGGGATCGACCAGCTCAGCGGGGAGTTCGGCGATCTCGACGCCTTGGAGATCCTGCTGGAGTACGCCCCCCTCAGCGACCCTCCCTACCTGCTGGCGGGGATCGGCCTGGCGATGGCCGTCCTCTGTGGTCTCACCTTCGCGAAGATGGTCCAGAACCGGCTGGAGGGCTGGAAGCAGGACCGTCTGGCCCTGCTGCCCATCGCCAATACGGAGACGACCCTTCCTTATGCAGGAATCGTGCTCGGTGTGACCCTGTTCATCGGAGGCAGCCTGCAGGTGTTCGGCTTCGCGGCCGGCGCCGCCGTGCTGGTGGCCTTCATCCTGTCGCTGCTGACCGGCGGAGCCCTCTGGGCTCAGCTGGAGCGCCTGATGGGGCAGGTGCAGGACGGCACCTTCAGCGCCGTGGACTTCGACAACTTCGACCAGTTCTTCTGAGCAGGGTCGCACCAGGGAGCGACGAAGCAGGAGGCGGCCCGGAGCCCGGGGCGATTCCATCGGGTACGGGAAGCCCCAACCCAGGGGCAGACAACCCCTTGTAACGTTTCGACATATCGCGGCTCCGCCATGCAGCCCTCCCTCTCCCTCGACCGTCAGTTCTCCATCGCCGTCCATTCCCGCGCGATCGACAGCTGCAACGACATCGAGGAACTCCGCAAGGTCGCCAAGACCCTCCTCTCCGCCTGGCAGCACCAGGCCGAATTCAGCGAGCACTACGGTGCCCAGCTGCTCGGCATCCGCCGCTAGGCCAGGCATCCGCCCCGATGGTCGCTCCGTCGCCCTTTCCTGCGCCGGGGGGAAGGGTCGCTCGCTCTGGTCGCCAGACCTGGATTTCCAGGGCTCCTCAGAGCAGCCTCCCAACCAGGAGGGTGGTCAGCGTGCCTTCTCTGGCCGCGCTAAAGCTCGCACGGACAACAGAAGATCTCAGAGACCCGAGATCGCAGAGACCCGACTCAGGCCACCAGGTAGGCCTCCAGGGAGCGGGAATGGTGCCGAATCCCCTCGAGCGCCCGGCGCTCCAGGTTGCGGGTCTTGTCCCGGCTCATGCCCAGGCTGCGGGCGATGCC
>JMRP01000036.1 GCA_000708525.1 Cyanobium sp. CACIAM 14
TTTCCTTAACGGGTCCGTGAACCACCTGTAGCGTCAGCTACAGGAGATCGGCGGGGCTGCGGACGCCCAGGGGATCACGATTCAGCACGTGGTTGTAGATCCTGGTGGTGCTCACGTTGTGATGGCCCAGCAGTTCCTGGATCGTTCGGATGTCCCCGCCGCCAGAAGGCCCCGCCACCTTCCAGCAGCCGGGCCTCAGCCTCAGGCTCAGCAGACCGACACGGTGCAGCCCGGCGCCCCCTGCAGCTTCCGAGCGAAGGCAAAGGCTTTCTCGGCCGGGATGAAGCGCATGCGCTTGACTGGCCGCAGATTCAACGCCGGAGCTGATGGCGGTGCTTGATGTGCTGGAGCCGATAGGGGAGCTACTAGTGGAGGAACGCGACTAATCCCTGCTGAGGATCAAGAACAGCGGGTAAAAGGATTTGGCTTGCAATGCTCGGCTGCAGCCACTCTCGCCCAACGCATCTTGAAGTTAGACATATTGAATGAAAGTTCATTACCATTGCGCTGCTGACAACAGGGTTAGCGGTCAATAAGCGAGTCTGAAGCTCAACGCACTATGGTCGCTCTCACCCTCTGGGCGACGAACGTCATGCCTGTAGGTACAGTCGATTACTTTGAAGTGCGATGAGACGAACGCGTGGTCAAACCACCGCTCAGGGTGTGATACTGACCTTGTCATTTAAGAGGCTTCCATCGCACCGTCATCGTGCTTCGCCCAATAGGCGTGGCGGAGACCATGCGATTCATCCTTGTCGAAGAACCACACAACCGCATCATCCCATCGTCCTAGAGGATGTTCATCCGTGCTGCCTTGATCGCCCTTGCGCGACCATAATTTGTCTCGATCAGCCTCCCAGGTCTGCTCCCTTGTCCACCCCCAACTACGAATAGGTAGTACGCCAGGAAAGAACTGAGGGTCGTTGAAATCGCCTGTGACAATGAGCGGGCCAGGAGAGATCGTTTCAATGACATGCCGAAGCGCTTCTAGTGTGTAAATCTTGGCCCAGCCATTGTTGGATCCGTTCGGCGCATGGACGGTCAGGACGTCTACCGGCTCACCAGAGGCAATAGCAACGCGAGCGTGGCCAATGGGACTGGGGAATGGAGGAGGCTCGGATAGGCGGAGAGCGATTCGCTCAATCGGCCACTTACTCGCGATCAGATTTCCGTATGTTTTACCGGCATTGGTAGGATCGCCAGTGTGAATGCTTTGAAAGCCAAGGTCGGCAAGTCGTTGGATAAACTCCACTGCGTGATGATGTTTCACCTCCTGCAACGTCAAGAGATCGAAATCCAGGCGACCGTCGGCGATAAATGCATCGAGAACTTTTGCTGTCCGACCATTTACGTTCCACGTGAGCAGGGGGATGTTCATGTCTAGAATTCAGAGAGTCCCTCTGCGATGAGAAGGATAGTCACAAGGCCGAGATGGTGACAACATCCTGCTTCGCCTAACGGCAGTGTAGGCGCGAGGGAATCAGCAGCTGACACAGCAGATCGCCGGCACCGCAGTCAGCCGTGAGCTGCGCAGGATGCGGTACTGGCCCAGCTCGCGGGACAGCGGTCGCACGGCCTGGTCGGGCGCCTCGCCGAACAGGATGTAGTTGTCGTAGCGCGGCATCATCTCGACCACCAGCACGCTCAGAGCGGTGTCGGCAGCCAACTGGAACTGCGCCAGCAGGGCCACGACCTCGCTGTCGCTCCATCGGGCGGTGGCGGTGGCCGGCGCGTCCAGGTTGACGCGCAGACCGTTCGCCGCCTTCACGGATAGCGAGGTCCGGTCAACGGTGAAGGTCGCGGCATCGCCGAGCGACGTTGACGGCGGCAGCTCGAGCCGCACTTCCCCGAGCAGAAGATTGCGCTGGCTGCAGCCATCGGCCTGCATGACCTGTGCGTAGAGCATCGCCCACAGCTCGGTCTTGGGTGGTTTGGCGGTGACGTTCTTGCCGCCAAACACGGCCTGGGCGTAGGGCGCAGTCACCGACAGGCCGGCCGGCTGGCGGTCGACCAGGGCGTTCAGCGCCGGCGCCGGGTGCTGCACGCCACTGAGCCGAGTCGGGTGGCCGAAGCGCCCCTGCGCGGTGGACCAGATCTTCGCCGTGTGCCCGATGCGCAACTCGTAGTTGAAGAAGCCGAACAGTTCAGGGCTGTCGGCATGCAGGCCCGGAGGCAGCGGCAGCAGGTAGTGCCGGGGCGTCAGCTTCTCCAAGGGCACACCGGGGTCAGCGGTCTCGGGCGTCATCGCCTGCATGGCGTCGATGCCGGCGTTGTCGTTGCCATGGCCGTGGGTGATGACACGGATGGGTTCGGGGTCGATCGCCAAGGGTGGATCGTCCTGCTTGACCAGCAGCTGGTCGGGGTTCGGGAAACTCAGCAGCGGGTCGGGTGCATAGCCCATCACGCGCGCAAAGACCGCGTCGTTGGGGTCGGCAACGGGCTGGTCGAACTCCAGCCAGAGCCAGCGCTCGCGCACCGCCGACTCGGAGTAGTCGGCGTTGTGCTTGTAGGGCGACAAGGCATAGCCGGCCCCCACCACCTTCGGCACCTGCGCCGGGATGGTGGTGACGGGCAACTGGACTTCGCGCACGGCCCGCTCGCGATCGGCGGCGGCCACGGCCACCTCGGGGATGAACAAGGGCGTCAGCGCATAGCGGGCCTCGATGGTGTTCGGGAAGGGGTGCGTGTGCGTCGTCGGCCGCATGGCATCTTTCTTCGGTTCGATCGCGTCGATGAAGACGATGCGCGTGCCGCTGCGGTCGGGCGCAATGGCGGGCGTGCCGATGGCCTGGCGGCTGGCGGTCTTCTTCAGCGGCACGTAGCCGACGACTTCGGTCTGCTCAGTGGCCGGTTCGTCGGTGAACTGCTGGGTGCGCTCGATCTCGATGCCGGCGTCGCTCAGGCCGTCCCAGGTCCAGTCGCGCTGGATGTCGAAGCTCAGCACCATCAACCAGTGGTTGACCAGATCGCCGGCGGTGGCGAAAGTCAGCGAAGAGGCATCCGGCGCCAGGGTGTGGCGGATGCGCCGGCTGCAGCCGAACTGGATGCGTTGGCCCGGCCTGCCGATCAGGCTCAGGCCCTTGAAGTCGACATCGAGCTGCGCCGCCAGGCGCTGCATCAACGTGCTGTTGTCCAGCGCCTTGCCTTCCACCGTCTCGGCGATGAAGGTCTGCGCGTTGATGACCTGCGGCGGGTCGGGCTGCAGGTTCAGCGCCTGCAGCTGGTGCGCCTGCAGGCCCCGGCGGAAGAAGTTGACCTCGTCGGCGGCATCCTCGCGCACGAAGAACTGCGCCGGCTCCCCGGTGCGCAGAAGCTGGCCGGCAAACGCCGTCTTGGCAAAACCGAAATACGCAGGCAAGGCGGCCTTGTCGGAACAGACGGGCAGCAGGGTGATGCGGATGTCGCGCGAGCGCGGCAGCACCAGGGCGCCACCGGCATCGATCTCAGCCTGCGTCACACCCAGGTCGCCGAAATCAGCAGCGTTGCCGAAGTCGATGACGTTGGCGTCGCGGTAATCCAGCTCCAGGGTGAACGGGCTTTCGGGGTCGGCGTCGAAGCTGCGCAAGGTGGTGTACAGCGGGATGTAGGCCTCGCGCTGGTTCAGCGACGCGAGGTTGTCCATGAGCAGCGTCCGGAGCTCGACGACGACCAGGAGGCGGTCGACATCGGGATCGAAATAGCCCACCGCGCGCGGTGCCTTGATCGTCTCCTTGCCCACCTTGCCTGTGTGCAGGGACTCCTTGTCGTCGAGCAGTTTCTGGAAGGCGTCGGCTGTGTCCATTTGCGTGAACAGCAACGCCGGATAGCCCAGGCGCGGGCGCGTGACGGTGAATGCGGTGCCGGTGTAGAACACCGCCGTCCCCGAGTCCGGATTGACCTGCGGCGTCACCGGCTCGACGGTCAACTGCTTGGGCGTGACATGGCGCTTGAAGACCAGCGTCGCGCTGGTCGCCGGCGCGTCGTTCAATTCATCGTCGCCAACTTCGGGGCCGCCGCCAGCCAGATCGGCCAGGCGCACGCGGAACTCGTACTCGAAGCCGTACTTCAGTTCAGTGGCCGTGGGCAGCAACGGCTCGTAAAGGCCGCCGGTCTGGTCAGGCCGCGGCTTGATGTGACTATCGCCGTAGCTGCCAGGGTCGGCCAAAGCACCCGATGCATCCAGCTGCGCGGCGCGCCCATCGGGCAGAACCAGCGAGGCGCCGTACCACTGCGTGAAGTAGCTCGGCAGCCAGAAGGGCGTGGCCAGATCGGCATTGATCTTCGTCGGGAAGACCTGCACGCCGGTTTCCATGGCCGCGTGGCGTGGGGCGATGGTCTCGCCGGCCAGTACCAGTGCGGCCTTGTTCTGCAAGCGCACCAGCGACTCCCAGGCCGCGGCGCCCTTGCGCCGCACATCGATGCGGTAGGCGAACACGCCAAGCGGTGCATCGATGCGCTGGCCCGGCGTGCCCAGGTCGGACAGCAGCTGGCGGTTCTGCCAGATCAGCAACTGCTCGTCGTCCCAGCCCAGGCGGATGCCGACATCCTTCTGTACGTGGAGGCCGTCGGGCATTTCGCTCAGCAGGTTGGCGCTGACCGGCTGCACCGCGTGGACGATCTTGGCGAAACCGTCGTCGTAGTCGGCGGCTTCGGTCTGCAAGGTGTCAAAGTCGCCGTTGGGCTGCGCCGGGCCGGCGACCACCGGGAACAGCAACGGCGCGAAAAGCTGGCGCGGCTGGGTGATGGCCGGGATGCGCGCGGCGTAGCGCCGGAGTTCGAGGTCGGCATCGACGATGTCGAATTCGGCCAGCGGCGAGGCCAGGCTGGCGTAGACCCAGCCGCCGTGTGCAAAGTAATCGGCACTGGGCAGGCTGAGCCGCTTGCGGAACATCAGGCCGACGCGCTCGGCGAGTTGCGGCTGGCGCAGGCAGAAGGCGATCACGCGGCCCCAGGTGATCAGGTCGGAAGAGTTCTTGAACGTCGAGTCGGGCGTCGGCGAGCGTCGGATCGCGCAGTGGTAGCTGTCGTCGGTGGCCGCAAAAGGCGTGCGAGGCTGCGTGAAATTGAAGGCCCCGCGGTACGACAGGGGCAAGTACTTGCGCACGCCGTCGCTGTCGGCACGCGGTGCACCGGCACCGGAAATGGGTGCCGCCGGGTCCAGGGCGAATTGCGAGGCCAGGCCTTCGTACAAGGCCGGCAGCGCCGGCGGAAAGGCCAGGCCGGCGTCGTTCACCGTGTCAGCCACCGCGCCCTCGGCGGACAGCACCGCCGCGTTGCTGAACGGGTAGGCCGACAGACCGCTGATGGTGGTGATGCTGAGGGCCAGCTTTGCTTCGATGAAGCGTGGCAGCGACACCGTGGTGCCCGGTTTCAGCTGGCTGGGGAAAAGGTCCTGCCGATACAGCAGGCGCTGCGTCGGCAACAGCAGGATGCGCAGGTCCAGCTGGTCCCCGGCGATGCGCTGCGGGAAAGTCAGAATGCGGAGCTTTTCGACGGCGAGGGTCATGATCGTGTCCCTGGGTTTCAGGCGTTGGGTGCAGTGTTCTGGCTTCAGGCGATCTGCCGCGTTTCCTGCCAGCTGTCGTGGTAATCGATGTCGATCACCCACAGCACGCAGACGTCGATCGAGAACGAAACCTGGGCCACCAGCGTCGTGGCATCGGCGACCGCATCACGGGTGACGGCGCCACCGGCCTCGATCTGGATCGTCACGGCCACCAGGCCGCCGCAGATCTCAGCCGACCCGCGGAAGAGCATCAGGCCGGCCACCAGCAGCTTGGTCTGGCTGATGCTGACTTCCACCTCCACCATGTACAGCACGCCGACGTTGGCCAGCACCGGCAGGCCGACGACGATTTCAGCGCCGAAGCCGAACTTCATGTCCAGCGTGATGCCGGCCTTACTGTCGGCGGCGATGCCCAGGTTCACCTGGCCCACGCCGTAGACGCTGGCCACGCCCAGCGTGAAACACTGCACCTGGAGCCGGCCATAGAAACCGACGTAGGCCCCGGCGGCTGGCACCAACTGCTTCAGGTCGCCTGGGAGGGCCAGCACCTCGTTGAAATAGAAGCCCACCTTGAGGCCGGCTTCCAGCTTCAGCGGCGGGTTCGGGTTGAGCGTCAACTCCAGCGGCGAAGGGAATTTGATGACGGGGATTTCCTTCGAGCAACTGAATTTGTATTCCCAGTTGTCGGCCGAATTGCTCATGCCCACGGCCATGCCGCTGTCGAAATCCTCGCCACTGAGCGTGGCAAGGATCTGCAGGATGTCGATCACCGGTTGCAGTACCGGGCCGAATTGCAAGTGGGGCAGATCGTATTTCGGCGCGCCTGCACTGCTGGCATTGAAATTGCCGTCGACCCACATCAGGTGGTCGAAAGGCCCCAGGTCGACGACGACGCGGATGTCGCTCAAGGCCGCCTTCCATCGATCGGCCAACGCCGCGGCGGACGAGTCGAGGCCCAGCTTCAATTGGCCCGACCCGCCGGCGGTGTTCTTGTACTCGGCGTAGACCTTCAGGATGCCGGGCTCGTCGATGAAGGCGTACTGGTAATTGGCCGGCAGCAGGCTGCCCAGATCGAGCGTGCGGTCGGGCAGGCGCATCAAGCCTTCGCCGACGATGTCCACCGCCCGCTCGCCCGCAGTCAGTCCCAATGCATTCGCGATATTGGGGAAAACGCCTTTCGAATTCAGCAGTTTGTAGGCGTCGGCGAAATAAGTCTGGGCGCTGCGCAATTGAGTCTGGTTTGGCGAAAATTGTGGCACATCGAACAACAGCTTTTGTGTGCCGGTGGATTGCAGAACTCCAAAGTGGATCTTCGATGTATCACTGACCACCGCATCGGCAGGATGGCTGATGCGGAAATTCGTTTCGGCGTTGGGTTTGATCAGCGGCACGCTCTGCCCTTCGGGTAGCGGCTTGACATCGCCGGTGTCGGTCTGCTGCATGACCACCGCCCAGGCTCCGTCGGACGGCAGCAGCAGCGAGCCACGCGCGGCCGAGACGAAATTCGGCCGGCCGGCTGCATCGAAGGCCGGGCTCACATCCACCCGCGACATCCGCATGCGCTGCCCGGAATGGGCAATCTCGATGGTGCAATCAACCGGCCCGCCGAGCGAGCCGTTCTGGAAATTCAGCAGGTCGACAAACACCCGACCGGGCAGCAGCAGCGCCGGCGGTGACAGCTGCACATAGCCCAGCATCCTGCGCGACTGCACCACCGTGTCTCCGGAGGCCGCATCCTTGCTGCCGCCGACGACAACGCCATCCAGGTGCACATCGGCATCGAAGACCACGGCCTGCATCTGCACCTGCAAGACGTCCGATGGCGACGTCACCTGCTTGAACAGTTGCTGCAATTGCGGCAGCGTCATCGCCAGCACCGCCGGCGGCAGGGTCGGGTCGTTCAGCGCGAAGGACGAGGTGAAGGTGCCGCCGGCCGGGTTGTCGCGGATCTCGCGCACACGGGAGACACCCTTGACCGGCTGGGCATGCACCACATAGGGCTGGGTCACCTGGACCGGTGGGCCGCTGTCGAGGTTGACCTTGTAGTCGAAGTCGTAGAAGCCATCGCTCTCAGCCTTCCAGCCCGAATCGGAACGGAAGACATAGCCGTTGGCCGAGCGCATCAGCGTAATGGTGCGCACCACGTGCACGCCAAAGGGGTACAGCATGCTGCGCACCTGGATCACCTCGTGCGCGGCGCGGCCCATGATCACGTCGAACTGGGCCTGGCTGACCTCGGCCACCGCCGCGCCGGCGTCGCGCCAATTGCTGAAAATGGACGCGCCATAGCCGCTGAATTCGATGCGCTCGAGCGGCACCTTGGGCTTGCTGCCGAAGGGCCCGAACTCGCCGTTGAAGATGGTCTTCACGGTGTTGCCCAGCGTGCTGCCGGGCAGGGGCAGACCGAACAGCGACCAGCGGATGTTGTCCAGTTGCAGCGTGAAGCCGGTGAACTCGGGGCCGCGCTGCTTGGGCAAGGCCGACTCTGGCGCCTGGGCCTGGATCTGCAGGCCGCCGCGCAAGTGCCCGAAGCGCGGCATGTGCAATGCCAACCGGCTGTTGTGGGTCGGTGGCAGGTAGTTGTTGCGCGTGAAATCGGCCTGCGCGACCAGCGCGAACGGCAGGGTGAAACTCGAGTGCAGGGCCTGCGGGTTCTGCGGGTCGTGGAAAGCACGCAGGAAATGCCGCGTCACCGGCAGCGGCGCCATCGGAATGGCGTGGGGGCTGTCGCTGAAGATGCGCGTGGGGATGCCGTCGTTGTCGTAGACCACCACGCCGGGGGCGACCGTGATCAAGTCATTCAGGTCGGGCTTGCCGGCGATCGGCAGCGGGATGTTCCACACCGGCTCCCACGACACCTGGGGCAAGGTCAGCGCACGCAGGTTCTGCGCCGAAGCCACCACATCCATCCTGTCGATCTGCAGCACCAGGTCGTTCGCCTGCGGCGAGTTGGCGCTGCCTGAGGCAGAGGCCACCACGGACAGCGTGGCGTTGCCATCACGGCCCTGAACGACCTGCAAGGCGGGGCCCAGACTGATGCCCATCTGGTCGGCGTGCGTGGACACATCGAGCAGCGTGAAGAGGTCAGGACCGAAAAAGCGCAGTCCGCCACCGCCGCGCGACGCGGTGCTGGTCGACAGCGCCTCGCGCCTGCCGATGCCGGTCGCCAAGGCCAGGCCGTCGAACGCGCTGACGCGGTGCTTGCCGGCCGCGCCCAGGGTCTGCGCGATCTGCCCCGCGGCGTCGGGCAGCGCAGCCGCCACCAGCGGATGGGCGGCCAGGCCGCTGAGCGTGGACTGGAACGTGCTCGCGTCGCCATTGGCCAGGCGGGCGGCGATGCCGGGCGCGGCCAGGGGCATCGTCAGCCGTTCCATGGCGTTGCCGCTGCCGTCCATGCCGGCCCGGGCGATCGCAGCGCCGCCGTCGCGCCCCACCGCCTTCAGATCGGCGTGCAGGGCCGTCAACCTGAAATCGGGTGCTGCGGCCAGCGCGGCGAAACGCCTCGGGTCGTAAGGCGTGAAGCGGAAGCTCAGCTTGGCGGGGTCGTTCATCTCGCCCTCAACTGCTCCCTGCGGACGCGGCGCCCACTTGACGTACCCGGTCAGACCCTTGTCGGGGTGGCCATAGGCGATGGCCACCGCATCGCGCAAAAAGGGCGTGTAGCTGGCGACGTAGGGGTCGGGCAGCGTCGGCAGGTAGAGGTCGATCGCGAAGGCCAGCACCAGCGCGCCGCTTTCGACTTGGGCATCGCCCGTCAACCGGCCGGCCAGAAACAGGCTGTAGGGCCGGCTGACCTTGAAGTAGGCGTTGCGGAGGATCAGCGCGTGGCGCTCGTAGGACTCCGCCCGGTCGAAGCGGCCGTCGAACAGCAGGTCGGTGTCGAGCAGTTCGACCGTGACCTGCGGGCCGTGCTGCTGCATGCCGGCCAGGGCGAAGGCTGATTCGATCTTGAAGGGCGTGCCATTGGCGTCCAGCGGTCGGTCGAAGCCGGCGCGGTGGCGGCAGAAGGCGAACAGGGCCTCGCTGTCGGCGACGGCGCTGATGAAGACGAAGGCGAAGGCCTTGCCGAAGGCCAGCGTGATGTCGCTATGGTGCGAGCCTTTCGAGTTCTTCCACAGCGTCCAGCGCTGGCGGCCCTGCAGGTTGCGGGCGGCGAAGTCGATGACCGTCACACTGGCGGGGTCGACCAGGATGCCGGGCTGTTCCAGCTCCGTGGCGCCGCCGGTCAGGCCCTTCCACTGCGCCTTCAAACCGGGACCGAGCGCGATGCCCAGGGCCCCGGTGCCGGCCGCCACGCCGAGCTGACCGGGGTCGATGGCCGCTGCCGGCAGCAGCCATCCACTGCGCACCAGGACCTCCGCGTGGCCGGACAGCTGACAGAGGTCGGATTCGGAGGTCTCGACGAAGAACTGAGAGGTCTCGTTGCGGCTCACCGTGACGGTGTAGGGCACGAGGATCTGGGCCAGCGGGGCCAACCAGATCGGCGCCGCGGGCGTGAACTCGAACTGCGCCGCCGTGCCGAACACGGTGCAAGTGGCCGGCCCGGCGCGCAGGCTGCTGGCGTGTGCCGCGATGTCGAGGTCCAGCGTCTGCGGCAGCTGCACCGTCGCGTGTGCGGCGTCCAGCCCCGCCACCGCGCCGGGGCTGGGTGGTGCGGCCTGCTGATCGAGTTCCAGGTGGAGTGCCGCCGTGACCGTCGGGCCCAGAACCAGCTGGCCGCCCACGATGGCGGCGGGCTGTGACAGTTCGAGCACGCCGCCGCGGATGCGCAGCCCGCTGTAGAAACCGGCCAGCGCCGAGGCGCGTGCGATCAGGCCCGAGGCGATCCAGGCACTGCCGGCCTCGATGCGGTAGCTGCGCCGCCCGGCCAGCGGGCCGCGCACCGGCACGCGCAGAAGCGGCGTCGTTGAACCCTGCGCGACCACATCGACGAGGTGGATGCGGTGGAAGATGTCGAACCACACGCGACGGCCGAAGGCATCGATGAAAGGGCCGAAGCTCTGCGTCGGCGCCATGCCGGCGCCCCAGGCGGGCGCCGAGGCGCCGAGTACGGCACTGCGGAAGGCAGTCTCGCGCCGAAAGACCTGCGGCGCGCCTGCGGCGTCCGCACCATCGGCCGCGGGCCGCTCGAAAATCGCGTCCAGGTGGGACAGGGCTTCGGCCGTCGCATCAGGCCCGGGCGCACCCGTCTCGCGCTGTCGGGACAAGCCCTGGACGTCGAGCTGCGGATGGTCACGCAGCAACTCGGCCAAACGGTGCTGCCAACGGATCAGTGCGTCGGCCGGCGTGCCCGGGGCCGGCGCCAGCGCACCCGTGATGTGATGCACATGGTTCAGAACCGCTTGCTTGTTCACGCGCACCCTCCCGCAAAGATGGGCAAGACCTGTCCCGAAAGCACCAGCCGGCCAGCGCTGCATCACCATGACTCAAGGTAGAGTCTGGAACGAAGGGCGCTGAAGTGGCATCCCTAGTTACGAAGCTTTATTAGGTTGTACTTATACCGGGTGTCCACCCGGACTGAGGCGGCAGAAGCTTGACGTTGCCATCGTATCCAGGCTGAACTTGTGACTTGGCAAACTGGATTAGCCCTGAAGGCTCCAATAGAACCACTTCTCCGCTGTATATATCAACGATGTACTTGTCAGCTGGATTCCTGCCGCATTCAAAAAACAGCCGGCCCTGCTTCTTGGCTCCACCATTTAACAAGAAGTCTGCTTCATTATCGGCGGATCCATTGCAGTAGATTGGAACACAAGGTATCACAATCTCATAATCACCTTTCAGATAGCGGTCAGAACTTCGACTGTCTGTGTCAATCTTTGCGTAAATGAATTGACTCATGATGTCTTCCAGATCCTTCTAACGCTCCAGATCAGAAGCGGGCCAGAATCTATGCCTAGAGACCTACTCTCGCTCCGTCTTCTGCATCTGGTTGTTATGCCGCCTTTCGACTCTGGTGTGAGGTACTCAGGAGCTATGCAGTCCAACGCAACGCCGCAGCAACATATGCTCGAACCACGAAGGCGTACTCCCGCTCGTCCTTACACTCTTCCTCGACTTCGGCACGGAGCACCTCCCGTATTGTAGGGCTACTTGTTCGAGCGATCTGGTCAATCAAGGCCGCCACTCCCTCAATCCGCTCCTTCCGTCGCTCAATTAGCTCGCTCCGATTTAGGCACAGCCGCCGCTCTGTGACAAGTCCGCGGTCACTGTGAGGTGCGCGCAGCACCATAGGGCCAGCTGCCATCAAGTGCTCGCTGGGTTCATCCACGAAGGGATTGAGCATTGGGCACTCAGTATCGTGGTAGTCCGACTTCTTTGTATTGCAGACACTGCAGGCATACGTGAGGTTATCATAGTAGAATCGCAATTCCGGCCGTACTGACTTAGGTATGATGTGCTCAGCATCGCCATAGTCGATGTGGGAAACTTTGCTCTCGCAATACGCGCACTTGTCAGAGGTTTCCGCCTTCAGCAGTGTTTTCACGGCCGGGTCACGGTACGCCGAGGCAAGTGAGTCAGGCACCAAAACTCCCTCAGTAACTAGTCGTAGGTACGTCTCGGTACGCTGCTCGATCTTTTTGGCTAGCTCTGCGGGAATAGCACGCTTTCGGAGTTTGATCATGCTTGGTCCTTCTCCTCGGCTAGGCGCGCAATCGTTGGCGGCACCATCCGACCAAGCCCGAGACCTTCCATTTCACTCCGCAACTCCGACATGGTACCGGCGGTGAATTCCTTGGCCCGATACCGCGCAATGATGTCATCTATGCGGCCCTCGACCCAGATTGGCATCGTAAACTGCAGCCCGAGGACGTCGCGCAGGATCTCATTGGCCGAACCGGCCTTATTCACCGTATCAAGCAGAGTGCTATTCACCCTTCGTCCCTCGTCGTAATCCAGAACATAGACGTTGGACTCTGGCACTGAGCCTACAATGAACGGACTATGCGTTGCAACGATGAACTGTACGGACGGGAAGGCAGCGAGGAGATCCGATAGCACCGTCCGCTGCAGCTCTGGATGAAGATGATTCTCCGGCTCGTCGAGCGTCACGACGAAGGACGCGCCAGCGGGCTGAAACATAAAGATCTGCCAGGCAAGGTCCACAACTGCGGCTGCGCCACCGGATAAAGCATCCAGAGAGAACGGGCCCGTCTCGGTGTCTAGAATCACCTCGGGCACACGGACGACGAGTCGCTTGAAGCCGAGTTTCGGCGGCAACATTCGTCGGAGCACATTCTCAAATGCTTCGAATGTTCGCGCCGATTCCGGATCAGCCTCGACGGCTTGGTTGCCGTAGCCGAACGTAGCGAGCGCAATAAGCGTCTCCTTCATGTAGTAGTGCGGAGACCACTGAGAATGCTGACCGAGGAATCGCGTGCGAACGAGGCTGGAATACTGCTGGTACACCTCATTGCGGCGCCGTGGGACGGTCGGAATGTTTTGCACCTGCTGATAGCTGTACGTCGGCCTGTGTGACGGGATGTGCAGACCCTCAACGGGCCTCTGCTGGCTAAGCAGCACATCATAAGTAGAGCCGACGCCATCTACGGGCACCATGATGGGGCTGCTCGCACCATCGGTGTACTCGATGGTGCCGATCTGGACAAGCTGTCCTTGAATCCGTGGAGGGCGCGATGGCGGTGGCGATGGCTCGATCGCTTCCTTCTCAGCAGCGTCGTCCTCGAGTTCCCAATAGTCCGCAGAATACCCGAGGGTAGGTCCGCGCTCGCGAGCACGTGGAGTGCTCACAAACCCGAACGACCACCCGAAGTGTCGGTTCGCAAGTGTCAGGAGCGAAGTCTTTCCAGCTCCGTTTGCGCCCGTGAGGACGGTGAGACGAGGATGGAAAACCAGGTCGACCGAGCGAAACTGACGCCAACCTTCTAACTGGAGCCTGTGAAACACGATCTGAAGGGTAATTGGGTTATCTTATCCCGTCGCGGCCGCAGGGGGCGCCTGTGTACCCGTCGGCATAACTAATAAATGGGAGGTTCCGTGATGCACGGCAAGGCGCATCTCTCCGCCACCCATGTCGTCAGGGCCTGCAAAGGTGATCTCGGAAACCACTGGGGTACCGGTATTTTGGCGAATTGCTGCTCGTGGAGCCGCATGCATCACGGGCCAGTTATGCACACAGCGCAACATCTCAGGTCAGCGTCCCCTGGCCCATGGCCCTGATTGGTGCCGTCGAGCAGATCGTAGGGGGTTGGACAATGCCGCCCATGCAAGCGATGCTAGCGACGGCTTCCGCTTGGATCGTCTGCAGGGCAAGCATTTTCAGCGACTTGATGCAAAAGGGTCGTCGTGCATAGCGGTTCCCGTGATGCAGCCCCCCCTGAAACCCGATCAGGGATTAGGCCAACCAGCAGCAGGTCCTCCTGCTCTCCCAGCCCAGGTGGCTCCACACTGACCGAACCGACGCATCCGGCATGGCGGAGTCGAGCCACCCAGCGAGGGCGCCAGGGACAGTGGCCCTGCCCCGGCCGCCGCAGGGAAAGCTGCTGCCGGCACTCCTGGCCGCACTGATGGCCCTCGCCCCTCCCGCCCTTACCCAGCCGCCGCTGGCTCCGCCACCTGCACCGCCACCGCCACCACCGCTGCCGCGGGCGGAGATCCGCGGCGTCTGGATGACCAGCAACGACATGGGCACCCTGCGGGATTCCGCCCGGCTGGCTCTGGCCCTGGGCGAGCTGGGGCGGCTGCGCTTCAACAGCGTCTATCCGGTGGTGTGGAACGGCGGCATCGCTTACTACCCCAGCGCCGTCACCGAGCGGCGCGGCATCCAGTCGTTCACGTTCCGTGGCCTGCAGGGGCAGGACATCCTGGCCGACCTGATCCGCCAGGCCCGTCCGCGGGGCCTGCGGGTGATCCCCTGGTTCGAGTTCGGCTTCATGGCGCCGCCCACCTCCGAGCTCGCCCGCCTTCATCCCGGCTGGCTCAGCCGCAAGCGCGACGGGGGCACCACCTCGATCAGCGCCGCCGGCGAAGTGGTGTGGCTCAACCCCTTCCATCCCGAGGTGCAGGCGTTCATCACCGAGCTGGTGTTGGAGATCCTCACCACCTACGACGCCGACGGCATTCAGTTCGACGACCACATGAGCCTGCCCCGCGAGTTCGGCTACGACGAGGTGACCCGGGCGGCCTACCGCCAGGACACCAAGAAGGAGCCGCCGGCCGATCCCGCCGATCCGGCCTGGGTGAAGTGGCGCGCCGACCGGATCACCGCCTTCATGGACCAGCTGCGGCGCACGATCCGCAGCCGCCGGCCGGACGCGATCGTGTCCGTGTCGCCCAACTACCACGACTTCGCCTACAAGCTGCAGCTGCAGGACTGGCTCACCTGGGTGCGCCGCGGCATCGCCGACGAGATCGTGATGCAGGTGTACCGGCCGGATCTGGCCAGCTTCAGCGCCCAGCTGCAGCGGCCGGAAGTGAGCGAAAGCCGCGGCCGGGTGCCCACCGCCGTGGGCATCATGACCGGGCAGCGCACTAGCCCGGTGGCCATAGAGCTGATCCGCGCCCACGCCCTGGCCGCCCGGGAGCGGGGGCTGGGCATGGTGTTCTTCTACTACGAAACGCTCTGGGAGCAGGCGGCGGAACCGGCCGCCGAGCGTCAGGCCGGTTTCGCGGAGCTGTTCCCGGCGCAGCCCCGTCCATGACAGGCCCCGGCCGGCCGGCCAGCCTGGAGGGGTCCGGTGGCACCCCCATGGTCCCGTTGCGGCTGATCCTTCTGGCCCAGCGTTGGTTCTGCCCCCAGCGGGCCCGCTGATGGCGCCCACCCTGCGCACCCTGCTCGCGGAAGGCGGCAACCTGGTGGCCGACCTGCTGCTGCCCCCGCTGCGCCGGCCGGGGCAGGCGCCGGCGATCCTGCTGCGGGCGGCCCTGCTGCTGGGAGCCTCGGCGGGCCTGGCGCTGGGGGCGGCGGCGGGCCTGATCGGCGCCGCCTGCCTGCTGATCCAGCGCGGGCTGGGGCCCTCCCAGGTGGCTCTCACCTTCCCCTACCTCCAGCCCGTGCTGGATGCCCTGGCCGACTCCCGGCGGAGCAGCCTCGTTCTGGTGGCGTCGGGGGCCGCCCTGATCCTCTGGCTGCTGCTGCTGGCGGGGCTGGCCCGGGATCTGCGGCGGCGCTGGCTGGCCCTCACCGCCCTGCTCGGCCTGCTGGTGGTGGCCACCGCCGTGGACGTGGCCTTCACCGAGGGCAACGGCGCGGTGATCGAGGCCCTCAACGTGCGCAGCGCCCCCCGCTTCTGGGGCACGGCCGTGGGCCTCACGGCCATCTACCTGGCCACCCTGCCGCTGCAGTTCCTCAACACCTACGGCCAGGGCCGCTTCGCCCTCGCCTGGCGGGAACGCACCACCGGCGCCATCTCGGGGGCCTACCTGGAGGGACGGGCCTACTACCGCATCGAGACGGCCGGCACGATCGACAACCCCGACCAGCGCATCGCCGACGACATCGAGCGGGCGGTGGTGAGCTCCACCGGCCTGTTCTTCGGGTTCTGCGCCTCGCTGCTGTCGCTGGCGGCCTACGTGCTGGTGCTCTTCTCCATCAGCGGCATCCTGGTGGTCACCCTGCTGGTCACCACCCTGGCGGGCAACGCCCTGATCCTCCGCCTGGTGCGCCGCCTGGCCAGCCTCAGCTTCCGCCAGCAGGGCCTGGAGGCCGACTTCCGCTTCGCGCTGATGCATCTGCGCAGCCATGCAGAGAGCGTCGCCTTCCTGCGGGGGGAACCGCGGCAGCGGACCCTGCTCGGGCGCCGCTTCGCGCGGGTGCTGCTCAACCTGGAGCGGGTGATCCGCTGGCGGGCGCTGGTGGGGCAGGGCACCGGCCTCTATGCCTTCCTGATGCAGTTCGTGCCCTACCTGGTGCTCTCGGGGGCCTATTTCGGCGGCCGGGTGACCCTGGGGCAGCTCACCGTGGGCAGCATCGCCTTCGGCCAGGTGCAGACGGCCCTCTCGTTCCTGGTGGACCGGGCCGACGACTTCTCCGGCCTGTTCGCCAGCCTGCACCGCATCGGCGAACTGCGCGGCGCCACCACAGCGAGCGCGGTGGTGGCGCCTGCGGCGGCAGGGCCCCCGCCGCCGGCCGAGGCCCTGCTGCGGCTGGAGGGTCTGACGGTGAGCAGCCCCGGCGACGGGCGGGTGCTGATCCGGGCGCTGGATCTCAGCCTGCCCCCGGGCGGGCGTCTGCTGGTGGGCGGTCCGAGCGGCAGCGGCAAGACCACCCTGCTGCGGGTGCTCTGCGGCCTCGTGCCCCCCGCCGCCGGCCGGCTGCAGCTGCCGCCAGCCGCCGCTGCGATGGTGCTGCCCCAGAAGCCGTTCCTGGTGCTGGGCAGCCTGCGCGACCAGCTGATGGCCACCTGGCCGGAGCCGGCCGCCGATGGCGCGATCGCCCAGCCCGACGACGGCCAGCTGCGCGCTGCCCTGCGGCTGGCGCAGCTGGACACCCTGATCGCGCGCTACCCCGATCTCGATGCCGAGGCCCCCTGGGACCAGGTGCTCTCCGGCGGCGAGCAGCAGCGCCTCGCCTTCGCCCGGCTGCTGCTGAAGGTCCCGCCCCTGGTGCTGCTCGATGAGGCCACCAGCGCCCTCGACCTGGAGAGCGAGGCCCACCTCTACGGCCTGCTGCTCGACGCCGGCGCGGCCCTTGTGAGTGTGGGGCACCGCCCCAGCCTGGCGGCCTTCCACCACCGCGTGCTGCGGCTGGACGGGCAGGGGGGCTGGACGCTGGGCTGAGCGCCGCCGGCAGCGCCTATCCCCCGCCCTCCTTCTCCCCGTCGCCGCCGGTGCTGCGGAAGCGTTCCTGCTCGCGGCTGTAGCGGAACAGCCCGCAGCTGCGCACCCAGCTCACGAAGGTGTCGAACATCGCCTCCGCCTCGATGCGGGTGTATTCCTCCCCCAGCCGGTCGAGCACCACGTCGCGGTCCACCTCGCCGCGGTCGCTGGCCTCCAGGGCCCGCTGCAGTTCGCCCGCCAGGGGCACGTGGGCCAGCAGCTGGCGGCGCAGCAGCTCCTGCCGGCCGTCCTCGTCGGCCGCCAGGAGGGTCTGCCCCTCGGCGGTGAGCCGAAGGTGGGCATCGTCCACCTCCATCAGCGCTAGCAGTTCGCCGGCGTCGATGATCGGCAGCAGCTCGTCGAGCTCGAGCACCAGCTCGTCGGCCAGCTCCGCCAGGGAGATGCCGTCCTGCTCCGGCACCAGCTCCAGCAGGTCGCAGATCCGCCCCAAGGAGGCGGGCGGCAGCGCCAGGGACAGGGGCGCCGGACCCGCCTCGGGCGGGGGAGCCGCCGGCCCCACGGGCCGATCCGGATCGGTCATGTAGCCGTACAGCTCGTTCACCAGCGCCCGGAAATCGGGATGGGTGTCGTCGCGGGGGCGGGGCAGCGGATTGGGCACGATGCCCCGCACCCGGCCCGGATTGGCGCTGAGCAGCACGACCCGGTCGCTGAGCAGCACCGCCTCCTCGATGCTGTGGGTCACGATCACGATGGAGCGGGCCGGGAAGTTGCCCCGCGCCCAGAGTTCATCGATGTCGCGGCGGAGATTCTCGGCGGTGAGCACGTCGAGGGCGCTGAAGGGTTCATCCATCAGCAGCAGGGCCGGCTCCATCACGAAGGCCCGGGCGAAGCCCACCCGCTGACGCATGCCGCCGGAGAGTTCGCGCGGGTAGGCCTCGGCGCTGCCCTCCAGGCCCACCATGGCCAGCGCCCTCATGGCCCGCTGGCGCACCTCCCGCTCCGGCAGCCCGCGGGCCTCCAGGCCCACCGCCGTGTTCTGCAGCACCGTGAGCCAGGGCAGCAGGGCGAAGCTCTGGAACACGATCGCCACGTCGCGGTTCAGGCCCCGCAGGGGCTGGCCCTCCCGCTCGATCTGCCCCTCGCTCGCCCCCAACAGGCCGGCCATCAGCCGCAGCACCGTGCTCTTGCCGCTGCCGCTGCGGCCCAGCAGGGCCACCACCTCGCCGCTGTGGATCTCCAGATCCAATTCGTCGAGCACCGCCACCTGGCTGTGGCCGTCGGCGCTGCTGAACAGCTTGGCCACCTGCTGCAGGCGCAGCAGCGGCGGCGGCGGGCGGTCCGCCGGCGGCGCGGGGGAGTGGCTGGGGGCGCGGGTGTCAGTGGCCATAGCGGCGTTCGGCCAGGCGGTGCAGGGGCCGCCACAGCATTCGATTGAAGCCCACCACCAGCAGGGACATCACCACCAGCCCCAGCAGCAGCCGCGGCTTGTCGCCGCTGGCGGTGGCCTCGGCGATGTAGGAGCCCAGCCCCGGCGTCGACAGGCGGTGATGGCCCCAGGTCACCAGTTCGGCCACGATCGAGGCGTTCCAGGCCGCGCCGCTGGCGGTCACCGCCCCCGTCACCCAGGAGCTGAACAGGGCGGGCATCAGGAAACGGCGCCAGCGCTGGCGGCCCCGGAGGTGGAACACCAGGGCCATCTCCCGCAGGTCGTTGGGGATGGCACTGGCACCGGCGGTGGTGTTGAACAGCACATACCACTGGGCCCCCATGGCCATCAGCAGGACGCAGCCCAGGGTGAGCGGGGTGCCGCTGAGCAGGAACACCACCGTGAAGAACGGGAACAGCAGGTTGGCCGGGATGCTGGCCAGCATCAGCATCAGCGGCTGCAGCAGGCTGGCCAGCTTCGGCCGCAACCCGATCGTCACCGCCAGCGGCAGGAACAGCCAGGTGCTGGCCCCCACCACGGCCGCCACCCGCCCGAGGGTGAGCAGGGCACAGCCCACCACCCGCAGGATCTCCAGACTGCCCAGCTGACGCAGGCTGTGGGCCAGGGCGGGCACCAGCAGCAGCCCCCCCAGCACCAGCACCAGGGCGTCCAGCCAGCGGGGGGCCTCGCGCCGGCGCCCGCGCAGCCGTTCCTGGCGACCGGCGGCGGTCCAGCGGTTCAGCCGGCGCCGCAGGGGAGCGCTCATCCGCTCCAGTCGGCCCCCCAGCCAGGCCAGAGCCCGCGACTGCTGCAGCAGTTCCAGCAGCCAGGAACCGGCCGGCTGGGCGGCGGTGCCGCTGTCGAAGCGGAACCGTTCGCTCCAGGCCACGATCGGCCGCCAGAACAGCTGATCGGTGAGCACGATCAGCACCAGCATCGTCAGCAGGGCCCAGAGCACGCTGTCCATGCGTTGCAGGGCGATGGCGGAGGCCACGTAGGAGCCCAGCCCGGGCAGGATGTAGCTGGCGTTGTCGACGCTGATCGCCTCGCTCTGGGTGGCGAAGAACCAGCCCCCGGCGAAGCTCACCATGCCGTTCCACACCAGGGGGATGGCGCTGGAGGGCAGCTCCAGCCGGGTGAACCGCTGCCAGCCGCTGAAGCCGTAGACCCCGGCCGCCTCCAGCAGCTCGCCGGGGATCGTGGCCAGCGACTGGTGGTAGCAGAAGATCAGGTTCCACACCTGCCCGGTGACGATCGCGAAGATCGAGGCGGCCTCCAGTCCCAGGGCATTGCCCGGAAACAGGCCCAGGAAGAAGGGAACGATCACCGCCAGGAAGCCCAGCACCGGCACCGACTGCAGGACGTCGACCACCGGCAGCAGCAACCGCTCCGCCACTGCCGAGCGGGCGGTGAGCGAGCCCACCGACACGCCGATCAGCAGCGAGATCGCCAGGCCGATGAACATCCGCAGCAGTGAACGGGCTGCGTAGTAGGGCAGATGGATGGGCGCCAGATCCAGGCCCGCCTGGCGGGCGCTGGGATGGAAGCTCACGGCCATTTGGCTGCCCAGGTTGGCGATCAGCACCACCAGGAAGAGGCCCGCCAGCAGCAGGCTCAGGTCGACGGCGAGGCTCCTCAGCGTGAGCCGGCCCTCCGGGGCGCCCGCCGGAACCAGCACGGTGGACTTCATCGGCTCGGTCCGTCGCGGCCACTATCCCAGAGTGCGGGGCGGAGGCGCTGCGCCGCTCCAGGCGATGCCGGCCAGTTCCGCCAGGTCACGGTGCCAGCTGGCCAGATCGTTCCGGTTCAGATCCCTGAGCTGGCTGTGGCCGCAGGCCCGCGCCAGCACCTGCATCAGCGCCACCGTGGCGCCAAGGAAACGCTGGAGCCGCAGCGAGGCCCGCTCCACGTCCAGGCGGCGGCGCAGCACGGGATCCTGGGTGGCCACGCCAGCTGGACAGCGGTCGGTGTGGCAGATCCGCGAGCCGACGCAGCCGATCGCCTGGATCGCCGCGTTGGCCAGGGCGATCCCGTCGGCGCCGAGGGCCAGGGCCTTGACGCAGTCGGCCGGGGTGCGCAGACCGCCGGTGATGATCAGCGTGACCTGACCCGTGGCGCCGCGGCGGTCGAGATGGGCCCGGGCCCGGGCCAGGGCGGCAATGGTGGGGACGGCGATGTGATCCCGGAACAGCAGCGGGGCGCCACCGGTGCCGCCGCCGCGGCCATCGAGGATCAGATAGTCGGCACCGGCCGCCAGGGCAAAGTCGAGATCCGCCTCGATGTGCTGGGCGCTCAGCTTGAAGCCCACCGGGATACCGCCCGTGAGCTCCTTCACCCGCTCGCCGAAGCGGCGGAAGTCGGCGGGGGTGCGCAGGTCCTGGAAGGCGGCGGGGGAGCGGGCCGGCTGGCCTTCGGGGATGCCGCGGATCGCGGCGATGCGGGCGCTCACCTTGACGCCGGGCAGCTGGCTGCCGACGCCCGTCTTGGCGGCCTGGCCCGCCTTGAAGTGGAAGGCCTGCACGCGCGGCAGCAGCTCCTCGCGGTAGCCGAACATCGCCGGCGCCAGCTCGTAGAGGTAGCGGTGGTTGGCGGCCTGCTCCTCGGGCAGCATCCCCCCCTCGCCGGAGCAGATCCCCGTCCCGGCCCGCTCGGCGCCGGTGGCCAGGGCCCGCTTGGCCTCCTCGGAGAGGGCCCCGAAGCTCATGTCCGAGACCAGCAGGGGAATCTCCAGCCGCAGGGGACGGGCCGCCCGCGGGCCGATCACCAGCTCCGTGCCGACCGGGACGTCGGCCTCCAGGGGCCGGCGCGCCAGCTGGGCCGTCAGGATCTGGAGGTCGTCCCAGTGCGGGAGAAGGGAGCGCGGCACCCCCATGGCCCCCACCGGCCCCTCGCTGCCCACCGCCTCGAGGCCGTGCTCGGCGAGTTCGTGGATCAGCTCCAGGTCGGGCTCCTCCGGGGTGGCCCGCGGCGTGGGCATGGCGCCGCGATCGCCGGCGTCGCGCTCATCCACCCGGTAGCTGGTGCCCACCCGCTCAGGCGGCACGCGGGCGTGGGTGCCGTCGCAGAAGGGGGGCGAGCCGGTCTGCTTGCAGCGGCAGAGAAGGGCCTTGCCGGTCCGTTCGGCCACGAAGGCGATGGGGGTGAAGCCGCTGCCCTCGTGGGACCCGTCGCAGAACGGCTGATCGGCGGAGCGGCCGCAGGCGCAGTACCAGTACTCCTTCCCCTTCTCCAGGGGCACGCTGATGGGCGTGCCGGCGGCCACCACCGGTGCGGGCAGGGGGGCTGGCAGGGGTTCGGACATCGCAGCTCCGGCGAACGGTCGCGGGCCGGTGGCCCTCCTCCAGTGTGGGCCCCGATTCCGTGGCAGGATCCGCTCGGAACCCTGATCAGGTCTCCGTGGCAGAGCCCATCCAGCTGGCGCGTTCGGCCACCGCGGCTCCGGCCCTTCTGCCCGGCTTCGCGAATCGCCACGGCTGCATCACGGGAGCCACCGGCACCGGCAAGACCATCAGCCTGCAGCTGCTGGCGGAGGGGTTCTCGCGGATCGGCGTGCCTGTGTTCCTGGCCGACGTGAAGGGGGATCTGAGCGGCCTGGGTGCCGCCGGCGCCATGGGCGAGAAGCTGCAGGCCCGGCTGGCGAAGCTGCAGCTGCCCTGGCCCGCCTTCGACGCCTGCCCGGTCACCTTCTGGGACGTGTACGGGGAGAACGGGCACCCGCTGCGGGCCACCATCTCCGACATGGGCCCGCTGGTGCTGGGCCGGCTGCTGGAGCTCAACGACACCCAGGAAGGGGTGCTCTCCGTCGCCTTCCGCGTCGCCGACGACAACGTCCTGCTGCTGCTCGACCTCAAGGATCTGCGGGCGATCCTGCAGTTCGTGGGCGAGAGCGCCGCCAGCCTGAAGCTGCAGTACGGCAATGTGTCGGCCGCCAGCATCGGGGCGATCCAGCGGGCACTGCTGCGCCTCGAGGAGCAGGGCGGCGAGGGCTTCTTCGGCGAGCCCATGCTCGACGTGGACGATCTGCTCCAGACGGTGAACGGCCGGGGCGTGATCAACATCCTGGCGGCCGACCGGCTGATGCAGAGCCCGCGGCTCTATGCCGCCGTGCTGCTGTGGCTGCTGGCCGAGCTCTATGAGCGGCTGCCCGAGGTGGGCGATCTCGAGCAGCCGAAGCTGGTGTTCTTCTTCGATGAGGCCCACCTGCTGTTCGCCGATGCCCCGGCGGCCCTTCTGGAGAAGGTGGAACTGGTGGTGCGGCTGATCCGCTCCAAGGGGGTGGGGGTGTACTTCGTGTCCCAGAACCCGATCGACATCCCCGAGCGGATCCTCGGCCAGCTGGGCCACCGCCTGCAGCACGCCCTGCGAGCCTTCACCCCCCGCGACCAGAAGGCGGTGCGGGCCACCGCCGAGACCATGCGCCCCAATCCGGCTCTGGACATCGAGGCGGCGATCCAGGAGCTGGCGGTGGGCGAAGCCCTGATCTCCCTGCTGGATTCCGACGGCACCCCCACGGTCACCGAGCGGGCCTGGATCCTCACGCCCGGCTCCCGCATCGGCCCGCTCAGCGCAGAGGAGCGCCAGGCCGTGATGGCCGCCTCGCTGGTGGCCGGCGTCTACGACACCCCGCTCGATCGGGACTCGGCCTTCGAGAAGCTGGCGGCCCGCAGCGCCGCGGAGCCAGCCGCCACGAAGGCGAGAGCCAAGCCGGCCCAGGAACCGGAGCCGGAGCCCGCGCCGCCGGAGCCCGAGCCCGCCCGCAGCGAGTTGGAGGAGCTGCTGTTCGGCAGCGTGGGCCCCCGGGGCGCCCGCCACGACGGCCTGGTGGACGTGCTGGCCAAGAATGCCGCCCGCTCGATGGGCAGCAGCCTGGGGCGGCAGGTGGTGCGCGGCGTGCTGGGCTCGCTGCTGAGCAGCGGGCGGCGCTGAGGGCCGCGGGGGTGGCCGCCATGAAGGCGATGGTGCTCGAGGCCTGCTGCGACATGGCACGCACGCCGGAGCCGCTGGTGCTCAAGGACGTGTCGCGGCCCGAACCCGGCCCCGGCGACCTGCTGGTGAAGGTGGAGGTCTGCGGTGTCTGCCACACCGAACTCGATGAGATCGAGGGGCGCACGCCGCCGCCGCGGCTGCCGGTGATTCCGGGGCACCAGATCGTGGGCACGGTGGCCGCCACCGGCCCCGGCAGCGGCGACTTCGCATTGGGCCAGGCGGTGGGCATCGCCTGGATCTTCCAGGCCTGCGGCACCTGTGCGTTCTGCCGCAGTGGCCGGGAGAACCTCTGCCCGGCGTTCGTGGCCACCGGGCGCGACGTGAACGGTGGCTACGCCGAGTACGTGACCGTGCCGGCGGCCTTCGCCCACCCGCTGCCGGCCGCCCTGGAGCCCGCGGCCGCGGCACCGATGCTCTGCGCCGGCGCGATCGGCTGGCGCTCCCTGGCCCTGAGCGGCCTGCGCGACGGCCAGGACCTGGGGCTCACCGGCTTCGGGGCCTCGGCCCACCTGGTGCTGCCGATGGTGCGCCACCGCTTCCCGGCTTCGCGTGTGTACGTGTTCGCCCGCAGCGAGGAGCAGCGAGCCTTCGCCCTGGGACTGGGGGCCACCTGGGCCGGCCCCACCGAGGCGGAATCGCCGGTGAAGCTGCACGCGGTGATCGACACCACCCCGGCCTGGACGCCGGTGGTGGAAGCCCTGAAGAACCTGCACCCCGGAGGGCGGCTGGTGATCAACGCCATCGGCAAGCAGGAGTCCGACAAGGCGGCCCTGCTGGGGCTTGACTATCCGCGCGACCTCTGGCGCGAGAAGGAGATCCGCTCGGTGGCCAACGTGACCCGCGCCGACGTGCGGGAGTTCCTGGCCCTGGCCGCCGCCGCCGGGATCCGCCCGGAGGTGCGGGAGTATGCCCTGGAGGAGGCCAACCGGGCCCTGCAGGACCTGCGCACGGGCCGGGGGTGGGGGCCAGGGTGCTGCGGGTGGCCGCTCAGGGCCGGGGCAACCGGTAGCTGTTGCCTCGAGCGCTGCGCACGAAGAGTTCCCCGGCCGTCTGCCGGTAGGTGGCCAGGGTGGTGCGGCCGGTGGCCGGCTCGGTGATCAGCATCCGGCCGCATTCCTCCCGGTCGGCGGGACCACAGCTGTAGGGCTCCCCCACCTTCTCCATCTCGATCCGCTTGCCGTCGCGGCGGTAGGTGATGGTGAAGGAGGTGGACCCGCCGGCCAGCACGCAGTCTTCGGCGCGGCCATTGAAGCTGCAGCGCTCCCAGGCCGCCTGGCCACGGGCCGCCGGGAGGGTGGGGAGCGCCAGCCAGACGCCAGTCACCGCAACAGCGCCCAGGGCCATCACGGGGGATCGCATCGGAGCTCGGCGACGGGATACCCACTTTCGCCCCGCCTCGCGGGTCTCGGCAGGGCCCGTGAGGCCCGCTGCAGCACGTCGGCGCTCATCGGTCCGAACGCTCAAGATCAGCGGCAGGCAAGCTCCACTGTGGTTTTACAAAGTATCCGTGGTCCCGTCCGCTGGATCTTGATGTTATTCCGCAGAATCGAGCTGCGAAACCAGTGCAGCGCATTCTCTTCTGAGAATCTCCAGGTCGGCCTTCGCGAGCGCCCAAACCAGTTCATCGTCGACAGTTGGATACTCATGGGTTAGACGATTGCGAAAGTCTACGATTCGCCGTGCGTTGGTGATGGATTCAAAGATGTCCGGCGCCTTGTGCGACAGTGCCAGCGCTGCTTCACCGATGATGGTGAATTCCCGTTCCACCGAGGACCGCACGAGGCGATTACTGAGTTAGTCGTCAATCTGAATGCCAAAGAGTGCTGTGGAGATCGCTTCACAGCACTCCAGGATGTCAGCAAGACAGGCGCGAGAATCACGCTGCATAAAGCTGCTGCTTCGTCCGGTTGACGACATCACGGATGCAACGATTCTTGAGCGCGCCGACCATCACTAGATCTACTTCGGTTCCAAGAATGGTGCGCAACTCATTAAGCAGGCCGAAGTACGCATCCGGCTTGTCTAGCTAGCGGGGGCATGGGTCCGAAGTCCACAAGGAAGTCGAGGTCGCTGCGGTCGGGCTCGAAATCTTCACGCAGTGCGGAGCCGAAGATGTCTAGCCGCATGACATTAAAGTGCATGCACGCCTGTCGTATCGCATCCATCTTGTCTGCGAGCAGGCTAACCATGTAGGCACCTCCAATGACGTCATATCCGCTCCAGGCGAGATCGCAGCAATTCGTGCGCCACTGGGGGCGCCTTCTGACGGACCAACATGTCATTGGACGGTTCCAAGAACCAATCCAATCCGCTCCCTTTCCGTGAACCACCTGGAGCTAGCCGGGGAGATTGCCTGAAACCCTCTATCCCGCATGGCCTTTCGAAAGCAACGCCTGCATCCTCACGGAGGCTCACCGGTCCGGTGAGCAGATCCGCCCAAGGGTGGATCCCGGTTCCACTCGCTGCGATCCCTGCCCGGTGAGCCCCGGGCTCTGCAGCATCAGCCAGGTGACGGCGCCGAACCAGAACGGAACGCTGCCGAACGGCTGGGGCTGGCCCATCCAGAGCCAGCGGGAACCGGGCCGCCGCAGAAGGGATCCGCTCATGGCCGTCCCACCCGCTCGGCGAAGGGACGCACCTGGAGCTCGTCGCGCCACTGCTGCAGCGGCTTCGCCCAGCCCTCCTCCCAGCGCTGGGCGAACAGGGGCCTGGCCTCCAGCCCCATCTGCAGCCCCACGCGGATCGCCTCCACCAGAGGGGGCAACTGCTCAGGCTCCAGGAGGGTGGTCGTCAGCAGCGACTGGGCCGTGAGCGTGGAGGCCAGGGGATAGGGGGAACTGGGGTGAGATGGAAGGCCTGCAGCCCGATCTCGCCGATGACCGAGGTGTCGAACCCGGTGACCACGTGCCAGAGGTCGTGGGTCTGGCTGAGCCGAAGCTCCATGTAGTGCGCGTCGTTGACGGGCTCCATGCCGGCATGGAGATTGGGGTCGTAGCCGAGCCGCGCCATGGCGGCCGCGTAGACCTGGCCGAGGGAACCTTCCGGCAGCTCGGCGAGCCGCGCCAGATCGTGGGCGGAGGGGATCCAGCGCTCGTCGATCAGGGCGGCGCAGGCCGGATCCCGGCGCAGGTGCTCCGCCGCCAGGGCATAGGAGGGGGCTTCCAGCAGGCCCTCGGCGAGGGCTCCCACCAGCTGGAGGCTGGTGTCGCCGCCGCCCATGGCCATGAGCGTGCCGAGGACCCGGAACAGGTGGGTGGGCACCTCCTGGGTGGCGGGATGCCGGGGAGCGGGGCTCTCGGTGGGGGGACGGAGAAGGGTGCTGGCCATGGTGCTGGTCATCGAAGGGAAGCGGAGGAAGGGGGGAGGCAGCCGGGGCCGCCAGAACGCGAGGATTGCTCACGTACATGAAAGTATGAGCATCCCTCGCGTTTGTCAAGGGGGATGCGAGGATCGCTCGTGTTTCCTGGCGCACCTCCCCGCCCATGGCCGACACCCCTGCCGCCGAGCCCTCGCCCCTGCGCCGGCAGCCCCGCCAGGCCCGCAGCCAGGAGCGGGTGCGCCGGATCCTCGAGGCGGCCGAGGCCCTCTTCCTGGCCGGCGGGGTCGGCGCCACCACCACCAACGCCATCGCCGCCCGGGCCGGCGTGCCGATCGGCTCCCTCTACCAGTTCTTCCCCGACAAGGCGGCCATCCTGCGCAGCCTGGCCCAGGGCTACGGCGAGCTGCTGCACGAGGAGCTCGCCGCCTTCGATCGGGGGGAGGGGAAGGACCTTTCCCTGGAGGCCTACATCGCCGGCACCGTGGCCCTCACGGATCGCTTCTTCCGCGACCACCCCGGCTACCCGGCCATCTTCATGGACGTGCAGGCCGTGACCGCCGATCTGCGAGCCATCGAGGAGGAGGCTGACGCCCGGCTGATCGCCGACCTGTCGGCAACGCTCGTGGCCCGCGCCGCCGCGGCGGGGAACGTGCTCAGTGAGAAGGATGGCCGCCTGATCGCCTATGTGCTGGTGAAGACCATCGGCAACCTGCTGTGGCTTGCCGCCACCCCGAAGAACGACTTCCGCGACGGGCTGGCGCGGGAAACCGCGGAGCTGGCCATCGCCTATCTGGGGCGGCGGCTCGATGCGGGCTGATCCCTCCCGGAGTTCTCCCGTCCGGGAGGTCAGCGCTCCCCGGGAGACCCCACTCACTTCGGGCAGGGCCAGGCATCATCCACCAAGGTCCGGGGACGTCGCTCCGGCACCTGCCGGAACGACATGGGCTGGGCGAAGCGATCACCGGCTTCGCAGAAGACTTTGTCCATGAAAGGGTCTGGGCACCACGCAAGGAACGTGGAATGGCCATGGAGGAGGGCGGAGCCCGATTGAGCCGGAGCCACGAGAACGCCGAGCATGCCCCTGAGATGCGCCTGACCAGGAAAGGCAATCCGCGTCACCAGCACTGTGCGGAAGGCTTCGCCTACGGGATGATCCGCCAGGCCGGGGAGGACAAGGACGCAGAAGAGCTCTGCCTCTCGCTGACCAGAGATTCCCCGTTCCAGCCACCGGAGAAGAGTGCGGCCACAGGGCTATCTGTCTTTGTTCGTCAGATGCCCTTCCATCCAGTTGCGAACATCGATCATGCTTTGCTGGCTCACATCGACGATGCCCTCCTCGGGCCTGTCAAGGTCGAAGATCAGAAGGATCACAACCGAGAAGGCAATCGCAACCAACAGCATCACAGGACTGCGGGCCGTTCCTGCCACGCCGCCGTGATAGCCCATGGCCATGTGGGCCAGGATGCTGATCGCCAGAAGGGCAAACACATATCCACCGGGTATCCGACTGCGGAAGCGCAGCATTTCCCTGCGGGCCTGCAGATCAAAGGTGCGATTCATCGACTCGATGAAGAGTGCCTCTCCGTTGTTGGCATTCTGGCCCACCATCGCCGTCTGCTGCCACAGCAGGGACTGAAGCACATCCTCCGAGCGAGACGGTGTGCTGACCGGCACCCCTGCCCAGCGCAGTCGTTCGTTGGTGTATTCCTGCAGCAGTCCACGAATGTTCTGTCGCTGCGGTTCTGGGATCAATGAGGCCTGGAGAAAGGTGGTGCGGATGGCATTGGCCTCCTCCACCACAGCTGTTCTGCGGTCATGAATGGCCTCGGAGGCAATCCCGAATGTGACTGCCAGCAGAAACGCGAGGAGACCCAGGGAGGCACCCACCATGGCTCCGATCGGGGCTTCCACCTCGTTGCGTCGCCGGGCCTGGCGGCGGTCGGCCCAGCGGTAGCCATACTCAATGGAACAGATCACGGAGCCGATGGTGATCACGAACACCATCCACAAGGGTACAAAATTGTGCATCGCGGCAGCAGGAGCGCAGACCCTGTTTGGATGTATCTGATCCCAGGATACTCGTTTGTTCCCGGATTGAGTCACCTCCCATGACCCAAGCCCATGCGCAGGCGCATCGGATCGGATCCTCCCCGGGGTGGCTGGTTTGAAGTCTCCACGCCATTGGCCTCGTCGGAGCACAACGAAAGCGAGGGCCTTGACACGAACCTTTGCAGACAATTCCATGCCATCGCTTCGCTTGGAGGAGCCGCTCGGCGGTGCGCAGCTTGCGGATGATCCGCCCGGGGGAGTGGCGCTTGCGTTGCCTGGGATCTACTCCTGGCCATGTCTGGATGGTCGGGAAGCTCCCATGAGGACAGGTTGCATCTCGCCAGAAATGAGTGCAGACGCCGGGAATGCCGAACCAACCACTGGTTGAGGGGGTGCCTCAACGTTCTGTCAGATGTTGAACCGACTATTGGCTGGTGCCGCAAACCACGCCCTGCCTACCCATCCAATCCGTGAACCCGAGGCAATCGTCTCGATTGCTGCTTCAAGGGAAACTATCGAGGAACGCTTTACGCCTCTCTCGAGGTCCATCGCCGGCCGAGGCTCACGGGTACGGGAACCGGATGTGCGCACGGCCCTCGATCCCATCCGCACCTGCCACCACTGCTGAGGTCGATCGCCTTCCAGAGAACGGGTCCTGCCATGGGCTTCGTCCTCTCCTCAAGGACAACTACCGCTCGGCACAACGGCCCCCCATGCCTCACTCCTGGATCGTCGCCGGCGTGCCCTCAGACGTGCGGGTGAACAGCCACGGGGCCGTCGCCTGGCTGGTGCGGATGCAGCCATGGCTGCGATGCACCCCACAGCACTGGCGGCCGGCGTACATGCTGCCGATCACGAACCTGCCCGTGGGGGTGGGCGCGGCGGGCGGGCTTCGCCCCAGGCGGGGGCGTGGATCAACCCTCCTGGAAGAACGGGTCGGGCAGGGAGGGATTCCTGAGCTTGGCGGCGGCGCCGGCACCGACGACGGGCAGACCGGTCGGATCGAGCAGGCCCAGCTGCACCAGCACACTGGCCTGGTCCCAGTGGATGTGCTCGTAGGCCACCTTGTCGTCCTCGATGCCCACGATCACGACGAACACCGCCTCCACCCATTTTCCGGTGGGCTCCACGCCGGGAAGGATGTGGTCCATCCGGATGGTGTGGGTGAAGGAGATGATGAGCTCATCCACGAGCCGATCCTCGCCATAGGTGCGCGACACCGTTTCGAAGCGCACATCGGGCGGAAAGAACTGGCCGATGAGGCGCCGGGCATAGAAGGTGCGCACGCCCCGAGGACCCTGCCCCCCCACCATCGTGGGCACGTTGACGAGATGGGGCTGGGGCGCCATGGTCGCCAGAGTCCGATCGAGATCGCCCGCCAGTTCCGCCTGCAGGTGAGCGTCGAAGATGGCATCGAAACGTGCCTTGCGATCGTTTTGGGTCAGAGGCAACGGACCCGGATCACCATGCGGGGCACTCATGACGATGCTCTCGCTCGACCCACCCTGGAAATGGCACCCGCAGGGTCACGGTGGAACGCGCACCTGTACCTGCGCGAGGTGACCTTGGGGTACGCCATCCAGACGATGGCATCGCCTTCCGTACACGAGGCGATCAGCTGGCTGGCGGAATCCGCCTCGGCCTGTGTGATCGCAAAGGCGAGGACGAAGTCACCGGAAGCCTTGCGTTCACGTCGAACTTCAACCTCGTTGAGCGCCTCCAGCTCGGCTGAAAACGAGTTCGGTGCATTCAGCACATGGATCACGGACTGGGTGGTCAGGTTCAGCTTCTTGAAGAGGGGAGTCATGATTTGTAGGTTATGACGCCTAACGCTCGCCATCACCTAGCCGCAAGGAGATAGCGGGGCCTACAAGCGTCATTCGGTGGCGGCACAGGTGGATGGCGA
>JMRP01000037.1 GCA_000708525.1 Cyanobium sp. CACIAM 14
GCCGGCCGCGACGCTTCCTGTGCCAGAGCGCCGCCAGCCTGCTCAACGGGCTGGCGGCGCTGCCGCCGCAGCCGCTGGAGGCGGCAGGCCTGGCGGGCCTGCGGCGGCGGGGTGCGACGGGGCCCCTGCCAGGCCTGGTGCTGGTGGGCTCTCACGTGCCCCTGGCCGATGCCCAGCTGACGGAGCTGCTGCGGGAGCCGGCCTGCGCGGCGGTGGAGCTGCCGGTGAGCCACCTGGCGCGGGTGCTGGAGGGGCCGCTGCCGGCGGAGCCGCTGGGCTCGCTGGAGCGGGACTGGCGGCGCCAGCTGAGCGATCTGCTGGAGGCCGGCCTGACGCCGGTGCTGCACACCAGCCGCGGCGAGCTGGCCTGCGCCAGCGCGGCGGAGCGGCGGCGCCTGAATGACGGGCTGGCGGCGCTCATGGCCCGTCTGGCTGCCGCCGTGGCCCCCCGACTGGGCTATGTGATCAGCAAGGGAGGCAACACCAGTGGCGCCCTGCTGCGCGGCGGGCTGGGCCTGGAGGCGGTGGAACTGCAGGGCCAGCTGCTGCCGGGACTGTCGCTGGTGCTCACGCCCGCCACGGCGGCGCCGGCGCGGCTGCCGGTGCTCACCTTCCCCGGCAACCTCGGCGAGGCCGGCACCCTGCGGGAAGCCTGGCGCTGGATGGAACGGGGCCACGGCTGAGGAGCGGCCACGGCGCGGGGCCGGTGGGGCACGGCCTGCGGATCGCGCCCATGCGCCGGTGCGCCGTGGCCCGTCTGAATGCCCTGGCCAGCGCCGGAACGGAAGCAAGGGACGCCCATGTGTGCTTTGACGGGGGTCCGGAGCCGGACCTCACCCCCCGCGCAGCCGCACAGAAAGATGCATCTGCGGACTGCCGGGGTGGATCGGAACTTCCTTCACCGTGAGGTAGGGCTGGGCCTTCACCAGTTCGCTGAGCTTGCGGAAGCCGTAGCTGCGGGCATCGAAGGAGGGATCGTTCTTCTGCAGCAGGCTGCCCACCATGCCCAGCGGTGCCCAGCCGTCGTCCTGGGTGACGGCCGTGATCGCGTCGCACAGGAAGGGTCTGAGCGGCGGAGCGGATTCGTCGCTGCGGCTGCCGCCACGGCCGCCGGCGCGGCTGAGAATGTCGGTGTAGAGAAAGCGGTCGCAGGCGGCCACGAACGCCTTCGGCGTCTTCCGTTCCCCGAAGCCGATCACCAGCAGCCCCTGCTCGCGGATGCGCGTGGCCAGGCGGGTGAAGTCGCTGTCCGACGACACCAGGCAGAAGCCATCCACCCGACCGCTGTGCAGCAGGTCCATGGCATCGATGATCAGGGCCGAATCGGTGGCGTTCTTGCCGCTCGTGTAGCTGAACTGCTGCACCGGCACGATCGCGTGCACGTTCAGCACCTCCTTCCAGCTGCCCAGCTGCGGCGTGGTCCAGTCGCCGTAGGCCCGCTTCACGGTGGCGGTGCCCACCTGGGCCACCTCGGCCAGCAGGTCGCTGATCACCGCCGCCTGGGCGTTGTCGGAGTCGATCAGCACCGCCAGGTTCGGCGCCTCGTTGCTCATCGCTCGGGGAGCATCCCCCTGCTGTGAGATCCCTCCGCCGCCAGGCCCGCCGGGGTCTCCGCCACGCCCGCGGTGGCGCCGGCGCCCGCCTGCCAGCTGCGGTGCAGCAGCTCGATCGGGTGCACCACCGGCAGTGGCCTCTCCTGCCCCTCCATGTGCCGGCGGATCTGAAGCGTGCAGCCGATGTTGGCGCTCACCGCCAGCGCGGCGCCCGTGCCGCTGAGATCGGCCGCCTTGATCCGGCCCAGTTCCGCCGCCTCCTTGGGCTGCACGATGTTGTAGATGCCGGCGCTGCCGCAGCACACGCCGGCTTCCGTGGCCTCGCGGATCCGCACGTGGGGGATCCGCCGCAGCAGGCGGCGCGGCTGGGCCTGCAGGCCCTGGCCATGGAGCTGGTGGCAGGCATCGTGATAGACGAGCTCCAGTGGACGCTCGGCGCTGGCGGGGGTGCCGTCGGCGTGGGCCAGGGGCCGCAGGGCGGCCTGGAAGTCTTCGCTGAGCCCCACGGCATCGAGGAATTCCTGGAGGTCGGCCACCCTCCCCAGCGTGGGGTGCCGGGTGCCGAGGATGTGCTCCACGTTCTTGAGGGTGTGGCCGCATCCCGAGGCGGCCACGAGCAGGGCGTCGAGGGGTGCGGGGCCCGCCGCCCTGCCCGCTCCGATCACCGCCTCGAAGCTGGCCAGCAGGGCCCCGGCCAGTTCGCGCGTCTGGTCCAGTTCGCCCTGGTGATGCGTCACGGCGCCGCAGCAGCCCTGGTCGGGGGGGATCACCACCTCGATGCCGTTGGCGGCCAGCACCTCGATGGCGGCGGCGTTCACCGCCGGATCGAAGATGCGCTGGACACATCCCAGCACCAGACCCACCCGGTGGCGGCGTGGCCCCACGGCGGGCACCAGCACCGGCAGGTCGTCGCGGAAGGCCTCTTCCGTGAGCGGGGGCAGCAGCGTCTCCATCGCCGCGATCTGGGGCCCGAAGAGTCGGGTGAGACCGCTGCGGCGCGCCAGCCCCTGCAGCGGCGTGCCGGCGTAGGCCCGTAGGGGCGCCAGCAACGCCCGCAGCCGCTGGGGATAGGGGAGCAGGGCGAACAGCAGGCTCCGCAAGGCCCTCTGGGCCGGGCTGCGCAGTTCGGGCGCGTTCAGCCGGGGCCGGGCCGCATCGATCAGCACGTCGTAGCGGACACCGGCCGGGCAGGCCGTGACGCAGGCGAAGCAGCCGAGGCAGCTGTCGAAATGCTTCGCCACGGTCGCATCCAGCGCCAGCTCACCGGCGCTGATCGCCTTGAGGGCGTGGATCCGTCCCCGGGGGGAGTCCATCTCGGTGGCCAGCACCCGGTAGCTGGCGCAGCTGGGCAGGCAGAAGCCGCAGTGGACGCAGGGATCGGCGGCGACGAAGGCTTCGGCAGGGGAACCGCTCATGGCGGCCAGTCTGCCGGTCTCACCCCCCGAAGTGGCGCACCACGGCCTCGGCGAAGCCGGAGCAGCTCACCGGCTCGGCCCGGGGTTCCATCAGCCGGGCCAGGTCGTAGGTGACTTCCCGGTTGGCGATGGCGGCGCTGATGCCCTGGGTGATCAGGTCGGCTGCTTCCTGCCAGCCCAGATACTCCAGCATCATCACGCCGGAGAGGATCACCGATCCCGGGTTGATCCGATCGAGACCGGCGTGCTTGGGGGCGGTGCCGTGGGTGGCCTCGAAGATGGCGGCGCTGTCGCCGATGTTGGCTCCCGGGGCCATCCCCAGGCCGCCCACCACCGCCGCCGCGGCATCGGAGATGTAGTCGCCGTTGAGGTTGAGGGTGCAGAGCACCGAATACTCCTGGGGGCGGGTCTGGATCTGCTGGAAGATGCTGTCGGCGATGCGGTCGTCGACCAGCACCATCGCTTTCCACTTGCCGTAGCCGTGGCTTTCGCCGATGGCATCGAGCACACCCTTCACCTCGGCGTCCACGGCCGCCTTCTTCTCGGGGGTGAGGCTGTCGTAGCCCGGCTCGATCAGGCGGGCATTGTCCTGGATGCTCAGGGAGTGGTTGCGCTCGAGGTTGTCGAGGATCCAGCTCTCCCGCTCCGTGACGCAGACGTCGCGGAATTCACTGGTGGCCAGCTCGTAGCCCCAGTCCCGGAAGGCCCCTTCGGTGAACTTCATGATGTTCCCCTTGTGCACCAGGGTCACGTGGCGCTTCGCGCCCTGCAGGCCCATGGCATGGCGGATCGCCTTGCGCACGTGGCGCTGGGTGCCGGCCTTGCTCACTGGTTTGATGCCGATGCCGGAGCCCTCCGGAATGCGCCGGTTGCCCAGCTTGCCGTTGGCGGGGATCACCGTGTCGTTGAGATGGGCGATCAGATCGACGCAGACCGGATCACTGGCCTCCCATTCGATCCCCATGTAGATATCCTCGGTGTTTTCCCGGTAGACCACCACGTCGAGATCCTGGGGCCGCCTGTGGGGGCTGGGGGTGCCGTCGTAGTAGCGGCAGGGCCGCACACAGCAGTACAGATCGAAGATCTGGCGCAGGGCCACGTTGAGGGAGCGGATGCCGCCACCGATCGGCGTGGTGAGCGGTCCCTTGATGGCCACGCCGTACTCCCGGATGGCCGTGAGAGTGTCCTCCGGCAGGTACTGGTAGGTGCCGTAGAGCTCGCAGGCCTCGTCGCCGGCGTAGACCTTGAACCACTCGATGCGGCGCTCGCCGCCATAGGCCCGCTGCACCGCGGCATCCAGCACGCGCTGGGTGGCGGGCCAGATGTCGACGCCGGTGCCGTCACCGCGGATGAAGGGGATGATCGGGTCGTTGGGCACGATCGGCTGGCCGCCCTCGAATCGGATCGCCGTGCCGCTGGTCGGCACGGTGAGCTTTTCGTATGTGGCCATTGCGTCGACACGAAACACGCGGGCGAGCCTAGGTTTCGGCCAGGTTGGCTTTCTGCTCAGGGGAAACGGCATGAATGCGGCCGACCAGGCCCGATCGGTGGAACTGGCCGCCGCCATCGCCGCCGTGGTGGGCCAGTTCCGGCTGCATTTCCCCGCCGCCCGGGCCAACCTCACCCCCTGGCGCGACGATCCCCTCACCCGGGCCTTCGCGGAACGGGAAACCCTGGATCTCTCCTTCCACTTCCCGGGCTGGAGTCCGCGGCTGCAGTGCCGGTCGCTGCTGGTGCAGCTGCGGCTGGAGCGGGCGCCCGCAGGATCCGGCGAACGGCCCAGGCTGCTGGGGGTGCTGATGCGCGGGCTCACCTACGAGTCGGAGCGCTGGCGGCTGGCGACCGTGGGCGACTGGGAGCCCTCGGGCTCCCATCTCCCCGTCGCCGAGGTCGTCGACACGCTCCAGCGCCTGTGCCGCGAACTGTTCGATCTGTTCGGCGGCGAGGCGGCCGGCGACGAGCGGGCCGCGTAAGGCGACACCCGGGCCGCGTAATCCTTCGCAACCTTGCCGCATGGCCCGGAAGGGCCCACCTACGTTGGTACGCCTGCCCGCGCAGCTCCCCCGATCCCATGCCCGTCGCCCTTGCTTCCCAACTCCGTGAGGGAACGAAGAAAGCCCACACGATGGCCGAGAACACCGGCTTCGTGAGCTGTTTCCTCAAGGGGGTCGTCGACAAGGCCAGCTATCGCACGCTGGTGGCCGATCTGTGGTTCGTGTACAGCGCCATGGAGGAGGAGATCGGCAAGCTGGCCGACCATCCGGTGGTCGGACCGATCGCCTCTCCCGAGCTCAACCGGCGCGAGGCCCTCGAGCAGGATCTGGCCTTCTACTTCGGCGGCGACTGGCGTCAGCAGATCCGCGCCACTCCGGGGGCGCAGGAGTACGTGGCCCGTCTGCATCAAGTGGCCAAGGAGAGTCCGGAGCTGCTGGTCGGCCATCACTACACCCGCTACATCGGCGATCTTTCCGGTGGTCAGATCCTCAAGGCCATCGCTCAGAAGGCCATGAATCTCGGCGAGCACGACGGCCTGAGGTTCTACGAGTTCGACGCCATCCCCGATGAGAAGGCCTTCAAGGCCCGCTACCGCGCCACCCTCGACAGCCTGCCCATCGACCAGGCCATGGCCGACCGGATCGTGGAGGAGGCCAACCATGCCTTCCACTGCAACATGAAGATGTTCCAGGAGCTGGAAGGCAATCTGGTGGCCGCCATCGGCAAGGTGCTGTTCGGCTTCCTCACCCGCCGCACCCGCGCCGGCAGCACCGAGGCGGTTCCGGCCTAGGTTTCAGCGGCCAGAGGCGGACGCCGCCACCCCGACCCGTTTGCGCCCGCTCCGCTTCCTGCTGCCCGGCACCACCGGCCGGTTCCGATGCGGCGGCCTGCTCGTGGAGCTGCAGACGGCCCGGCTCACGGCCCAGTTCAGGCCCACCGAGGTGGTCACCTACCGCCAGCGGGAGCCTGACCATCCCTTCCTCGACGATCTGCTGGCCCGGGAGCCCCCCCCGGGGGACGCCCTCTGGATCGTGAGCTGGGGGTTCGATGTGCCCCGTCTGCTGCGGCGGCTGCGCGGCCGGCCGGTGGCTTACCACGCCCACAGCAGCGGCTATGGCTTCTCGCTTCCGGCGGGGGTGCCTGTGCTGGCCGTGAGCCGCAACACCCTCGGCTACTGGGGTGACCGGGCCCCCCGCCATCCACTCTTCCTGGTGCCCAACGCCCTGCAGCCCAAGTGGCTGGAGAGGGGCAACCGGTCGTCCCCCGCCGGCTGCGGCCGTCCCATCGATGTGCTGGTGCAGCAGCGCAAGAACAGCCGCTATGTGCTGGAGCGTCTCGTGCCGAAGCTGCGACGGCGTGGGCTGCGGGTGGAGGTCCAGAGCGGCTGGGTGGACGATCTGGTGGACCTGTTCAACAGCGCCTCGGTGGTGCTCTACGACTCCGCCGATTACTGGCGCGGCCGTGGGGTGAGCGAGGGCTTCGGCTTGCCCCCGCTGGAGGCCCTGGCCTGCGGCTGTGTGGTGTTCAGCAGCCTCAACCATGCCCTGGCCGACACTCTCGACCCGGGCGTGGTGGGCCACCAGATCGGTTGCGGCAGCCTCGAGAACGATCTGGAGCGGATCCAGGCGGCGGTGGCGGACCCCGGGGCCTGGCTGCCGCCGCCGGCGCGACTGACCCCGCTGCTGGAGGCCTGCAGCGAGCCGGTGCTGGAGGAGCGCTGGCGCACGGCCCTGGAGGCGATCGACGGCCACTGGACGCATCTGCTTCGTGATGGGGCGGCCCCCCTGCAATCGCCCACCCTCCTGGCTCTGAGGATCGACCGATGGCGCCAGCGCGTCGCGGCCATGTGGCGATCACTGAACTGACTGGCTGGCCTGGAGGTGGCCCCTCTTGGGGCACAGCTACGATGACACCAAAGGTGTGACTAAATGTTTCTCAACAGCCAAACCTTCAAGAGTTTGGTTCGACTTCTGGCCCAATTGCCCCGCACCCGTAAGCGCGAGCTGATCCGTCTTGTGCCACTGGCGATTCTTGCGGGTGTGGCCGATCTGGTCGTGGTGGCTTTGGTGGCCCGACTGTTCACAGTCGTCGTCGGTGGGGAGAATCGCCCGGCGATTCCGTGGGAGGGTCTGGTTCCGCAGGATCCCCGGGTGAAGGTGGTGGTGCTGGTGCTGGCCTTCATCGCCGCCGCCTGGTTTTCCTCCCTTTCCAAGCTGGTGCTGAAGGCCTTCCAGTTGCGGCTCAAGGCCTCGATCTGGCGGGATCTTTCCGAGATGGCCCAGCGCAAGCTGATCGCTCAGCCTTACGCCTACTTCATCGCCGAATCGAAAACCGATCTTTCGGCGATGATTCTCATCAATGTGGCACGGGTTGCCGACATCGTCGTGCTGCCTTTGCTGCAGTTGTCCAGCGGCGTCTTCGTGATCGTCCTGCTGTCCATCGGCATGCTGATCGTCGGCAAGTTGCTGGCGGTCGTGCTGATCGTCGGGCTTCTGGCGGGGTATCTGCTGATCTCCACGGCCATCACCCCGTTTCTGCGATTTGCGGCCCGGCAGAGAATCCTCCTGGAGGTGCGCACCAACTCCATCCTCGCGGAATCGCTGCGGACCATCCTGGACGTGCAGCTCACCGGCTCCGAGCCTTATTTCGAGCGTCACTACCGGGAGGCCGGCCGCGAGACCATTCCCTTCATCTGGAAGGCCGATGTCCTGCCCGAGACGCCGCGGGCCCTGATCGAGCCCCTGGGCATCACGATGATCTTCGCCGCCGGGATGCTGCCCCTGCTGTCCAATCCCGATCCCGGGGCCCTGCTGAAGATCATCCCCTTCCTCGCCACGGTGGCGGTCACCTCGCTCAAGCTCACCCCTCCCCTGCAGGACAGCTTCCGGGCGATCACCTCCCTGCGGGCCGGGCTGCCTGATCTGGAGGAGACCCTGAAGCTGATCGAACTGCCCGAGACCCGGCTCACCATCCGTTCGGAGGGCGTGCCCAGCCCGGACGGGGTCATGCCGAAGCGGGTGATCCGGCTCAGGAACGTCAGCTTTCGCTATCCGGGCAGCGACGTGGATGTTCTGCACAACATCTCGATGTCCATCCCGGTGGGCTCCAGGGTGGCCTTCGTGGGCGCCACCGGCAGCGGCAAGACCACGACCGCCAACCAGCTGCTCTGCCTGTTGCGGCCGAGCTCCGGCACCCTGCAGCTGGACGGCATCGACGTCGATGACGCCGACGTGCCCGCCTGGCAGGCCAACTGTGCCTATGTCCCCCAGGCGATCAACCTGCTCAACAGCACGATCATCGAGAACATCGCCTTCGCCGAGGAGGTCGACGACGTCGACCAGATGCGGGTGTGGGAGGCACTCCAGGCGGCTCAGCTGGCGGATCTCGTCGCCGAACTGCCCCTGGGCCTGTTCACCCCGATCGGCGACAACGGCATCCGGCTCTCCGGCGGCCAGCGCCAGCGGCTGGCCCTGGCGCGGGCCTTCTATCGCGATGCGAAGTTCCTGGTGCTCGATGAAGCCACCAGCGCCCTCGACAACCGCACCGAATCCGAGGTGATGGATGCGATCGAGGTCATCGGGCGGCGCTGCACCCTGGTGGTCATCGCCCACCGCCTGTCCACCGTGATGCGTTCCGACTGCATCTTCGAATTCGAGCAAGGGCGCATCAAGGCCTACGGCAGCTTCGATCAGCTGCGCCAGCGCTCCGACACGTTCAACGACCTGGCCTCCTTCGAGCGGAAGCTGTCGAGTCCCCTGGGCTGAAGCCTGTTCAGATGACTCCGGTGCCACCATGCTTCTGCGGATTCATCAACTTGTTGGCTCCATGATCCGGCCGCGCACATAATTCTGCTGTTGGCATGAATCAGGTCGAAAGTTGATGACGTACCGTGCTGAGATGTCGCGGCTCCCTCTTCTCTTCGCTCCGAATCGAGTGCTGTCCGAATCATCGTCTGGCGGCCGAATCGGATTCGGCACTGGCTCTGATCAGAGGCCTCCACCAGTGCCAATGCGACTGCTAGTGTCGGCCATGATCTTTCCACGCCGGAGCCTGTGAGTTTTCTGGCCGGTCTGAACGAGGCCCAGCGCCGGGCGGTGGATCATCACACCGGTCCGTTGCTGGTGGTGGCCGGTGCAGGCAGCGGCAAGACACGGGCCCTCACCCATCGCATCGCCCACCTGATCGGTCATCACGGTGTGGATCCCGCCCAGGTGCTGGCGGTCACCTTCACCAACAAGGCGGCGCGGGAGATGAAGGAACGGCTGGAGGTGCTGCTGGCCCAGCGCCTCGCCCAGAGCCAGTACGGCCAGCCCTGGAGCACCCTGCCGGAGCGGGAGCAGAAGCAGCTGCGCAGCCGCATCTACCGGGAGGTGATCAAGGACCTCTGGATCGGCACCTTCCATGCCCTGTTCGCCCGGCTGCTCCGCTTCGACATCGACAAGTTCCGTGATCCGGAGGGGCTCACCTGGACCCGGCAGTTCTCCATCTACGACGAGAGCGATGCCCAGAGCCTGGTCAAGGAGATCGTCACCCAGGAGATGCAGCTCGATCCCAAGCGCTTCGAGCCCAAGAAGGTGCGCTGGGCGATCAGCAGCGCCAAGAACCAGGGCTGGCTGCCGGAGCGCCTCGAGCAGGAGCATGCCGGACCACGAGGGAGGCACGAGGCGGAGGCCTACCGCCGCTACCGGCGTGCCCTGGCGGCCAACAATGCCCTCGACTTCGACGATCTGCTGCTGCTGCCCGTCCAGCTGCTCCAGCAGAACGAGCAGATCCGCCACTACTGGCACCGCCGCTTCCGCCATGTGCTGGTGGACGAGTACCAGGACACCAACCGCACCCAGTACGACTTGATCAAGCTGCTGGTGGCCAACGGCCATCCCCCCGAGAGCTTCGACGACTGGGAGGGCCGCTCGGTGTTCGTGGTGGGGGACGCCGACCAGAGCATCTACAGCTTCCGGGCCGCCGATTTCACCATCCTCATGGGGTTCCAGAAGGACTTCGGCGACGGCTCCCCCGATGGGACCACCGGCACGATGGTGAAGCTGGAGGAGAACTACCGCTCCACGGCCACGATCCTGGAGGCGGCCAACGCCCTGATCTCCAACAACAGCGAGCGGATCGACAAGGTGCTGCGCCCTACCCGCGGCGAAGGAGAGCCGATCAGCCTCACCCGCTGCGACGACGAGATCGCCGAGGCCGAGGCGGTGGTGCAGCGCATGCGGATGCTGCAGGCGGCCCACCCGGACCTGGGCTGGCGCGACATGGCCGTGCTCTATCGGACGAACGCCCAGTCCCGCGCCATGGAGGAGTCGCTGGTGCGCTGGGGGCTTCCCTACATCGTGGTGGGGGGCCTGCGCTTCTACGACCGCCGCGAGATCAAGGATGTGCTGGCCTACCTGCGGCTGCTGGTCAATCCCGCCGACACCGTCAGCCTGCTGCGGGTGCTCAACGTGCCCCGCCGGGGCATCGGCAAGACCACCATCGAGCGCCTCACCGATGCGGCCAACCAGCTGGGGGTTCCCCTCTGGGAGGTGGTGAGCGATCCGGAGGCGGTGCGCTCCCTCGCCGGCCGCTCCGCCCGTGGTGTGATGCAGTTCCAGGAACTGATCAGCGACCTGAGCCGCCGCCTGCAGGATGCACCTCCCTCCGAGCTGGTGCAGCGGGTGATGGAGCAGAGCGGCTACCTGGCCGAGCTGCTGGCCGAAGCCAGCGACGAGTCGGAGGAGCGGCGCCGCAACCTGCAGGAGCTGGTGAACGCGGCCCTCCAGTATCAGGAGGAGAACGAGGAGGGCTCCCTGGAGGGGTTCCTGGCCACCGCGGCCCTGGCCAGCGATGCCGATGGCAAGGACACCGAGGCCGACCGGGTCACGCTGATGACCCTGCACGCCAGCAAGGGACTGGAGTTCCCGGTGGTGTTCCTGGTGGGCCTGGAGCAGGGCCTCTTCCCGAGCTACCGCTCCCTGGAGGATCCCGCCGCCCTGGAGGAGGAGCGGCGCCTCTGCTACGTGGGCATCACCCGGGCCAAGGAGTGGCTGTTCCTCTCCCACGCCAGCGAGCGTCGCCTCTGGGGCGGGATGCGGGAGCCGGCCGTGCCCTCGGTGTTCCTCTCCGAGCTGCCCGAGGAACTGGTGCAGGGCGACATCCCCCGCAGCGGCGGCGCCGCCCTGCGGCGGGAGCAGCGGCTGGAGCGGCTCACCCGGGTGGATCGCGACGACAGCCGGCGGGTGGCCGCCGCCGGAGCCGGCGGGGTGCCGGCCAATGCGGTGCGGCGCCGTTCCCCGGCCCGTGCCTGGGCCGTGGGGGATCGGGTGCGCCACAGCAGCTTCGGCGAGGGCCGGATCACCCACCTGTTCGGCAGTGGCGACAAGACCTCCATCGCGGTGAAGTTCGAGGGGATGGGGCCGAAGATTCTCGACCCCCGCCTGGCCCCGATCGAACCGGCCTGAGCGTTCCTGCCGTGCCCTCCGCTCCCGCCGGCCCCGCCGTGTCCAGTGCCACCGCGGCAACTGCCACCGTGCCGATGGTGACGGCGGTGGTGCCCACCCGCAACCGGCGGGAGCTCACGCTGCGCTTCCTCGCTCGGATGGCGGCCCAGACCCACCCCGCCCTGCGCCTCGTGGTGGTGGACGCGAACTCCAGCGACGGGACCGTGGCCGCGATCCGCCGGCAGCATCCGCAGGTGACCGTGCTGGAGGCCGGAGATCGGGAGTTCTGGGCCGGCGCCACCAACCGCGGCGTGCGACAGGCGCTGGCCGCCGGCACCGACTATGTGCTCACGATCAATGACGACGCCATCGTCGCGGCCGACTACGTGGCCCGCATGGTGGCCCTGGCCCGCTGTCACGGCTGCGCCATCCTCGGCAGCCGCATCGATCTGCTGGCCGAACCCGGGCGGATCTGGGCCCTGGGCACCCGCACCGAGTGGGGCACGGAGCGCTTTCTCCGCCTCGCCCATCACGACCAGCTGGAGAGCGAACTGGAGCCGGCCGTGGCCGGCGCCGAGGTGCTCGAGGCCGAGGCGATGCCGGGCAACGGCGTGCTGATCCGCGCCGACGTCTTTCGCCGCGTGGGCCTCTACGATGCCTTCTGGCTGCCCCACTACCACGCCGATTCCGAGTGGGTGATGCGGGCGGTGCGCCGGGGCCTCACGGCCCGGGTGACCCCGCGGGTCGTGCTGTTCAATGACTTCCACGACGATCAGAAGCGTCTGCCGCTGGACAGTGCGGGGGGCCTGCTGTTCACCTTCCTGCACCCCAAGTCCCACCTCTACCTGCCGGCGGTGGCCGCGATCCTCTGGCGTCACTGTCCGCCGCGACGGCGCTGGTCCACCCTGCAGGCCCTGGGGCGCCGCTTCCTCAGGATGAAACGGTGAAGGAGGTGCGGGGATGGGGCAGGGTGGGCCGGCGCAGCAGGCGCCGCCAGCACCAGCGCAGGTAGTCCCCCAGTCCCCACCAGCGGCCCTGGGCCCGGGCCGGGTCGCTGAGGCAGAACGTCAGGGGCCGCAGAGCGTAGTAAAGGAGGTTCAGCCCCAGGGCCAGGGGCGTGGCGTGGCGGTGCAGGAAGTAGAGCTTGCTGAAGGTGGCGTGCTGGTACTTGGCCCGCGGAGCCCGTCGGGTGATGGCCGACACCTGGTGCTCCACCAGCACCGCCTGGGTGACCCGCAGCCGGTAGCCCAGCCGGTGGTGGCGCTCGGAGATGTCGGCGTCCTCGTAGTCGAGGAAGTACTGGGGGTCGAACCGGGGGCAGTCGCGGAAAGCTCCCAGCTGGAAGATCATGCTGCAGCCGGAGATCCAGCGGGTCGGCCAGGTGCGCACGGGGGTGGGGCGGCAGTCATCGTCAGGGAAGCGGTGGCGCAGGCTGCCGGTCCAGGGATCGAAGCTGCCGTGGCTGAACCAGATTTCGCCACCGGGCTCCCTGATCCGGGTGCCGAGCATGCCGATCCCGGGGTCGTCGCGCAGGCACTGGCGCACATAGGCGATCGCTCCGTCCACGAGCCGGGCATCGGGATTGATCAGCCAGGCCAGGCTCTGCCGGTCGTTCTGCCAGACGTGGCTCAGCCCCAGATTGCAGCCGCCGCCGAAGCCCAGGTTGCCACAGGCTTCGATCAGGGTCACCCGCTGGCGGTCGGGACAGGAGGGGAGCCACTGCTGGAGTTGCTGGTCCTGCGGCGAATTGTTGACCACAACGAACCGCAGATCGGCTTCACCGGAAGCGAAGGTGTCCTCGATCAGCCCGATGATGTAACCACTGCAGTGGTAGTTGATGGTGATGAAGTGAATGGCTGATGGGCGTGTCGGGGGATCCGGCATGATGGGGCCGCTGAAGATGCAAGCGAATCACTCATAGGTGGAGGGGTAGACGAAGGCCCCGGTGATGCCTTTCAGGGCGGCCTCCCGCAACCTGTTGTCGTAACTCAGGGGAACGCCTCGGGCATAGATGAGATCACGGAACTCATCCGTGAGACTCCTGATGGCTTCTTCCTGCTCCACACCCAGGGAGCGGACGAGGGCTTCCCTGAACAGGCTGATGGCCTGGGCCATGGTGTAGCTTCCTGCAGTGCCCAGATCGTGCTTCACGAAGGGACAGCACAGATAGTATGGATAGAGAAAAGCGGCGATGTGGCTGGGATTGCCGTTTTCGATCAGGTCGGGAATGCTGTAAAGCTCTACTCTCGAAAGGCGCTCATGCTTGTCGCTTTTCAGCATCAGCTGATTGAGTGAGTAGCCGATCTTCCTCCTCTGGGAGGTCCGGGCGGGGGATGGCATCAGTCGCAGGATCTCTTCGGCGGGAACACCTCCCTGGCGATCGCAGGACTGCTCCAGGGCCTCGAGGAGCTTGTCGCTCGTGTAGAGGGTCTCGATGGCGTTGAAGCGTCTGTAGACCTGCTGGGACAGGGCGATCTCGCCGTTGTAGATGCAATGTCCCCGATGGGACAGAGGCCGGTAGCTGGTCCAGAAGTTGATGAACGGTTTGGATAGGAAGACCTCCGGCTTGAGAACCTGGAAATAGGACTGGTAGTGGGTCTGGATCTGATGGCTGATGTGGCTGAAGAGGGCCACCCTGTCGGAGGCTTCGAATCTGGCCAGGCTGGAGACGAGGGCATCGGCATTCCGGCCGGGGATGAACTGCATCGAGTCGTTTGCGATGCAGAGCAGCTGGCAGTGCCGGAGATGGCCCTCCTGGAGAAGCAGCAGAACGCCATCCTTGAACCCACCGAAATCCCGGCCGATGTTGCGGCGGTCGAAGGCGCGCCAGGTGAGCTGGCCAATGGCCGGAACGGCGGCGGGGTCGGTGGGGGCGTTGTTGACGTAGACGACTGCGAACCCCGCTCTGTTGAGCGCCTCCAGATAGGCTCTGTTGGAATGGGTGAGCCGGCTCGAGTAGGCGATGAACAGGGCGATTCTGGCGGGTGTGGAACCCGTCTCGGCTGGTTTGCCGATCGGCATGAGTCGACGGCTGGGGCTGCTGCGCTGGCCGTCAGGGCCGATCAAATACTCGACGATGGCCTGGAAGTAGTTGATCAGGATGAAGATCTTGATCTTGATCTTCTTCCAGAGGCCCAGCGGAGCTTTGAGGATTTTCTTGGCGCTGTCAGCCATGCGGTGAAGGTGTTTCTCGTTGGGCTTCGATGGGTCTCGGAAGGGCGTGCCACCGGCCAGGCTGATGATTGGGCTGATTGACGCGCTGATCGAAGAGCCGGTTGGCGAGCTGCACGACGGGCTGAATCGGGAGTCGAATGCGGAGCTGAATGGGGAACTGGATGACGCGCCGAATCACGACGAGCAGCGGCTGGTTGAGGCTGGAACCTATCTGGATTTTCTGTATCGGGAGACCGCTCGATGTTCTCCGCCCGAGTGTACCGTGCGCCTTCAGGACGCCGCCCATGGACCTGCCTCGATGACGGTTTCGGCGATCGATCCCCAGGACCTGTCCCTGCCCCCAGGCTTCCTGGCAGTGTTCGATCGGTCCGCCGACTGCGGTCAGCTCGCCGTGGTGGGCGGCGCCGTGCGGGATCTGCTGCTGCACCGGGTGCATCTGGATCCCCTGAGGGGCGTGCCGGATCTCGATCTGGTGGTGGAGCCCGGCCCACCGGCCGATCCCGCCGACATCCGGCCGGCGGCCCATCGCCTGGCCGACGCCCTGCTGGCGGCATCGCAGGGCGAGGGTGCCGGTGCGGGGCGCGTCAGCTTCTGTCAGTTCCACGGTGCCTACGGCACCGTGGAACTGGAGATCGACGGGGTTCTGCTCGACCTGGCCACCGCCCGCCGGGAGACCTATCCGGCCCCCGGGGAGAACCCGGTGGTGGCCTACGGCTCGCTGCAGGACGACCTCTCCCGCAGGGACTTCACCATCAACGCCATGGCCCTGGTGTTCACCAGTCCCGGGCCTGGCCTGCGGCTGCTGGATCCCCATGGGGGCAGCGCCGATCTGGCCCGCCGCCAGCTGCGGCTGCTGCACCGGCGGAGCCTGGAGGATGACCCCACCCGCATCGTGCGGGCCGCCCGCTACGCCGCCCGGCTGGGCTTCACGCTGGCGCCCGAAAGCCTGGAGCAGTTGCAGGCCACCCTTGGCCGCTGGCCCTGGGCGGACGGGGGCGGCGGGCACGGCATCGAGGGCCGGGTGCCTCCCGCCCTCGGCACCCGGTTGCGGATGGAACTGGAGCTGCTGCTCGAGCGGGAACCCTGGGAGCGGGGCCTGGCCTGTCTGCAGGAGTGGGGTGCCCTGGTGCTGGTGGATCCGGCCCTGCAGGCGGATCCCCACTGGCGGCGGCGCCTGCGCTGGGCCCGGCGCTGCGGCCTGCCCCTGCTGCCGGCCCTGCTCGCGGGCAGCGAAGCGGCGGAAAGCGTGGCCAGACGCCTCCAGCTGCCCCACGGGCAGCAGCGGCTGCTCGCCCAGCTCTCCCGCCTGCGGCGGGCCTTGAGCCGCTTCGAGACGGTCGGGGCCGAGGGCGCTCCGGACGGGCTTCCTGCCACCCCCCTGGCCTGGGCCACCTTCCTGGAGCGGCCGGGCTGGTCCGCCGAGGCCGTCGCCCTGGCGCTGGTGAGCGGCCTGCGGCCCCGGCGGCCCCTGCTGCGCTGGTGGTGCCGGTGGCGCCATCTCACCTCTCCGGTCCCGGCGGCCGAACTGATCGCCGCCGGCGTGCCGCAGGGCCCTGCGCTCGGGGAACGGCTGCGGCAGCTGCGGGGGGAGCGGCTGCTCCGGGAACGGCCGTGAACGACGGGCCCGGCCGTGGCTGCCCGAGTGGCCCGCGGTGGGGTCGCCTAGGGTCCCGCGCCAGTGGCCTTCCCAGCGCCGGATGCCTTCGCTGACCGATCCCTTCGCGCCCCTGGTGCTGGCCGTGGCGGCGCCGCTGCTGTGGGGATGGCGCTGGCGACGTCCCACCTGGCAGGTCCTGCTGCTGGGCCTGGGGGCCTGGGCGGCCATCGGCTGGCTCTGCCTCCTGCCCCAGGGCCCCAGCCTGCGCCGGTGCTACGGGCTGCTGGTGCTGCTGGAGCTGCTGCTGGTGCTGCTGGTGCTGGTGATCCGGCCGCAGCGCTGGGCGGAGCGCCTGGCGGACCCGGGGCTGGGCAGGGCGGTGATGGGGGTGCTGGCCCCCCCGCTGGTGTGCGCGGTGGCCCTGGGACTGCATGGGGTGGTCCTGGAGTTCCCCTCCGATGGCTTCATCTATTACACGAAGTACTTCGGCAGTGATCTGCTGGAGAGCGTGCGCTTCGATCCGTTGCGCTACGGCTCACCGGCGAACTGGTTCTTCACCGCGGCGAGTTTCCTGCTCGGGTTTCCGGAAGGTCTGGACCATGGGCGGGTGAGCCTGCTGGCCGGCCTCAACACGTTCCTGGTGCTGCTCGCCAGCTGCCAGCTCACCCTTCGGCTCACCGGCCGCGTGGCCCTGAGCTGGCTCACGGCGCTGCTGTTCCTCCTCGGGATGGGGCATCAGAACTTCTCGTTCTTCCACCAGATCGCCCTCAACGGAACCCTTCCGGGAATGACCCTGATCGTGGCCGCCGCCACGCCCCTGCTGGGCCTGCTGCAGGCGCCCCGCTGGCCGGGCTGGCGCCGGGTGCTGCCGGCGACCCTGCTGCTGCTGCCGGCCGGCTTTCTGGGCTATCACGCCCATGGCGTGACCTCCTACCTCACGCTCAATCTCCTGGTGGTCTGCGTCGTCGCCGGCCTGCTGGTCTGGCCCTCGCGCCGGAGGCTGGCGGCCGCGGCCGGGGTGGCCGTTCTGCTGCTGCTGGCCCTGAACCGGCTGCCCTGGCAGCGGAAGCTGGAGGCCTTCTACAACTGGCCGGAGACGATGCGCTTCGTCCACGACTACCGCGTCCTGGCCCACCGCTTCTTCTATTTCTGGCCCAGCCTGCCGGTGGCCACCTGGGAGCCGGCGTTCCTGGCCGCGCTGGGGTTCTCCTTCGCCTGCTGGTGGCACTGGCGGGGGCGATGGCGCCCCCCCGGGTCGGTGCTGGCCCTGGCCCTGCTGCCGCCGCTGGTGCTGCTGGAGTGGTGGGTCCCCTTCGTGAACGATCTGGTCTTCAAGCTGATCGAGCCGGACAGTGCCTACCGGCTGGTCTGGACCACCCTGTTCTGGGTCAGCATCCCCGTCATGGCCTGGGCCCTGGAAGGGCGGTTGCGGCGGGCCGGGGGGCGTGCACCGGCCTGGGTGCGGCGGCTGCCGGTGGCGACGATCGCCGGCCTGATCGCGGTGCTGGCCATCCCGGTCCAGGTGCGGGGACGCCCCAACGTCTTCGTCTCCAAGCTGCCCCATCTGCTCACCCGTCCCGGGGAGGTGCGGCAGGCGGATGGCACCACCATCGAGCCGATCCTCGGCCGGTTGCAGGCCTTCTGCGATCGCGATCCCCGGCTCGGCGGCCGGATGCTGCTGAGCGATCCCTACGTGGGCGCCGTGGTCGGCTGGCGTCAGTGCCTGGCACCGGTGGCCGCGCGGGACATCACCAAGCTGGCGGCCTGGACGGTGGAGGACGGCCAGTACCCCGGGCTGCGGCGGGCCCTGGCCTCTCCCAGTCGCCTGAGGGCCTGGCTGGATGCCCATGGGGTCGAGCTGGTGCTGCTCCGGGATCGCTACGTTCCCTATGTCAGCCGGATCGGCCAGGCCAGCAACCACTGGCAGCCAGATCTGCTCAGCCGCTACGCCGACCTCTCGCTCAACAGCCTCAGCACGGCCCAGCTCGAGCGGGTGGGTTTCCGGCTGGTGGCCCACGAGCACGGCATGCGGATCTACAGGAGAGTGCCAGCGGCGCCCGGCTGAGTCCTCTGGGGGGGAGGGGGTTCGACGCTCCGGTAGCCGCCGGGATTGGCCCTCTGCCAGGCCCAGCCGTCCCGGCAGATGTCCGCCAGGGAGCGGCGTGTGCGCCAGCCCATCCGCCGCTCCGCCTCGCCAGGATCGGCCACGCTCACGGCCGAATCCCCGGGTCGGCGGGCCACCACCGCCAGCGGCACCTCCAGGCCGTTGGTTGCCTCGAAGGTGCGCACCAGCTCGAGCACCGAGTGGCCGCGGCCGCTGCCGAGGTTGAGGGTCAGCAGCTGGGGCGGCTCCGCCTCCAGCACCTCGAGGGCCCGGCCGTGGCCCTCGGCCAGATCCATCACGTGCAGGTAGTCCCTGACGCCCGTGCCGTCGGTGGTGGGCCAGTCGCCGCCGAACACCTCCAGGCGGGGACGGCGCCCTCCCGCCACCTGGCAGAGGAAGGGAAACAGGTTGTTGGGGGTGCCGCAGGGATCCTCGCCGAGCCGGCCGCTGGGGTGGGCTCCCACCGGGTTGAAGTAGCGCAGCCGGGCGATCCGCCACCCCGGCGCGCTGGCGGCCGCATCCGCCAGCATGCGCTCCGCGGCGGCCTTGGTGTAGCCGTAGGGATTGATCGGCTGCAGCGGGGCCGTTTCCGGGATCGGCACCTGTTCGGTGATGCCGTAGAGAGTGGCACTGCTGCTGAAGACGATCGTGCGGCAGTCGTGGCGGCCCATGGCCTCGAGCAGCCGCAGCGTACCGGTGACGTTCACGTCCCAGTAGCGCAGGGGCTGGCCCATGGATTCGCCCACTGCCTTGAGCCCGGCGAAGTGGAGCACCGCGCCGATGGCACCGCTGCCGTCGGCATCCGCGAAGGCGCGATCCAGATCCTCGCCGCAGCGCACGTCTCCCCGCCGGAGGGTGAGCTCGGCCGGCCCCGTGCCGGCGGCACGCCAACGCTCCGGGGACTCCTGGCGCCAGGGCCCCAGGCCGGCGAGTGCCGCCACGCGCCGCAGGGCCTCGGGACTGCCGTTGCTGAAGTCGTCGAGAACCACGACGCGGTGGCCCGCCTCCAGCAGCGTCAGGCAGGTGTGGCTGCCGATGAAGCCGGCACCGCCGGTCAGCAGGACCTTGGTCAAGAAACGGGCTCGATCGGGGTGTGGGCCAAAGGCTCAAATTACCTGCGCCTGGCCTTGCCCACCGCCTCCTTTCTTCCCCGGCCACGCACGCCTGGGCGGACAATCCCGATAATCCAGGTAACGTCCACGCAGCCTCTCTCGCTCTTCATGGATCTGGCCCAGTCGCCGATTCGCACGATCTGTTGCATCGGAGCGGGGTACGTGGGTGGGCCGACAATGGCCGTGATCGCCGATCGCTGCCCGGGGATCCAGGTCACGGTGGTGGACCTGAATGCCGAGCGGATCGCGGCCTGGAACGACCCCGATCTGAGCCGCCTGCCGGTGTACGAACCCGGCCTCGATGCAGTGGTGGGCAGGGCCCGGGGGCGGAACCTGCATTTCACCACCCAGGTCGACGGGGCGATCGCCGAGGCCGACATGGTGTTCCTCTCGGTGAACACACCCACCAAGGTCCGCGGCGTGGGCGCCGGCCAGGCCAGCGACCTGCGCTGGATCGAGGCCTCGGCCCGCCAGGTGGCGGCGGCGGCGCGGGGCCACACGATCGTGGTGGAGAAGAGCACCCTGCCGGTTCGCACCGCCGAGGCGGTGAAGGCGATCCTGGGGGCGGCCCAGCAGAATGGCTCCGGCCCGGTGGACGGCGCGGCCAAGACCTTCTCCGTGCTCTCCAACCCCGAGTTCCTGGCGGAGGGCACCGCCATCGCCGACCTCGAAGCCCCTGACCGGGTGCTCATCGGTGGGGAGGACACGGCAGCGATCGAGTCCCTGGCCGGGATCTACGCCACCTGGGTGCCCCAGGAGCGGATCCTGCGCACCAATCTCTGGAGCAGCGAACTCTCCAAGCTGACCGCCAACGCCTATCTGGCCCAGCGGATCTCCTCGATCAACAGCATCGCCGCCCTCTGCGAAGCCACCGGTGCCGACGTGCGGGAGGTGGCGCGGGCGATCGGCACCGATTCCAGGATCGGGTCGAAGTTCCTGAAGGCCGGCCCCGGGTTCGGCGGCAGCTGCTTCCAGAAGGACATCCTCAATCTCGTCTACCTCTGCCGGCACTACGGCCTCGAGGAGGTGGCGACCTACTGGGAGCAGGTGGTGACCCTGAACACCTGGCAGCAGGACCGCATCGCGCGGATCGTGGTGCAGCGGCTCTTCGGGACGATCACCGGCAAGAGGCTGGCGGTGCTGGGCTTCGCCTTCAAGGCCGACACCAACGACACCCGGGAGGCCCCCGCCATCCGCATCTGCCGGGACCTGATCGAGGAGGGGGCCTGTCTGGTGATCATGGATCCCAAGGTGTCCCCCCACCAGATCGCGGAAGACCTGGGGCAGGGCCCTTCCGATGCCGATGGCGGCTGGCAGCCCGTCGCCACTGCGCTGGAGGCGGCACGCGGCGCCGACGCCGTGATGATCCTCACCGAATGGAGCGAGTATGCCCACCTCGACTGGGGAGCGATCGCCTCGGTGATGCGCCGGCCCGCCTGGCTGTTCGACGCCCGTGCCATCGCCGATGCCGCCGCCGCACGGGCGGCGGGCCTTAACGTCTGGCGGGTCGGAGAAGGCTGAGGTGATGCGGCGCAACCTGATCACCGGGGGGGCCGGCTTCCTGGGATCCCACCTGGTGGACCGGCTGATGCAGGCTGGTGAGGAGGTGATCTGCCTCGACAACTACTTCACCGGCCGCAAGGAGAACGTGCGTCAGTGGATCGGCCATCCGCGCTTCGAACTGATCCGCCACGACGTCACCGATCCGATCCGCCTCGAGGTGGACCGGATCTGGCACCTGGCCTGCCCGGCCTCACCGGTGCACTACCAGTTCAACCCGATCAAGACGGCCAAGACCAGCTTCCTCGGCACCTACAACATGCTCGGCCTGGCGCGCCGGGTGGGCGCCCGGCTGCTGCTGGCGAGCACCAGCGAGGTCTACGGCGATCCGGAGGTGCATCCCCAGCCAGAGAGCTACCGGGGCTGCGTCAACACCATCGGCATCCGCTCCTGCTACGACGAGGGCAAGCGGATCGCCGAGACCCTCTGCTTCGATTACCAGCGGATGCACGGCACGGAGATCCGCGTGATGCGCATCTTCAACACCTACGGCCCCCGCATGCTCCCCGATGACGGGCGGGTAGTGAGCAACTTCATCGTGCAGGCCCTGCAGGGGCAGCCCCTCACCCTTTACGGCGACGGCAGCCAGACGCGGTCCTTCTGCTACGTGGACGATCTGATCGAGGGGATGGTCCGGCTGATGAACGGGGACCACACCGGCCCGATCAACATCGGCAACCCGGGTGAGTTCACCATCCGCCAGTTGGCCGAACTGGTGCGCGACCGCATCGATCCCTCCCTGCCGCTCACCACCCAGCCCCTCCCCCAGGACGATCCGCTGCAGCGCCAGCCCGTGATCGATCTGGCCCGCCGGGAGCTGGGATGGGAGCCGAAGGTGAGCCTGAGGGAGGGGCTGGAGCCCACCATCGCCTACTTCCGGGAGCGCCTCCAGGCGGGCCGTTGACCACCACGGCGCCGATCCTCGTCACCGGCGTCGCCGGCTTCATCGGTGCGGCCATCGCCGAGCGGCTGCTGGCGCGCGGGGAGCGGGTGATCGGTCTCGACAATCTCAATGCCTACTACGACCCGGCCCTGAAGCGGGCGCGGCTGGAGCGGCTGGAGACGCTGGCCCCGCGGGGGGCGTTTCGCTTCCATCGCCTCGAGCTGGTCGATGCCGAAGGGCTGGCCGCCCTGTTCGCCGCCGAACGGCCCGCCCGGGTGCTCCACCTGGCCGCCCAGGCGGGGGTGCGCCACTCGCTGGAGAATCCCTCGCTCTACATCCAGAGCAACGTGGTGGGTTTCGGCGCCGTCCTGGAGGCCTGCCGCCACGGGGCGGTGGACCATCTGGTGTACGCCTCCAGCAGCTCGATCTACGGCGGCAACCGGCACATGCCCTTCTCGGAGCAGGATCCGGTGAACCACCCCGTGAGCCTGTACGCGGCCACCAAGAAGGCCAACGAGCTGATGGCCCACACCTACAGCCACCTCTACGGGCTGCCGGCCACCGGCCTGCGCTTCTTCACGGTCTACGGCCCCCGGGGCCGGCCCGACATGGCACCGATGCTGTTCGCCCGGGCGATCCTGGCCGGCGAGCCGATCCGGGTGTTCAACGAGGGCCGCATGGAGCGGGATTTCACCTACATCGACGACATCGTGGAGGGGGTGATCCGCTGCCTCGACAAACCCGCCACGGCCGACCCACACTTCGACCCGCTCCATCCCGATCCCGCCACGGCGGCCGCGCCCCACCGGATCTTCAACATCGGCAATGCCCGGCCGGTGCCCCTGCTGCGCTTCATCGATCTGCTGGAGCAGGCGCTCGGCCGTCCGGCGATCCGGGATCTGCAGCCGATGCAGCCCGGGGACGTTCCCGCCACCGCGGCCGACACCACGGCCCTGGAGGCCTGGGTGGGGTTCCGCCCCTCCACGCCGATCGAGGTGGGCGTGGAACGCTTCGCCTCCTGGTACCGGGAGTACCGGGGGGGCTGAACCGGCCGCCCCGGGGCCGCCATGCCTCGGGGCACAATGGGGCGCCTGCCGATCCGCGCCGTCTTGAAGTCGCTCCAGAGCCTGCGGGGCATGGTCGATCTCCTGCCCGCCCAGACCCCCGTCTGGCAGCGGATCGAGGCCACCGCCAGGGAGCATTTCCGGCGGGCCGCCATCGAGGAGATCCGCACGCCGCTGCTGGAGGTCACCGAGCTGTTCGCCCGCGGCATCGGCGAGGCCACCGACGTGGTGGGCAAGGAGATGTACACCTTCGAGGACCGGGGGGCCCGCAGCTGCACGCTGCGCCCGGAGGGCACCGCCTCGGTGGTGCGGGCTGCGATCCAGCACGGGCTGGTGGCCCAGGGGCCGCAGCGCCTCTGGTACGGCGGCCCGATGTTCCGCTACGAGCGGCCCCAGGCCGGACGCCAGCGGCAGTTCCACCAGATCGGACTGGAGTTCCTCGGGTTCGCCGATCCCCGCAGCGACGTGGAGGCCATCGCCATCGCCTGGGATCTGCTGATGGATCTCGGCGTCGGCGGCCTCAGCCTGGAGCTCAACACGCTGGGCACCCTCGACGACCGGGTCCGCTACCGGGCGGAGCTGGTGCGCTGGCTGGAGCAGCACCGCGAGCGGCTCGACCCCGATTCGCAGCAGCGGCTGGCCACCAACCCACTGCGCATCCTCGATTCCAAGAACCCCGACACCCAGGCCCTGCTGGCGGGGGCCCCCACCCTGGCCGAGGCCCTGGCCGACACCAGCCGCGAGCGGTTCGAGGCGGTCTGCACGGCGCTGGAGCGGCTGGCGATCCCCTACGTGCGCAACCCCCGGCTGGTGCGCGGCCTCGACTACTACGGCCACACCGCTTTCGAGATCACCAGCAGCCAGCTGGGGGCCCAGGCCACGGTCTGCGGTGGCGGCCGCTACGACGGTCTGGTGGAGCAGCTGGGGGGGCCGCCCACGCCCGCCGTGGGCTGGGCCCTGGGGATGGAGCGGCTGGTGCTGCTGCTCAGCCAGGGCCGGCAGGAGGGCGCCCAGGCGCCGCGCATGGCCCCAAGCCCGGATGTGTATGTGGTGAACCGGGGGACCCATGGGGCGGCCTGCGCCCTGGACCTGGCCCGCCGCTGCCGCCAGCGCGCCACTGCGCCGCTGGCCGTGCAGCTGGATCTGAGCGGGGCAGGCTTCGACAAGCAGATCAAGCGGGCCCGCAGGAGCGGTGCCCGCTGGGCCCTGCTGCTGGGGGACGAGGAGGCCGCGGCGGGACAGGTGCGGCTGATGGCGCTGGAGGGTGACGGGGTCAGCCATCCGGCCGATCGGCTGCTCAGCCAGGCGGAGTTTCTCTCCCTCGGACCGGAGGAACTGGATGGGCTGGCGGGAACGCCGGCAGGTGGGGCATGAAAAAGGCGGATCCCTCCAGGAATCCGCCTTGGAACAGTGATGTCGAGGCCAGGGGGCGCCGCCTGGTTCAGGCGGAACCGACGCCCACGTAGGAGCCGTAGAAGAAGAGGCCGACCACGAAGATCACGGCCATGCCGCCGGCGGTGGCCACCATCCAGAGGGGCAGGGCCCCTTCGGTCCAGCGGCTCTTCCAGGCCACGGCGGGGCGGCCATCGGGAAGGCGGTCGGGGATCCGGCCGTCGGGAAGAGTGGATTTCTTGCCGCTCATGGGGTGTGCCTCCCGGTCAGTTGAAGAAGTAGCTGGAGAAGAGGATGCCGGTGACGAACACGAACAGCAGGCCCAGGTAGAGGCTGGTGCGGTTGAGTTCGACCGGCAGGTTGTTGGGGTTGGGATTGCGCTGCATGGCGGATTCAGCGGCGGACGAACTGCATGGCGGCCAGGGCACCCAGGAAGAAGACCGTGGGGATGCCGAGGGCGTGAACGGCTAGCCAGCGCACCGTGAAGATCGGATAGTTGCGCGGCGTGGTGGGAGCTGTGGACTGGGTCATGGCTGCTGGAGGCGCAGATCGAGGCTGCTCTTGCCCTCGTAACGCTGGCTCACGACGGGAGCCTTGGTCTCCTGGGCCTGGAAGTAGGCATCCGGACGGGGCGTGCCGAAGGCGTCGTAGGCGAGGCCGGTGGACACGAAGAGGAAGCCCGCCAGGAAGATGGCCGGCAGCGTGACCGCATGGATGACCCAGTAGCGGATGCTCGTGATGATCTCGAAGAACGGACGTTCCCCTGTGGAGCCGGCAGCCATAGCAACAAGCGTTCAGCCCGGCAATCCTAGGGGTCGGCCCACGGGCGGCGGGAGCGGGGCGGGGCGTTGGTTACAGAGGGACGCAGTTGCCCGGGTGCCGGCCGGGCGGGCCGATCAGCCCACCCAGCGCAGCAGTACGCCCCGCTCGCCCAGCACGAAACCCTTGCCGTCGGGGGAGAAGACGATCCGGGAGAAGTTGGTGGGCTGCTCGCTGCCCACCGGATCCTTCCGCCAGCTGGCGCCGCCGTCGCTGCTCACCAGCAGGGTGCCGTTGCCGCCGCCGGTCCAGATGGCTCCTCGGGGGTCCCAGGCCATGTCGAGATAGCCGTAGCCGTTGGTGATCGGGATCACCGGCTTGCTCCAGTCGCCGCTGCCGACGCTCTCGGTGGCGGCGGAGGGGTCGCCGTCGAAGCGGAGCTGGGCGCCCCGGGCCACCATCCAGAGGTGGCCGTCGGGCTGGAAGCCCATCGACTGCAGGCGCTGGCTGCTGACCCGCTGGTGCGGCTGCCAGGCGCTCTCGCCGGGCTCCCAGGTGGCGAAGAAGTTGCCGAGGCTGCTGACGCTCACGTAGTCGCCGTCGGGGCTGCGGCGCAGGTCACGCACGGCACCGGCCGCATCGCCCACCAGTGCCTGCCAGCTGGTGCCGGCGTCGGCGGTGCGATAGATGGCCCCCACGTTGGTGGCCAGTTCGGCGCTCTTCGGCCCGAGGGCGGTGACCAGGTAGGGCTCGCCGGGCAGCTTGGTGTCGAGCAGCAGCCGGCTCCAGCTCCTGCCGGCATCGTCGCTGTGCAGCAGCAGGCCGGGCTGGCCGACGATCCAGCCCTCGTCGCCGTGGAAGTCGATGCTGATCAGGCGGAAGTTCTCGTCCTCGGGCAGGTCGAGCTGGCGGTTCTCCCAGCTGGCGCCGCCGTCGGCGGTCTCCATGATCAGCCGGTTGCTGCCCACCAGGAAGCCGTGGTCGCGGCTGGAGAAGCCCACGTCGAGGGGGTTGGAGCGGGTGTCCAGCGGCACCGCCTGCCAGGGGCTGGCCGCCGCCAGCGGCAGACCGGTGGTGACGCAGCCGGAGAGCCCGACGGCGAGCAGGAGCACGAGCGCCAGGCTGAACAGGGAGCGCAGCGGGCGGAGGAAGGCCGGCAGAGGAGGCATCGGCGCGGGCATCAGCGCAGGGAATAAAGAGAGAGGAAGAAGGCGATGGCCAGGGCGAAACCGCCGAAGATCAGCACGTTCTTCTGGCCGGGGGTGAGGCGGTTGACCCCGAGTCCGAAGTTGAGGTTCTCCTCGAAGCCGCTGGGCTTGTCCCGGGGGCCGATGTCCTTGAAGGCCCCCACCCGGCTGCGGCAGACGGGGCAGCGGAACGTCGCCGGATCCAGCTCCAGGAACGGGGTTCCGGGGGGGATGGCCAGCTTCTTCACGCCCTCCCCGGGGTCGTACACATAGCCGCAGCTGCGGCATTCGAACCGGTGGCCGGCGGGGTCGTCGGCGACGGCGGCCTCGGCGTCGACAGGCTCCGTGGCGCCGACGGGCTCCGCGGCATCCACCGGCTGCGGGGCCGTCAGCTCGGGAGGCGTCGCTGGGCGCGTGTCTGCTGGCGTCTGGGGTGGCATCTCAGGAGGCGTCTGGGTCGGCGGTTCGGTGCTCATCCCTGGCCTGGCCGTGCGGCGCAACTCTATCGATGGCCGATCCGCTGGTGGGCGCCGCTACCCCGGCCCCCGGAAGCAGGTGGCAGAATGCGCGCCAGCTTCGGTCTGCCGAATGTTCGTGCTCTCCGGCTACGACGCCTTTCTGGGCTTCCTGCTGATCTCGGCGGCAGTGCCGGTGCTGGCGCTCGTGGCCAACAAGCTGCTGGCCCCCAGGAGCCGTGTGGGTGAGCGACAGCTCACCTATGAATCGGGTATGGAGCCGATCGGGGGCGCCTGGATCCAGTTCAACATCCGCTATTACATGTTCGCCCTGGTCTTCGTCATCTTCGACGTGGAGACCGTGTTCCTCTATCCCTGGGCGGTGTCGTTCCACCGTCTCGGGCTGCTGGCCTTCATCGAGGCCCTGATCTTCATCTCCATCCTGGTGGTTGCCCTGGCGTACGCCTGGCGCAAGGGTGCCCTCGAGTGGAGCTGACCGGACCCCCCACCATGACCCTCACTCCCACCCCAGGCTCCATTTCCGCCTCTGCCCTGCGCGATCTGCGCGAGGCCAGCTGTGGCCCCGTGGGCGCCCCCGGCGTCACCGCCGATCTCTCCGAAAACATCATCCTCACCAGCCTCGACGACCTGCACAACTGGGCCCGTCTGAGCAGTCTCTGGCCGCTGCTCTACGGCACGGCCTGCTGCTTCATCGAGTTCGCCGCCCTGATCGGCTCCCGGTTCGATTTCGACCGGTTCGGCCTGGTGCCCCGTTCCAGTCCGCGTCAGGCCGACCTGCTGATCGTGGCCGGCACCGTGACGATGAAGATGGCTCCGGCCCTGGTGCGGCTCTATGAGCAGATGCCCGAGCCGAAGTACGTGATCGCCATGGGGGCCTGCACCATCACCGGCGGTATGTTCTCAGCCGACTCCACGACGGCGGTGCGTGGGGTGGACAAGCTGATCCCGGTGGATCTCTATCTGCCGGGATGCCCTCCCCGTCCCGAGGCGATCTTCGATGCGGTGATCAAGCTGCGCAAGAAGGTGGGCAACGAAACCTTCGCCGAGCGCGGCAGCCACCTGCCCACCCACCGCTATTGCACGATCCCCCACCAGATGAAGCAGGTGGAGCCGATCGTTACCGGCGCCTACCTGCGCGCCGAAAGCCAGAAGGCGGCTCTGGCCGCCGCCGCCGGCCTGCCGATGGCCGCCGGCACTGAAGCCGTTCCCGCCGTCACCGCCGCCCCCACCACCAATGCCTGAGGAGACCCCCGCAACCCCCGCCACCGCGGCTGCCGGTGCGATCGAGGCCCCGGCTACCGGCCCGGTAGGCACCTGGCTGGCCAGCCAAGGCTTCGAGGCTCTCGCCCTCGGGCCCGACCATGAAGGTGTGGAGATGCTCGGTGTGGAACCGGCGGCCCTGCCCCTGGTGGCCACGGCCCTGAAGGCCGCCGGCTTCGACTATCTCCAGTGCCAGGGTGGCTACGACGAAGGCCCCGGCGGCAGGCTGGTGAGCTTCTACCACCTGGTGAAGATGGCGGCGATGGTGGATCGCCTTGCATCCCTGGCCGATGGCTCCGGGCCTCTGCCGGCCGAGGCCCGCCCGGAGGAGGTGCGGCTGAAGGTGTTCCTCCCCCGCGACGGAGCTCTCTCCATCCCCAGCCTCTATGGCCTTTTTCACGGGGCCGACTGGCAGGAGCGCGAAACGTTCGACATGTTCGGCATCAGCTTCGAAGGACATCCCCATCCCAAGCGCTTGCTGATGCCGGAGGACTGGAAGGGCTGGCCCCTGCGCAAGGACTACGTGCAGCCCGATTTCTATGAGCTGCAGGATGCTTACTGAGTTATTTTTTCTTTCCTCAGTGCCTGCCTTCTGGGGGGGCATCACGCCCTAAAGCTCAGCTTCAGAATGATTCTAAATTCAAGGATTGATCCTTGCTCTTTTGGACGCTTCTTCTCCGACAAGTTGGTTACTTGCAAGTTCTGACTATGCCTGCAGCTATTCCCCTGAGGCGCGAGAAACATTTCTGAATTTTTCTCGTACTCTCAGGGAGCAGTGGGTAAAATAATTTATTAGCCTCAAGTAATACCAAGTATAGAAAGCCCGGACTCTTGTGAACTGCCTGTCTTAAGGTCTCGTAATTCAGTAACAAAAATGCCCTTAGACCAAAATACTCAATAACATTCCGCAGCATATCTTCTTGAAACGTGAGATCCTCGCTGAGCGTTGACTTGCCGCTGCATGAGAAATAGGCAATAGTGATCCCAGGCATGTACTCAAATTTGCATCTAGATAGCAATTTGAGATTATAGTCCCAATCGGCAAGTAAAGGGTATTTTTCGTTGTAAGCAATCCCAAGCGCGCGCATGGCGCTACATCTATAAAATATTGCTTGGTGGCAAATGTTCTGTACGGTAAGGTCTTGCAGGGTGAAGTACTTCCCGTACCTAAAGCCTCCATTGGCTTCAAACCACGCAGATCCGTAGACTACGTCTGCATTAGTGTTGGCAAGTCTGTTGGAAGCGAGATATAGAGCATCATGGCTATAGAGCCTGTCGTCTGATCCTAGGGTATAAGTCCATTCGCCGCTGGAAATGCTGCATGCCAGATTCAGCGCGCTGTAAACGCTTGATCCAGGGCTGATAATGATCTTGAAGGAGATTCTGTGAGTTGAAAGGAAGTCTGATGCGAAATCAGGAGTGCCATCAGAGGAGCCTCCGTCTGAGATGACAACTTCTAGGTCTCGGAAACTCTGATCTGCTATTGACTGAAGTGATTGTGGTAGTTTCTCTCTGCTATTTAAGGTGGGAATGACGATTGATATAAATGGCTTATGCATCTTCCGGCCAAGGGTCGTTCAATTCTAGCCTTTTATCCGGTCTGCAGAAAGGCAGACGGCTCCCATTGAGTCGGCGACTATCCCTTTTCATGCATTCACCTCACAGCCATCATCTCTTGTCCAACTTTGCGAGTATTCGTTGGGCAGGGCTTATATGAAGTGTGTCACTGGCTCCTCGGGTGCAGTGATTCCTGAGGCTGCTTCAGTCGGCGGCTCAGCTGTCTCAGCGCTCCAGCAGCCGCGGCTGTGTTGTGCGTGGCAGGGC
>JMRP01000038.1 GCA_000708525.1 Cyanobium sp. CACIAM 14
CAGAAGCCCCTGCCGGCGCCACCGCCGGCGGCGCCCCTGCCACCTCCCGCCCGGCGCCGGCGCCGCGCTGAGCCGATGCCCCCCTCCCCCCCGCGCCTGCTGAGTCCCCGTCAGGCACGCCAGCTGATGGACACCGCCTACCTGGCCGCCGCCACCGCCCTGCTCTGGGTGGCCCTCTACTACCTGCCCGTGGGCAGTCCCCTCTTCCGCCTCGCCCTGCCCCTGCCCCTGGCCCTGCTGCAGCTGCGCCATGGCGGACGCTGCGCCCTCGAGGGGGGGGTGGTGACGGCCCTGCTGCTGGTGGCGCTGATGGGGCCGATCCGCGGCCCCCTGGTGCTCTTCCCCTACGGCCTGCTGGCCCTCTGGCTGGGCTGGGGCTGGCGGCGCCGCTGCAGCTGGTGGCTGACCCTGGGGGTGGGGGGGCTGATCGGCACCGCCGGTTTCCTGGTGCGTGTGGCGGTGCTGTCGGTGCTGGTGGGGGAGAACCTCTGGGTGGTGATCACCACCGCCGCCGCCAACCTGCTCGACCGCGTGGCGGGCTGGGTGGGCCTGGCCGGTGGCTTCGACCTTGCCCAGGTGCAGCTGGCGGCCCTGGCGCTGCTCCTGCTGCAGAACCTGATCGTGGTGCTGGCCCTGCATGCGGTGGCCTACTGGATCTTCCCCCGCCTCGGCGCACCCATCAGCGAGCCGCCGCCCGCCCTGCGGGCCCTGGTGGCCCTCGACCCCCTTTGAAGGAGCCCCGGCGGATCGCCGGGTCAGCCGCGGCCGCTGCCCTCTGGTGCCTCCGCTGGCGGGAGCGCTGGCCAGGGAGCGAGCTGCTGCTGCTGCTCGCGGCCACGGAGACCGCCGCCGTGCCGGGCATCTCCGCCGCCGGTGCCACCCCCGCCTCCCGCCGCCGCACGGCGGCGGCGGACGCGGAACTGCTGCTGCTCGGCCCCGCGGGGGAGCGGCCCCACGCTCTGCCGCCCCTGCCCGCCGGGGTCTCCCCGGCCCTGATCAGCCATGTGGTGCTGCAGGAGCTGGGGTTGCGCCCCCTGGTGGTCGATCTGGGCTGCCCGGTGGCGCCGGCGGTGCTGCATCTGCGGCTGCCGGCGCCGGCGGGAGCCGGCCCGGCCCGCTGCCTCAGCGGTGGGGAGGCCCTCGGCAGGCGGCGGCTGGAGGCCCTGCTGGCCCTGGGCCGCCGCTGGGGGAGGCGCCTGCCGCCGGGGCGGCCGCTGCTGCTGGCGGAATGCGTGCCGGGGGGCACCACCACCGCCCTGGCCGTGCTCACCGGTCTGGGTGTGGAGGCCGGCGGGCTGGTCAGCGGCAGCCTGCGCGATCCCGACCATGGTCTCAAGGCGGATCTGGTGGCGCGCGGACTGCGGGCGGCCGGCCTGACCGGCGACGGCGCCGACGCGGCGCGGGTGGCCGCCGCCCTGGGGGATCCGATGCAGCCCCTGGCTGCTGGCCTGGTGCTGGCCGCCGCCGAGACCGGCCGGCCCGTGCTGCTGGCGGGGGGGAGTCAGATGGCGGCGGTGCTCGCCCTGGCCCTGGCCCTGGCGCCCCCGGCCCTGCGTCCGGCCATCGCCGCCGGCACGGCCCTCGGCACCACGGCCTGGGTGGCCCAGGACCCCGGCAGCGACCTGGCCCTGCTGCTGCGGCGGATCGGTGCCCGCTTCGGAGTGGAGCCACTGGGCTTCGCCGCCGACCTGAAGTTCGCACGCCCCTGCCATCCGGCGCTGGCGGCCTACGAGGAGGGCTATGTCAAGGAGGGGGTGGGGGCCGGCGGGCTGGCCCTGCTCTGGCAGCTGAGCGGTCGCTCCGGCCACGCCCTCGCCCGCCTCTGTGATCGGGCCTGCCGGCAGCTGCTGGGGCCGCCGCCGCCTACGGTCCGCTGAATGGGCGCCCCTTTCCCCCCAATCCCGGCTGCGGCCATTGGCCGTCGCCCGTTCCTGCGGCTCGGTGCCGTTTCCGCCCTGACCCTGCTGGCGGGCTGCGAACGCAGGGATCCGCAACTGCTGGCCAGCCGGGGCGACATGTCCGCCGCCTGGATCCGCCGCCTGCCCCCACCCTGGCGCTGCGAGCAGCTCGAGGATCCCGCCCAGGTCGTGGAGCGGGCTTCCACCCCCCGCGCCGGGCTGCTGCAGCTCAGCGACGGCTGGGCCGCCGGACTGGCCCGGAGCGACCTGCAGCCGATCGGCACACCGGCCCTGCTGGAGCGGCTGGAGCCGATGGCGGCTCCGCTGGCCCGGCTCCATGGCCCCCCGTCCGCCCCCGGCCTCGCCTTCCCCTGGTCCTACGGCCCCTGGGTGCTGGTGCTGCGCAGCCGGCCCGACCTGGCCCGGCGGCGGGCCGAAGGCTGGGAGTTGCTGCTCGACCCCAGCCTGGCCGGCCGCCTGGTGCTGCCCTCCTCGCCGCGGGTGGCGATCGCCTTGGTGGGCGGTGACCCCGCGCGTCTGCGGCGTCTGCGGCGTGCGGCCCTGGCCTACGACGAACGGGATGGCCTCAGCCTGCTGCTCAGCGGCGAGGCGGAGGCGGCCGTGTTGCCCCGGCAGCGGGTGGTGGGCCTGCTGCGCCGTGATCCCAGGCTGCAGGTCCTGCTGCCCGAGAGCGGCGCCCCACTGACCTGGAACCTCCTGTTGCGGCCCGCGGGCACCCATCCCGAACCGCCGCTGGAGTGGCTCGCGGAGGCCCTGGAGCCCCCCCTGCTGCCGGCGCTGCTGGCGGCGGGCTGGGTGCCCCCTCTGCCCCGTGAGCAGCTGCAGCGCGCCCTTGTGGATTTCCCCGCCGCCACCGTCGCGCTGCTGCTGCCGCCCCAGCCTGTCCTCGAGCGCTGCTACACCCTGCCGCCCCTCACCGCCTCCGAACGCCAGGAGCTGCAGAGCCTCTGGGACGGCGCCGCCCCGGCCCCCAACTAGCCCGCCCTCCAGGGTCAGCCCCAGAGGCGTCGCCGCGGCGCGGCCGCCAGTCGCCGGTGGGTGTCGGCGAGCAGATCGGGAATGGGCAGCTGCAGCGGGCAGCGGGGCAGGCAATCGCCGCAGCGGCCGCAGGCGGAGGCATCCACCTGCTCCCACCAGTGGCCGGCCCGGCCGATCAGGTTGTAGCGCTCCTGGGCGTAGGGCTCCATGCCATGACCCACCGCCAGGTTGCGCAGCCGCAGCAGGGCGGGGATCGGCACGGTGTTGGGGCAGGGCAGGCAGCGGCGGCACTGACCGCAGCGCTCCGCCCCGAGGCGTTCGCGTCCGGCATGCTCGAGCCGCGCGAGGGCCTGGCGTTCGGCGGGCGAGAGGGGGCCGGCGGCGTCGCCGAGGCGGACGGCCCAGGCCAGATCCTCCGGCCGGGCCGCCCCCAGGGTGAGGGTGCTGATCCCCTCGGCCAGCAGGAAGCGGTAGGCCAGCTCCAGCGGGGCGAAGGGAGCGCAGTCGGCCTCGAGTTCGGCAGGGGGGGCCTGGAGACGCCCGCCCTTGTCGGCCGGCGAGATGGCCATCACCCCGAGGCCTGCGGCCAGGGCGGAGCGGGCCAGGGGCAGCCGCTCCTGGTCGAACAGGTGCAGATGCAGGCTGCAGAAGCCGAAGCGGCCGCTCTCCACGGCCGAGCCGATGAGGGCCGTGTCGCCATGGCTGCTGAAGCCCACCTGGCCCACCAACCCCTCCCCCACGGCCCAGGCCAGCAGATCGGCTCCGGGACCCGCCAGGGCCCAGCGGAGGTGCTCCGGCCGGTTGAGCCCGTGCACGGCAAGGTTGTCGAGACGTTCGACGCCGAGCCTGCTCAGGCACTCCAGGAGCTGGGCGCGGCCTTCGGCCACGTCGGGCCCCGGCAGCAGTTTGCTGGTGAGCACCAGACCCGCTCGCCCCGCCGGATCGTGCTCCTGAAGCCGCCGCAGGGCCCGGCCGAGGAAGACTTCAGCGGGGCCGTAAGCCGGAGCTGTCTCCAGGTGGTTGATCCCGGAGGCCACGGCGGCAACCAGCACCGCCTCCATGGCCTCGAACGATTCCAGCGCCCGCATGGTGCCGAGGGTGAAGGCCGACACCTGCCGGCCCCGGCCGAACGGCCGTCGCAGGACCGGGACAGCGTGAAGTGGGGGGTCAGTCGGCAGCGCCACCGCCCTCGGGGGGCTCCTCGCTGCCGTTCTCGGCCTCGGCAGCGGTCCGGCCGATGTGACGGATCAGATCGGCCGGGGTGGTGCGTTCCAGGAAGCGGCGGAAATCCTCCTGGTCCTCGGCGTCGGCCTCGGCATCCACCGGGATCGAGGCATCGGCCACCACCTCCTCCAGCATCCAGATGCCGCTGTCGGTGCGCAGGGCCAGGGCGATGGCATCGCTGGGACGGGCGTCCAGCTCGATGGCCCGCTCGCCGCCGTCGCTGAGCTTGAGCACCGCGCGAAAGGTGTTGTCCTCGATGGTGTGGATGATGACCCGCTCCAGCCTGAGCCCCGCGGCCTCCAGAAGGCTGGCCATCAGATCGTGGCTCAGGGGGCGGGGTGGCTTATCGCGGTTCAGGCCGGTGAGGATGTTCTGGGCCTGGGCCTGATCGATCCAGATCGGCACCTGGCGCCGCCCGGAGGGGTCGCGCAGCAGCACGATCGGGCTGCGGCTGGCCGCGTCCAGGGCGATCCCGGCGACACGCATTTCAACCATGGTCGGGTCCGCTCCTGGAATGTGATGCTGCCCGTGAAACGATTATGGCCAGAGGAGCCGCCACAGGGGATGTTCACCGGACTGGTGCAGGCCATCGGCAGGCTGGAGCGCTGCCCCGACGGCCTCCGGGTGCGCACCGACCTGGCCCCCCTGGCCCTGGGGGACAGCGTGGCGGTGGACGGGGTCTGTCTGACGGTGGCCGAGCGGCTGACCGATGGCTTCCGGGCCGACGTCAGCGGGGAGACCCTGGGCCGCAGCACCCTGGCGGAGCGGGCCGCCCGCGGCAGCCGGGTCAATCTCGAGCCCGCCCTGCGGCTGGCCGACCGGCTCGGCGGCCATCTGGTCAGCGGTCATGTCGACGGGCTGGGGGAGATCAGGGCCATCGAGCGGCAGGCCACCTCCTGGCGGCTGGAGATGGCCTGGCTGGATCCGGCCTACGGGCGCTATGTCTGCCAGAAGGCCAGCGTGGCGGTGGATGGCATCAGCCTCACCGTGGCCGGCTGTGAGCCTGACGGTGCTCGCTTCTGGATCGCCGTGATTCCCACCACCTGGGCCGGCACCACCCTCCAGGAGCGGCGGGTGGGGGAGCGGGTCAATCTGGAGGCCGACCTGCTGGCCAAATACACCGAGCGCCTGCTGCGGGCCGGCCCGGTGCCCGCGCCGGCCGGGACTGGGGAGAGGCCGATCTCCAGCGCCTGGCTGGCGGAACACGGCTGGGACTAGCCCGTCGCTTCCGGAAGGCCCCCCAGGTGCGCACGCGTTGTCAGGGCGGGATTCCGCAGCCACGCTGACGGCGCCCCGACCCGCGGCCATGCCCTCGCCTGCTGCCTCACCCACCCGGCCGGCCCAGGCAGCGGCCCTGCGCGCCTTCACCCTGGCGGAGGGGGTGCTCCTGCTGGTGCTGGGGGTGCTGGCCCTGCTGTTTCCGGTGCTGGCCTCCCGCTGGGTCACCGCCGTGGTGGCCATCGCCTTCCTGGTGGGGGGGATCACCGGCTGGATCAGTTCGCTGCTGCGCTCGGCCGGCCTCAGCAGGGTGATCACCTTCTGGCGGTTGGTGATCGCCACCCTCTTCGTGGTCGTCGGGGTCTGGATGATCCATCAGCTGGCCTCAGGCCCGGTGGCTGCGGCGCTGCAGACGGCCGCCCTGGCGCTGGCCATCGGCGTGGTGTTCCTGGTGGAGGGGCTGGTGGCGATCCTGGTGGCGGCCAGTCACCGTCAGGTCGCCGGCTGGCGCTGGGGACTGGCCAACGGTCTGGTGACCTTCGCCCTCGGCCTGCTGATCCTGACCATGAAGTTCTGGAGCCTTCTCTGGGTGGTCGGCACGCTGGTGGGGATCAGCTTCGTGTTCAGCGGCATCGACCTGCTGCGTTTCAGTGCCGCTTTCCACCCGGAGGAGGAGGGCTGACCGCCCGGAGCGCTCTTCAGGCTCAGCGATGGCCGTGGCCCTCGCCCTCACCGCCATCGAGGGGCAGCAGCCAGATGGAGCCGGTCTCCTTGTGGATCTCGATCCGGAACTCCTGGCCAGGTTCCAGACCCATGCGGCGGGTGTAGGCCTGGCCGATCAGCAGGTTGCCGTTGCCGTGGACCCGGGTCCGGAATTCGGCCTGGCGTCCCTTGCCTCCCCCGCCATGGCCCGCCGAGGCTCCCGAAGGCAGGGTGTAGCCCTTGGCGGCCACCAGAGCACGGTAAAAGCTCTTCTTCAGCACCCTGCCGCTTGGGCCCACATAGCCGCACGCCCTGGCGATCTGGTCTTCCGGTCGGTTGCTGAGGGAACGGGCCCGCTCGAGAAGGGCATTCCCCTCCAGCATGACCGTGCCGGCGGCGCTCTCCTCATTGGCCGGTCCTTTCTGGGCGCCCATCAGCCGTCGATGCAGTAAGTACCTCTTGGATTGTGGCGATTGTTGTGCAGATCGTGCAACCCTTCGCCGATCAGTTCTTCTTCGACCAGCTCATCCCCGATCAGAGAGCCGATCAGAGCAGGTAAAGAATCCCGTAGAGGATCACCCAGATCCCATCCACGAAGTGCCAGTAAAGTTCCGTGGCTTCGAGTCCGAAGGGATCGGCGCTGCTGACCCGGCCTCCCCGGCGAGTCTGGAACCAGACCAGCAGGATGCAGATCACTCCGAGGGTGACGTGCAGCCCATGGAAGCCCGTCAGCGCATAGAAGGTGCTGGCGAAGAGGTTGTCGGTGAGACCGAAGGGCAGGCTGAAGTACTCCACCATCTGCCCGGCGAGGAAGGCGGCCCCCAGGGCCGCCGTGAGCAGCAGCCAGGCCCTGCAGGGTCCGGTGTGGCCCAGCAGCAGGTTGCGGCCGGAGCGGTGGAAGGTATAGCTGCTCACCAGCAGGAGCACGGTGTTGATCGAGGGGAGCAGCAGTTCCAGCTCGTAGCTGGAGCCGGCGGGCAGGGGATTCACCGCTCGGAAGGTGAGGTAGGCGGCGAAGAAGCCGGCAAAGGTCATCCCGTCGGCGACCAGGAAGGTGGCCAGCCCGAAGAGCCTCAGGTCGGCATGCCCGGCATGGCCCTCGGCGGCGACGTCGCCGGCGCTGCTGCTGCTGGTGCTGGTGGCGAGGCTGGTCATCCGTGGCGATGCGGCGTTGGGGTGAGGGAAGGTCGGGGAGTCAGCGGCGGCCGGTGGCGCTCCAGAGGTCCCTCCCGGTGGCGGCCTCCACGCTCAGGGTCGTTTCTGCCACGCCGTATCCGTAGGGGTGTTCCACCAGGGGGGCTTCACCGGCCCAGTTCTCCACCGGCGGGGGGGAGGAGGTGAGCCACTCCGGGGTGAGGGCGTTCCAGGGGTTGTCCCCGGCCAGCGGACCGCGGAAGGCACTCACGAGCACGTTGTAGAGGAAGGGCAGGCTGCTCACGGCCATCAGCAGGGCCCCGACACTGCTGATCTGATTGAGGGTGGTGAAGCTCGGGTCGTACTCCGCCACCCGCCGGGGCATGCCGTTGAGCCCGAGCCAGTGCTGGGGGGCGAAGCAGAGGTTGAAGCCCACGAAGGTGAGCAGGAAATGCAGCCGGCCCAGATCCTCATTCAGCATGCGGCCGGTGAACTTCGGATACCAGTGGTAGATGGCGGCGAAGATCACGAACACGGTGCCTCCGTAGACGATGTAGTGGAAGTGGCCGACCACGAAGTAGGTGTCGTGCACATGGATATCGAAGGGCACCTGGGCCAGGGCCACCCCCGTGATGCCGCCGAAGACGAAATTCACGATGAAGGCGCAGGAGAAGAGCATGGCGCTGTTGAGGGCGAGTTTCCCTCCCCACAGGGTGGCGAGCCAGTTGAAGAACTTGATGCCCGTCGGCACGGCGATGAAGGAGGTGGCGATCGTGAAGAAGAGCCGCATCCAGGGGGGCGTGCCGCTGGTGAACATGTGGTGGGCCCAGACCACCAGACCCAGCACCACAATGGCCAGGATCGAATAGACCATGGTGGTGTAGCCGAAGAGGGGTTTGCGGGCGTGGATCGGCAGGATCTCGCTCACCAGACCGAAGGCCGGCAATACCATGATGTACACCGCCGGGTGGGAATAGAACCAGAAGAGATGCTGGTACACCACCACGTTGCCGCCCATGGCCGGATTGAAGAAACCGGTGTGCGCCACGATGTCGAAGCTCAGCAGCAGCAGGGTTCCCGCCAGCACCGGCGTCGAGAGCACCACCAGGATGCTGGTGCCGAGCATCGCCCAGCAGTACATGGGAAGCTGCATCAGCTTGAGCCCCGGCCGGCGCAGCTTCAGGACCGTGGCAATGAAGTTGATGCCGCCGAAGATCGAGCTGCCCCCCAGCAGCAGCACGCTCACGATCCAGACCACCTGGGCCAGGGCAGGGGTGGTGAGGCTCAGCGGCGGGTAGGCCGTCCAGCCGGACTGGGACGATCCGGTGATGAAATGGCTGGCGATCAGCAGGATCCCGGCCGGAGGAATCATCCAGAAGGCCACCGCATTCAACCGCGGGAAGGCCATGTCCCTGGCCCCCACGTAGAAGGGAATCAGGTAGTTGCCGAAGCCGCCGTTCACCACCGGCACGATCCAGAGAAAGATCATCACCGTGCCGTGCAGGGTGAGAACCTCGTTGTAGGTTTCCCGGCTGACGAAATCGGAGATCGGGCTCGCCAGCTCCGCCCGGATGACACCGGCCAGGGCGCCACCGATCAGATAGAAGAGGAAGCCGGTGACCAGATACTGGAGACCGATCACCTTGTGGTCGAGGCTGAAGCTGAAATAGCGCAGCCAGCCCTGGGGCTGGAGGCTCTCCTGGAAGGCGTTGGCTGAGGCGACGGTCATCGGTGGGATACGGGAACTGGAGGGCGCGGGGCGGGGGGGTGGATCAGCCCGTGGGGGTGGCCGACGCGGTGGCCACGGTGGAGGCGAGGGGACTGTTCTTCTGGAACCAGGCTTCGTAGTCGTCCGGTTCGTGCACCACCACCGTGGAGCGCATGCCGCCGTGATAGGGGCCGCAGAGTTCGGCGCAGACGATCGGGTAGCTGCCCGCCTTGGTGGGGGTGAAGGTGAGCACGGTGGGCTGGCCCGGGATCACGTCCTGCTTGAGGCGGAACTGCGGCACCCAGAAGGCATGGATCACGTCGTTGGCCTTGAGGCGCAGCTCCACCGGACGGCCGTTGGGCACGTGCAGTTCACCGCTGGTGATGTCGCCTTCGGGATAGTGGAAGAGAAAGGCGAACTGCAGGGCCGTCACCTCGACCGGCAGGACGTCGGCGGCATCGCTGCGGGTGCCGATGCCTCCCCAGACGCGGGCGGCCGGCGTGTCGCCACCGTCGCCGGAGCCGACGGAAGCCTCCAGGGTTTCCATCGGGGCCATCCGGTGCATGGTGGCGTGGTCGTTGAGGGTGGTCATGCCCCCCATGCGCTCGTAGATGTCGTAGCTGTAGATCCCCACGAACAGCACGACCACCGCGGGGATGGCGGTCCAGACGATCTCCAGCAGCAGGTTCCCTTCGATCGCCTGACCGTCGACCCGATCGCCCGGCCGGCGGCGGAAGCGCACCAGACTGAAGACCACCAGGCCGACGATGCCCAAGAAGAGGATCGTGCCGATGCTGAACAGCACACGGAAGAGTGCGTCGTAGACGGGGGCGTTGGCGCTCGCGTCGAGAGGGAGCAGATCGACGTTGTACCCGACCCAGAGGCCGGACAGAACAAGGGCCATTCCCAGCAGCAGGGTCACCAGAGCGGGAGGGATCGGCACGGCTGCAGGCGGGGGGTGAACGTCAGCGGGGAGTGCGGGCGGGGAGGCCAGGCTTCCGGTTCAACAGCTTATGGAAATCCGCTCTGAGGCCGAGTGTTCGTTGTAGCCGCAGAAGCAATTTCCGAGAAATTTCACATTTTGTTGACGCAATGTGCGGATTCGCACATCTTTCAATGCTCGCTAACTTGAATGCCCCGATGCAGCAAACATCCATGGCGGTGGCGCCGGCCGCGCAACGCTTCTCCCCTGGCCGTCCCTCCCCCGAGGGGGGCTGGGCCCTGCGCCTGGTGCCCCTGCTCACCGCCCACCTGGTGGTGGCCCTGGTGGCCCTGGTGGCCATCGGCGGCGCCACCCGGGTCATGGAAGCGGGCCTGGCCTGTCCCGACTGGCCTCTGTGCTACGGCGTTCTGCTGCCGGGCCGGCAGATGAACCTTCAGGTCTTCCTGGAGTGGTTCCACCGTCTCGACGCCTTCCTTGTCGGCGTCGCCCTGCTGGTGTTGTTCGGCCTGGCCCTGCGCTGCCGCGCCCGTCTGCCTGGCTGGTTGCCATGGAGCGCCGGCCTGGCGCTGGTGCTGGTGGCCGTGCAGGGCGCCCTGGGGGCGCTCACCGTTCTCAGCCAGCTGGCGGCCGCCAGCGTCACCCTGCACCTGGGGGCCGCCCTGACGCTGGTGCTGCTGCTGGCGGCCACCCATCAGGGACTCGAAGCCGACCGGGAGCCGGCGGATGATCACGCCTCAAAGCCGCCACCGATCTGGTGGTGCCCCCTCCCTCCCCTCACCGTTCTGCTGGTGGGAGGCCAGTGCCTGCTGGGAGGCGCGATGGCCAGCCGCTGGGCGGCCGATCTCTGCCTCCAGGCGGGCGAAGGTTGCCGCTGGCTGCTTCTGCACCGGCAGGCGGCCTATCCGGCCGCGCTGGCCGTGCTGCTGCTGGCCCTCACCTCCCTCGCCCTGCCGGCCGGCCACCGCCGGCTGCGGGCCCTGGCCCTGGCCGCCGCCGTTCTGGTGGGGCTTCAGGTGGTGCTCGGGGTGCTCACCCTGAGGCTCCAGCTGGCGGTCCCGGCCGTGACCGTCGCCCATCAGCTCACCGCCGCGCTGCTGGTGGCCGTGCTCGGTGGCCTCTGGGGCCGCTCCTTCCCGTTCGCTTTCGTTTCAGCCCGCTCCGAGGTGGCCCATGGTTAGCGCCAGTGTCGTTCCAGCCGTTGCCGCCATCGCCGCTCCCGCCCCGGCGGCGATCCGCCCCTCCGTCACGCTGCCCGCCTGGCTGGAGGTGGCCAAGCCGCGGTTGATCCCCCTGCTGCTCGCCACCACGGTCGGCGGCATGGCTCTCACCGCCGGCTGGCCCCTCGATCCGCTGCGCATGGTCAGCACCCTGGTGGGGGGGGCGATGGCCTCGGCGGCCGCCGGGGTCCTCAACTGCCTCTGGGAGCAGGAGCTCGATGGGCGCATGCAGCGCACCAGCCGCCGTGCCCTGCCTTCGGGCCGGCTGGCCCAGCGCCAGGCCTTCGCCCTCGCCATGGCCCTCACCGTGGCCTCGGTGCTCCTGCTGGTGCTGGCGGTCAATGCCCTGGCCGCCTCCCTGGCGCTGCTCGGCCTCTGCAGCTATGTGCTCCTCTACACCGCCCTGCTGAAGCCCCGGACCACCAGGAACATCGTCATCGGGGGGCTCGCCGGGGCCATCCCGCCCCTGGTGGGGGCGGCGGCGGCCACCGGGCACCTCGGCTGGAGCAGCTGGTGGCTGTTCGCTCTGGTGATGGTCTGGACGCCCGCCCATTTCTGGGCGCTGGCCCTGCTGCTCCACGACGACTACCGCTCCGTGGGCATCCCGATGCTGCCGGTGGTCAAGGGGCCGGTGTTCACTGCAAAGGCCATCGGCCGTTACAGCTGGCTCACGGCGGCGACGAGCCTCGCTGGGATCTTCGCCCTGCCCGGGGGCGGCTGGCTCTTTGGCGTGCTTGTGCTGCCCTTCAACGCCCGCCTGCTCCAGCTCAGCGCCGCCCTGGCCGAGGATCCGGAGGATCCGCGCCGGGCCCGCAGCCTGTTTCGCTGGTCGATCTTCTATCTGTTCGGCATCTGTCTGCTGCTGGTGCTGGCGCGCAGCGCCCCTGCCGCCGGCGTCGACCCCTCCGCCCTGCTCGGGGCCGTTCTGTGCATGGCCCCCGCCGGCGCTGCCTAGATTGGCGCCGCTTCCGGTCCTTCGCGATTGATCCCGGCTTGATCGAGCTCCAGCACCTCAGCAAGCGATTCGGCGGCCGCAAGGCCCAGCCTGTGCAGGCCCTCGACGACCTCTCCCTGAGCGTTCCGGCAGGCGCTCTCTACGGATTGCTCGGCCCCAACGGCGCCGGCAAGACCACCACTCTGCGCATCCTCGCCACCCTGCTGGCTCCCGATGCGGGCCAGGTCAGCGTGGCGGGCATCGATGCCCTGGCCGAGCCCCGCCGCGTGCGGCGGCTGCTGGGCTATGTGGCCCAGGAGGTCGCCATCGACAAGATTCTCAGCGGCAGGGAACTGCTGCATCTGCAGGCGGCGCTGCATCACCTGGGAGCCGCCGATCGCGACGCCCGCAGCGACGAGCTGATCGACCTGCTGGGGATGGGCGACTGGATCGACCGGCGCTGCGGCAGCTACTCCGGCGGCATGCGACGGCGCCTCGATCTGGCCACCGGCCTGCTGCACCGGCCGCGGGTGCTGGTGCTCGACGAGCCCACGGTGGGCCTCGACATCGAGAGCCGCACCGCCATCTGGCAGGTGCTGCGGCAGCTGCGGGACCAGGGCACCACCGTCCTGCTCAGCAGCCACTACCTGGAGGAAGTGGATGCCCTGGCCGACCGGCTGGCGATCATCGACGGCGGACGGGTGCTGGCCGAAGGCACCCCCAGCGAGCTCAAGAACGCCCTCGGCGGCGACCGGGTGACCCTGCGGGTGCGGGAATTCAGCGACGCCCAGGAGGCCTCCCGGGTCCGGTCCCTGCTTCAGGCATGCCGGGGCGTCCGCCAGGTGGTGGTGAACCAGGCCCAGGGTTATTCCCTGAACCTGGTGGTGGAGGACGCCGGCGTGGTGGAAGCCCTGCGGCGGCAGCTGGCCGAGGCCCAGCTGCCCCTGTTCGCCCTGTCCCAGAGCCGGCCCAGCCTGGATGATGTCTACCTCCAGGCCACCGGCCGCACACTCTCCGATGCCGAGCTCTCCGTGGCCGGTCGCCGCGACCTCAAGGAGGAGCGCAAGCAGTCGATGCGATGACCCCCTTCACCGTTGCCCCATGACCAGCGCCAGCCCCTCGATCACCCCCGTGGCCGCCGCCGGAGGCGAGCCTTCCGCCCTTGCCGAGATCACCCAGGAGACCCTGGCCCTCACCCGTCGTCTGTTCATCCAGCTGGCCCGGCGTCCTTCCACCCTTGTGGCGGGTGTTCTCCAGCCCCTGATCTGGCTGGTGCTATTCGGGGCTCTGTTCGCCAACGCCCCCCAGGGGCTGCTCCCCGGCGGCATGAGCTACGGCCGCTTCCTGGGCGCCGGCGTGATCGTGTTCACGGCCTTCAGTGCCGCCCTCAATGCCGGTCTGCCCGTGATGTTCGACCGGGAATTCGGCTTCCTCAACCGGTTGCTGGTGGCACCGCTGCGCTCCCGCAGTTCGATCGTCTTCGCCTCGGTGCTCTACATCACCAGCCTGAGCCTGGTGCAGAGCCTGGCGATCATGGGAACCGCCGCCCTGCTGGGGTACGGCTGGCCGGGTGGGACCGGATTGCTGCTGGTGCTGGTCACCCTGCTGCTGCTGGTGTTCTCCGTCACCGCCCTCAGTCTGGGCCTCGCCTTCGCCCTTCCGGGCCACATCGAACTGATCGCCGTGATCTTCGTGGTCAACCTGCCGCTGCTGTTCGCCAGCACCGCCCTGGCCCCGATCACCTTCATGCCCCCCTGGCTGGGCTGGCTGGCGGCCCTGAATCCCCTTACCTTCGCGATCGAACCGATCCGCGCGGCCTACGCGGGATCCCTCCACCTCACCGACGTGGTGCTGGTGGCCCCCTACGGATCCCTCAGCGCCATCGCCTGTCTCGCCATCCTGGCGGCCCTGGCGGCGGGTCTGTTCCTGCTGATCCGCCCGATGCTGGATCGCAAGCTCACCTGAACTCCCCGAGCGTGTCCCTGCCTCCCTCCCGGTCCGAGCTCTTCCTCCCGCTTCTCGATGCCATCCGCCGCAGGGACCCCGCAGCCACCGCCCGCTGCATCCGCCGCTGGGTCCATCGTCACGGGGTCGCCTCCCTGGCGGACTTCCGCAGCGCCACCGTGATCCCCCTGGAGGGTTCCGAGGCCGGCGACTGGCTGCAGCAGCAGCTGGACGGGGCCGCTCTGACCCCGCTCGCCGCCGTGCCACGGCCTGCGGAAGTCCCCTCGCCACCGGCTGTCGAGGACGCCTTCGCCGCCCTGGAGGCGGCGTTCCTCCCTCTTCCTGCGTCGGCCGTTCCCCCTTCGACTCCCAGCGAGGGAAGGGCGCCCGAGCCGCCGGAAACCGATCTGCCGAGCCTGGCCCAGCTCGCCGCGATCCGAGCGGGCAGCCTCCCGGCGCCGTCGCCTTCCGCCCTGGCCGACCTCCGCTCCTGGCTCTCCGCTGCTCCGCAGCATCGGCGTGCCAGCTGATCTCCCCGAGCCGTCCCCCATGCATTCGCTCCGCCCCCTGCCGGGCCCGGCCGAGTTGCGTGGCGGTCTGATCGTGTCGGTGCAGGCTCCGGAAGGATCCCCGCTCAGGGAGCCCGCCGTGATCGCGGCGATGGCCGAGGCCAGCCTGCGCCAGGGAGCCGCCGGTGTGCGGCTGGAGAGTCCCGAGCACATCGGCGCGGTGCGACGGCGCTGTCCCGGGGCCCTGATCGTGGGCCTGTGGAAACGCAGCTTCCCGGGCAGCTCCGTTTACATCACCCCGGGCTGGGAGGAGATCCAGGCTGTCTGGGCGGCCGGAGCCGATGTCGTGGCCATCGACGCCACCGAACGTGCCCGGCCCGCGGGCCAGCGCCTGGAGGATCTGGTCGCGCGTGCCGTCAAGGAGCTGGGGGCGCCCCTGATGGCGGACGTGGACAGCGTGGCGAACGGCCTGCGGGCGGCGGAGCTGGGATGCGCCTGGGTGGGCACCACCCTCTACGGCTACACCGAGGCCACAGCCCGTGAGCGGCCTCCGGCCTGGGGGTTGCTGGCTCCTCTGCGCCGAGGACTCCCCGGGGAGGTGATGCTGATCTGCGAGGGAGGCATCGCCTCCCGGGAAGAGGCGAGCCGAGCATTGGCCGAAGGTGCCGACGCCGTGGTGGTCGGCACCGCGATCACCGGGGTGGATCTGCAGGTGGCCGCCTACGTGAAGGCTCTCTCGGGCTGAGCTGATCAGTGGCGGCCCGGCGGCGGCCGCCCCTCCCGGGACTCACATCATCCCGGGCATGCCCATGCCGCCCATTCCTCCCATGCCGCCCATACCGCCATCGCCGGCGGGAGGCGCGGGGGGTTCGGGCTTGTCGGCGATCACCGCCTCTGTGGTGATCAGCAGGGAGGCGATCGACACCGCATCCTGCAGGGCGAGCCGCACCACCTTGGCCGCATCCAGGATGCCCACGGCCAGCAGGTCCTCGTAGCTGCTGGTGAGGGCGTTGAAGCCCTTGCCCTGGCTGAGGATCTGCTCCACCACCACGTCACCGTTGGCGCCGGCGTTGAGGGCGATCTGACGAGCCGGGGCCGCCAGCGCCCGCTGCACGATCTCCACCCCGGTGCGCACGTCGCCCTGGCAGCGGCTGGCCAGCTCCCCCAACTCGGCGCTGAGCTGCAGCAGGGTGCTGCCACCGCCGCTGACGATGCCCTCGTCGATGGCGGCGCGGGTGGCATTCAGGGCGTCTTCGATGCGCAGCTTGCGGTTGCGCAGTTCGGTTTCGGTGGGGGCGCCCACCTTGATCACCGCCACGCCGCCGGCCAGCTTGGCGATCCTTTCGTTGAGCTTCTCGCGGTCGTAGTCGGAGTCGGTGGCCTCCAGTTCCCGCTTGATCGCCGCCACCCGGTCGGCCACGGCCGGGCGATGGTCGTCGGTGGCCACGATGGTGGTCTCGTCCTTGCGGATCGTGATGCGGCGGGCCTGGCCAAGGTCGGCCATCGTGGCCTTCTCCAGGGTCATGGCCCGGTCCTCGCTGATCACCGTGGCGCCGGTGAGGATGGCGATGTCCTCGAGCATGGCCTTGCGACGGTCACCGAAGCCGGGGGCCCGCACGGCGGCCACCTGCAGCACGCCGCGGGTCTTGTTGACCACCAGGGTCGCCAGGGCCTCTCCTTCCACCTCCTCGGCCAGGATCACCAGGGGCCTGCCGCTCCGGGAAACGGCCTCCAGCACCGGAACCAGATCGGCCACGGCCGCGATCTTGCGGTCGGTGATCAGCAGGAGGGGATTGTCGAAGATGCATTCGCGCCGGTCGGGATCCGTTACGAAGTAGGGGGAGGCGTAGCCGCGGTCGAAGGCCATGCCCTCGGTCACCTCCAGTTCGGTGGCCAGCGACTTGGATTCCTCCACGGTGATCACCCCATCGGCGCTCACCCGCTCGACGGCCTCGGCGATCATCCGGCCGATCTCCTCGTCGTTGCCGGCGCTCACCGTGGCCACCTGACGGATGGCGTCACCCTCCACGGCCCGGGCACGGGCGGCGATTCCCTGCACCACCTGGGCGGTGGCCTGCTCCATGCCACGCCTCAGGGCCACTGGGCTGGCGCCGGCGGCGACGTTGCGCAGACCTTCGCGGACCAGTGCCTGGGCCAGGACGGCGGCGGTGGTGGTGCCGTCGCCGGCGGTCTCCTTGGTCTTCGAGGCCACCTGCTGGATCAGCTTGGCCCCGAGGTTCTCGAAGGGATCCTCCAGCTCGATCTCCTTGGCGATGGTGACCCCGTCGTTGACGATGTCGGGAGCGCCGAACTTCTTCTCCAGCACCACGTTGCGACCCTTCGGCCCGATGGTGACCTTCACGGCATCGGCCAGGGCATTGACACCCCGTTCGAGGGAGTCGCGGGAGGCATTGGCGAACTGGATCAGCTTGGCCATCGACGGGACTGCAACAGCGTGTTTCAGGCAGCGTCCCACAGCACCCCCACCGGTGGCCTCCTGCCGCCGGTGGGGAAAGCCGAATGCCCTGTGCACGCAGGACAGCGGCCTTCTGGCGGAGGCGGTACCGTCTGCCCATGGAAGATCTCCTCCAGCAGACCCTGGACAGCGCCGCCGCCGAATCCGGCCTGGCGGCTTCCAGCGCCGCGGATGGCATGGTGTTTCTGCTGATCGCCGCCCTGGGCCTGCTGATGGCTCTGGTCTACGTGCCGATCCGGCTGTTCCTCACCCTTACGGCCCGCAGCCGCCGGCTGCGGCTGCTGCAGCGCATCCGCAAGCTGCGTGAGGATCTGGCCCAACCCCTGGCGCCGGAATCCTGAGGGGCGGGTCGGCACGATCCTTCAGCGCATCACCATGCCACCGTCCACCTGCAGCACCTGGCCGGTGATGTAGGCGGCCGCCGGATCCGCCGCCAGGAAGCGCACCGCCCCGGCCACCTCCACGGGCTGGCCCATCCGGCCGAGGGGGATGGCGGCGAGGATCGGCTCGCGGTCCAGATCCCGCGTCATGTCGCTCTCGATGAACCCGGGGGCCACCGCGTTCACCGTCACGCCCCGGCTGGCGAATTCCGCCGCGCTGCTGCGTGTCAGGCCGATGACCCCCGCCTTAGCGGCGCTGTAGTTGGCCTGGCCCGGATTGCCCATCAGCGCCACCACCGAGGTGATGTTGATGATGCGGCCGCGGCGGGCCTTGAGCATGCTGCGGCTCACGGCGCGGGTGCAGAGGAACACCCCGGTGAGATTGAGGTCGATCACGCTCTGCCAGTCGGCCGTCTTCATCCGCATCAGCAACCCGTCGCGGGTGATGCCGGCGTTGTTCACCAGCACGTCGAGCCGCCCTTCCCGCTCCAGCACGGCCTGCACCATCCCCTCCACCTCGCTTTCGACGGCCACATCCGCCGGGTGACTCCAGGCGCGGCCGCCCCCCGTTTCGATCCCCGCCACCACCTCGGCGGCCGCTTCCAGCGAGCGTGCGTAATTCACAACCACCGTCGCCCCGGCCTGTGCCAGGCTCTCGGCGATGGCACGGCCGATCCCCCGGCTGGCGCCGGTCACCAGGGCGACCTGACCGGAAAGGGGAGCGGCGCTGGACATGGGGGCGGTGGCACGGTGAGGGGATCGTATGCCTTGCTCCGCTGCCAGCCGGTGGGCCTCACTCCGCCATCGGTTCGGCACTCTCCAGGGCCGGACCGAGCACCTCCACGAAACGGCGCAGCTGTTCCTTGCTCCCCATCACCACCAGCATCTGGCCTGCGGCGAGGCGCACGTCGCCGCCGGGGTTGGTGATCAGCGTCGGTTCCGGAGTGCCATAGCTGGCGCCCCGGTAGGCGTAGGGGTTGACCACGGCGGGGGCGGGGGTGCGGATCGCCAGCACCTGGGCGCCGCTGCGCCGGCCGAACTGCATCTCCGCCAGGCTCCGGCCCTCCAGCTCCCGCAGGCGTTCCTTGTCGGTGCTCAGCTGGAATTCCTCCACCTCGCAGTCGGAGCCGGCCAGAAGTTCCATGAAATCCACGGCCAGGGGCCGCAGGGCGGTGGCCGCCATGGCCCGGCCCCCCGCCACATAGGGACTGATCACCTGATCGGCGCCGGCCAGGCGCAGCTTGCGTCCCGCCTCCGCGCTGTCGGAGCGGGCGATCAGCCGGCAGCGGGGAGCCAGTCCACGGGCGCTCAGCACCACGTAGAGGTTGGCGGCATTGCTGGTGAGGGCCGCCACCAGGCTGCGGCAGTGGTGAATGCCCGCTTCCAGCAGGGTCTCATCGAGGGTGGCGTCGGCGAACAGGACCGGCAGGCCCCGCTCCTCGGCCGCGTCCCGGCAGGCCGGATCCATCTCCACCACCAGCAGGGGGACCCGTTCCCGCATCAGTTGGTTGGCGATCTCCTGGCCCATGCGGCCGTAGCCGCAGAGAATCACGTGATTGTTCATGTTCTGGACCCATTGGCGGAAACGGCGCTCCCGCAGGCGCCGGAAATAGCCGGTTTCGGAGAGGCCCACCAGGTTCTGGATGGTGAGCTGCAGCACCACCAGTCCCCCGGCGATGGAGAAGACGGTGATGATCCGTCCGGCCGAGGAGAGGGGTTGGACCTCGCCGTAGCCGATGGTCGTGATCGTGATCGCCACCATCCAGTAGCAATCGCCCCAGTCCCAGCCCTGGGTGATCCGGTAGCCGAGGGCGCTGGCGTTCACCACCACGACCAGGGCGATCAGGGGGGTGAGCCAGGGCCGGCGGACCCGGGCGGACGGCGGACGGGGACGGCGGGCGAACCACTGCCGGCTCATGGACGGGGCTCAGCCCAGGCCGAGGGCCTTGAGCACGTCGTTGCTGGGGAGATCACGCAGGTGGCCGTCGGCACCCAGCCCTTGTACTCCGCTGCGGGCCGGCAGGCTGTCGCTGCCGCGACCCAGCGCCACCACCGGCGTGCCGCTCAGGAGAGCCAGCTCGATCGTCGCCGGATCGCTCGCCAGCACCACGTCGCTCGCGGCCACCAGGGCGGCCCGGCCGGCCAGGGCGGTGGGGGCCGGCGGCGGCACTTGCAGAGAGCGCAGGCCCTTCAGGCTGGCGGCGATGCGGCCAGGCAGGTCCTGCCAGGCGGCGGCCGGCCAGTCGCCGGGGGCGCCGGAGGGTGCCAGCAGCAGCATCGGACCGTCCCCCGCCGGCAGGCTGGCCCCGGCCTCCTCGAGACTGGCCCGGGGGAGGCTCAGGCGGAAGGCGGCGGCATCGAGGCTCACCCCGATGGGCCGCAGGTAGGCCTCCAGGGCCTGGGCGGGCCAGCCACCCCCGGGCAGCTGCACCTTCGTGGTGGCGGAGAAGCCCACGGCCGCCACCCTGTTGGGGATGTGGCTCATCGAGAGCATCAGATCCACCTGGCGGCCGCTGGCGAGGTTGATGCAGGCCTGGAAATCGGGTTCGCGCACCGCGCCCAGCAGGTTGGCCCAGTCGGCCAGGCTGGCGTCGCTGAAGTCGAAGGGGATCACCTTCTCCACCACCGGCAGCAGCTTCCAGAGCCCCGCCAGGGGGGGAGTGCAGGCCACCTGGATCTGGAAGGGGAGCTGGTCGGCCGTGGCCGCCACGGCGGGGAAGGCCTGCAGCTGGCTGACGCCATCGCCCGGGATCAGGAACAGTGCGCGCATCGGGCGTCGGGTCGGGCGGGCCTGGCGGCCTGATTGTATGGATGAGGACTCCAGGGTTCCGCCAGGGCGGAGCATCGCTTGTGCATTTGCTGATCGCCGCCGCCGGCAGTGGCCGCCGCATGGGTGCGGCCACCAACAAGTTGCTGCTGCCGCTCGCGGGTCGCCCCGTTCTCGCCTGGACCCTGGACGCCGCCCTGGCCTGCGGGGCGATCCGCTGGATCGGGGTGATGGGCCGGCCGGAGGACGAGGCGGCCATCGGCGCGATCCTGGCGGCGGCGGAGCCGCGGCGCTCCCTGGCCGCCCCGGTGGCCTGGATCGTCGGCGGGGAGACCCGCCAGGAGTCGGTGCGGCGCGGCCTGGCGGCGCTGCCAGCCGAGGCTGAGGCGGTGCTGATCCATGACGGCGCCCGCTGCCTGGCGGAGCCGGATCTGCTGGAGCGCTGCGCCGTCGCCCTGCGGCATGCCATGGCGGAGGGGGCCGGCATCATCGCCGCCACACCCGTGACCGACACCATCAAGCAGGTGGACGCCCGCGGGGAGATCACCGCCACGCCGGAGCGCAGCGGCCTCTGGGCGGCCCAGACACCCCAGGGCTTCGGGGTGGCCCAGCTGCGGGAAGCCCATGAGAGGGCCGAGCGCGAGGGCTGGAGCGTCACCGACGACGCCGCCCTCTACGAACGCCTGGGGCTGCCGGTGCGGGTGCTGGAAGCGCCGGCCTCGAACATCAAGCTCACCACCCGCTTCGACCTGACCATCGCCGCGGCCGTCCTGGCGGCCCGGGGAGCCTGAGGCCCGCGATGACCAGCGCCGGCCAGCTCGAGCAGATCGCGGACCGCTGGCAGGGGGCGTTCCACAACCGGCGCCAGGTGGCCGCCACCCTGGCGCGGGGCGGGCCGCCGGCACCCGAGCTCACCCGGGAGGGGCGCTGGATGCTGGTGGAGCGGCTGGAGGCGACCCAGCTCGGGGCCGTGGTGCTCTACTTCCAGGAGTTCCGCGCCAGCGCCCCCGGACTGGCCCATCGCCAGCGGGTGGTGGTGCTGCGGTGCGACCCGCAACGCGGCGTCGTGCGGGCCGAGCAGCTCTTCTTCCGCGGCGGGCCCACCTACGACCGCCAGCCGATGGCGGCTGCCCATGTGCAGAGCCTCGGGCCTGAGGCCTTCGAGCGCCATCCCGGCTGCGACCTGTTCTTCACGGCCGAGCCGGAGATGGATCGCTTCCGTGGCCGCATGGACCCCTGCGCCTGCCGCTACCACCATCCGCAGGACGGGGAGGTCTGCGCCGAGTTCGAGATGCTCCTGCTCCCCGACCAGCTCTGGTACCGGGACCGCAGCCTGCGGCTGGCGGATGGGACGGTGCGGGGCGAGATCGACGGCTTCAGCTGGCTGCTGTTCGACCGGGCGGCGGATGGCGAGGTCGCCAGGGCAGCGGCGATGGACGCCGATCTGCCGGCGCTGGTCGGCCAGCAGGGGGTGTGGCGGGGCACCTTCCGCCGTTACGACGCCGAGGGGAAACTGCTTGAGACCTTCCCCAGCACGATCACCGTGCGGGTGTTCCAAGAGGCCGGCGGCTGGCGCTATCACCAGAGCAGCCTGTATGGCCCCGTGGAGGCCCCGCTGCGCCGCCTCGAGGCCCACGGCGAGATCCACTCGGGCCGGGTATGGTTCGCCAGCGACCGCTACGAGGGTTGGGCGATGGACCTGCCCGGGGAGGCACCCGCGGTCGGCAGCCTGATCGTGATGCACCCTCTGCAGCCCGGCGCTCCGGAGGTGCACGAGATCACCACCTGCAGCCCCGACGGCCTCCGCCGCTGGCGGGTGAGCCAGCTCCTGAGCGAGGGCCGGCTGATCGGGCGGACCGTGATCGACGAGGAGAAGCTCACGGGCGACTGGCGGGCCCACGACGGTGCCCCCTCGGCCGGGGAGGGGAGGGCGCCGGTCTAGGACCCGGCCGCAAGGATGCTGAGCCGGCCCCGGGCGGCATCGAGCCGCACTTTCACCCCAAGGGGCAGGGCCGCGTTGCCCGGCGTGTGCCCCACCGGCAGAGCGGCCAGCACGGGAATCCCCAGATCGGCGGTGCGCTCCCGCAGCACCTGCTCGAGGCTGAAGCGGGGCTTCTCGGCGTCGGCCTCTTCGGGGTCGTCGCAGCCTGCGAAGCTGCCGAAGCCGATGCCCGCCAGCCGATGCAGGGCGCCGCAGAGGCGCCAGTGGGTGAGCATCCGCTCGATTCGGTAGGGGGCCTCGCCCACGTCCTCGAGGATCAGGATCGCCCCGTCCAGATCCGGCAGGTGCGGCGTGCCCAGCAGATGGGTGGCCACGGTGAGGTTGGCGGCCAGCAGGGGCCCCTCGGCCTGGCCGCCCACCCAGGCGTCCCCTTCCAGGTCCGCCAGGGGTTCGCCGAAGAGCAGGGAACGCAGCCGCTCCTGGCTCCATGCCGGTTCGGCGGCCAGGGTGGTGAGCAGGGGGCCGTGGATGGCGCCCCCCTGACCCCTCGCCAGCCGGTGCCAGAGCAGGGAGGTGACATCGGAGAACCCGAGCAGCCAGCCTTCGCCCGGGGGCAGAGGCTGCTCCAGCAGCCGGGCGGACCCCCAGCCGCCCCGTACGCAGGCCATCAGCACCTTCTCCTGCGGGACGGGGCCGGACTGCAGATCGCCGGCCCTCTCGGAATCCCGGCCCGCCAGGTAGCCCCAGCGCCGCTCCTGCAGCCGCCGGGGGTCGTCCTCCAGGCGCAGGCCCCACCCCTGCAGCACCGCCAGCCCCGCTTCCAGCCGTTCGAGATCGGCCAGTGCCGAACTGGCGGCGACCAGCCGCACCCGGTCGCCGGGTTGCAGGAAGGGGGGGCTGGGCACTGGCGGCGATCCGGCGGCCATGGGGGGCTCAGGCGGCAGAGGAGAGGATCACCGCCATCAGCAGCAGGGCACCGAGCCGCACCTGACCGGCGAAGTGCCGGCCGAAGGCACTGGCGGCCTGGGAAGGGCGGAAGAGACGGAAGGCCTGCTGCTGCATCGCCAGGCTGGCGGCGGCCCAGGTCAGCCAGAACGCCAGGCCCCCCCGGCCCTGCAGCACCACCGCCAGGGCCAGCGCGGCGGAGGTGAGTCCGTAGCAGAGGGCCACCGCCACAGGAGCGTGCCTACCGAGGCTGAGGGCACTGCTGCGCACCCCCAGACGGCGATCGTCGTCCCGGTCGCTCATGGCATACACCGTGTCGAAACCGAAGGTCCAGCTGACCGTCGCCAGCCAGGTGAGCAGCAGGGGCCAGCCCCCGCGCGCGCCCAGCAGCGATCCCTGGGCGGCTGCCCAGGGGATCAGCACGGCGAAGCCCCAGCAGAGGGCAAGCACCAGCTGGGGGAAGGCGAACCAGCGCTTGGCCGAGGGGTAGAGCAGCACCAGTGGCAGGGTGGCCAGGGCCAGCCCCACGCAGAGAAGACGGCTGGCGGCCGGAAGGGCCAGCAGGGATGCCAGGGCCACCACGAGGCAGAGCAGCAGCAGCGTGACCGCGGTGCCGACCCCGAGGCGACCATCCGCCAGGGGGCGGTGGCGGGTGCGGGCCACCAGCGGGTCGATGCGGCGGTCCCAGAGATCGTTGGCGACGCAGCCCGCGCCGCTGACGGCCAGGCCCCCCAGCACGATCCAGCCCACCAGCGACGCGGCGGGGGGCACCGCCGGCCCCAGCCACAGGGCCCAGCCGGCCGGGATCAGCAGGATCAGGCGACCGCTGGGCTTGTGCCAGCGCAGCAGCTCGAGCCAGGCCGGGGCACGACCGGGTGCCATCGGAACGTTCACCGCTCGGGACAGTCGGATGGCGGCACCCTATCCAACCGCCCCGGCCGGCGAGCCTTCGGACGGTGGCAAAGTGGCGCCGCCGTCCCAGGGCCCCAGCCCATGCCCCCGATCCCCGAACCACCCTCCTCCGCGGTGGCGACGGTTCCCGCCAGGGCCGGGACCGCGGAACGCAGGGTGGCGGCCATCGACATCGGCACCAACTCGATCCATCTGCTGATCGCGGCGATCGATCCGGCCCTTGGCAGCTTCTCGGTGGTGCTGGCCGAGAAGTCCACCACCCGGCTGGGGGAAAGGGATCCGGAGACGGGGGATCTCACCCCCGACGCGATCGAGCGCGCCTTCCTCACCCTGCGCCACTGCCGGGACCTGGCCACCAGTCACGGGGTGGAGCAGATCGTCACCGCGGCGACCAGCGCCGTGCGCGAGGCCCCGAACGGCCGGGTCTTCCTGCAGGCCCTCCAGGATCAGCTCGGGCTGGTGGTGGATCTGGTGAGCGGACCGGAGGAGGCCCGCCTGATCTACCTGGGGGTGCTCTCCGGCCTGTCCTTCGGGGATGCTCCCTACTACATCCTCGACATCGGCGGCGGCTCCACCGAGCTCGTGCTGGCCGACGGGCGCGATTCCCGTGCCCTCACCAGCACACGGATCGGCGCGGTGCGGCTGCAGCGGGAGTTCTGTCAGGAGGATCCCCTGCCGCCGGAACGCCGCCGTTTCCTGGAGGCCTACATCCAGGGGGCGATGGACCCGGCCGCCGCCGAGGTGAGGCGGGCGCTGCGGCCAGGCGAGAAGCCCGTGCTGGTGGCCACCAGCGGCACGGCCATGGCCATGGCGGCGCTGGCCTCCGCCCAGGATCCCACCCCGCCCCTGAAGCTCGATGGCTACCGCCTCAGCCGGGCCAGGCTGGATGACATCGTCGAACGGCTGCTGCTGCTCACCCCGGAGCAGCGGCGTGCCCTGACCGCCATCAACGAGCGCCGCGCCGAGATCATCGTTCCGGGCGCCCTGATCCTGCAGACCACCATGGAGATCCTGCAGGTGCGGGAACTGGTGGTCTGCGAACGGGCCCTGAGGGAAGGCCTGATCGTCGACTGGATGCTGCGCAACGGCCTTCTGGTCGATCGCTTCAGCTTCCAGAGTTCGATCCGCCGCCGCACGGTGCAGCACCTGGCCCGCACCTACGGTGTCGACTCCGACCGCGCCGAACGCGTCGCCCAGCACGCCCTCAGCCTCTACGACCAGACGCGGGGCCTGCTCCACGACGACGACGGCGAGGGCCGTTCCCTGCTCTGGGCGGCGGCCCAGCTGCACGCCTGCGGCAAGCACGTCAACATCGCCGCCTATCACAAGCACACCTGGTACCTGATCCGCCACGGGGAACTGCTGGGCTATTCGGAAGCCGAGCATCTGATGGTGGCGGCGATCGCCCGCTACCACCGCCGCAGCCTGCCGAAGAAGCGCCATGAATCCTGGCAGCTGATCGAGGATCGCCAGCGCCGCCAGACCGTGTTCGCCATGGCTCTGCTGCTGCGGCTGGCGGCGTCTCTCGACCGGCGGCCTGCCCCTGGCATCGGGGCGATCACGGTCACCCCCGATGCCGGAGGCGAGAACGCCCCCGCCGATCAGCCCCGGGGGTTCACGATCAGCCTCCATCCCGTGGTGTCGGGAGCGGGAGAACCCCCCGTGGATCTCGGACTCGAGGAGTGGAGCCTGCGCTCCTGCGCCGATCTGGTGCTGGAGGCCACAGGATTGAGGCTCAGCGTGCGGCAGGGTCTGGCCTGAAGGTTCGCCACACGACCTGATCGATCCGCCCCAGGGGACGGGCCTCCTGCCGGGACCGGGAGGCCGTCACCAGATCCGGGCGTCCTGCCAGCACTCTCAGCCCTTGGCCGAGGGGAAAGCGTTTCTCACCGCTGAAAGTGCCCCGAAAGAGCGTGTCCCCGGTGGCGGTGCGGACCTCCAGCCAGCTGAGTCCGTGGCTCTTCAGCAGCAGCTGATCCGGCCCGACCTGCGTCGGTGCCACCGCAGGGGAGGGCGGTGCCGGCGTCATCCTGGGGGAGGGCGGGGTCGGCGAAGCCGTGCGCCAGGCAGGGACGGCAGGGAGTTTCCCCAGGAGGGCGGCCACCGTCAGGGCTCCGCCGCCGAGCGCCAGCAGCACCCAGCCGAAGGCCCCGGCCAGGCCAGCTCCGGAGCCTTTCCCTGGCTGGCGAGCGGAACCGCCCGGGGGCTGTCGCCGGGCTGGCGCAGCCGCCGGTCTGCGGACGCTCCGCACCCGCGGGCTCGCCAGCAGATCACTGATCTGCTGAGTCACATCGATCCCCAGAGCTCCCGCCACCCGCTTGGCCTGGGCCACCACGAACACCGTTTCCGGCAGGTGGGTATGGTCTCCCGCCTCGAGGGCCATCAGCTGCTCGGTGCCGATCCGCAGCCGGTCCGCCAGTTCCTCCAGGCTCAGACCCTGCTCCTTCCTTGCCCTGCCGAGCCGCTCTCCCAGCTGGATGAGTTCCGGAATCGCCGTATCCCCGCCCTCTGCGGCCATGGTTGCGGCAGGGGCATCGGACAAGGGCGGAAACTCCGTGGGTGCTGATTGCACAGCAGTATGGCGAGCAGCCCCGGCCGAGGCCAACGCAGAAGGTCCCTGCAGGTCGCCATGTCCACAGGACGATGTGTCCAAAGGATGTATTCACAGGATGTCTCCACAGATCGATCCCTGGGGAGCGGTCATGGAAGGCCGCTCGGGCCGGACCGGCCTGGGAGCAACCGACCAGGGAAGTGTGGAGAAATGGGCGATACTGGATTCGAACCAGTGACCCCTTCCGTGTGAAGGAAGTGCGCTACCGCTGTGCTAATCGCCCCTGATGAAGCAGCGAACCCGGTGCTGCCGGGAAGTGGATTCTTCCATGGAGCGACGGATCGGCGAGCTGGCCTCTCGGCCTGAACTCTCCTACACGGTCGTCGATCTCACTGTCAAATCCCCATGCCCGCTCCCCGTCGATCGCTGCCTCCGCGATCCCCCGGCCTGCGACTGTGAGGGTCGGGGCCCTGATCAGTTCGATCCACCCCCCTTACGCTGGATTGGTGATGCTGGCGGTCCGGGATGGCTTCTGCTCCCCGCTCACCGGTGCCGCTGGAGCACCTGGTCCGTCAGCTGATCCTCTGGGGTGTGGAAGGAGCGCCGCTTCCCGGTCCGGTGCCAGGGGCACCGCTGCTTCGGCTCCGTTCGGCGGTGGAGGTGGCAGAGGACTACCGGTCCCGGATCGCCGAGGTGGGCCTGGAGCGTGCCATTCACGAGCTGATCGAGGACCAGGCCCGCTGGAATGGGGGCACCGGGTTCCTCACAGGTCTGGGGGGATTCACCTTGCTGCCGTTCCAGCTGCCTGTCGCCGTCACGGCCACCTGGGTGATCCAGACCCGGCTGGTGGCGGCCATCGCGGCGCTTTATGGCCTCGACCTGGAGCATGAGGCAGTGCGAACCCAGATCCTGCTCACCCTGATCGGTGAGGAGGCGGGGGAGGTGCTCAAGCAGATCGGGGTGAAGGCCAGCCAGCAGTTCGCCCAGGCCCACCTGCGGCGCCTGCCGGCCGGCGCTCTGGCGGCGATCAACAGGGCCGTGGGCTTCCGCCTCGTGTCCAGGTTCGGCGATGCAGGGGTGGTACGCCTGCAGCGGGTCATTCCCCTGCTCGGGGGCCTCGTGGGCGGGGGCATGGACTACGCGATGACGCGCAGGCTCGGTGCCTTCGCGGCCCGGGAGCTGGGCCGGCGGGTGCCGGAGGACTGGACAAGGGAGGAGGTGATCGATATTGAGGTGATCGGCTAGTGTGCCGTCCCGG
>JMRP01000039.1 GCA_000708525.1 Cyanobium sp. CACIAM 14
CGGTTTTCCCGAAGGCCGTCGGTGCCTGCAGCACGCCGATGTCGTGGCGCAGCATCGCCTCCACCGCAGCCTCCTAGTCGGTGCGCAGTTGGCCTGTGAAGTCCAGCTCCAGCGGTGAGCCGTTCTGCCGCTCATCCAGCAACTTCCAGCCGATCCCCTGCTCACTTAGCAGGGTCTGCACGGGTTCCAGGCAGCCGCGCGGCAGGGCGATGTGTTGCGAGAAGTTCTCAGCGCAGCCGATCACCCCCGGCTTGTCCCACACCGACTGGCGCATGGCCTGGGCTTTTAGAACGCTTGATTGGCAAAAGCGGCAAGACGGATCAGGCGATTGAGGAGTGGCTGCGGCAGTTCCGAGCGCTCCACATAGAGACGATCGGCGAGGGTGAGGTTGAGGGAGGCGGGCAGCGGTCCGCTGAGCTTCCCCAGAGAAGGAGGTGCCTTCCACGGTGTTGCATGGTTCTCCTCGTCGATGAAGGCGAGATCGAGGGGATGGCCACCGCCGGTGGCGCCATGGATCACGCTCCGTAGCTCAGCCACCGAGTACCGCTGAACGGTCGCCAGATAGGCCCACTGATCGGGATAGGGCTTCAGGTCGTCATCCACGAAGACGCTGCAGCCCCGCTGCCGGGCTTCCTTCTGCAGCGGCAGAGCGATCAGGTTGCCGAAGCCGCCCTTGGGCAAGGTGTCCTGGTTGGGGAACAGCCGGTCAGTGGAGCTCAGCTCCAGCTGGCGTGTCGAGGAGCAGGTCTGGCTGATCAAGGCCGCCCCCAGCAGGCGAGCCTCCCGCGCCGATACGGCCTCCTCAAAGAACATCCACGCGTGAGCACCTTCCCCGGAGCGGGAGATTTCCAGCGCTGCGGGCACCGCCAGCTCCCGACAAGAGCGAAGAAAGGCCCGGGCGTCATCACGCCAGTCCTGCTCGTCGAAGTCCACGGCCAGCAGGTGGCAGCGGTCGTCCCCCAGCAGGGGGTAGAGGCCAATGGTGTGCTCACCGGCCAGATGGCCGTAGATCGCGGCATCGCTGAGGGGCAGCAGCTCGCGGTGCTGGCAGTCGCGGCAGGCCACCCGCGGCTTGTCGCAGATCCCTGGCCGCCACTCATTGGCGCAGGCTGGGGCATAGCCCGAGCGCCCGCTGCTGGTGCTCTGCCAGCGCAGGGCATACACGTCGTCACGGCCGCGGAAGAGGCGCCGGAACAGCGCCACCTTCTCCTGAGGCGAAAGAGGAGCATGGGCGGAGGGGCGAACCGAAATGGGCGAGGGTTCAGCTCGGGCAGGTCCGCCAGATCTCCAGGCGATGCCGTGGTCCTCAAGCAGGGCAATCAGTCGGGCGTTCTCCCGGCGCAGCTGATCGAGCTCAGAGGGCCTGGGGTCAGCCATAGGGCTTCAGCGCTGATCGGCCTGGCGGTAGACAGCATTGCGCTCCCGCTTGCCCACTGCCAAAACAAGCACCAGCACCTCGCTATCCCGCACTTCGTAGACCAAACGGAAACCAGCGGCGCGGAGCTTGGTCTTGTAGCGATGACTGGATCCCCGCAGCTTGCTGGCTGGAATCCGCGGTTCGATCAGTCGTTCGGACAGCTTCTTCTTGAACTGCTCCCGGATCCCTGCGCTCAGGGTCCGCCATTCCCGCAGGGCCTCGGGATGAAAGGCCAGCTCATAGGGCATCGAGGCTGACCCGCAGCGGCTCCTGGCCGTCCGCCAGGCGGGCATCGGCAATGCGGCCCAGTTCCAGGTCTTCCACGAGATCCATCAGCTCCTCGTACGCCCTCGCTGGAACGCAGTAGAAGGCCGGCTCGTTGCGGTTGAGCACCGCGACCGCCATCCCTTCACCGGCCGCCACGGTGGCCATCGGGTTCTTCTTGTGTTCCGAGATGCTTACGGCGGTCTCGGTCAGCACGCGGTGCGCCATTGGCAGGACAGACCAGATCAGAACCACATCTTAGGTCGCCTGACAGGTCTCGTGATCGGTCGATCCACGGCGCCGACCCGGACCGATCAAGGACGGTCAAACCAGGCCATGAAACTGCCCAGCAGTGAGAAGCCCTGTGAGAAGGTTGCACCAATCGCTGGCAGCACCTTTCATCCCCAGTCAACCTCTGGCATGCCGCCAGCGCGTGGCAAGTGAGTCGATCGCTTGAGCGACAATAATTTTCAGCTCAGATCCTCAAGCGGGTGACCGGACTCGAACCGGCGACGTTCAGCTTGGGAAGCTGACATTCTACCACTGAATTACACCCGCATCTTTTAAGTGTAGCAAGGCCCCGTCGGCCCTCGTCATTTGGTCCTGGAGGGCGCTGGGGCCGTGTCCTTGCACTTCACCGCCTTGGCAAGTGCTTCGCGGATGGCGAGAAGCGCCATCGCCTTGGGTTCGAGTTCCGCCGCGGCCCTCCCGAGGGTCCGGGTGTTCCCGGCCGTCATGGCCACCTCCTGCCTGAAGCCGTTCAGCAGCTTGCGGAAGGCCTCCAGCCGCTGGGGATCCGGTGAGTTCCCCGCTGCTGCGAGGGCCTCGACCGACTGGGCCAGGCTCAGCTCGGCAGCCCGGGCCTCGCTCACGGTGGAGGTGGGTCGCAGGGCCGCCACATCCTCGAGGGCCGTGCCCGCCTCGGCCAGATCGGAGCAGATCCTCGCATCGGTCTGCTGCCGGCTCATGACGTTGCTGCGGCAGCCCACCAGGCTGATCCCCAGACAGAAAAGAACACCGAGGCGGGCAAGGTTCATGGCGCAAGGCCGTGGAGTGGGAATGGGACACCTGCAGGGGCGACCTTGGCAAGGGTCAGCGAGCTTCGGTGAGCGCATCCGCCGCGGTGTGGCCCCGGCTCAACGGGCCAGTTCCGCCGCCGCAGCCGAGACTCCCGCGCCGGTGGGCGTCTTGGCCAGACCCAGATCCTGCAGCGTGGCCTCGATGGCCGCCACGGCGGTGAGCACGTCGCGATCGCAGACGAAACCCAGGTGGCCGATGCGGAACACCTTGCCCTTGAGATGATCCTGGCCGCCCGCCAGCAGAATGTCGAAGCGCTCCTTCACCTGCTTGCGCAGGGTCTCGGCGTCGATGCCCTCCGGCGCCACCGCCGTGATCGCCGGGCTGCCGTGGCCCTCGGCGGCATAGAGGGGCAGGCCGATCGCCTTCATCGCCGCCTGGGCGGCGCGGCGGTGACGGTCGTGGCGGGCGAAGATCGCCTCCAGGCCCTCCTTCCGCATCATGTCCAGGGCGGCCTCCAGGGCGAAGTAGAGGTTGATGGCCGGGGTGAAGGGGTTGCTGTCGTCGTCGGCCGCCTTGCGGTACTTGCCCAGATCCAGATAGAACTTCGGCAGGTCGGATCGCTCATAGGCCTTCCAGGCTCGCTCGCTCATGGCCACGAAACCCAGGCCCGGCGGCATCATGTAGCCCTTCTGGGAGCCGGAGCCGATCACATCCACGCCCCAGGCGTCCATGGGCACGTCGCAGGCGCCCAGGCTGGTGACGCAGTCGGCGATGGTCAGGGCCGTGCCATGGGCCTTCACATGGGCGGAGATGCTCTGCAGGTCGTTGATCACCCCGGTGGAGGTCTCGGAATGGGTGAGGATCACGGCACGGATCTCCTTGCCCGCGTCGGCTTCCAGGGCGGCCCGGAAGGCCTCAGGATCGAGGGGCTGGCCCCACTCGGCCTTGATCACTTCCACGCTGAGCCCGTAGGCCTTCGCCACCTTCACCCAGCGCTCGCCGAACTTGCCGTTGTCGCCGCAGAGCACCCGGTCGCCGCGGCTGAGGGTGTTGATGATGGCCGCCTCCATGGCGGCGGTGCCGCTGCCGGTGATCACCAGCACGTGGCCCTTCGTCTGGTGCAGCCACTGCAGCTGCTCGGTGGTGCGGCGCACGATCTTCTGGAAATCACCGCTGCGGTGGCCGATCGGGTGGCGGGCCATGGCCTGCAGGACGGTCTCCGGCACCGGGGTGGGGCCGGGGATCATCAGGGTGAGCTTGTCCTGCATGGGCGGTTGGGAAGGAAGGAGCGCGGGCCCGGCAAAGGCGAGGCGATCGACCACCATAAAAAACAGCGTTCCCTCCGGCCATCGACGTTCCTCGCCCCCCATCCGCAGCGCGGCGGGGCTTCACCCTGCCGGTGTGGCTGACGGCCGCGGCCCGGGCGGCCCTCGGGGCCCTGCGCAGCGAGACCTTCCGCCCCGAGGTGCCCCTGGAACTCCTGCTGCCGCCCGGGGTGGCGCCGATTCCGGTGCGGGCAGCGGCGCTGCTGGGCGAGGGACTGGCCCTGGGGGAGAGCTGCTGTGACCCTGGCGAAGGCCTCGATCTCACCCGCGGGCTGGTGGTGTGGGTGACCGCCCGCTGGTTGCCGCCCCAGAAGGCTGGGCCTGACGGCGTCGTCGCGGGTGCCGACTGGCTTCTGCTCGAACCCGGGGAGGGCGTCGGCGTGCACGAGGCCACGGGCGAGGCCTGCCTGTCCGCCTATGCCCGCCGCCTGCTGGAGGTGAATCTGCGTCCCCTCGTGCCTCCCGGCCGGCGCCTCGGTCTCACTGTGGTGCTTCCCGATGGCCGACGCCTGGCCCAGCGCACCAGCAACGCCGCCTTCGGTGTGGTCGACGGGCTGGCGCTGATCGGCACCCAGGCGGAGGTGCAGGCAGGCGCCGAGCCGAATCAGCTCGCCCGCACCCTGGAGACCCTGGCCGGCCGGGTCGCCGCGACGGACTTCGGCGGCGATCTGGTGCTGGTGATCGGCCAGAACGGCCTCGACCTGGCCCCGCGGCTGGGTCTGCCGCAGGCCTTGCTGCTGAAGGCGGGCAACTGGCTGGGTCCGGTGCTGGTGGCGGCCGCCCAGGGGGGCGTGGAGCGGCTGCTGCTGTTCGGCTACCAGGGCAAGCTGATCAAGCTGGCCGGGGGCATCTTCCACACCCACCACCACCTGGCCGATGGCCGTGCGGAGGTGCTCACCGCCCTGGCCGCCCTGGAGGGGGCCGGCGCCGCCACGCTTGCCGCGTTGCACGGCGCCGCCACGGTGGAGGCCGCCCTGGCCGAGCTGGAGTTGGCGGATGGGTCCCTGGCCGCACGGCTGCGGGGAAGGATCGCAGCGGCGATCGAGAGCCGCGCTCAGGCCTATCTGGTCAGCCATGGCGCCCCTCCGGTCGCGGTGGGCGCCGCCCTGTTCGATCGCCGCCGCCGGCTGCGGGTCTGCGGGCCTGTGGGGGGCGCTCTGATGGAGCGGTTCGGTGCCGCGACCTAGGGTGCTGCCACTGAATCCCGGGCCCCGGCCCTGGTCGCCTTCGAGTCGATGTCCCCAGCACCGCCAGCCGCACCACCGGGTACGCAACGGGATCTGGCCAGCGGCTCCCGCCGCCATCCGGCCATCGTCATCCTCGATTTCGGTTCCCAGTACTCCGAGCTGATCGCCCGGAGGGTGCGGGAGACGGAAGTCTTCTCCCTGGTGATGAGCTACACAACCAGTGCCGCGGAACTGAGGGCCCTGGCTCCGAAGGGGATCATCCTCAGCGGCGGGCCGAATTCCGTCTACGAGGAGGGGGCTCCCTCCTCTGACCCCGGACTCTGGGAGCTGGGGATCCCTGTGCTGGGGGTCTGCTACGGCATGCAGCTGATGGTGCAGCAGCTGGGCGGATCGGTGGTGGCGGCCGGCCGGGCCGAATACGGCAAGGCGCCCCTCCACGTGGACGATCCGGTCGACCTGCTCACCAACGTGGAGGACGGCTCGACCATGTGGATGAGCCACGGCGATTCGGTGGAGGCCCTGCCCCCGGGGTTCGTGCGGCTGGCCCACACCGACAACACGCCCGAGGCCGCCGTGGCGGACCATGCCCGCCGGCTCTACGGGGTGCAGTTCCACCCGGAGGTGGTGCATTCCACCTGCGGCATGGTGATGCTCCGCAATTTCGTCTATCACATCTGCGGCTGTTTCCCCGACTGGACCACCGCCGCCTTCATCGATGAGGCCGTGCAGGAGGTGAGGGCCCAGGTGGGTGACAAGCGGGTGCTCCTGGCCCTTTCGGGCGGGGTCGATTCCTCCACCCTGGCCTTCCTGCTGCATCGGGCGATCGGTGATCGCCTCACCTGCATGTTCATCGATCAGGGGTTCATGCGCAAAGGCGAGCCCGAATTCCTGATGGATTTCTTCGACCGGCAGTTCCATATCCAAGTGGAATACATCAATGCCCGCGAGCGTTTCATCTCCCGGCTGGCCGGCATCACCGATCCGGAAGAGAAGCGCAAGGTGATCGGCACCGAGTTCATCCGCGTTTTCGAGGAGGAGAGCCGGCGGCTCGGCCCCTTCGACTACCTGGCGCAGGGCACCCTCTACCCGGATGTGATCGAGTCGGCCGGAACCAACGTGGATCCCAGGACCGGCGAGCGGGTGGCGGTCAAGATCAAGAGCCACCACAACGTCGGTGGGCTGCCCAAGGATCTCCAGTTCAAGCTGGTGGAACCGCTGAGGCGTCTGTTCAAGGACGAGGTGCGCAAGGTGGGACGCAGCCTGGGTCTGCCCCAGGAGATCGTCGGCCGCCATCCCTTCCCCGGTCCCGGCCTGGCGATCCGCATCCTCGGGGAGGTCACCGACGACAAGCTCGACATCCTGCGGGACGCCGATCTGATCGTGCGCGAAGAGGTGCGCAACGCCGGCCTGTACGACGCGATCTGGCAGGCCTTCGCCGTGCTGCTGCCGGTGCGCAGCGTCGGGGTGATGGGCGACAAGCGAACCTACGCCTACCCGATCGTGCTGCGCTGCGTGTCCTCGGAGGACGGCATGACCGCCGACTGGTCGCGGTTGCCCTACGAGCTGCTGGAGCTGATCTCCAACCGCATCGTCAACGAGGTGCGGGGAGTGAACCGGGTGGTGCTCGACATCACCAGCAAGCCACCCGGAACGATCGAATGGGAGTGAGGCCCCGTCCGGGATCGGCCTGGAGCAGCGCGGCGATCGTCTCCGGGCTGGCCGCCCCCGGTCCGCTTCGATAACCTCGGCGCCCGGCCGTCCTCCCCGTGCCTCCCCTCTCCCCCGTCGTCGCTGGCAGCCCTGCCGGGGCTGAGCAGAACCCCCAGCTGAACCGCCGTCTGCAGCAGGACAGCATCCAGCTGGCAGGCAAGACCGTCTTCCTCAATCCCTTCCTGTACTGGCGTCGCTTCGACGCCAACACCGACCGCTGGCTGCGGGAGCCCGGCCAGCTCCCGGAGGAGCAGATCCGCAGCAACCGCCTGCGCTTCTACCCCGAGCTGGACTGGGACGCCCTCGAGCCGGCCGATCTGGTGGTCAAGGAGGGGGCGGTGGAGATGTTCCTCAAGAGCCTGGAGCTGATCAGCACTTTCAATCCCGATCTCACCGCCGGCCATCTGCTCGAGGTGGAGCGCAAGATGGCCGTCACCAAGAAGAAGGCCTTCGAGCGCTGGGTGGCCCGGGCCCTGGAGCGCCGGGAGAAGGAAAGCCTGCGGGAGCGGCGCCGCTTCGATCGGGAGCGACTGCTGCGGGGCTGGATGGAATGGCTGTTCCTCGATGGCACCCGCCAGGCCCTCCTGCCCTTCAGCTTCCTGCTGGTGCTGGCTGTCGGCGCGGGATGGTGGCTCGGCAGCACCCGCTTCTGCGCTCAGGTGATCGTCTCCCCCGGGGTCCAGCGTCCGGCGCCCTGAGCCTGAAGCGGGTCCCCGCTCCGCCAGGTCCGATCCGCACGTCAGACTGGGAGGCCCGGACCAGGTTGCATCGCCATGGCTGCCGATCCCCTCGATTCCCTGCGCCTGGCGCTGATGCAGGACGTGCTGCCGGTGGGACTGGCGGTGGTGGAACGGGCCCGCAAGGGAGGGCCGGCGGAGGTGCTCGCCGCCTTCAGCGGCACCGGTGACGACCCCCTCGGCCGGTTGCGTCAGGAGGGGGAACCCGCGGCCAGCCAGGTGCGGGAGAACCTGGATCGGCTCCATCCGGGCCTGGGCAACCCGGTGATGAAGGTGGAGGTGCGGGACGTCGCCGCCGAGGAGGTCCCGATCGCCGATGCCGCCGTCGCCTCGGCGCCGGATCCGGCGGATCCCGCCGAACTGATGGACGCTCTGGCCCGGATCGAAGAGCGGCTCGCCCTGCTGGAGGCCCGTCTCTCCTGATGGTGCGCGCGTCCGGGCTCGGGACCGCCCCTTCACCCACCCGGCACACGGGGGTGGGTCACCAGGCCGCCCTGCTGCTCATCTTCATGCTGCTGCTGCTGGGGGCGATCATCGGCCGCCTGGCCTGGTTGCAGCTGCTGCACGGGGCCGAGAACAAGGCCCTGGCCGACGAGAACCGGATCCGCCTGCTGCCCCGCAACCCGGTGCGGGGTCGCCTGCTGGATCGGAAGGGGCGGGTGCTGGCCACCAACCGACTCACCTACAACCTCTACCTCCAGCCGCTCCTGGTCGATGACCGTGGCTGGCCCGCTCTGCGGGAGCGTCTGTCGGCCCTGCTCGGCCTCCCTGCCGACAGGCTCGAGGCCCAGCGCCGGCGGGGCGCCAACGTCGAGGGGTTCCGGATCCCCCTGGCCACCTCACTGACACCGGTGCAGGTGCTGCGTTTCCGTGAACAGGCCGGATCCCTCCAGGGGGCCGAGGTGGCCGAGGATGTGCTGCGCTCCTACCCCAACGGCACTCTGGCGGCCCACGTGATGGGCTACACCAGCAGCATCACCGAGGAGGAGTACAAGGCCCTCCGCGACCGCGGCTATCGCATCAGCGATCGCATCGGTCGCTTCGGCCTCGAGAAGGTCTACGAAACCCACCTGCGGGGGGAGTGGGGGGGGCAGCAGCTCGAAGTCAATGCCGCTGGCCAGGTGCAGAGGGTGCTGGGCGACAAGCCCGCCAGGGCCGGCAAGGATCTGCGCCTGACCCTCGATCTCGACCTCCAGCGGGCAGCGGAGAAGGCCCTCGACGGGGTGCGCAAGGGGGCCATCGTGGCCATGGATCCTCAGACCGGCGCGGTTCTGGCGATGGCCAGCCGGCCCAACTTCGATCCGAACATCTTTTCCGATGGGCCCACGACAGCCCAGTGGAACGCCCTCAACCGCCCGGAGGCGCCGATGCTCAACCGGGCCTTCCAGGGCTTTCCGCCCGCGAGCACCTTCAAGATCGTCACAACCATCGCCGGCATCGAGTCCGGCAAGCTCGGCGAGACGTCGACCATGCCGACGATGGGCTCGTTCTGCTACTACGGCCAGTGCTACGCCGATCACGGCTCCTTCGGCCGCATCGGCTTTCCCTTCGCCCTGGCGGTGAGCAGCAACAGCTTCTACTACCAGGTGGGGCTGATGGTCGGCCCGGAGGAACTGTTCAAGGAGGCCCGCCGCATGGGCTACGGCAGCCGCACCGACAGCGAGCTGGCGGCCGAGGAATCCCCCGGCCTGCTCGGGGACCCAGCCTGGAAGAAGCAGGTGCTCGGCGAACCCTGGACCCCGGTCGACACCATCACCTCCTCGATCGGCCAGGGGGCGGTGACCGTCACCCCGATCCAGATGGCCCGGCTCTACGCGGCCGTGGCCAACGGTGGGTGGCTGGTGACACCGCACTTCGTGGAGCGCCATTACCCTCGCAAGTGGCTCGGTCTCAAGCCCGCCACCCTGCGAGTGCTTCATGCGGGTCTGCGCCAGGCCGTCACCAGCGGCACGGCCACCATCCTCAATGACCCCAACCTGCCGCCCGTGGCCGGCAAGACGGGCACCGGCGAGGATCCGCCCCGCCCCGATCACGCCTGGTTCGGGGGCTATGCCCCGGCCAACGGCAAGCCCACCCTGGTGATCGTGGCCTTCGGGGAGAATTCCGGCGGTTACGGCGGCACCGTGGCCGCTCCGATGGTGAAGGCCCTGATGACCACCTGGTTCCGGGGGGAGAAGCCGCCTGCGGCAGCCAGCCGGCCTGGCTGACGCCCCCGGCCCCCACCGTCTCCGGGCCTGGCGATCCCGGCTCAGGCCGCCTGGGGCAGCCGGTTCCTGTGGAGCACCTGGCGGTAGTAACCCTGCAGCTGGGCCGTGGCGCTGGCCCAGCCCCAGCGTTCGGCCTCCGCGCGGGCGGCCAGGCGCAGCTGGCGGCGGGTGCCGGCATCCCCCAGCAGGCGGCTCACCGCCGTGGTCAGGCTGTGGGGATGGTCGGGGTCGTAGAGACAGCCGTTGACGCCGTCGCTGACGATGTCGGGGATGCCTCCCCGGTTGGCTCCCACCACCGGGCAGCCGGCGGCCATCGCCTCGAGCAGCACCAGGCCGAGGGTTTCGGTGCTGGAGGGGAACAGGAAGGCATCACCGCTGGCATAGGCCGAGGCCAGTTCCTCGCCGGCCATGTAACCCACGAAGGTGGTGGCGGTGCCTTCGAAATGGCGTTCCAGCTGCTGGCGGTGGGGTCCGTCCCCCACCAGGGCCAGACGGGTCTGGGGCAGGGCCTCCAGCACCGGCCGGATCCGGTCGATCTGCTTCTCCGCGGAAAGCCGGCCGATGTAGAGGAGCAGGTGACCCGTGTCCTCGTGGCCGCCGTGGAGCCGTTCCCGCATGGCGGCCGAGGCGAGGGAAGGGCGGAACAGGTCGGTGTCCACGCCCCGCTGCCAGAGGGCCGTGTGCTGGATGCCCTTGGCGGCCAGCTCCTCCACCATGGCGGTGGAGGTGCAGAGATTGAGCTCGGCCTGGTTGTGGGCGGCCTTGAGCAGTTCCCACAGCAGCGGCTCGAGCATGCCCATGCCGTAGTGCTCCAGGTACTTGGGCAGGTGCGTGTGGTAGCTGGCCACCAGGGGCAGCCCTCGGCTGCGGGCCAGCCAGATCCCCCCCAGCCCGAGCACGGCGGGGTTCACCACGTGCACCAGATCGGGCCCGAAACGATCCAGGGCCTCGGAGACCGCCGGCCTCGGCAGGGCCAGCTTGAGTTCCGGGTAGAGGGGCAGCGGCATCGCCGGCACCCCCACCACCCGGGCCCCCATGTAGGCGTCCGGGGCGCCCTCGGGACAGAAGACCAGCACTTCATCGCCGGCGGCCACCAGATGCTGAAGCGTCTTGGTGAGCCGCGTGACGATGCCGTCGACCTTCGGAAGGAAGGTTTCGGTGAAAAAGGCGATCTTCACGGGGGGAGCTTCAGGCGAGGGCCTTGATCGCTTCGGCCTGGCGCTGGGTCCAGGCCGAGAGACAGGGAATCTTCGAGCGGTCGCAGCGGTCGGCCCAGCGGCGGGCCACATCCACCACTTCGACCAGGAGGCCATCATCGAGGGTGGTGGGCTTGAGACCCAGTTCGATGAAGCAGCGGTTGTCGACGATCAGATCATTTTCGATCGCCTCCTTCCGGGGGTTCGGCAGGTAATTGATCTCGGCACCGGTGAGGGCGGAGACCTTGCGGGCCAGTTCGCCGACCTGATGGCTCTCGGTCATCTGGTTGAAGATCTTGACCTTCTCCCCGGCGGCGGGAGGATGCTCCAGGGCCAGCTGGACGCAGCGAACCGAATCGCGGATGTGGATGAAGGCTCGGGTCTGTCCGCCGGTGCCATGCACGGTGAGGGGATAGCCGATGGCCGCCTGCATCAGGAACCGGTTCAGCACCGTGCCGTAGTCGCCGTCATAGTCGAAACGGTTGGTGAGGCGGGGATCCCGCTGGGTGAGCTCCGTGTTGGTGCCCCAGACGATGCCCTGGTGCAGATCGGTGACGCGGATCCCGTCGTTCTTGTTGTAGTAGAAGAACAGCAGTTGATCCAGCGTCTTGGTCATGTGATAGACGCTGCCCGGATCGGTGGGATGCAGGATCTTCTCGGTGAAGGTGGTGCCGTCGGGCTGGCGTACCTCCACCGTGAGATAGCCCTCGGGAATCGTGGCGCCGCGGTGGGAGCCATATCCGTAGACCCCCATGGTGCCGAGGTGCACGATGTGCACATCGAGGCGACTCTCGACGATGGCCGCCAGAAGGTTGTGGGTGCCGTTGACGTTGTTGTCGACCGTGTAGCGCTTGGTGGCGCTGGTCTTCATCGAGTAGGGGGCGGCCCGCTGCTCGGCGAAGTGGACGACTGCCGCAGGGCGCTCGCTGCGCAGCAGTTCCAGCAGCCGGTCGTACTCCCCGGCGATGTCCAGGTGCACGAATCTCATCGTCCTGCCCCCCACCTGATCCCAGGCCAGCAGCCGGTCCTGGATGGTGGCGATGGGCGTGAGCGACTCGACGCCCAGATCGATGTCGATCTTGCGGCGACTGAGGTTGTCGACGATGACGACGTCGTGACCGGCTTCTGCCAGGTTCACGGCACAGGGCCAACCACAGAAGCCGTCGCCGCCGAGAACGAGAACCTTCACCCCAGACTCCTGAACGAGCGATTGCTCAGAGGGGCAAGCTACTACAGGCCTCAGACGCCGACGGGGCTCAGCTGATCCCGGCCGCCACGGCCACCAGCACCACGACCAGCACCAGCCCCCCGATCAGCAGCATCCGGTTGCCGCCGCTCCTCTCGCCCTTTTCCTGGAGGACCATGCGGGGCTCCTTGGCGAAGGCGTTGAGCTTGCCGCCGTCTTCTTCGGTGACCTGCATGGCTTGAGGATCGGATTGCGCCAAACCCTATGGAGCGCGGAGCCGATCGGCCTGAACGTCAATGGTTCGTCACACGGCCTTCCAGGGGCGAGCTGGGGCTGGCCTCCGCCCGCGCCGGCAGCCGTCCGGCCAGCAGGGCGGCGCGGCCCGCCTCGGCGGCCAGGGCCATGGCCCTGGCCATGGCCGGCGGATCCCCTGCCAGCGCGATCGCACTGTTGATCAGCAGGGCGTCGGCCCCCATCTCCATCGCCTGGGCAGCCTCGCTCGGCACACCGATGCCTGCATCCACCACCACCGGGATGCGAGCGTTCTCGATGATCAGGGAGATGTTGGCGGCGTTGCGGATGCCCTGGCCCGAACCGATCGGCGATCCCAGCGGCATCACCGTGGCGCAGCCGGCCTCCTCCAGCCGCCGGGCCAGCAGAGGGTCGGCGTTGATGTAGGGCAGCACCGTGAAGCCCTCCTTCACCAGTCGCTCGGCGGCCTCGAGGGTGCCGATCGGATCGGGCAGCAGATGACGGGAATCGGGGATCACCTCCAGTTTCACGAAGGTGTTGTCCTCCTGGCCGGCCAGCCGGGCCAGCTCCCGGCCCAGCCGCGCCACGCGCACCGCTTCCTCGGCGGTGGCGCAGCCGGCGGTGTTCGGGAGCATCCAGAGGCGGCTCCAGTCGATGGCTTCCATCAGCCCCCCATGGCCCGGGGCGCCGCTCTGCACCCGCCGCACGGCCACCGTGACGATCTCGCAGGCGCTGGCCTCCAGGCTGGCCCGCATGGCCTCCAGGCTGGGGTACTTGCCGGTGCCGGTCATCAGGCGGCTGCGGAAGCGGCGGCCGCCGATCACCAGATCGTCGCGGGAGCAGGAGGTGGAGGGGGCGATGGCGGTCAAGGGAGGTGAGCCGCTGCGGGCGAGCGCATCCCGACTAGTCTGCCCCTTGCCTGTGAGTCCCTCGCCATGCCGGTGCCTCTGGCCGCCATGCCCCTGCTGCTCGCTGCCAGCCCGGTGCTCGCCGCCACGCCGGTGCCGGCGGAGGGTTTCGTGCCCTTCACCCCTCCGGAGCGGCAGTCGATCCAGCAGGACGGGGGTGTCAGCGGCGAGGTGGAGACCTTCGACCCGATCGCCCGGGCCCGACTGATCGCCGAGCAGATTCCCCGGCGCTGGAGCGGCAGCTACCAGTCGTTCAGCGGCGGCCCCGCAGTCCCCGTCGTGCTCCGCATCGACGGGGCCACCCCTGTCGGCCAGATCGTCGACCTGCGCGGTTCGATGGCCATCGGCGGGGTCGAGACCCCGGTGCAGGGCAATCTCAATGCCAAGTCCGACCAGCTTGACCTGCTGGTGCTGGCCGACCCCCTGGGGGCTGCCCTGGAGCCAGGCGGTCAGTTCCAGAGCGTTCAGGGGCTTTCCCTGAGCGGCTGGAGCGCCCCTCGCCTGACCACCCCCGGTGGCCGCCTGCAGATGGTTCCCGAAGCGACCGCGCCCTCAGCGCGGACGGAGCCTGTGGCTCCGATCCGCGGTCTCTGGTGAAGGGCCTGAGATGACAGACGGCGGGCCTGCCGGCAGGCCATGTCTGCTGGAAGTGCTGCCGAGGGGCGGCGGCTCTGTTGCTGAATGGTTCCGGGAGTGGCTTCAGGAGGCCCTGGGGGCGCCCTCGCTCCCGCTGCGGCGTTCGAGCAGGGAGAGGCGCTTGCGGGCCGTCCTGTTGCCGGCCTCCAGCTGCAGCACCTGTTCGTAGAGGGCTTTGGCCTCGGCTGGGTTCGACTGTTTTTCCAGGGCGAAGGCCAGATTGTTGATGGCCACGGGGTATTCGGGCTTGGCGCGCAGGGCGGCCTTGTAGTGGCGAATGGCGGCGGCGTAGTTGTTCTGGGCTGCCAGCGTGAATCCGAGGGCGTTTTCCATGAGGGCCCTGGCCTCGGAGGGGGCGTTCTCGGCGTCGGCCAGCTTCAGGGCTTGCTTGAGATTGGCTTGAGCCTGTCCATAGAGACGCTTGCGAAGCTGGACGGAAGCCAGTTCGTAGAGGGTGGCGGCGTCCCGGGGGGCGGTGCTGTTCGAGGCATTGCCCCCCAGCCGCGCCAAGGAGAGCTCATCACGACGGACCCGCAGGATCTGCCGGCCGACCACCACGGCGGCCACTCCGAGCAGGGCGATCAGTCCGAGCAGGTAGGCCTGGGGCAGCAGGTCGTTCATCGGGGCCAGCCGGAGGGGCGGGGAGGGCGGCGTCAGCGCCCGGCCGCAGTGACCACGGCCGCGAAGCTGGCGGGATCAGCGACCGCCAGCTGGGCCAGCATCTTGCGGTTGAGGCGCACGTCGGCCTGTTTGAGACCGCCGATCAGCTTGCTGTAGCTGAGGCCATTGATGCGGGCGGCAGCATTGATCCGGGCGATCCAGAGGCGGCGGAAATCCCGCTTGCGGCGGCGGCGATCCCGGTAGGCATTGCAGAGAGCCTTCATCACCCGCTGGTTGGCGGTGCGGAACAGGCTGCCGTTGCTCCCCTGGAAGCCGCGGGCGAGGCGCAGGATCTTGTTGCGGCGTTTGCGGGCGACGTTGCCCCTCTTGACGCGGGCCATGGGAAGTGATCTCTGGGTGGAAAACTAGGGAAAGGGGTAAGGCTCGGTGGTGTCCTGCCGGGCTCAGCCGGCGTAGGGCAGCATGCGGGCCACGTTGTCGTGATCGCGGTCATCGACCACCGCCATCGTGCCCAGATAGCGCTTGCGCTTCGGGCTCTTGTGATCGAGCAGGTGGTTGCGGAAGGCGCGCCGGCGCAGGAACTTGCCGGTGCCGGTGGCCTTGAACCGCTTGGCGGCCGCTTTGCGGGTCTTGAGCTTCGGCATCTCGGTGGGCGCAGGCACAAACAAGCACACTACGACGCGGGTGTTCCCTCCACCAACCCCCAGCCCCGCCGATGGCGCCACGTCCCCCCGTCCTGCTCCGGCTTCTGCTGGCGTCGCTGCTGCTGTTCCCCGCCGGCTGCCGGGCCGGGCAGGGGCCGCCCGGCGCCCCGCCGCCGCCAGCCTCCCCGGGCGCCCCGCCCCCCCCGGCGGCTCCCGCAGCACCGGTTCTCCTGCACTGGCCGGTGCCCAGGCCGGCGCCGCTGACGGCGGCGAACCCGGTGCTGTGGGTGGCCCTGGCGGCCCGGTTGGGTCCGGCGTCCGCCCAGGCCGCTGCGGCGCCTCCGTTGCGGCTGCGCAGCCAGAGGGGCCTGCTCACCCTGGTCGATGCCTCCGGCCGGCGGCTTCAGGCCCCGGAGCTGGTGCTGCACTGGCGCCGCCTCCCCCTTCCCGGCCCGGTGACGCTGCGGCGGCGGGTGCTGGGGCCGTTCGCCAGCTTCGAGAGCGCCGAACAGGCCGCCGCCCGCTGGCGTGCCCTGGGCGTGGCGGCGGAGATCGCCCGGCCCCGCGAGTGGGAGGTGTGGGCCCCTGCCGACGCCCCCGACCCCTCCCCCCTGCCGGACGGGGTGCGGCTGGAGCGTTTCGAGCGGACGCTGAGCGAGCGCCTCGGCCTGGAACTGCGGCGCCCCCAGGGTGCGGTGCCGCTGGCCTCACCGCTCCGGGTCGAGGCGCCCGGGGGGATGCACTGGATGCAGGGCGTCCATGCCGGACCCTTCCTGTTGCTCGCCGACGCGCACGGCGGCTGGAGCCTGGTGGAGCAGGTGCCCCTGGAGCGCTATCTGGAGGGGGTGGTGCCCCATGAGATCGGGGCTGGCGTGCCGGCGGCGGCCCTCGAGGCCCAGGCCGTGCTGGCCCGCACCTGGGCGGTGCGCAACCAGCACCGCTTCGCGGTGGACGGCTACCACCTCTGCGCCGACACCCAGTGCCAGGTGTACGCCGATCCGGGCCAGGCCGGTGCCGCCGTGCGCCAGGCCATCGCCGCCACCAGGCTCGCCGTGCTCGTGGGGCCCGAGGGGCCCATTCACGCCGTGTATCACGCCAGCAACGGGGGCATCGGCGCCTCCTACCAGGAGGCCTGGAGCGGCCCACCCGTGTCCTACCTCCGTCCCTTCGCCGACGGTCCGGCCCCGTTCCAGGCCCGCTACCCCGTGCCCCTCGCGGAAGCTGCCCTGCCGGCGCTGCTCGGAGACGGCCGGGAGGCCTGGGGGTCCGACCATCCCGTCTTCCGCTGGCAGCGGCGCCTGACGGCGGCCCAGATCGCCGTCGCCCTGGGGAAGGAACGGGGAGTGGGCCGGCCCACGGCTCTGAAGGTGCTGGCGCGCGGTCCCAGCGGGCGGGTGCTCGCCCTGGAGGTGCAGGGAACCGATGGCCGCACGGTGCTGCGTCTGGATGCGATCCGCCGCACCCTGCGGACCCTGCCCAGCACCCTGTTCCTGCTGCGGTCCGCCGGGCCGGGGGTGTGGCAGCTCGAGGGGGGCGGTTTCGGCCACGGGGCCGGGCTCTCCCAGGCGGGGGCCATCGATCTGGCCCGACGCGGCTGGACAAGCCGCCGGATCCTGGCCCACTACTACCCCGGCACCGCCCTTCAGCCCCTGGGGGGCGCCGGGGATTCCCCTTAGAGTCGGCTCCCGCGTGAGGACCACCATGGCTGCCGGCGGCAGTGACAGCGATCGCCGGCGTGCCAAAGCGGCCCTGCTGCTCGCCTGCTGTGGCCTGGCCGGCCTCGCTCCCCACTGGTTTCCGCCCGGGCGCAGCCTCGTGCCGGCGCTCACCCTGGCCACCCTGCTCGGTGGCTACAGCCTCAGGACCGTTCTGCTGCAGGCCTTCCGCCGCGGTCCCAGCGAATCCCCACCACCGCCACCTTCCCCCAGCCAGGTCTGCCCCAGCGTCGACGTGGTCGTCGCCGCCCGCGATGAGCAGGCGGTGATCGGCCGTCTGGTGGAGCGCATCGCCGCCCTGCGCTGGCCCCGGGAACGACTGACGCTCTGGGTCGTCGATGACGGCAGCGACGACCGCACTCCCGAGGTCCTCGCCGAGCTTCAGGAGCGTCACCCGTTCCTGAAGGTGCTGCGCCGGCCCCGGGATGCGGGCGGCGGCAAGTCGGGAGCGCTCAATCTGGTGTTGCAACAGCTGACCGGCCGCTGGATGCTGGTGTTGGATGCGGATGGCGCGCTGCAGCCCGACGTGCTCGAGCGCCTCGTTCCCTGGGCCGAGACCGGGGGCTGGGCGGCGGTGCAGCTGCGCAAGGCCGTGACGAATGCCCAGGTCAACCTGCTCACCAGGGCCCAGGCGATGGAGATGGCGTTCGACGCGGTCATCCAGGAGGGCCGGCTGGCCTGCGGCGGTGTGGCCGAACTGCGGGGCAACGGCCAGCTCCTGCGCCGCGAGGCGCTCCTGGCTGCGGGCGGCTTCAACGAGGACACCGTGACCGATGACCTCGACCTGAGCTTCCGCTTCCTGCTGGAGGGCCTGCCGATCGGCGTTCTCTGGGATCCGCCGGTCCAGGAGGAGGCGGTGCTGACCCTGCACGCCCTCTGGCGCCAGCGCCAGCGATGGGCCGAGGGAGGGCTGCAGCGTTTCTTCGACTACACCCCCGGTCTGCTCTCCAATCGGCTGGGCTTCAGCCAGAAGCTGGATCTCACGGCGTTCTTCCTGCTGCAGTACGTGCTGCCGGTGCTCGCCAGCGCCGACCTGATCGGCTCGCTGGTCACCCGGACGGCCCCCAGCATGTGGCCGTTCTCGATCGTGGCCCTGGCTCTCTCGGGCGTGGCGATCGTGACCGGTTGCCGTCGCCCCGCCGAAGGCCCCCCCCTGCCGGCGATGAACCCGTTCAGCGTCGGCCTCGGGATCCTGTACCTGGTCCACTGGTTCGTGGTGATCCCATGGGTGACTCTGAAGATGGCCCTGCTGCCCAAGCGGCTGGTATGGGCGAAGACACTCCACCTCGGCGGCGAGCACGGGGAATCGCAGCAGCAGGCGGAGGACGCCACCTCCGGCGCGGACCAGGAGAGCGGGGACCTGGCCCCCGAAGCCGGCCAGGCCTGACCCCGCGGCCCCCCTTCGGCTCCCCCCTCAGACACACTCCTCGGGCACGTCGCTCACCACCTCCCCGTTGAAGAAGTCGGCGAGCCGCCGGGCCTGTTCATCGATCGGGGTTGCCCGCCCGCTCTGGGCCGGGCCGGGCGCCGGGGGCTGCGGTGCCGGGGCGCTCCGGGGCGCCGGCTCCGGGGCCGGCCGCGCCACGGCCGCTTGGGAGGGTTGCGCTCTGGCGGGGACTGGCGCTCCATCGGGCCGGGACTGGGGCGATGGAGGTTCGATCACCGGCGGCGGCGCCGGTGTGCTTGCCGGTGGCGAGGGCGGCGAGGCTGGCGGTGAGGCCCGGCCTGCCGGGGGGGCGTCGCCACCCGCTTCCAGCGTCACCTGTCGGGGGCTGCCGAGGGCAACGGCCATCGCCTTTTCCAGCAGGGGCAGACGGCTCTGCACCATGGCCATCCAGGGGCCTGCCACCCGGACTGCCGCCCGCCGGTCGTCGAGGCGGATCAGCTGGGCCTGCTGGGAGAGCAGCATCCGGGTGGAGGGAAGCTCCAGGCCGGCCAGAATCTGCTGCCAGAGCTCCGGCAGATTCTGCGCCGGCGCCGCCGCCACGGCCGCGGGGGGCGCCGCCGGGGCCACCATCGGCGCCTGGGGCTGGGTCTCTGCCCTGGTCGGGTCGGGGCCGGCCGAGGCTGCCGGGGGCGGTGGGGCAGCCGTCGCGGGAACGGAGGCCGCCGGTTCGGCCAGCAGCCCCAGCACCAGCACCTCCAGCCAGAGCCGCGGTTGAACGCTGTGGCGCAGCTGCTGTTCGCTTCCCCTGAGCTGGGCCTGCCAGTGGAGCAGCCGGGCCCTGCCGATGCGACGGGCGACCTCAGGGAGCCGCGGCCGGAGTTCCGGCGACACGCTGGTGAGCTCCAGCCGCTCCGGTGCCACCCCCGCCAGCAGCAGATCGCGCAGCAGCGAGGCGAGCCCCTGCAGCACCGCCGAAGGTTCCCGGCCCCGATCCAGCAGTTCCCGGCAGGTTTCCACCACCTGCAGGGGGTCGGCATCGGCCATGGCTCCCGCCAGCTGCAGCAACTCCTGTTCGGGCACCGCCCCCAGCAGGTCCCACACGGCGTCGGCCTCGATCGGCGCCGGCAGCAGGCTGAGCTGGTCGAGCAGGCTTTCGGCATCCCGGAGACCCCCCTGGGCCCGCTGGGCCACCAGGTGCAGGGCCTCCGGCGTGATGCCGATCGCCTCCTGGGTCGCGATCCACTGCAGATGCCCCTGTAGGGCCTCCAGCGGGATGCGCCGGAAATCGAAGCGCTGGCAACGGCTCAGGATCGTCGGCAGCACCCGCTGGGGATCGGTGGTGGCCAGCACGAACACCACCCGGGGAGGGGGTTCCTCCAGGGTCTTGAGCAGGGCGTTGAAGGCGGCGGTGGAGAGCATGTGGCACTCGTCCACCACGTAGACCTTCCAGCGGGCCTGGACCGGGGCGAAGCGGGAGCGTTCGATCAGCTCGCGGATGTTGTCGACGCCGGTGTTCGAGGCGGCGTCGATCTCGATCACGTCGAGGGCGGTGCCGGCCGCGATCGCCTGGCAGAGGTCGCATCGGCCGCAGGGCTCGGGCGTGGGCTCCGCCGCCGCGATGCAATTCAGGGAACGGGCCAGGATGCGGGCACTGGAGGTCTTGCCGGTGCCGCGGGGCCCGCTGAAGAGGTAGGCCGGCGCGATCCGGCCGGAGCGCAGGGCGTTCGAGAGCGTGGCGGCGATCGCCTCCTGACCCACCAGCTGATCGAACCGCTGGGGCCGGTACTTGTGATGCAGGGGCTGGTAGGCCTGGGTCATAGGATTTCGGGCGGTGCGGCGGAAGCCAGCTGTTGCCACTCAGTGCCTTTTGCAACTCAGTGCCGTGAAGTCTGAGACGTCACGCGAGCTCATGCGACGGCAATCCTACCGATGACGCGCCATATGCATGGACAATCCCCTTGCATCAGCGTAGTGATGCCTACGCTCAACTCGGCAGGCCATATCCGGCGTTCGCTTGGCTCCTTGACTGAGCAGACATGTAATCGGTTTGAGGTCTTGATCATCGACGGAGGCTCTAGTGATGCTACGCTGAGCGAGGCTACTCAGATCCTTTCCCAGTCGAGCGTCTCGCATCGCATTATTGTGGATCCGGGGTCGGGAATTTACAGGGCTATCAATAGGGGCGTCAGGGAGGCGAATGGCTACTGGATCTATGTGATGGGTTCTGACGATAGGCTGCTGAGCCCAGATGTGTTTGCATCTTTTCTGCCCGTTCTCCAAGGCGCAGGCCCCCGCGTTCTAGTCGTTCACGGTGATGTGTGGATTGAGGATCCTGGCTATCGCTATGGTCAAAGGTGGGATCTGCCCCGCCTCCTGGAGCGCAATATCAGCCACCAGTCGGCTTTTTATCGGCGTCGGTCAATCCAGCATCTCATGATCGAATACGATGAATCCTATCCCCTCTATGCTGACTGGGATTACAATCTAAAGCTTCTTGCGCAAGGGGACTTTGAGTATGTATCTCTGCCAGTGGCCTCCTATGCCTGCATGGGAAAATCTTCCCAGAATGTAGATGAACGTTTTCTTGCCGATAAAGAAGGTAATGCTCTGCGCTATTTCGGATGGCGCGCGGTCTGGCTGATGCCTCCCTACCGTTTCGCTCTCGCTTGTGCCGATGCTCCCAGGCTTGAATTCCGAGCACAGTCGCTCCTGAATCGCATGCTTTGGGCCCTTCGCAGATCATGGCTGTGATGATTCATCCCCTGTTTGCCTTTAAGCAGCCTTCTTGGCCATCATCACTCCGCCTTCTGGTGTCCGTGCCGCCGGCTCTGCGAGGCGTTGCGTTCGCTGGATCCGATCCATCGACGTTGCAGCACAGACTGATCCACTCCTGGAAGACGGCAGGCTTTCAGCCAGTCTCTCTCAACACAGAGTTTGAGCTTGCAAACCATCCAGATCACCACGAGAATCTGAAGAACGCAGAGGTCGATGTTCTGGAAGTGCCCTCAACGGGTGGCGACTACCCACCCTATCTGCCCAATCTCCGTCAAGCGCTTGAGCTTGCCAGTGAACGTTATCCAGGAGATGTGCTGGCGATCACCAATGCAGATATCCACATCCGTCTTGATGAGACCTCTCTTAATCATCTCCGATCACTCTGCCATGACAGCTTTTTGATTGCTCATCGAACTGATGTTGAAGATGACACCTTCTTCGAGCTTTCGCCAGCTGAGCGCCGGCAGAAACAGTTGCATGCTCCTTTTCTGCCAGGAATTGATTTCATTGCCGCTCGTTCGGAGACATTACAATGGGCTTCAAGTTTTCTCAGCCCTGCGCTGACGATCGGTTTGCCCTGGTGGGATCTGCTGTTGCCAATGGCGCTTTTTGCTGCTGGTGCCACCCGATCGTTTCTGGAAAGTGATCAGTTTCTTCACCTCAAGCATGAGGAGCGCTGGGATCCCCACTGGTTGGATCAGGTGGGTACACAGGCCACGCGCTACCTCCATCAGACGGTCAAGGCATACAAAGCTCCGGCTTCAGCGTTTGTCTGGGCGACCGCCTATGCCCAGCTTGTCTCACCACTGCAGGCCCTGAGTGTCTATAAGTCCCGATGGCTTACTAGATTTGATCACCTCAAACAACGTCGCCGATGTCCTGCCTATCTTTTTGATATTCTGCGGATGACAGAAGCCTTGGTCTGCGAGCAGGGGTGGCAGTTGGATCGTCGCTGGATTGGTAGTTGGTACTAAATTATTATACATGAAATCCAAGCTGTCTATTTGTGTCGCTGGTAATTGCCAGGTTAAGCCACTTGCGAGTTGGCTGCAACGCAGTCTGCCGTCGGCTCAAATAACGGTTCTTGATCCTTATCATCTGTTAACCGGTAACGAGCCGATTGAGGAATGGTTGAAGATCTGCAACCACGCAGACTATGTGCTGGCAATCCCAGTAAAATCCCGTTATCGTGGTTTGACGGCTCTCGGGTCTGATCAATTCCAGTCTTGGCTCGGCACTAAGCTATTTTTCTATCCCAATTTGCACAGCGATGTCTTTTTCCCATTCTTTGGCTATGCCAAAGATGAGAACGGCAATACTATAACTAGCGCTCTTTATCCCAACAGCCCGTACGGAGACTATCACGACTTTTTGGCCATGGCGCTTGCTATGTCGCCCATTCCTTGGGGTCGCATTCAGCGCATAAGACTCAGGCTTGCCGGTGCCACACAGACTAGGATAATAAATAAAAACGCACGGCTCTCGATCAGAGAGCTCAGAAATCGTTTGAATCTCATGCAGTCATCGATGGCGAGCGAGGATTTGCCATTGGCTGCTTTCTGTGGCTTTACATTTAATCACCCTTCGTCATGGTTGCTGAATATTCTCTATCGATCGCTTTGGATCAAAGTTTTTGGGCTACCACTGGATGACTTCAGAGCGCTGGACTATGAACCATTTGCGCAGGGTGCTTGTCTGCCTGTTTTGGCTGATGTAGCTCGATCCCTCAAAGGTATCGAGGCAAACTTGCGCTCTTCTTCCTTGCCTCGCCAGCCTGAAAGAGACGAGGAGTATGAGGAAAAACTCAAGAAGTCTATTTTGTTCTACCAACAGAATCCGTCAATTCCATGCGCAAATCACTGCCATTCCAAGATGCTGCTTGCCCGTAGTTATTTACGCTTTGCAATTGCTTGAATGGAATAAGTCATCAACCCCGAAATCCATTTGTTGAGGTTGCGCTAGACACTTGTCTTGTCCTGATCAGCAAGGAAGCTCCGCAACCCCTGACAAGGGTCCCTTTTGAGCCTATGCTGGTACAGACGTGCTAAATAGGGGGGCGGGATCATGCCCCAGAACAAAATCCAGTATCAGGCAGGCCTGTCCCTCGGTCAGTTCACCGAGTTGTACGGAACAGAGTCACTATGCGAGGCAGCGCTGGAGAAGGCTCGATGGCCGGAGGGGTTTCGCTCTCCGCGTTGTGGAGGGGCACAGTACGGGGTGATTCATGACAGCCGGCGGAAAAGATATCAATGCAAGAACTGCCGCCACCAGACGACGCTGACGGCAGGGACCATTTTCGAAGCCACCAAGCTGGCGCTTACCATCTTGTTTCAGGCGATCTATATGATCAGCCAGGCAAAGACATCGGCCGGATGCTGATGCTGGGAGGCATGAGCACGGCCTGATCAGACTTTTAGGCGACCCTGCCTGTGAACCCTGATCGGTGTCCACGAAATCGGGGGAACCCCACGGGGTAAGTCCCCGTATGCAGTGAAATCAGGCTGGTTCAAGCCTGATCTGCTCTGAAACAGCCCATCCTGGACAATTGGAAACTTGGATTAGCCTGTGTTGGCGTGTTGTTCGTAGCTTCCTTGGTGACTCGGATAGAGACTGATAATCATTTCTCAATTTCAAGTCGCCTCCTTCTCGTAGGCGATACCATGCCTAACCAATCACCCACGCACAAGGGGGCAATGAAAGTAGTGCATGTTTCAGCATCAGACATTCACGGAGGAGCAAACAGGGCTGCTTATCGAATTCATCAAAGCCTTGTCAAGGAAAAGGCACAGCTTAATCTTCAATCCTGCATGCGCGTAATCACGAAATATTCAGATGACCCCAGTGTGGTTGAGGGTGTAAGCCTTATCCGCAATCCCTTCTACCGGTATGCTCAGCCTCGGCTACTTGTTCGCCATCGCTACAGCATTCCATTTCACACAACGAATTCGGTGCATCACAGCTTCGGTTGGCCGGATAGTGGCCTAGGCTACGAATTGAACCAATCCGATTTTGAGCTTATCCACCTTCACTGGGTTGGCCATCTGAATGGTCATGAGACCATCTCCATCAAAGAAATAGGCAACCTAAGCAGACCTGTTGTATGGACCTTGCATGACCAATGGGCATTCTGCGGCGCTGAGCACTATACATTACCTCCACCTGCTAATGACAGGCGTTTTGTCGATGGCTACCGGCGCGATAATCGACCCGCCAATGAGTTCGGCAGAGATCGTAATCGTGCGACATGGCTGATGAAGAAAAAGTACTGGAAGCGACCGATGAGGATCATCTGTCCTAGCCGGTGGATGGCTGAGTGCGCCAAAGCAAGTGAGTTAATGCATAGTTGGCCAATCACGATAATTCCCTATCCCATAGACCATGAGTTCTGGTCACCTCAAGGCGTCGATCAGGCAAGGCAACTCATGGGGCTTCCCCGCGACAAGCTGATTGTTCTGTATGGCGCAATAGGTGGGCTCAATGATCTAAGAAAGGGAGGTGACCTGTTTCAGAATGCGTTACAACAATTGAAATCAATGGTGGTAGGCACGACCTTGGACAACATAGAAATAGCAATCTTTGGGCAAAGTCAGCCCGTGGAGCATGTTGAGGTTGGCTTCCCCATTCACTACATCGGTAAGCTTGATGATGATCAAGCCCTGAGACTTCTTTATGCTGCTGCTGATGTGTTTATCTTGCCCTCCCGTCAGGACAATTTGCCCAATACAGGCCTTGAAGCTAGTGCCTGTGGAACTCCAGTTGTCGGTTTCCGCACGGGAGGATTGATTGATATCGTGGATGATCGTCACACGGGAGTGCTTGCAGAACCCTTTGAACCCTCCTCGCTTGCTGCGGCAATTCAATGGGTGATAGAGTCTAAGGAGAGATGCAAGAAACTTGGCGCAGCAGCAAGAGTCAAAGCAAAACAACTATGGTCTCCATCAGTCGTGGCAGGCCAGTACAAAGAAATCTATAGTCAGCTCATGGACGACTTTTTCTAGCCACAGGGCCGTAAGGCTCTCTGTCGATCAATGGCGCCTCATTAATTTGTAATTTGTAACAACCGCTTTCTTCGTCTCGCCATGGTCGCATCAGCCAAGCAATACGTCAATCTGGGATGCGGACCTGTTTTTATACCGGATCCACAATGGCTCAACCTGGATTACAACTCAGCGTCGCCATCGGTAGTCAAAGCTGATTTATTAAAGCCACTTCGAGTTGATACCGCAACCATTGACTTGGTGTATTCTTCTCATTTACTTGAGCATATTCCTCGCGACTCAGTGCGTGGCTTGTTAATCGAATGCAAGCGAATCCTTAGAGCCGGTGGCCTGCTCAGGCTGGTATTGCCAGACTTCGAGGAAATGTGCCGTTCATACATCCAGTATAGAGATGCAGGCCAGCATCTATATGCTGATTTCCTTGTTGTCGAAATTATTGACCAGTGTGTTCGTAAATATCCAGGCGGAGAACTGGCCGGTCTTTACTGCCAGTTTGCGTCGAATTCAGAGGGCGAACAGAATATGATTGATTTCATTCGATCCCGAAATGGCGAAAGACTAGGCTATGTTAATGACCTATGTAGTCCGAAGGTGGATCGCGTTTACCAGATTCGCCCAAGTCGATTTCAATCCATTAAGTGCGTCGTTCAAGAATTTCTTGATGCAATTCGACTGCAGGTCGGCGCCCGCATTATCCCGTCATCATTTCGTCGTAATAATATTAGTTTTGCCCACGTTGGCGAGTTGCATCGGTGGCTCTGGGATTTTCATCAGATTTCATCTGTGTTATCATCTTGTGGCTTTGGCGATATCCAGAAAATGACCCATGGCACTAGCAATTATTCTGGATTTCCCTTTTTCCCTCTTGATGCCGATCACGATGGACGTCCAAGAAAAGGACTAGAATCAATGTTTATTGAGGCCCGTGCTTAGGGTCTCCTGAAAAGTGACCAGCCGGCCAGCTTGATTTCAGTCCAGAATCCAGGGTGCCAGAAGCTTGATAGACGGCTATGCAGCGACCAGCAATTCTTTTGTCACAAGCCGCCAGATGTGCGTCAACCCCTTCCAAGGCGAGTCAGGCTCCAGTCAGGCAGAAAGCCAAGCAAAAAAATGACAAAAAAGAGGCGGAGGAGCCTCCAGATCTTCTCAGCGCACATCACCAGAAATGCCATATAGATCGAGGTTTCCGCACCTTTGGGGCGGCGGGCCATGATCAGCTTGATCGAATACTTTCGCTTCCCTGAGCCAAAGACTCCCTCCACCTCGTTTCTCCTGCGTTGGTCTGCGCTGAGTTGCTGCCTGTGAGCTGCATTGACCTGCGGGTCCTTTGGGGGCCTTCCTAGTCGCTTGCGTGACAGTCGAATTCTGTTCCTCGTGCAGAAGTTCCTATTCTTGGTATTGATGTATATGCGATCAGCACATATTCGCTCGGGGTAGCACCCGTTTTCTCTCTCTTCATTACCCATAAGCCTCCGCGATCCTCAGATCCCTTTCCGTGCAGGAGATGCAGCAGGTGACCGCGTTGGCGATCCGCTCGGTCATCTCAGCCATCAAGAAACCCCTGTTGAAGCGGAAGCAATAGCCACCCAGGTAGGGCCTTCCTCAGGAGGCCCTACTTCACGCCTAGATGGCGGCTGAGCTCCAGCGATGTCAGGTGTCAGGCGACAGCGAAAACTGGGCCAGCAGTAGCCGGAAGGTGGAGTCCGATGGCGACTTGCAGAAATCGGTGCCGAGCAGCTCGTTGAGGATTTGGCGATGGCGTTTGGCGAATCGCTCCATCCCCACCAGCGAGCCCTGGCCGCTCAGGATCGCGAGGATCGCCACCAGCAGCATCCACCACTGCGGGAAACGGATACCCCGACGCATCCTGCAGTCGGGCAGCGCCTTGAGGAAGCTGATCAGATCGCTTGCAGCAGCAGGAGTGGTGGCGGGCTCGGAATCCAAGAGGGAGCAGCGGTTCCCGCGCAAGCCACCGTAGGCGCGTCACCCGGGCCAGTCCTACTGGGACAGACTTCTAAGAGTTCGCTGAAAAACCCGGCCACCCCTGCGAAAATGGGGCAACCGCTCACCCCTTGATGCGAGGTCAACAGGAGCGCACCGGCTCCCTGTTCTCCTACGTCTCGATCGAGGATCGGATCCCGGCCAGTCATCCGCTGCGGCGGATCCGCAAGCTCGCTGAT
>JMRP01000040.1 GCA_000708525.1 Cyanobium sp. CACIAM 14
ATGTGCACATAAACTTCAATCAGCAAGCCCAATACTGCGCAGCATCAGGCTGCCAAACTGACTGATCTCTTTGCCCTCAGACGGAAAAAGCCTTCTCATGCGCGCGAATTTTGGGTCTTCATTTTGAGCAGATGCTCTTTCAGGCTCCTGAATCAATCCACAGCGATCGAGATGATTGATGTAGCTCCTTTTGACTGCGTGCCTGTCCTTCTCGGGTTCTGGTGAACCCACCGTGGGTAGCTGAAAATCAAGAGCTTCCTTGTGAAACTCCTCAAAAGCACGAGTCGATTCGCCTGACTTGCTCAAATAAAACCGCTTTAGCCATAGCACCTCAACATCTGATAATTCACCCAAGACGCGCATAAGATGCTTGCTCTCCGAGTGCTTTACCTCGATGTCCGTTAGGCTATTGGCAACAAGCTCAGCAAGGTAGCCCCTTCTCTCCTGAGAAATCGCTCTTGCCGATTGCCTAAGCGCTTCTTCAATTAGGTCAATAAAATCAGGATCCTTAAGTGCATCGCCAATCAGATTCTGCCCAAGCCTATTGATCCTCTCATCAAGCATGGCCACAAAGTCGGAAATCCTGTCGACACGATCTCCGGGAATGATCTCATTGACAATTTCGTTGATAAGTGGTCCTGCTACAGGCATTGAGGAGAGTGCAGCTTTCAGGGCAAGTCTTCCATAGTCACTCGCTTGGGTGGTCATGCCAGCTGGTTGGAACTTACCGCTCATCAGTGGCCACTCTTTGCTTTAATGCTACATCTAACATTTCAATGGACGGTTCGGAGAACCACTCCACTGATGCGCTCTCTTTCCGTGAACCACTTGAGGTGCAGCTGGGGGGATCGCCTGGAACCCTTATCCTGCATAGCCGTTCGAAAGCAACTTTCGAATTCTGGCAGTGGTTCACGGGTCCGGTAACCGCCGGTAAGCCGCGACATGCACGTCCTGCCGGCCTCCCCATCTTGAGCAGCCCATGTCCCGCAAGGGAATCCGCCCCAGGGTGGATTCCCATTTCACTCGCTGCGATCACTGCCCGGTCAGGCCCAGATCCCCTCCACGGTGTACGGGCCGCCCTCCTTCACCCAGAAGGACCCGTCGATATAGCGGTAGCCGCGATCGAGGGCGGCGATGGCCTCCATGTCCTCGGCGGCCAGCTCACCGTCGGCGGCCACGAGGTTCTCGGCCAGCCGCGCCGGGTTCACCGACTTGGGGATCACGGCGGTGCCGCGCTGCAGGGCCCAGCGCAGCAGCACCTGGGCCGGGGTGAGGCCAAGGCGCTCGGCGATGGCCGTGATCGTGGGGTCCTGCAGCAGCACCGGTTCCCCGGGGCCGCAGATGGGCGGCCCGGCCGCCTGAGCCGAGCGGCGCGTAGCCGGTGACGTGCACGCCGCGTGCCCGGCAGAAGGCCAGCAGCTCGTTCTGCTGCAGGTAGGGGTGAAGCTCGACCTGGTTCACGGCCGGCCGCAGACGGGCCTGCTCCAGCAGCGCCCCGAGGGTGGCCACCCCGAAGTTGCTGACGCCGATGTGGCGGCAGAGGCCCCGCTCCACCATCCCTGCCAGGGCCTCCCAGGTGGCGGCGAGGGGCAGATCCTCGAGGGCCACCAGATCCGCCGCCGTCTCGGGCAGCAGGACCCCCGACCGGAAGGCCACGGGCCAGTGGATCAGGTAGAGGTCGAGATGGTCGAGCCGCAGATCAACCAGGGTGCGCTTCAGGGCCGGCTCCACATCCTCTGGCGCATGGGCGTTGTTCCAGAGCTTGGAGGTGATCCACAGCTGCTCCCGGCTCACCAGTCCCGCCTGCAGCGCGGCGTTGAGCGCTTCGCCGATCTCCGCCTCGTTGCCGTAGATGGCGGCGCAGTCGATGTGGCGGTAGCCGAGCCGCAGGGCCTCCGTCACCGCCGCTCCCACCTCCCCCGGCAGGGCGTTCCAGGTGCCCATGCCGAGCATCGGCAGCATCGAGCCGTCGTCGAACCGCAGGGACTTCACGGGCGCTTTGGGGGAGGCACCGGCGGAGGCCGGTGGGCCGACGGAGCGAGCCTAAGAGGGCTGCCCGGAGGGGACCGCGGCGGCTCAGTCCACCCTGGCCTTGGCCCGGAACTCCCGCAGCACGAAACGACGCGCCTCCGGCCGCTCGGACTCGAGCACCAGCTGCAGCCGCTCCCCCTGCCGTCCGGAGTGCTGGAGCGTCAGCGGCTGGACGACCTGGCCCTGACCGTCGAGCACATCGAACACCGCCTGGATCTGACCGCAGGGACGCTCCAGGCAGGAGACCTCCATGACATCGACGACGCCCCCGCCGTAGAGCCTGGGCATCCGGCAGTTCCCCTGGCAGCGGCGGATGAAGACCCCCTGATCGGCTTCCGACCATCCCTGCGCCAGCAGATCGCCGCGCGTCTCCAGGCCAGCCTTTCCCCCGGTGGCCTGGGCCGGGGAGGTGCGCAGGGTGGAGGCCCCCCAGCCGGCACCGAAGCCCATCGCCAACAGCACCAGGGCAGACAGCAGGGTCCTGGGGGGCCAGGACGAGGATCCCCCCGCCAGAGCCGGAGGTGTTCTGCCGCCATCACCCGGAGGCTTCCCGCCGCCACGGCCACCGGCCTGGGCCGCTGCGGGGGCTTCCATCTCCCGCAGGAGATCCTCGACGGACCTATCCGTCCTTGCCATCGCCGTATCCCATGAGCGCACGGAACATCAGGCCGCCGCCGCTGCCGATGAGGGCGACCATCGTCAGCAGATTCCAGAGGGTGGTGGGCTGGAAACTCATGATCAGGGTCTGCAGCACCCCCACGGCCAGAGCGCCCAGCGACGCCAGCACCAGAAACCAGCCCCAGCGCTGATTGCGAAGGGCGAACAGCAGGCACACCCCGATCGTCAGGGGAATCAGCAGCAGGCCGAAGCCGTCGCCCAGTCCTCCTGGGAAGCCGAAACCGCCGCCCCAACCGCCACCGAAACCGGTGCCGTAGCCACCACTGAAACCGCCGCCCCAGCCGCCACCCCAGCCGCGGCCAAAGCCATGCCGCAGGCCCCGGCCCATCGGCATCGAACTCACCATCACCTGGTTGAAGAACAGGAACGCCCCCATCGAGAGGAGGACGGCTCCCAGCAGGAAGGTGAAGAAGTCCTTGATCGGATCCCGGGACGCCATGGCCTGTGCAGAAGCCTGGTCATGATGCTCAGGACCGCGGAGATCGTCCACAGGGCGAGCCTGATCCCTTGCCCCGTGATCGTGTGCAGCCATCAGCATGCTCATCAGCCTGTACATCGGCCACCCTTCGCGCCACTCCTCGCTCCCGCGAGAAACAGGCTCGAGCTATTCCTTTACAACGGATAGCTTGACATCGATCTGGCCCTTGTTGTCCTGATACATGCCTTCGACATCATTCATCTTGAAGACAACCGCCTCTCCCGGCTTGAGCTCGAGCGAACCCTTCATCCCATAGGCCTTGCAGCGGCCATCCTCTCCCACGACCACCAACGCCCCCAGAGGAACCTGCTTGCAGACTGCATCACTCGATTGAAAGTTGGGATCTCCGGCTGGCGAGAGATAACCCTTGGCATGCTCGGGGACATCGGGATTGGCGTTGATGCCGGGGTCATTGTCGGGGATGGAAAGCCACTGGCCAGTGGCTTCATAATCAATCCTGACGTAGCCATCCCCCTTGTTCAGCCAAGGAGTGCCTTTGACAGAATCCGCGTAGACCGTCAGGGCGTCGGTCTTTGCTGGCCCAGCAGGAATGGATGCCTTGCCCGTTTCTGCCGTTCCTGAAGATGAAGGCTTACCCTCGAATAACTTTCCCCACCACCATGGCGTTGCGCCTCCCACGACCAGCGCCGAGACAATACCGATGACAAGCTTACTCCAAATACCACCACCCTCATTCCCTTCGCCCGACATTTATCTCTCCAAATATTCTTATCAGGAATTTAGGCTTTTCATCAGACTTCGCCAGTGCTTCTTCACACAGCGAAAGGATTCTGCGCGCGTCGACTAACGCAACCGAGGCGATTCCGTGATCCGCTCAGGCCTCCCCACCGAAGCTTTCCCTGATCACGGTGGCCAGGCCTTGCAGCAATCCGTCGGCTCTGCCGATGTAGGAGGAGCCGTGCATGGTGGCCAGCGTGTCCGGCTGAAGAGCGGCGAGCGAACGCAGCAGGGCCTCCGTCTGGCGGGTGTAGGGCATGTAGCCGGCCAGTGGCCCCTGCTGCATCTGCCGCATCGCCTCCTGCGCCGGACCGATCAGATCGGAGGACGTCGTCGGGGCCCCATTGCCGAAATGGTGAAACAGGTCGGAGCAGAACAGGGTCCGGCGGGTCTCCTCGAACAGCACCCCGGCGTCCCAGCCGTGCGGGAGGTGCGGCGAAGGATGGAAACGAAACCGATACCGGCCTGTCGACAGCACATCGTCGGCTGTCATCCCGCGGGCCGGACGGATGGCGAAGTCGTCCACGCTGACGAGCTTGCCGACGAAGGTGCAGACCGGCTGGGCCTGGGGCGCGAGTCCCAGCCAGTGGTTGAGGCCACCGATCTCATCGGATTCGAAGTGGCTCCAGGCGATGTGACGGAGCGCGGCGGGATCGATCAGCGTGGCCACCGCTTCCCGCAGAGCGGGGAACATCGCCCTGAGCCCGGCATGGAACAGCAGCGGCTCCTCGTCCCGCACGAGGAAGTGATTGAACTGCATGTCGAACTCCGGCACGTAGATGCAGAGCCGGAACAGGTCGGGAGCGATTTCATCGATGCTGGTCATGGCTCGGAAGCGGGTGCGGCGTGTGCGATGCCCTCCATCCAGTCTTCGCAGCGCCGGCAGTCCGCGCATGGAGCGCGTGGGCAACGTCATGAAGCAGCCGCACGCCGATGGCGGGGCCGGGACGATCCGCCCCTGGCCCCTGGCACGGCTCAGGACTCCGCGCCGCCCTCCCAGGCGCCCGGCTCCAGAAAGGTCGCGGCGGGCAGCGGCCCCGCCAGGCGCCGCTCATCGGCGGGGTTCAGGGGCCCGGCCAGCAGTTCGGCGGCCGTGATCCGGGCCGTTTCCGGCAGCGCGGGTCGGTCGGGATCGAAGGCGGTGGGGTGGGTGATGCTGCTGGAGAAGCCCCGGAAGATCAGCAGCTCGAAGGGCTCCTCCTCACCCGCTCCGGGTTCCTCCGGCCCCGCCGGCACGGTGCCGATCAGGCGCAGCACCCGATCCGGCCGCTCGCGGCTGATCGTCTCCAGGCGGGCCAGCAGGGCGGCGATCGAAGCGGCGTCGGGCATCGGCGAGGCAGGGCTGGCAGGCACAGGGATCAGAACTCGCCGGCCACCCGGCCGAGCCGCGGCAGCCGCACCACCAGCCACTGCAGCAGCCCCACCACGTACCCCACCAGGGCCGCGTAGCCCACGAAGGCGGCCACGCCCGGGGTCCAGTCGCCGCCGAACACGAAGGCGAACACCCGCGCCACCACCCCGTGCAGGCCCTGGGGGGCCTCCAGCCACACCCGGCAGAGACCGGGCGTGGCGCCGCCGCTCATGCAGGGGAGGGCGGTCACGGCCAGGCTTGCGGCGGCCAGCGACAGCAGTGTCAGGCTCCAGCGCCAGATGCGCAGGGTGAGGGGCAGGGCGCGCCAGGGGGGCATGTCGGCCAGCTCCTCGTTGAGATCCACCCAGAACCAGAGCGTGGCCACCACCAGCAGCGGCGCCAGCACCAGCAGCAGGAAGCCCGTGGGGCGGTTGCCGGTGAGCAGCAGCAGGGCGATCATCTGCAGGCTGGCCACCTTCCAGTAGAGAAGCAGCAGCCGCACCAGGGCCTGCTCCCGCCGCAGGGCCGCCCAGACCAGCAGCACCAGCGGCACCCCCACGGCGAACAGGATCCCCAGCCTCACGTCGAGCCAGACCAGGGAGCGATACAGCAGTTCCGGCACGTCCGCTCGGTTCGTTCAGGCGCCATTATCCGTGTGCCCCCCGGGCGATAGGTTCCGTCCATGGGTTCTCTCCCCTCCATCCCCTGGTTGCTGCGCCGGCCGCCCGCGGCCTGGTGCCGTACCGCCCTGGGGCGGGATCCCTCCCTTCAGGAAGCCGTCAACCAGGTGTGCGAGCAGCTCCGGGGGGTGGGTCCTGCCGACCTGGCCCTGGTGTTCGCCTCGGCCAGCTACGCCAGCGATCTGCCCCGCCTGCTGCCCCTGCTGCAGCACAGGCTCAACGCCGGCCACTGGCTGGGCTGCGTCGGCGGGGGGGTGGTGGGCACCGATCCGGCGGGCTGCCCCCACGAGGTCGAACAGCAGCCCGCCCTGGCGGTCACCCTGCTGCACCTGCCGGGGGCCAGCCTGCGGCCCTTCGCCATCGACACCGCCCAGCTGCCCGATCTCGATGGCCCGGCCGAGCCCTGGCGCCGGCTGGTGGGCGGCGAACCGGAGCAGGGACAGTCGCTGCTGCTGCTGCTCGACCCCAGCGGGAGCGCCATCAACGATCTGATCAACGGCCTTGATTACGCCTTTCCCGGCGTCACCAAGGTGGGTGGCATCGCCGGCCCCCACAGCGCCGCCCACGGCTCGCTCCTCTTCGATGACGGCAACGGCGCGGGCCGTGCGGCCCCTGCCGGCACGGTGCGCACCGGAGCCGTGGGGTGCCTGATCGGCGGGGCCTGGCGCCTCGATGCGGTGGTGGCCCAGGGCTGCCGCCCCATCGGCCCGGTGCTGGAGGTGGAACAGGCCCAGCGCAACGTGGTGATCGAGGTGAGTTGCGGCGAGACCCGCAACAGTCCCGTGGCCGCCCTGCAGGCGATCCTCACGGACCTCACCCCCGCCGAACGGGAGCAGGTGAAGCACTCCCTGTTCCTCGGCGTGGGGCGCAGCGATTTCAGCCTGCCCAGCACCGATGCCCCGGTCGCCGCCGGGGGCCCGAGGGCCTTCCTGGTGCGGAACCTGATCGGCGTGGACCCGCGCAACGGGGCCGTGGCGGTGGGCGAACGCATGCGGGTGGGCCAGAAGGTGCAGTTCCAGCTGCGCGATGCCGATGCCTCCCGGGATGAATCCCGCCAGCTGCTGGCGGCCCAGGCGCGGCGTCAGGGCGAACCCCTGGCCGCCCTCCTGTTCGCCTGTCTCGGCAGGGGCGCCGGTCTCTACGGCGAGGCCGACGGCGATGTGAACCTCTGCCGGGAGGCCTTCGGCACGGTGCCGATCGCCGGCCTGTTCTGCAACGGCGAGATCGGCCCCGTGGGCGGCACCACCCACCTGCACGGCTACACCGCCAGCTGGGGCTTCCTGGTGCCCAACGACGGTCCCGGGGACGCCTCCACGCCCCGCTGATGGTGCGCCAGCACGTCAATCCGCTCAGCCGGCTGCACCAGTCGGTGGAGCCGCTGCCGCCCCCCGCCGAGCTGTTCGCCGACCCTGCCCTGCCCCTCCATCTGGACATCGGCTCGGCCCGGGGCCGTTTCCTGCTGGCCATGGCCCCCCTGCGGCCCGGCCGCAACCACCTGGGCCTGGAGATCCGCCGCCCCCTGGTGGAGGCCGCCGAGGCCGACCGCCAGCGGGAGGGCCTCACCAACCTCCGCTTCCTCTACGGCAACGCCAACGTGAACCTGCCGGCCTGGCTGGCGCTGCTGCCCCCCGGCCAGCTGGAGCTGGTGACCCTGCAGTTCCCCGACCCCTGGTTCAAGGCGCGGCACCACAAGCGGCGGGTGCTGCAGCCCGCGCTGCTGCTGGCCATCGCCTCGGCCCTGGCCCCCGGCCGGGAGCTGTTCCTGCAGAGCGACGTGGAGGGGCTGATCACGCCGATGCGGCAGCTGGTGGAGGCCAGCGGCGCCTTCGAGCCGGCCGGGCCCGGGGAGTGCGGCCCGCAGGTGAATCCCCTGCCGGTGGCCACCGAGCGGGAACGCCACGTTCTGGCGCAGGGAGGGCCGGTGCACCGCAGCCTCTACCGCCGCACCCGCGCCCCCCTGCCGCCGCTCGCCGATCTGGAGGCGCGTCTGGAAGCCGATGGCGGCGGCGCCGATAATCGCCAGGACGTCGCCCCGGCCTGATGGTGCCTGCCCCAGCTCCCGTGCCCCTGCTGCTGCGCTGGCAGGGGCTGCTGGCCGGCCTGCCGGCCGGGCGGCTCGGCGCCCACCTGCCCCTGCTGGCGGGGTGGGTTCTCTGCGCCCTGATGGCCGGGCTGCCGCTGGTGACCCGCTCGGGCCTCAGCCTGCTGATCGCCGCCGCCGCCCTGCTGTGGCTGCTCTGGGCCCTGCGCACCCCGCCGGGAGCCGTCGGCACCATCAACCGCTGGCTGCTGCTGGTGATCGCCATCGCCGTGGTGGCCACCGGCTTCTCGCCGGTGCCCAAGGCGGCGCTGCAGGGTCTGGCCAAGCTGCTCAGCTACCTGAGCGTCTATGCCCTGATGCGCCAGCTGCTGGCCACCTCGCCGCTGTGGTGGGACCGGTTGGTGGCGGCGCTGCTCGGCGGGGAGCTGATCACCAGCGTGATCGGCATCCGCCAGCTCTACGACGACACCGGTGCCCTGGCCCGCTGGTCGGACAGCAACTCGGTGGCCGAGGGCACGGTGCGCATCTACAGCACCCTCGACAACCCCAACCTGCTCGGGGGCTACCTGCTGCCGATCCTGCCCCTGGCGGTGGTGGCCCTGCTGCGCTGGCAGGGCCGGGGCCGGCGCCTGTTCGCCCTGGCCTCGCTGGTGCTCGGCCTGGTGGCCCTGGTGCTCACCTACAGCCGCGGCGCCTGGATGGGCATGGTGGCTTCCCTCGGCCTGCTGGCCCTGCTGCTCGTCCTGCGACAGACCCGCGACTGGCCGCCCCTCTGGAGACGACTGTTCCCCTTCCTGCTGCTGGCCGGCGGCGGCCTGGCGCTGGCGGTGCTGGTCACCCAGGTGGAACCCCTGCGGGTGCGGGTGATGAGCCTGCTGGCGGGGCGGGAGGACAGCTCCAACAACTTCCGCATGAACGTCTGGACCTCGGCCCTGGCGATGATCCGGGACCGCCCCTGGATCGGCATCGGCCCGGGCAACCACGCCTTCAACCTGATCTACCCCCTCTACCAGCAGCCCAAGTTCAACGCCCTCAGCGCCTACTCGATTCCCCTCGAGTTGCTGGTGGAGGCCGGCATCCCGGGCCTGCTGGCGGGGCTGGGTCTGCTGCTGAGCGCCGTGAAGGTGGGTCTCGGCCAGTGGCGCAGCAACGCCGCCCTGGCCCTGCCCAGCCTGGCGGCGGTGGCCGTGTTCGCCGGCCTGGTGGTGCAGGGCCTCACCGACACGATCTTCTTCCGGCCGGAGGTGCAGCTGATCGCCCTGTTCAGCCTCGCCACCCTGGCGGTGGCGGCCCAGGGATCCCCGGCCGCGGCAGCCCCCGAAGCGGTTCCGGCCGCCGCCCCATGAGGCTGATCGCCGGCTTCGATGCCGGCCAGACCCACACCACCTGCCGGCTGGCCCTGGCCGGCGGCGCGGACAGCGGCGGGGAGGGCACTGTGATCGGCGCGGGGGAGGGCCGGGGGTGTGTCACCTGGCCGCCCCCGACGGCTCCGCCCGCTTCACCGCCGCCCTGCGGGAGAGCCTGCTGCGGGCCCGGGCCCATCTCCTGGACGCCTGCCAGCCCAGCGGCACCGCCGCGCTGGTGGCGGCCGCCGTGGGGGCCAGCGGCATCGAGCAGGGCACGGCGGTGGCGGCCCGGGCCGGGCCCTGGCGGCGGAGGCCCTGGGGCTGCCGCCGGAGCGGGTGCTGGTCACCGGGGACGAGCGCACCGCCCTGCGGGGGGCCTTCGGCGGCGCTGCCGGCATCGTGGTGATCAGCGGCACCGGCACCATCGCCGTGGGCCGCGACGGGGCCGGCCGCGAGCACCGCTGCGGTGGCTGGGGCTGGTTGCTGGATGGGGCCGGTTCGGCGATGGACATCGGCCGCGACGGCCTGGCCCTGAGCCTGCGGATGGCCGATGGCCGCGAAGCCGGTACCTCCCTGCGGCCGGCCCTCTGGCAGGCCCTGGATCTGGATCCCGGCGATCCGGAAGCCCCCCAGCGGCTCAAGGCGCTGGTGGTGACCGAAGGCTTCGGGCCCGCCGGCTTCGCCCGGCTGGCGCCGGTGGTGGACCGCTGCGCCGCCGCCGGCGACCCGCCGGCCCTGGCGGTGATGGGCCGCAACGCCGCCGCCCTGGCGGACATGGCCGCGGGGGTGGCCCGGGGGCTGGCCCTGGAGGCGCCGGCGGTCTGCCCCATGGGCGGGGCACTCACCCACCTGGAGCAGCTGCGCCTGCCCTTTGCCGCGGCCCTCGCGGAGGCCCTGCCCGGCAGCCGGCTGGTGGACGCCGCCGGCGATGCCTGCCAGGGGGCCCTCGCCATGGCCGCCGGGCTGCTGAGGAGCCCCGGGCCGGCCTGAGCGGTCAGCGGAGCGCCAGTCCCGCGGGAGCCAGGGCCAGGCCGCCACCCAGCACCGCCAGCAGCAGCGCCAGGCGCAGGGTCCAGACCGGGGGAAGCCGGCGCAGGGCCAGGAACGACCCGCCGCACACCAGCACGGACGCTGCCAGGGCCCCCAGCCACCAGCCCACGGCCGTGGGGTCGGCGGGGGCTTCGAGGCCATGGAGCAGGGCATGGAGAGCCACCGCACCGGCCACCACAGCTCCGGCGAAGCCCAGACCGGGGCGACGCCCCTCGCGGGCGGACCGCAGGATCAGAAGGGCGACCGCCGAGATGGCCAGGGCGGCGAGCACCTCGGCGAGGGGAAGGGCGAAGCCCATGGCCCCGGCCAGGCCTCCCAGCAGTGCGCCGGCGAAGGCCCACAGGAGCAGCCGGGCCGACAGCGAGGAGGCGGCCGCGCCGACGCCGATCAGCAGCAGCAGGTGATCCACGCCGGTGATGGGATGGAGGAAGCCAGGGGCGAGACCGCCGTGGGCCAGACCATGGGCCTGGGCGGGCTGGCCGATCAGCACGAAACCGAGGGCCGCTGCGGACCCCAGCAGGGTCCAGGAGCGGAGGCCTGAGAGATTGGTCATCGGGGTTCCCGGTCCGCGCCGGGGCTGAAGGAAGGGGGGCACGGCGAGCGTTCTGGCTGAGGGTGACCCCATCACAGCTGCGGGACAGCGCCGGAATGACGGAAGGGGAATCCCTGCGCGCACCGGACTTTCCTCGTTTCCTCCCGGGGGTGGCTCCCGGGAACCGTTCTCCCATTCTGCGGGCAGCCGGTAACGCTGACCCCGAGGATCGCGGCTTCCGACCGGACAGGGGGGAGGATGGGGCGCCAGGAGGTTCCTCCCCTTCACGGGGAGGAGGCAAGGAGGAAAGGCGGTGCGGGGATTCCCCAAGTCCGCCGCTGTCCCGCAGCTGTGATGGAACCCGTGGCGCCCTGCCCTGGAGTCCTCAGTCAGAACGCTCGCCCCCGCCCCACCACCCCCCTGCCGGCGAGGACCGGCGAACTCCCATGAAACCGACCCTCTCCGCCGCGAACCCGGGCGCCGCTAACCAGGGCGCCACGCCCCCCGCGAAGCGTGCCGCGATCCAGTCGCTCCCCCTGCCCGTCGCCCTGCCGCTGCTGCTGGCCCTGCCGCTGCTGCTGGCCGGCCCGGCCTCGGCGCACCACCTGATGGGCTATTTCCACATGACGCCGGGCCCGCTGGCGGGGCTGCTCAGCGGCCTGGCCCACCCGATCCTCGGCCCCGATCACCTCCTGTTCCTGCTGGCGATCGGGCTGGTGGGCATCGTCCACCCCTTCCGCTGGGTGCTCGGCCTGCTGGGCTGCGGCCTGGCGGGCAACCTCCTGGGGCTGGCCCTGCCGGGCCTCACGTTCGTGGAGCCGCTCGTGGCCCTCTCGGTGGCCCTCACGGGCCTGGTGCTCGCCCGCCGGCTGCCGGCGGCCGTGCTGGTGCCCGCCTTCCTGCTGCACGGCTACGCCCTCAGCGGCTCGGTGCTGGGCTGGGAACCCACCCCGATCGGCTTCTATCTGGCGGGGCTGTTGATCAGCCAGGGGCTGCTGCTGGCGGTGGCCCTCACCGCCGTGCGGCGCTGGCGCCAGAGCGCCTCCAGCGGAGCCCTGAGCCTGACGGCCGGGCTGCTGCTGGGCATCGGGCTGGCCTTCACCTGGTCGGCCGTGGTTCCCTGAGGCTCAGCTGCCCAGCAGGGCCGTGCACTCCAGCCGCTCCTGGCTGGCGGCCCTGCGCGAGGAGCGCATGCGGATCGCCTCGGCCAGGTACTCGGCGTCGTCGGCCACGCCGCAGAAGCGGGCCGAGCCCCAGGTGTGCAGCCAGGGCAGGCCGAGGAAGTAGAGCCCCGGTACCGGGGTGATCCCCCGCCGGTGAGCCGGCCGGCCGGCACCGTCGAACACCGGCACCTCCACCCAGGAGAAATCCTGGTGGTACCCCGTGCACCAGATCACCGCCGTCAGGGGCTCGCTGGCCAGATCGAGCGGGGCCGGCGGCCCGGGGGGTGGCGTCCAGCAGGGAACGTAGGGGGGCTCCTCGGGGGCGATCAGGCCCTCGGCTTCGATGTACGCGTCGATGCTGCGGCAGATGCGGCTGTACACCGCGTCGGCGCCGTCGAGGTTGGCGGCCAGATCGTGGGCGAACCGGATCCGCTCCTGACCCACCTCCGCCAGCCGGCCGTGCAGCACCATGCCCTCGAGGGCACGGCGGCGCAGGTCGATCTCGCGGCCGCCATCGCGGCCGGTGAGGTAATGGTTGGTCTTGGCGCGCACCGCCCGGGGATCGTCCTGCTGGTCGATCGGCATGGCGTAGTAGCCCATGCGATCGAGCCAGTCGACCACGTCGCGGCCGCGGTAGCGGCGGGGTGAGCGGGGAGCCCGGCCCACGCTCAGGTGCACGCGGCGACCGGCCAGGAACAGGTCTTCGGCGATCTGGCAGCCCGACTGGCCGCTGCCCACCACCAGCACCGGGCCGGGGGGCAGCCGCTCGGGGCTGTCGTAGTCGCAGGCATCGATCTGGAGGATGGCCTCCGGCAGGCGGGCGGCGAGGGGGTGACGTTTGGGCCGGTGGTAGCCGCCGGTAGCCACCACCACCTGGTCGGCATCGATGGGACCCTCGTCGGTGAACAGGCGGAAGCCTCCGCCGCTGGCCATCAGCCGGTTCACGGCCACGCCTTCGCGGACCGGCACGCGGATGTGGTCGGCGAAGCGCTGCAGGTAGCCCACGATCTCCTCGCGGCCCATGAAGCCCTCGGGGTCGTCGCCGTCGTAGGGGAAATCGGGCAGCCGGCACTGCCAGTTGGGGGTGACCAGGCAGAAGGACTGCCAGCGCTGACGCGCCCAGGCGTGGCCGATGCGGTGGCGCTCCAGCACCAGGGGCCGCAGCCCCCGCTTCTGCAGGCAGTGGGCCACCGACAGGCCCGCCTGACCACCGCCCACCACCACCACCGGGTGGCGCTGGGGCCTGCTCGCAGCGGAGGGGGGAGCGGCCGAAGATATGTTGCGCTGCAACGGTTCCAGACCCCCGAGTCCCCCAGCGGAACAGAGGCCGATCCTGGCGGTGCCGAAGGAAACGTCCTGTAACGGCTGGCACGGATCGGGCTGGATCCGTGCTTCGACCCATCGGCGGGATTCGGTGGCATCGGCGACACAGAACAAAACTTCATCCGTGGCACGGTCGGCCGTGCCGCATCCCTCCGCCACCTGCTGCCATGCCCCAGGTCAGCCGTCCCGCCAACCAGACGGGTGAATTCCTCGTCGACTACGAGGAGAAGGTCTTCCCCGACGTCAAGGCCGAACCGGGGGAGAAGGCCCTGGTCACGTTCCACACCGTGGCCTTCGAGGGCTCGATCGGCCTGGTGAACCTGCTGCAGGCCAGCCGCCTGATCAACAAGGGCTTCGAGACCTCGATCCTGCTCTACGGCCCGGGCGTCACCCTGGGGCTGCAGCGGGGCTTCCCGAAGCTGGGCGACGCCGCCTTCGACGGCCACCTCAACTTCGGCGCCCGCATCCAGAAGTTCATGGATCAGGGGGGCAAGGTCTACGCCTGCCGCTTCGCCCTGCAGGCGCTCTACGGCCACGGCGAGGGGGCCCTGATCCCCGGGATCATCCCCGTGAACCCCCTGGACGTGCTCGACATCGTGCTCCTGCACCGCAAGGAGGGGGCCTTCATCCTCGACACCTGGACCCTCTGAGCGCCCAACCGCCGCCGAGCCGAGCGAGCCCATGCCCACAACGATCACCGTCGCCGCCGCCCAGATCCGTCCGGTGCTCTTCAGCCTGGAGGGCTCGGTGGCGCGGGTGCTCGCCGCCATGGCGGAGGCGGCCGCCGCGGGGGCGGAGCTGATCGTCTTCCCCGAGACGTTCCTTCCCTACTACCCCTACTTCTCCTTCGTGGAGCCGCCGGTGCTGATGGGGAAGTCGCACCTGAAGCTCTACGAGCAGGCGGTGACGGTGAGCGGCCCCGAAGTGGGCCGCATCGCCGCCGCCGCCCGGGAGCATGGCCTGCACGTGCTGCTGGGCATCAACGAGCGCGAGGGGGGCAGCCTCTACAACGCCCAGCTGCTGATCGGCGCCGATGGCGAGCTGCTGCTGAAGCGCCGCAAGATCACGCCCACCTATCACGAGCGGATGGTGTGGGGCCAGGGCGACGGGGCGGGCCTGCAGGTGGTGCCCACCGCCCTCGGGCGCATCGGTGCCCTGGCCTGCTGGGAGCACTACAACCCCCTGGCCCGCTTCAGCCTGATGGCCCAGGGGGAGGAGATCCACTGCGCCCAGTTCCCCGGCTCGCTGGTGGGGCCGATCTTCGCCGAGCAGACCGCCGTCACCCTGCGCCACCACGCCCTCGAGGCCGGCTGCTTCGTGCTGAGTTCCACCGCCTGGCTGGAGCCGGAGGACATCGAGCGGATCACGCCCGATCCGGTGCTGCAGAAGGCCTGCCAGGGGGGCTGCCACACGGCGGTGATCAGTCCCGAAGGCCGCTACCTGGCCGGTCCGCTCGCGGACGGCGAGGGCCTGGCCATCGCCGAGCTCGACCTCGCCCTGATCACCAAGCGCAAACGGATGATGGACAGCGTGGGCCACTACAGCCGACCCGACCTGCTGGGGCTGCTGATCGACCGCACCCCGGCCCGCCAGCTGCACGAACGTCCCCTGGACCCCGCCACCGCGGCCGCCGCCGCCTCGCCCCTGAGCCTGCCGGTGCCGGAGGAGAGCCACCATGGCTGAGCGGGATCGCCGGGCCCTGGGCCGCCGGCTCACCGAACTGCAGGTGCACGGGGTGGTGGATCCGGCCGTGCCCGGCAACCCGGGCCGCCGCGGCGGCGCCGGCCCCTCCGATCACCGGGCCCTGACCATCGACGGCACCACCGTGATGGTGCCCGTCTACAACGCCGTGGCCGGGAGCTCTCCCTACCGGCTCGAGATGGCCCCCGAGGGGGGCCTGCAGGTGAGCGGCGACACGCCCCTGGCGGTGGAGACCCCGCCCGAGCCGCGCTTCTACGCCCTGACCACCGCCGAGGGAATCCCCTACCGCTCCATCGCCCTGCTCCACGGGCGCGACGTGCTGGCCACCACGCTCCTGCAGACCTGCATCCGTTTCCGCGACCGAAGCCAGTCGTGCCAGTTCTGCGCCATCGAGCAGTCGCTGGAGGACGGCCGCACCCTCGTGCGCAAGACGCCGGCGCAGGTGGCGGAGGTGGCCGAGGCGGCGGTGCGCCTCGATGGCGTGCGCCAGCTGGTGCTCACCACCGGCACCCCCAACAGCGACGACCGGGGCGCCCGGCTGATGGCCGAGACCGCCGCCGCCGTGAAGGCGCGGGTGCCCCTGCCGATCCAGGCCCAGTGCGAGCCGCCGGAGGATCCCGCCTGGTACCGGCGCATGCGAGACGCGGGGGTGGACAGCCTCGGCATGCACCTGGAGGTGGTGGAGGAGGCGGTGCGGCGCCGCATCCTGCCGGGCAAATCCGAGCTGGGCCTGGAGCGCTACATGGAGGCGTTCGCGCAGGCGGTGGCCGTGTTCGGCCGGGGCCAGGTGTCCACCTACCTGCTGGCGGGGCTGGGGGACAGCGCCGCCTCGCTGATCGCCGTGAGCGAGCGGCTGATCGCCCTGGGCGTGTATCCGTTCGTGGTGCCCTTCGTGCCGATCGCCGGCACGCCCCTGGAGGCCCACCCCGCCCCCTCCACCGACTTCATGGTGGAGGTCTACACAGCCGTGGGCGAGCGGCTGCGGGCCTCCGACCTGCGCTCCGATGCCATGGCGGCGGGCTGCGCCAAGTGCGGCGCCTGCTCCGCCCTGTCCCTGTTCGAGACCAGCCCGGCTGAGGAAGCGCCGACCCCCACGGCGGCCACCGCCTGAGCCGCCCCCGCCCCCATGTTCTTCATCGACCCCAGCAGCCACGACATCGGCCGCAGCTGCAGTTCCGGACCCACCGCCTTCACCCCCTCGGTGCGGCACGGGGTGGCGATCGACGCCGAGGATTTCCGCCTCTCGCCCACCGCCAGCTCCCAACGCTTCTCCTTCCATCTGCTGCGGTCCGGCGACCTGCTGGAGCAGGGCTACTGGGAGCTGCGCAGCGCCATCTTCTGCCAGGAGCAGCATCTCTTCGAAAGCTCCGACCGCGACGAGCAGGACGCCCACGCCTACCCCATCGCCGCCCTCGACCACAGCGCCGGCAAGGGCAGCGGCGTGGTGGGCGTGGTGCGGATCCTCGAGGAGCGGCCCCGCCTCTGGTACGGCGGGCGGCTGGGGGTGCACGGCGAGTACCGGCGTCACAACCAGATCGGCAAGGGGCTGATCTGGAAGGCCGTCACCACCGCCAACGGCTGGGGCTGCGACCGCTTCCTGGCCACGGTGCAGCTCCAGAACGTGCGCTTCTTCCAGCGCCTGCACTGGACATCCATCGAGAAGCTGGAGATCCGCGGCCGGCCCCACCATCTGATGGAGGCCGACCTCTCCTATTACGTGCCGTCCCGCGAGCCCCGTCCCCAGCGCCTGGCGGCCGCATGAGCTCCCAGCAGGAGCCCGCGCGCACGCTGAGCGCCCTGGCCGGGCGGCTGCGGGAGCTCCCCGGCCTCCGCGGCAAGGCCGACATCCAGGGCCCGGCCGCGGCCTTCCCCCACCAGCCCTTCCCCGACCTGGGCCCCGCCGCGGCCCTTGGCGACGATGCGGCCCTGCTGCCGCCGGCGGCCTCCCCCCTGCTGCTGGCCTGCGAGGGTCTGCACCCCGCACTGGTGGCCGACGACCCCTGGTTCGCCGGCTGGTGCGGGGTGCTGGTGAACCTCAGCGACATCGCGGCCATGGGGGGCCGCCCGATCGCGGTGGTGAACAGCCTCTGGTGCCGCAAGGCGAGCCACGGGGAGCGGATCCTGGCGGGCCTGCGCCGGGCCTCGGAGGTGTTCGGGGTGCCGGTGGTGGGGGGCCACACCAACCTCCACAGCCCCTACGACGCCCTGTCGGTGGCGGTGCTGGGCACGGTTGCGGGGCCCGTGCTCTCGGCCCGCGCCGCCCGCCCCGGCGACCACTGCCACCTGCTGATCGACCCTGCCGGCGCCTTCCGTGGCACCAGCCTCTGCTGGGATGCGGCCACGGCGGCCGAACCGGGCCGGCTGCGGCGGCAGCAGGCGCTCCTGCCCGCGCTGGCGGCCGACGCCAGCGTCCACGCCGCCAAGGACATCAGCATGGGCGGCCTGGTCGGCACCGCCGCCATGGTCTGCGAGGCCTCCGGCTGCGGACTGCACCTGGACCTGGAGGCGATCCATCCCCCGGAGGGCGTGGAACTGGAAGCCTGGCTCAGCTGCTTTCCCAGCTTCGGTTTCCTGCTGGCCGCCCGGCCGGAGCAACAGAGCCGGCTGGCCGAACGGGTCGCCGCCTGCGGCGGGCTGCTGCTGGCCCGGGTGGGCGCCTTCACAGCGGAGCGGCGGCTGGTGCTGCGGCAGGGGGTAGAGGAGGAGGAGGAGATCTGGAGCGGCGAGGCCCCCCTCACCGGCTTCGGGGCGCTGTCGTGATCGCCACCACGAACGCTGGGCCGGCCACGCAGAATCCGGCCCAGCGAGGAGCGGGGGCCCCGTGCCGGAAGTCGAGCTGACGCTGCAATGGCCGGATGGGGGCAGGAGCCGGCTGTACTCCCCATCCACCGTGATCCTGGACCATCTCGCCCCGGGAGAGACGGTCTCGGTGGCCGAGCTGAGGAGCCGGGGCACCCTGGCACTGCGACAGGCCTCCGAGCGGGTGCGGGCCCGCTACGGCTTCGCCTGCACCCGGGCCGACGAGGAGGAGCACCGGCTGCTGGAGCTGGCCAGCCGGTTCGGGGAGGAGGAGCGGGTGAGCATCCTGGCCGTCTGAAGCGGCGGCCGAGCCGGTGGTCCGGGAGTTCAGCGGGGATCCCGGAGCACCTTCTCGATCCGGGGGTCGGGGGCCAGCCACCACAGCGCCACCAGGGCATAGATCGCCTGGGCGATGACGGGCGCCCGCAGGCTGGCAGGGAGGGCCACCATGTAGAGGCCGAGGGAGGCATGGCCCTTCCAGTCCCGTCCCACGGCTTGGCGCAGCAGGGAGCCGCTGCCCTGGGCGGCGATGATCCGGGACTGGAGGATGTAATAGGCAAGGGCCGCCATCAGCAGCACCAGCCCGTAGAGGGCGGCCGGGGCGGTGGCCCGGGGGTTCTGACCCATCCAGCCGGTGGCGAAGGGCACCAGCGACAGCCAGAACAGCAGGTGAAGGTTGGCCATCAGGATCGGGCCGTCCACACGCTCGAGGGTATGGAGCATGTGGTGGTGATTGTTCCAGTAGAGGCCGATGTAGAGGAAGCTCAGCAGGTAGCTCAGGAAGACCGGGATCAGGGGCATCAGGGCCAGGGGCTGGGTGTCATGGGGCACCTTGATCTCCAGCACCATGATCGTGATCACGATGGCCAGCACGCCGTCGCTGAAGGCCTCGAGACGGTTGGTTCTCATGGGCTGGCCGAAACCGTGGCTGGGGCCTCCATCGTCACCCTTCGGGCGCCAGCGCATGCAGCGCCAGGGTTTCCTCCGGACCGAGCACCAGCTGGGCCGTGCCGGCCGGCCCCAGGGCCAGGCGGAGCTCCAGGGGCAGGGCATCACCGGGGCGGGGGTTCAGGCCGGCCAGGTCGAACTGGGCCGATCCCGCCGGCGCTGCCCCCTGATCGGAAGGCACCAGTTCCTCGCTGCGGTTGGGCAGGCTCCAGGTGCCGCCGGCGCCATCGCTGATCCGCAGGGGCGTGGCGTGATCGACGGCGATCCCCGGGGTGAGGGCACTGAGCCGCAGGCGCTCGCCGCCGAGATAGGCGGGATCGGGCTGGGCGAAGATCCGCAGCGACCAGCGGTGGCCGTCCTGGTCCCGCAGGCTCCAGCGCTGCCCGTCGGCCGGGGCCAGGGCGCCATCGGCCCGGGCCGGCCCCGGCGCCAGGGGCAGCAGCAGGAGCAGCACCAGCACCCCAGGCACCAGCCGCTTCGCCAGCGGCGCCATCAGCGCCGACACCAGGCGCGACAGGAATTGAGCAGAAGCACGCATGGGCAGGCACTACGGCGAGAATAAATCAACGGTATCGTTTTATCGGCCGGCGCGAGCAAGCGGCTGATCCGCAAGGTGGTGTTGCCGTCCTGCCCGCCTTCCGGCCAGTCCATCCTCGGTTGTCCCGTCATGACCGCCACCTCCCTGTCGCGCTCGGGGATCCATCCCTGGGAACGCTTCAAGACCTGGGTCACCAGCACCGAGAACCGCCTGTACGTGGGCTGGTTCGGCGTGCTGATGATCCCCACCCTGCTCACCGCCACCGTCTGCTTCATCGTCGCCTTCATCGGCGCTCCTCCCGTCGACATCGACGGCATCCGCGAACCCGTCTCGGGCGGCCTGCTCCACGGCAACCACGTCATCAGCGCCGCCGTGGTGCCCTCCAGCAACGCCATCGGGCTGCACTTCCATCCCATCTGGGAAGCCGCCAGTCTCGACGAATGGCTCTACAACGGCGGGCCCTACCAGCTGATCGTGTTCCATGACCTGATCGGCATCTTCTGGTGGATGGGCCGGGAGTGGGAACTGAGCTACCGGCTCGGCATCCGTCCCTGGATCGCCGTGGCCTACTCGGCCCCTGTGGCCGCCGCCGCTGCGGTGCTGCTCATCTACGCCATCGGCCAGGGCTCCTTCTCCGATGCCATGCCCCTGGGCATCTCCGGCACCTTCAACTTCATGCTGGTGCTGCAGGCGGAGCACAACGTGCTCATGCACCCCTTCCACATGCTCGGCGTGGCGGGCATCTTCGGCGGCGCCCTGTTCTCCGCGATGCACGGCTCGCTCGTCACCAGCTCCCTGGTGCGGGAGACCAGCGAAACCGAATCCCAGAACCGGGGCTACAAGTTCGGCCAGGAGGAGGAGACCTACAACATCGTGGCCGCCCACGGCTACTTCGGCCGGCTCATCTTCCAGTACGCCTGCTTCAACAACAGCCGCAGTCTCCACTTCTTCCTGGCCGCCGGGCCGGTGGTGGGCATCTGGTTCGCGGTCCTGGCGGTGGTGAGCTTCTCGTTCAACCTCAACGGGCTGAACTTCAACCATTCGATCCTCGACCACCGGGGCCGGGTGATCGACACCTGGGCCGACATCCTCAACCGCGGCGGCCAGGGCATCGAGGCGATGCAAGAGCGCAACGTCCACAACTTCCCGCTCGATCTGGCCGTCGTCCGGACGGCACCTGTGGCCCTGGACGCTCCGTCGATCGGTTAGTGGGGCTTTGAACCCCGCCCAGACGATCCGGCCCTGAAGGCCCTCCCGGGCCCGGAACCTTCCGGGCCCTTCCTCCGGCCCAGAGGAGGTGCGGCCCAGCCCCTGGTGCCGCCGAGGTGGGCGTTGCCGCCTGTGACACGGGTCACAGGCTGGCTTGCGCAATCTCATCGGCTCCGTTGACCCGGATCACCACCCATCCCTTTCGGGAGCCGGAGAGTGCAGGGACAGGCAAGAGCAACGCCTCGCCCTCACCCCAAAGACCCATGAAACTCCTCAACTCCCTGCGTGTCCGCACCGCCAGCGCCGGCACCATCTGCGCCACTGTCCTCGGCGCCACTGTCCTCGGCGGGCCGCTGGTCGCGCTCCCCGCCGCCAGGGCCCTCCCCATCAGCGGGGTGGCCCCAGCCAGCGCCACCCGTGTCGATGGCGGGCCGCGTCGCCCCGGTGCGATCCAGGCCAGCACCGGCGGAAGCAGGGGGACCAGCGTGGCCAAGGGACGGCCGATGGTCTTTCCCGCCCCGGCCGGTCTGACCCCCGACAGCCCCGCCGATGAGCTGGTTGGCATGAAACGCTGAGCCCGGCCGGGTCCGGCGCCTTGGCGTGCCGGGCCCGGTGTCGCCTGGGCCATCCGAAGCTGTGGAGACACCGATGGCCTGCTCTCCCCATGGACGCTTTCACGGCCGAAGCACTCCAGACGCTGCCCTTGTTCGCCTCGCTCACGCCCGAGCAGTGCGGGCAGCTGCTGGATCGTCACCTGAGCAGCAGCCATGGCCCCGACCAGGTGCTGGTGATGGAGCAGGACTGGGGCGGGGCCCTGTTCCTGCTCACCTCCGGGATGGCCAAGGTGCGCACCCACACCAGCGATGGCGATGAAGTTGTGCTGGCGGTCCTGGGCCCGGGCTGCCTCTTCGGCGAGATGGCCGCCCTCGCCGAGACGGCGCGTTCGGCCGATGTGGTCGCCCTCACGCCGGTCACGGTGGTGAAGCTGCGGGAGGAGCCGTTCGAGGCGCTGCTCCGCCAGCACGCCGGCTTCGCCCTGGCCCTGGCCCGGCTGGAGGCGTCTCGCCTGCGCGACCTGAACCAGCGCTTCGCGATCCAGGACAGCGACGCGACCACCCGCCTGCTGAACGCCCTGGCCTACCTGGCCCAGCGCAGCTCGGCCGAGGCCGATCCCCAGGCCACCGTGCCCGCCCTCGCGCAACGGGAACTGGGGCTGCTGGCGGGGCTGGCCCGGGAAACGGCGTCCCGCACCCTCAGCAAACTGCGCGGCCGAGGCACCGTCGAGGAGGTGGCCGGCGGTCTGCGCCTTGCCGATCTGGAGCCCCTGATCCGGCGCGGGCTGCTGCCTGCCAAGAGGACGTGAGCCCTGCCCTGGGGATCTCCCCGGCTCTCAGCGGGCCGCCGGCGCGAAGACCCGCGGCGGCAGGTTGCGCTGGCGGATGCGCCGCGCGAAGCGGCTGTCATCGAAGGAGGCCATCGCCTCACAGCCTCGGCAGCTGGCGTGGTGCAGGGCATCGGCGAAGTCGAGGCCGGCCCGCAGCCCGGCCACGGCCTGCTCCAGGGCGGGGCGGTCTTCGGCCGTCAGGCACCCATGGGCCAGGAGATGGTCGAACACCAGCACCACCTGATCCACCGTGAAGCCGTATTAACTGCGCAACACCCACTCCAGTTCCAGGGCCACCGTCTTGGGCAGGTACAGGGGCTGACCGGACTCGACCAGCTCGCGGGCCGCCAGGCGCTGGCTCCGGGTGGCGGCATCAGCGCTGCCCTCGTCCACGAAATAGCGGGCGAGTATGTGGGTGTCGAGGCCGATCACGGGCGGAGCAGGCCGGCCGGGTCGAAATCCACCGGCACCGGGGCGCGGTGGCTCCTGAGGAGCCCGAAGCCGCTGGCCGGAGGCGGATGCGCCGGCTTCCAGGGGCGAACTTCGATGTGATCCCCAACCAACTGGAAGCACACGCGGCTGCCGCGGGCCAGGCCCAGCTGCTGGCGCAGCGCCCTGGGGATGGTGACCTGCCCTTTGCTGGTGATCGAGCTGGTGGCGGGCTCGGCGGGGGTCATCGCAGCAGCCCCAATGCATTACCAGGTAATACCAACTGGAGGCGGCCAGCTTCGCTTCGCTCAGCGCCAGTCGAGGCCCGGCACCCAGGGCAGGATCGCCGGAGTGGTGGCGCGATAGGCGGGGTAGTCGGCATGGAGCACGCAGAGGCGCCGCTCCTCCCAGCGGGCCTTGAAGCCGAGCACGGTCGCCAGGGCCAGCAGCAGGCCGAGGTGGAGCAGGCTGCCGAGCAGCAGCACCACCCCCAGCGACGCCAGCACCAGGGCCTGGTAGAGGGGGTGGCGGCAGCGTCCGTAGGCGCCGGTGGTGACCAGTGCGGCACCGGGCATGGGCTCCGGCAGCGGGCTGAGGCTCGCCCCCAGGTTGAGCACGCCCTGGGCGCCCAGGGCCAGGGCGGTGAGGAAGGTGAGCCCCCCGACGATCCGCAGCGCCAGCGGCCACTGCAGGCCGAGGCTGGCCGGAGGCGGCAGCGGCGGCAACACGTGGGCCGCCATCAGGGCGATCTGACCCAGCAGCCACCATTCACCGTGGCGGTTGTCGCGCAGGCCCTGCCAGCTGAAACCCCAGCGCTGCAACCGCTTGCCAAGGGATTCGCCGGATCCGCCCATCGATCGTCGGGAGCCCCCTGCCATCGACGCCGCCCCCATCCTCACCGATCTGGGCACCGGCCCGGAGGCCAGCGCCGGCGAGGCCGAGGGATCACTCCAGGTGGGACTCGATGATGAAGGCCGCGAGATTGCTGACGCTGCGGCCTTCCGCCAGGCTGCGCTCGATCAGGAGCTGGTGCACGTGGTCGTTGAGCGAGACCGTGATGCGCCGCGGCAGATTCCTGCCCAAGAACCGTGCCGGTGACTCCGCGCGAGACTGACTGCACTGCAAGGGGTTGTGACGTCCTTCAGCCCCGGCGTCTGGGGCGGGTCACCCGGATCGCGGCCCGATCAACGACCGACAGGCATCGAGGAACGGCCCACCAGAAGGGTCCAGGGACCGGGGATCAGGAGCTGTGTTCGCCCTGCAGGCTTCCAATCAGCTCCCCGAAGTGCCGCATCGAGAGCAGTTGTGCATAGATCAGCTCCAGCATGCCGTTGCCCGCCAGTTCCACCAGGGTGTCGCCGGGGAGCTGGATCAGCTTCTCGCGACTCACCGCCATGAAGCCCTTCACCTCGGCATCCTCCCCATTCGGCAACTTGAAGCGGGCCGACATCGCATCCAGCAGATCCAGCTGCTTCAGCCGTTCGCAGAAGGCGCTGGTACGGGCAATCTCCCGTTGATAATCCGTCACGAACTTCATCATGCCCTCGAGAAACTCACTGCCTTTGCCCTCGCCATCGAACAGGGCCTGGCCACGCCCCTGTTGATTCCAGCCCCCGTAGCTCTCGTCAATGCAGAGGGTGTAGGAGTTGGCCTCAGCGCCCTGGGAGAACACGAAGGGATAGCGCCGCACGAACGCGGGGATGTAGCGTGCCTTCCAGCGATGGCCATCCTCCAGATAGAGGTTCTCCTCAGGCTTCACGCCCAGCAGCACCACCGGTGTTGGCGCCTCCTCGGTACCCACGAACACGATGGAATACTCCATCGCTGCGAAAGGAAACTCCACGGCCGTGAGGGGCACCACGTTGGACTGGCTCGTGTACGCATAGTCGCCCTGCTGCTCCAAACACCAGGACCGATGCCGCTCGGAGTTCACAGGAACGGCGTTTTCGTAGAAGAGAAGCTGCTTCGTCATTGCAGGCACCGGGCAGGGACTTCCGGATCAATGTTTCAGAAGTCATCGTATCGGCCTCGCTGTCATCAACAGATCGACAGGCTGCGGGGTTGTCACAGTTTCTATTCCCTCCCATGCCATGGTCGCCGGCCAGCCATGCGAAGACTGCGATCGGTTCGCGGTTGAGGCTGCGCCGATGGGGCCGGGCCCGGCAGGTCTTGGCGGAGCGGGGCCCTACCGCAACCTGGAGTACCCCAACCGGGGCAAGTTCGCCCAGGAGGATCCCCGCAGCTTCCTGGACGCACGCCCTCAAAACGGCCTGTCGGGCAGCAGCGGGGTTGCCTGAAAGAAGGTTTCAAGGAATCAATAGCTCCTGATAGCTGCCACCCTCGCTGGCGTCGAAAGCGGCCTGGATTGCATCCGTGAGCTTGCGAATCCTGGGCCAACTGGTGCTTGTAAAGTGGACCATCCCAGCTCGTAAGCCGTGACCACGACATGGCTGTTCAGCGAGCGACGCAGGGGAACGGGTGTGCCCTGGTCCAACAGGATCCTCACTCAGCGGAGAGCCGCAGCGGCGCTCCCGGCGGCATGTTCCAGCACCAGTCGAACCTGCTCGAGACTCACCCCCGGGAAGAGATCGATGAACTCCACCAGGGAGACACCGTCTTCGAGGTTTTCGAACAGAGCCGCCACCGGAATCCGGGTGCCACGAAAGACCCAGGCCCCACTGACGCATTGCGGATCACGCTCCACGGCGGCGCAGCTCTCCCAGCCAAGATCTGTTGGTGTGGGCATGGCCTCTGGTGCGGCCGAACTGTTCAAGAGTAGGCAACTCGTTTCCATTGGCACAGCCTCGAGCTGGCCAACCGCAATGCGGGTAACGCCCCACCGGAGAACGGCCGCTGCTCCACCCTCGCCCGGCAGGTCGTCGCCGAGTGGCCCCACCGCAGCCTCGGCAAGCGGCTGGTGAAGAGACCGAAGCTGCATCTGCTCGACACCGGCCTGACCTCCAGCGAAGGCTCGCCCTTGATCCGGCCGGCTACGGCAACTCCTCACCCGCCAGGACACCTGGGAGGAGGTGCTGCGTCCTGCCTGATCCGCGGGCATCACAGCCACACCACCACCTGCGTCCCCGGCTGCCGCAGTCGGCCGGCTGCATGGCTGTCGAGTGCCTCCTTGGTCAAGCTGCGGTGGAGCTCCAGCCCCAGCTCAAGGGTGAGCGACGCCTCCCCCTGCGGCCGCTCCCTCCATCTGGCTGGAGGTGATCGCCTCCTCCATCAGGGTGCTGATCCAGTAGCGGTCTTCCCCAGCCACCATTGCCGTGACGTGAGCCCATCCGGGGGGGGGACCGGTGGCGCAACTCTTCCCCGTGCAGGTCGGTGGCGACGCCCTGCTGCTCCCGCATGGGTTCAACCAGCCCCGGGAGATCGCCAACCTCTCCGGCCTTCCGGAGCAGCTTGTCGATGGGGGGCGGCGACTGGGGCTTGCGCGTGGGCAACTCCTCGTCAACCCTTCATTCACCCCAAATCAGGAGATGGGGTGCCGTCCAGCGGCACGCGCGCCGGCTGGAGCTCTCCCCGCGCTTTCGCCCTTGACGGAACCTGGCGGCCCGATCAAGAGGTGTATGTCGCGCCTAGGCTGTACACATCCTCGCTGCGGCCATGCGCACCAACATCGTGATCGACGACCAGCTGATGCGCGATGCGATGCAGGCCAGCGGCGCCCGCACCAAGCGGGAAGCCGTTGAGATCGGCCTGCGCACCCTCGTGAAGCTGGAGCAGCAGAAGCGCATCAAGGCCTTCCGCGGCCGCCTGTCGTGGGAGGGTGACCTGGAGAGCCAGCGCCAGGGCCAGCACTCGACCGCGGGCGAGAAGGCTTGATCGTTGTCGACTCGTCGGTATGGATCGACTTTTTCAATGGCGTCAGCACGCCCGAGGTGGAACGCCTCGATGGGCTGCTGGGCAGCAGCCCGGTGGCAATCGGTGATCTGATCTTGGTGGAGGTGCTGCAGGGCTTTCGCGACGACCGCGATGTGGCCACGGCCCGCCAGTTGTTTCGCTCCATGCCCCTGCTGGCGATGCTGGGGCCTCAGAACGCCTACAAGGCGGCTGAGAACTATAGAAACCTGCGCAGCCGGGGGATCACGGTGCGGAAGACCATCGACGGCATCATCGCCACCGCCTGCATTGAGGCGAATGTGCCGTTGCTGTTCAGCCATCGCGACTTCCAGCCCTACGTCGATCATCTGGGGCTGCAAGCAGCCTGAGCTTCCCCCCTCCTCTGGCGCTCAGCACCTGCGGGTTGATGACCTCACCCGATCAGAGATCCAGCACGGCCAGGAGGGGCAGCGGAGCAACCTGGAGCCTGGCCTTGGGCCTGGTGCGATTGTGCCTCAGCAGCGGCATCCGTTCCGCCAGCACCATCAGGGTTCGCCACCGCGAGTCAGGGCAAGCAGTTCATCGGTGCTCAGGCGGGTGCACAACCGTGCCTGCCGCAGCCGCTGCCCCCCTCCGCCCTCCTCCACGAAGCGCACCTCCGTGTGGTGCAGCAGACCGCAGCGCTCGCGGATGCCTCGGGGAATCGTGATCTGCCCCTTGCTCGTGATCTGCATGGCGCCATCCCGTCCACCAGGAAGAGTCTTCCTTCAGCTGCCGCGCCCGTGGCCGGCCTCCATGGCCCGAGCACTGCGGGAGGCGAGGGATTCAACACTCCCCCACGAAGCCATCACGCGATGGATATCCGTCCGCACCACGCTCAAGCCCCTAGTGTGCCGTCCCGG
>JMRP01000041.1 GCA_000708525.1 Cyanobium sp. CACIAM 14
GACGGCCGATAGGGCATCGATCTGGCCGGAGTTGAGGAATTCGCCGCGGGCATCGGCCTGGGCCACGACCTTGGTGAAGGCGTCGAACATTGAAAAAGCTCCTGTTCTCGACGTCGAAGTCGGGAGTGGTTGGGTAGGGGTTGAGAGATTCAGACGGACCCCGGCTGGGCGGAGCGATCGTCATCCATCTCGTGCCGTTCGGATGTCACCCGGCTGGAACCCGGTGCGTTCCGAAAGACCTGACCATTGTTGGACCCGGCCTCTCCCGGACGGGAGCGACTTAACAAATGGTCATTGCCTGTGCCAACCCCTCTCCCGCAGCCGATCTGCCTTCATCGACCATCGCGGGTGTTCAGCGAGAGCAGACGCCTGTGGATGGGGCGCTTCCATAGTCCGCAGGCCGAGCGTTCCCAGGACCAGGACATGAAAAAAGCCCCCGATGGGGGCCGGAAAGGTGCTGGGGAACCCCAGCGTGAGGGGTTCAGCCCTTGGCCTTGCGGGGGGCCGGTGCAGGAGTGTCGTTGGCTCCTCCCGTCACGGAGACACCCACGATCCTGCCGCCCATGCAGTGAATCAGATGCATGGTTTCCCGCATGCGGGTGAAGGGCACGTTCATGACCATGTCCGCCGTGCGGGAGTAGTCGATGTTGTTCATGCCGGTGACGGTGAGTGCCACCTGACGGGCGCTGTCGAGGCTGGTGCCGCGGGTGCCTGTGGAAACCTTCATGGATCGGCTGGGGTGAATGGGGACTGGGTTCGGCCGTGGCTGGGCCTCAGTTGACCGGCGTGATGCTGGCGATGCGGCCGCCCTCCCGGTGGATCTGCTGCTGGGTCTCGAGCAGCTTGCTGAAGGGGATGAAGCGCACCCGGTTGCTGCGCTTGTGCAGGCGGTAGTTGTTGAAGCCGGAGATCTCCACCCTGAAGGTGCGGCCTTCGGAACCGGCTCCGACTCCTTGGCGGGTGACGCCATCGGAGGTGACCTTGCGGAACACGCTGCCCTTCGCATTGGGGCTCACCACCGGCAGCGGAGCTTCCGCATGCACAGAGGGGTTGAGGCGCGACTGGTTCTTGAGCAGGTCGCCCCGCACAGAAGCGCCCACACCGCGGGTGAGCTGAAGCATGTAGGAGAACTGCAGTCCTTGCTGGCCGGAGGAGTAGTCCCAGCCGTGCAGGAAGGGGACCACCTCTTCCCCGAAGCGGTTCTGATACTCGGCACTGTCGATGTAGGAGTCGATCTCGGCGTCGTAGCCCTGCTCCTGGAGGATCGTGAAGTGATGCAGCATCTCGGCCTTGTTCTGGGGGGCCCGGCCCAGAAGATGCTTGAAGTTCAGTTCGATGAAGCGGTAGGGGTTGCAGGATTCGAAGAACTTGCCCCTGTAGAGGCCGCTTTTGGCCACCTGACGAACGAACTCCCGCACGCTCAGGTAACCACGCTTGAAGAGAGACTCGGGGCCCTCGAGCCGTTCACTGGCCATGATGTACTGGTTCCCCAGCACCTGCTTGTAGACGGCGCGGATCAGGGCGGCTTTGTCGTTTTCGGTGGCGTTCGTCCAGTTTTCCTTGTTGCGGTCGTTGGCGAAACGCTCGATGCCCAGATAGGCAGCGTTGGCAAGTGTCATGAGCGTGGGGGGCCTGAGGGAAATGGCGATGGAGAAAGGACTGAGGGCGGGAGCGAGACTGTGCCGCCGACCGCTGCAGAGGGGCTGCAGAAGGAGAGTGGCTTGGGGTCAGTGCCTTGGGGGACAGTCGCCTGGAAGGACGGCTGCCGGATACGTCCCGAGCATGGGCTGCAGCCGGATCCTATGGGCCTGTCCGCGCGCCATGACAGGGTTTTCAGAATCGTTACAAAGCGCCGGTAGGGCCGGACGGGGTGCGCACCCCTGGCGGGCCGGCCCGACGCCGATACCATCCGGCCACATCCCTACCACTGTCATGGCTGCTGTGCCCTTCTCCGCGGAGTCCTCCCTGCGGCTGGCCGACCAGTTGCAGGTGCTTTCCCAGGTGGTCGAATCGCTCACCTATCGCCTGCTGGAACTGGAGGAACGGCTGGCAGGCCACGAGCGCAGGATCGCTGAACGTCTGGAGGAGGTTGCGGGTCAGGAGTCCGCCCATGGGGAGCTGATGGATCAGCGCCTGGAGGACACCGAGGAGCGTCTCTCCAGGATCGAGGCGGCCCTCCAGGGTCTTGACCGGCCAGGCAGTTCCCGCCATCTCCAGGCTGTCCAGCCTCCCGTGCTGCAGCAGGAGCTGCCTGGCCCTCGCCACGGTGTTCCCGCCTTCGAGCACCCGGAGGGCGCCGATCCCTTCATCGACGAGGGGGAGCAGCCCTTCATGGACGAACTGATCGCCTGAGGCCTGTGGGGCAAAGGCGGACAGGTGGGCCAGTGCGCCTCAGACCTGAATCCAGGAGGTTGGAATCTCCTCGCTGTAGTCATGGGTCCGTTCGAATTCGAAGGGTCCGGCCAGGGAGCCCCAGAGCTGCTCGTGACTGACGGGGTCGTGCCCTCTGTCGATGGTCCGCATGCCTCGGGCGTCGATCTCGAAGCTGCTCACCAGGTAGGCGAGGCTGCCCTTGCGCTCCACAAGACAGCGGCAACCAGGTTCCACTTCGCCCACGAAGCCTTCGCCTGCCTCCCGCACCACGTAGGTGCACCCTTCCAGGGGGAGCAGATCGTTGCTGTCGATGCGATGCCGCCGTTCCTCGTCATCCACGGCGCCCCAGAAGCGCTGCTCCTCGTGAAGGGCCTGGTTGTGGATGATCAGTTCCCCGTCCCGCTGCTCAGCCCGCAGCACCCGGATCCGATAGGGCCTCCCGGGGGTGATCGCGTAGGTCTGCTCGAGCAGCAGTGAACCCGGCGCCAGGTGCGGCAGGGGCCGGAATTTCACCAGGATGTGGGCGTAGAGGGGAGGGTTGTCGAAGGCCTGGGTCTGGTTGCTGAAGCCGCCGCTGAGCAGCCGGATGAGGCGGGCGAGGGATTGGCTCATGGGGGCAACTTAGAGATCCAGCAGGCGGATCCTGAACGCTGCCACCTGCCTGGCTGTGGCCGGGTCGGCCTGGGCGAAGGGATGTTCTGCCACACGCTCGAGGATCGCTTCGAGTTTCTCCGCGGTGGTCAGACCGTGCTCAGGATTCTGAAGGCTGTGGGACTTCCATGCCTCATCGAACACCTGGGCGAAGCTGTCGGCGTTGTTGAAGATCTGGCTGGAGGTGGATGGCGGAAGGGGCATGGTGGTGGGCTGCGAGGCCGTCCGCACGCAATGCCAGGACCCAGATTTGAACTGGGGACACGGCGATTTTCAGTCGCCTGCTCTACCAACTGAGCTATCCCGGCTTGTCGCTAAGGCGACAAACCAATCTTAGATCACCGCCTGCTGCCGCCCCTGGTCGCGGGCGTGCGGGCCAGGCAGAGAAGTCCCACCACCTGCCAGCCGAGGCGCTCCATGGCGCTGGCCGCACTGAGACAAGTGGCGCCGCTGGTGAGGATGTCGTCGACGATCAGGATCGGCCGGCCGAGTGCCTCGCCGGGCCGGGGACCGCGGTGGCCGCGGAAGGCGCCCTGCTGGTTCAGCAGGCGCATGGTCCGGTTGAGGTGATGCTGGCCCAGCACCGGCCGCGACCGCTCCAGCAGTTCGGCTCGCCGATAGCCCTGCTGGCGACCGAGCTGGCGGCACACCAGGGCGGGCAGGGGATTGCCGTGGCGTTTCCAGCTGGGCACAGGTACCAGCAGGGGCCGGCGTCGCCAGAAGGGCAGCCCCTCCGCCAGCACCCGCACCAGGCCGCCGATACAGGCCTCCCGGGGCTGCCGACGCAGGCCGAGCAGGAGGTCCCTCAGGTCCCCTTCGTAGCTCCCGGCCGCCCACCAGAGCAGGGGCTCAGTCCCCCGCAAGGCGCCTGCGGGAAGGGGCAGTCGCTGGCGGCAGCCAGGGCAGGGAGTCCCTGGGGAGTGCTCGGCCGGCTGGACCCGGCGGCAGATCGGGCAGGGCGTGCCGGCGATCCAGGCGAAAGGGAGCCGGGCCAGGTGGGCAAGGTGTTTCAGCGGGGATGGGCACCGCCTGGGGCGGTGCGGTCACTGCCTCAAGCCTTCCCGGGCAAGGCCCGCAGCATGGCCACCAGGGTGCGGTGGGCATCCTCGCTGTCACTGAGGCTGTGATCGAAGGGCACCTCCACCCGGGTGCCATCCACCTCAAGGTGCATCGCCTGGGGACCCACTGAGAGCATGCGTGCTTCCCTGGCGTCGCTGATCCCTCCGTAGTGGCGGGCGTAGGCCAGGACGGCCTCGGCATGGTCCTGGTTCATGTGTCTGCAGATGCGCTCGCTCACGGCGGCGGTGAGAGGGTCGGCGGCCATCGGGTCGGGTCGGAGGGAGGAATTCTGGGATCCGGGGCCGTAGAAGCGCTGATCAGGCGCCGGCGAACCGCTGCCACAGCAGCAGGCCAAGCCGAACCCCGCTGAAGCCCACATAGCCGGCCAGAACGATGAACAGCCCCATGGCGAGGATCGAGCGGAGGCGTTCGTTCATGGCCGGGGGGAAGGGATGGGCGCCTCCATACTGCAGCTGGCCCTGGCCAGGAGGGCCATGCCCAGGGCCGCCGTGCGTTTCGGTCGGTTCAGCACCGGGATCCCAAGGGCGCGGACGCGCAGGGAGCGCCACTGGCTGTTGCGGGCGCCGCCACCGACACTGATCACCCGCTCCAGTAAAGGAGCGCCCAGCTCCCGAAGTCGCCTCCAGCCTGAAGCCTCGATGGCGGTGAGGCCTTCCAGCAGGGCCTGCAGATAGAGGGCATCGCTGACGGGTCTCGGCTCCAGGATCGGCTGCAGGGCAGGGTCATCGACCGGAAAGCGCTCGCCGGGGCGGCTCAGGGGCCGCAGGTTCAGCCCCGTGGGGCGCTTCGGATCAATCTGGCGACTCAGTTCCGCGATCCGGTCGTCGTCGAAGAAGCGGCGCAGGATCCCGGCGCCCGCATTGGAGGCCCCACCGGCCAGCCAGCGGCCCGCCACCCGGTGATTGCTGATGCCTGCGCCGATGAGGGGGGCCGGCACGAATTGTTTCAGCACCAGGGTGGTACCCAGCACCGCGACTCCATCCCCGTCGTGTGGATCGGCGGCGAGCACGGCGGCGTTGGCATCGGTGCTGCCCGCCACCACCTGACAGGTTTCCGGCAGGCCGAGGGCCGCAGCCGCAGAGGCCCCCAGTCCGCCGAGAACGGCGCCGCTGGGTCGGATCTGGGGCAGCATCCCCGACCCCAGGACGCGGGCCACGCCTCCCAGCCACTGGCCCTTCTCCAGGTCCCAGCCGAGGCGCACGTTGTTGCCCTCCTCTCCCCAACGCCAGTCGTTCAGAAGCCAGCCCGTCAGCCAGTCGGCCTGGTGACGGAGAAGCAGCCCCGAGCTCACGGGTGACCCCAAGGCCATGGCGCGAAGCCGCAGTGCCCGGGCCAGGCTGCCGCTGGTGCTGGCGGAGGGATGGGACGGGCTCTCTGGAGTTGCACCCAGAAGCGCCGCGATCTCAGGGGCTTGTTCCGGACAGGCCTGGTGGTACGGAAGGGCCCGCTCCAGGGGGGCGGGAAGCAGGCTGCCGTCGGCAGCACAGGCCAGGAGGGTGCCGGAGGTGCCATCGATGGCGATGGCCTGCACCCGACGCAGGAGCGCTGTAGGCACGGTGGCCAGCAGAGCGATCAGCCCCTGACGCCAGGCCTCCGGATCCTCGAAGGGGCCGACATAGGGCCCTTCCTGGCTCAGGACGGGGTCGTCGGGCTGACCGCCGGGGGCACCGGCCGCTGCCAGAAGGGCGATCCTCAGGCCGCTGCTGCCGAGGTCAACCCCCAGGTACAGGGCTGACACGATCCGCCGTGGCCTGTTGCAGGGTGCCGGCGATGGAACTCACGTCCTCCCAAGGGAGCTCGAGATCCTTGCGGCCGAAGTGACCGTAGGCCGCGACGTCCTGGTAGAAGCGTCCGCCACGCTTCTGTGGCAGGTCCCGCAGACCGAAGGTTTCGATGATGGCGCCGGGGCGCAGATCGAAGTGCTCCTGTACGAGGGCGGTGAGGTCGTCGTTGCTGAGGACCCCGGTGCCGAAGCTCTCCACCAGGATGCTCACGGGCCGGGCGACGCCGATCGCATAACTCAGTTGCACTTCGGCCTTGCGGGCCAGGCCGGCCGCCACCAGGGCCTTGGCCACGTAGCGGGCCGCATAGGCGGCGGAGCGATCCACCTTGGTGGGATCCTTGCCGGAGAAGGCTCCGCCACCGTGGCGTGCATAACCGCCGTAGGTGTCGACGATGATCTTCCGGCCCGTGAGGCCCGCATCGCCCTGGGGGCCTCCCACCACGAACTTGCCGGTGGGATTCACATAGAAGCGGGTGCCGTCTCGGCTGGGCTTCAGAGGGAGATCGACCGTGGCCGGCTCCACCACGTGGGTCCAGAGATCCTCCCGGATACGCTGCTGCACCGCTTTCTCGTCGGTCAGTCCGTCGACCACGGCGGTGTGCTGGGTGGAAATCAGGATCGTGTCGATCGCCACGGGCCGATCGTTCTCGTAGACCACACTCACCTGGGTCTTCCCATCGGGAAGCAGATAGCCGAGGGTGCCGTCGTGACGCACCCTGGCAAGTTGCAAGGCCAGCCGGTGCGCCAGGCTGATGGGCAGGGGCATTAGTTCCGGCGTCTCATCACAGGCGAAGCCGAACATGATGCCTTGGTCGCCGGCCCCCACCTTGTCGAGGGGATCTCCGTCGTGGTCGTCGGCCTCGTCGACCCCCTGGGCGATGTCCGGCGACTGCTGATCGAGGGCGATCAGCACCGCGCAGCTCCTGGCATCGAAGCCACCGGCGCGGGCACCGGTGTAACCGATCCGTTCGATCACTCCCCGCACCAGGGTGTTGAAGTCGACCCGGGCGGAGCTGGTGACCTCACCGGTGATCAGACACAGACCGGTGTTCACGACGGTCTCGCAGGCCACCCGGCTGGAGGGATCCTGGGCCAGCAGAGCGTCCAGGACGGCGTCGCTGACCTGGTCGCAGATCTTGTCGGGGTGGCCTTCTGTCACCGATTCGGAGGTGAAGACGAAACGGCTCATAGGGAGAGATCAGTTGAGGGGTGAGCTTATTCGCGTTGGCCGATCGTGCCGCGGTGGCGTGGACGGACGCTGCGGCGGTGCCGCTGAGGTCTCGATCACCTCCAGTTCCTGCCAGTGGTCCAGTTGGGGAAAGGAGGCATCGAGTTCGGCGGGCCGGCGCCAGCCGGCCCGGTAACCCAGCACCACCGGCACGCCGGCGGCCCGTGCCATCCGCAGGTCGCTGTTGGCGTCGCCGATCAGGGCGCACTGCTCCACGGGCACGCCGAGTTCGCGGCAGAGCCCGTGCACGGCGGCTGGATCCGGCTTGCGGGGCCGGTGCTCCGCGCTCCAGATCGACTGCACGTAGCCCTCCAGCCCATGGGCCGCAAGGAATCCCTCGATCCCTGCAACATGGTCGTTGCTGATCACGGCACAGAGGACTCCCGACCGACGCAGGGCCTCCAGCAGGGGGAGCAGCCCCGAGGTGGGTGCAGGTCTCCGCTCACTCCCCTGGCCGTGCAGGGCGTCGGTGCGGGAGAAGACCGCTTCTGCCATCGCCAGGGCTTCGGGCCAGCCAAGCCCCACCTGCGCCAAGGCGGTGGCCGTGGCGATGAGGTTGTGGTCACGGCTTGCCACCGCGGTGGTGCCCGCCGGGTGGATCCCGTCGGGGGTGAGGCCATAGGCCCGATGGAGGAGGTCCCCAAGCCTGTGGTGGCGATCCGGGAAGCGCCTGGCCAGATCGGCCAGCGCCAGGCAGTGGGAGATCCTGGCTTGGGCAAGGGCCACAAGCATCGGTTCGCTGTGGCACATCGTGCCGTCCTTGTCGAACAACACAGCTCCCAGGGATCCGCTGCCGCAGGGAAGTGGGGTGCCACGCAGGGAGAGGTGCACCATCGTCAGCAGAGCGGGGCAGGCGGCCTCACTCGAGGGTGACGCCCATGGGTTCGCCGTCCTCGGCCTGCTCCAGCAGCATCTGCTTGTAGCGGGCGGCCATTTCCTCGGCCTTGTCGAACACCTTCTGTGGATCGCTCAGCATGTCGCCGGGTTCCGGCTCCAGTGCCTTGGTGGAGAGGGAGATACGACCCCTCTCGGCGTCAAGATCGATGATCATCACCTTCATCTGATCGTTGACGTTGAGCACCGTGTGAGGGGTCTCGATGTGCTCGTGGCTGATCTCGGAGATGTGCAGCAGGCCGCTGACACCGCCGATATCGATGAAGGCACCGTAGGGCTTGATCCCCCGAACGGTACCGAGCACCACTTCGCCCACCTCGAGACGGTTCATCTTGCGCTCCACCAGGGCGCGGCGGTGGCTCAGCACCAGCCTGTTGCGCTCCTCGTCTACCTCCAGGAACTTGAGGGGGAGGAAGTCGGCGACCAATTCCTCCTTGGCCTTGCGGGTACTGATGTGGCTGCCGGGGATGAAACCGCGCAGGCCCTCCACCCGCACCAAGGCACCGCCCCTGTTGGTGGCGAACACCTCGCTGTAGATCGTGGCGTCCTCCTTCTGCAGCTGGCGCACCCGTTCCCAGGCGCGCTGATATTCGATGCGGCGCACCGACAAGGTCAGCTGGCCGTCCTCATTCTCTTCACTGAGAATGAAGAACTCGCGCACCTCGCCGGGCTCCAGCACGTCGGAGAGATGCTCGACGCGGTTGATCGACACCTCCTGAAGGGGCATGAAGGCGGCCGTCTTGGCGCCGATGTCGATCATCGCGCCCTTCGATTCCAGGGCGAAGACGGTGCCGTTGACAACGTCTCCGGGCTTGAAGTTGTAGTCGTACTTGCTGAGCAGGGCCGCGAACTCGTCGAGCGTGAAGCCGACGGCATCGCCGTCCCGGGCACTGCGCCTGTTCCTGGAGTCGTCGGCGCTGGGAACCTCTTCCGGGATCGCCAGATCGAGCTCGGCAGCGCTCTCCAGATCGCTGGGCTGCTCCGGGGTGGCCGCGCTGACGACCTCGAGGGTGTCTGCTTCGGAAGAAGGTGTGAGGGTCATGGAACGGAGGCGGTCTGCCGGTGGCAGTACGAAGGACCGGGGTGGCTGCCCGCCTGCAGCGCAAACCCGATCTGCCACTCTATCAATGGGCACGCCGCCCACGGATGCACCGGTGTCGGAGCAGTCTCAGCTGACCACCGCCAGGCGTCCCTTGGTCTTGCCCCGGTTGCCGAGACCTTCCAGCGTGGCCACGAAATCGCTCACGCTCTGGAACTGGCGGTAGACGGAAGCAAATCTCACATAGGCCACTTCGCTCATCTCCCGCAGACGGTCCAGAACCAGCTCGCCGATCTCATTGCTGCTGACCTCACGGCCGGCCCGTTGCTGCAGCGCGAGTTCGATGTCGTCCACGACGGCCTCCAGTCTGGCGGGCTCCAGTCCGGTCTTCTCACAGGCCCTGAGGAGACCATGGAGGAGCTTGCCCCGGTTGAACGTTTCCCGACTGCCGTTGCGCTTCACCACAGTGATGGGCACGGTTTCCACCCGCTCATAGGTGGTGAAGCGAAAGTCGCAGTTGAGGCACTCCCTCCGCCTGCGCACACTGCGCCCGGAATCGGCGGCCCGCGATTCCAGAACCCGGCTGTCCGTGTGTTGGCAGGAGGGACATTGCATCCCTGGACACGCTTGTTGGTTGGTTGAGTGTAGGCAGCAGTCAGCGCAAAGAGAAGGGCCGCCCCCCGCCCGAGCTTCGAATCAAGAAAAAACCCCTGGGTAACCAGGGGTCGGAGGGATCTGGAGGAATGGTCACTTGCCGATTTTCGGCGGGTCGCGGAAGGCGATCGCGAAAAACAGGGTGGAAATGGCCAGGGCCAGGATCAGGATGTAGGCGAAGCTCTCCATGGGAATCCTCGGGGGGGCTGGCTGTCAGCTGAGAGTGGTGCCGGCCGGGGGCATGTAGCCCTCGGGGAGGCGTCGGGTGGAACGGTCGCCCAGCTTCTGGAACAGACCGAACTCCACCTGTTCACCGAGATCGGGGTCGATGCCGGCGAAGACATCACGGTAGAGGGTGCGGGCACCATGCCAGATGTGGCCGAAGAAGAAGAGCAAGGCGAAGCAGGCATGGCCGAATGTGAACCAGCCGCGGGGAGAGCTGCGGAAGGTGCCGTCCGAGTGGTAGGTCTCGCGATCGAACTCGAAGGCCTCACCGAGCTGGGCCTTGCGGGCCAGGCGCTTGACATCGGCCGGGTCGGTGAAGGTCTGGCCGTTGAGGGCACCCCCGTAGACCTTCGCCGTCACTCCCTGCTGCTCGAAGGAGTACTTGGCCTCGGCACGACGGAAGGGGATGTCGGCCCGCACGATGCCGTCCTTGTCCTGGAGAACCACCGGGAAGTTCTCGAAGAAGTTAGGCAGTCGCCGGACCTCGAGGTCTCGACCGTCCTTGTCGGTGAAGGCGATATGGCCAATCCAGGAGGTCGGCAGGCCGTCACCGTTGATCATTGGGCCAACGCGGAACAGGCCTCCCTTGGCGGGGCTGTTGCCGACGTAGTCGTAGAAAGCCAGCTTCTCGGGAATGGCCGCGTAGGCCTCCTCCTTGCTGGCGCCGTTGTCGATGGCCGTCTGCACGCGGCGGTTGATCTCGGTCTTGAAGTAGCTCTGGTCCCACTGGTAGCGGGTGGGGCCGAAGAGTTCAACGGGGGTGGCTGCTGAGCCGTACCACATGGTACCGGCCACGATGAAAGCCGCGAAGAAGACAGCAGCGATCGCGCTTGCCAGAACGGTTTCGATGTTGCCCATCCGCAGGGCCTTGTAGAGGCGCTCAGGAGGGCGGGTGGTGATGTGGAAGATGCCGGCGATGATGCCGACGATGCCGGCGGCAATGTGGTGGGCGACGATCCCACCTGGATTGAAGGGATTGAAGCCTTCGGGACCCCAGGAGGGTTGGACCGGTTCGAGATGGCCGGTGAGACCGTAGGGATCCGAAACCCACATGCCAGGACCGAAGACACCGGTGAGGTGGAAGGCTCCGAAACCGAAGCAGCCCAGCCCGGCGAGAAGCAGGTGGATGCCGAAGATCTTGGGCAGGTCCAGGGCCGGCTCACCGGAGCGAGGATCCTGCCAGATTTCGAGATCCCAGTAGGTCCAGTGCCAGATCGCGGCCAGGAAGAGGAGGCCGCTCAGGATGATGTGGGCGGCAGCCACGCCCTCGAAGCTCCAGAAACCTGGGTCAACCCCGGTTTCACCGGTGACGCTCCAGCCTCCCCAGCTGCCCGTGACCCCCAGACGGGCCATGAAGGGCATGACGAACATGCCCTGGCGCCACATGGGGTTGAGAACCGGGTCGGAGGGGTCGAAGATCGCAAGCTCGTAGAGCGCCATCGAACCGGCCCAGCCGGCGACGAGGGCGGTGTGCATGAGGTGCACGGCCAGCAGTCGGCCCGGGTCGTTGATGACGACCGTGTGCACCCGGTACCAGGGCAATCCCATGGGGGGGTGAGGTCTGGGTTGACAGTTGCCGAAGCCGGTCGCCGGGGCGATGGCGGCTAAGGAGGGACGAACGGTGGTGACCGATCCGTGCTGGCGATGGTAAGGGTTGCGGGCAGCGCCACGGGGCCTCAGGTAACGGAGCGCAACGGCGCCTCTCACAATGGAAGCCGATCCATCCCCGTGAGGCTGCCGCCATGCCCGTGATCCGCTTCGTGCGCGAACAGCGAGATGTGGAGTGCTACCCGGGGGAGAACCTGCGCGAGGTGGCTCTGCGGGAGGGCATCGAGCTCTACGGCCTCAAGGGGCGGTTGGGGAACTGCGGCGGCTGCGGCCAGTGCATCACCTGCTTTGTGGAAGTGGTGGAGGGGGGGGCGAGCATGCCCTCAGCGATCCCACCGCCGTGGAGCTCCAGCGGCTGAAACGCAGGCCACAGTCCTGGCGGCTGGCCTGCCAGACCCTGGTGCAGAAGTCGGTGTTGGTACTGACCCGCCCCCAGCTGGGTCTCGCGGACCGGGAGCGGGCCGTGGCCCAGGCCCGCAGCCAGGCTCTGCCCGAGGGGCCCACCGCCTGGCCGGCCCCTCCCCCGGAGGAGGCCCTCCCTGAAGCATCGGCCGGAACGGAACCCGCCGAACCGGATTCCGCCAGGGGCTCCGTCGCCGCTGGGGGCCCTGGGAGCGAGTCCTTTGCAGAGGGCCCGTCACCATCCGCAACGAGCGATGAACCCGGCGGCATGCCCGCCGATGGACGGTGATACGTTCGCAGCACCTCTCCAGCAGCCATGGAAACCAACGACCTCGGCTTCGTTGCCAGCCTCCTGTTCGTTCTGGTTCCCGCCGTCTTCCTGATCGTCCTCTACATCCAGACCAACAGCCGCCAGGGCGGCTGAGCCCGGATCATCGGCTCCTCCCCTCCGGCTCCCGCACCAGCAGCACCGGGGCCGGGGCGTGCACCCGGATGTAGTCGCTCACCGAGCTGCCCAGCAGCCGGTCCAGATCGACCAGACCCTTGGCCACCAGGGGGCGACGATCCTGAGAGGCGATCACGACCAGATCCGCCTGGATCTCCTCGGCTGTGGCGCAGACGGTTCGGGCGATGTCGCCGGTGCGGTGGAGAGGTTTCATCTCCACACCGAAGCCACGGGCCCGATGCACGGCCTTATCCAGCACCTCGTCGGCAGGGGTGCGACCCCCACGGGAGGGAACTAGGTCCTGGCGGGAGACGTGCACACCGGTGAGCCGGCCGCCGGGGATGTCCCGCACGAGCTCGCAGGCCAGCCGCAGCGCATCGTCACCCACCCCGGTGCCATCGATGGCCACCAGCACCCTGTTGATGGCACGGACGTACAGGTCGTCACGCACCAGCAGCATGGGCCTGGTCGAGAGCTGGAAGACGTACTGACTGGCACTGTTGCTGAGGATCGACTGCAGACGGCCCAGACCGCGCGACCCCATCACGATCAGGTCGGCATCGAGTTCCTCGGCCACCTTCAGCACGGTCAGCTTGGTATCGCCTTCCCGCACGAGGATGTTGACATCGGCGCTCGCCAGTCCGAGCCGATCGACAGCTGCCTTCACCAGTTCCTCCGCACGCTGGCGGTGGCTTTCCAGGTCCAGCCCCCCCTGTTCGGTGATCACGTGAAGCAGATTGAGCCTGGCCTGCCTGCAGGGGGGGATGTCGCGCAGCATGCGCACCATCTCCTCCACATGGCCCTGGCCGGAATCGGCGATCAGCAGGTTGCGGAACACGGACATCAATGTCGCTCGGGTTCAGCCTATGGCTGATCCCCGTCCCGCAATCCCCCGTGGTGAAGACCGTGATGCAGCGCCCTGAAGGCCCTTGGTGGTGCCTGCGCAGGCGTGTTCTGCCCCAGCACACCGACCATGCCGGTGTCATGTGGCACGGGGCGTACCTCGCTTGGCTGGAGGAGGCCCGGGTGGAGGCCCTCGCCGAAGCGGGGCTGTCCTACAGCGTCCTCTCCTCCCGGGGGCTGGAGCTGCCGGTGGTTGGCCTGCGGCTTGATTTCCGCCAGGCTCTCCTCCACGGCGACGGCGTGGAGCTGCGCAGCCAGGCCCTGCCGCGGCAGGGCCTGAAGCTCCCCTGGCACACCCTCTTCATGGCCCCGGACGGGGCGGTGGCGGCCGAGGCGTGGGTCGAACTGGTGCTGGTGGACCTTTCCGGCGGGGCTTCCAGACGACGGCTGGTGCGGCGGCTGCCGGACGACCTGGAGGAGGCGCTGACGATCCTGCAGAAGGGGCCTCCACCACCCGCGGGCCTGCGATAGTACGCTTGTACTGGTTTGCGATCCTCGTGCGCAGCGGCTGATGGGTGATCTCGTGCGAGCCTCTTTCCCCAATGCCCATGGCCCTTCCCTCAGCGACGCTGTGTCCCCTGGACGGGGCTGGCATCGGGACCGGCGTCTCTGGTGGCTGCTCTGGAGTCGCTGTCCAGGGCTTGGCTGGCGCCGGCTCCTGGCCCTCGAGGCCGGGTGCGGCGGGCTGGCGGCGGCCTGGGCGGCACCGGCGGCGCAACTGGCCACCGTGCCCGGGGTGGGGGACGGGCTGGTGGAACGGCTGGATCGCTACCGCCGCCTCTGGGGCCCCCGGCCGCTCCAGGCCTTCGCCCGTCACAGCGGTTTCGGCCGCGGTGTTCTGGTGCCCGGGGATCCGGGCTGGCCCGCCAGCCTCCTGGAGCTTCAGCGGCCGCCCCTGCAGCTGTGCTGGCAGGGGCGGGGCAGCCTCTGGCCTCATCTGGGCCGCCGCGGGTCGGTGGCGGTGGTGGGTACCCGCCGGCCCTCCCTGCACGGCCTCTCGATGGCCCGCACGATCGGCGGCGCCCTGGCCGCCGCCGGCTGGCCGGTTCTCAGTGGCCTGGCTGAAGGCATCGATGGGGCCGCCCATGAGGGGTGTCTGGCAGCAGGAGGGGCCCCCATCGGGATTCTCGGCACACCCCTCACGAGGGTCTATCCGCGCCATCACGCCGTCCTGCAGGGCCAGGTGGGACGCCAGGGGTTGCTCGTCAGCGAGCTGGCCGAGGGAACGGCCGTCCGCGGCGGCTGCTTCGCCGCCCGCAACCGCCTGCTGGTGGCCCTGGCGGCTGCCGTGGTGGTGGTGGAATGTCCTGCCGCGAGCGGGGCGCTGCATTCGGCAGAGCTGGCCTGGCAGCAGGGGCTGCCCCTCTGGACGGTGCCGGCCGACGCCGCCCGGGCGTCCGGCCTCGGCAGCAACAGGCTGCTGGCCAGGGGCGCCACCCCCCTGCTCCTCCCCGAGGATCTGATCGACCAGCTCGGCGCGGGGCCCCTCGCTGGCGCCGTTCCCAGAGTCAGACCCGCCTCTTCCGCCGCCGCAGGTCCGGCTGGCGCAGGGGCCTCGGCGCCCGAGGCCGAGGCCCTTCTCCGGGCCGTGGGCGGTGGCGCCAGCCTCGAGCAGCTGAGCCAGACCCTCGGCCGTTCCGCGGAGGAGCTGCTCCCCCAGCTGCTCGATCTGGAGCTCGCCGGCAGGCTCCACGCCGAGGCCGGTCTCTGCTGGCGCCCCCGCTGATGCACTCCCGGCCGTCGACCCACGCCGATACCGGATCCGGTCGCTGCAGCGGCCCCTGACTAGGCTCTTGGCCATGGTTCCCCATGCCGGCATCGTCCCCAGCCCATGCCTTCCGGCCTGCGCCGCTCCTGGGCCGATCGGGGCTTCCTGCCTGCTCCAGTGGCGCCGACGCATGCTCGCGCTGGGTGGTTCAAGCGCTTCCCTCGACTGGCTCCTGGATCTGAGGGGTGGTCTGGGATGGAGCCGCCTGCAGGCCCTCTGGAGCCATCCGGAATCCGAGGTGTCGCTCCTGTGTCCGCTGGATGCGCTGGAAGCGCTCTGGCGCCGTCACCTGGACACCCACGAACCCCTCCAGTACCTGGTTGGCCGCTGCCCCTGGCGCGATCTGGAGCTCCCCGTGGGGCCGGGTGTGCTGATCCCACGGCAGGAAACGGAACTGTTGGTGGATCTGGCGTTGTCGCTGTTGCCGCTGGACCGGCCCTCACCCACCTGGGCCGACCTCGGAACGGGCTCCGGCTGTCTGGCCATCGCCCTGGCCCGGAGTCTGCCCGCCAGCCGCGGCTTCGCCCTCGATGCCAGTCCTGAGGCACTTGCCCAGGCGGGCGCCAATCTGGCTCTCTGGGGCCTGGAGCGGCGCGTGTCATTGGTGGCCGGTGACTGGTGGCAGGGCCTGGAGCCGCACTGGGGCCAGCTCGATCTGGTGGTGGCCAATCCCCCCTACATCCCCACTGCCACCCTGGCAGAGCTCGATCCGGTGGTGCGTGACCACGAACCCCGTCTGGCCCTCGATGGTGGTCCAGACGGGCTCGCCGCCATCCGGGTGCTGCTGGACGGAGCCCGCCGCGGGCTGGCTCCCGGCGGGCTGCTGCTGGTGGAGCACCACCACGACCAGAGCGCGGCGGTGAGTCGCCTGCTTCATGCCGCCGGGCTGGAAGGCCTGGGGGTTCATGCAGATCTGGAAGGCCGTGCCCGATTCGCCAGTGCCTGGCGCCCGATTGATCGATGAGCAGTTTCGCCGAACTGGCCCAGCGCCTGGCGGCCGGGGAGGCCGTCCTCTTCCCCACCGACACCTTGCCAGCCCTGGCCGCCAGGCCCGAAGCGGCCGACAGGCTCTGGCAGATCAAGGCAAGGCCCGCCGACAAGCCACTGATCCTGATGGGGTCCGACTTGCTCCAGCTGATCGATGCGCTCGGGGTTCCTTGGCAGGAGCCGTGGCTGGAGAAGGCCCGCCGCTGCTGGCCTGGGGCGGTCACCCTCGTGCTGCCCATCGACGGGCCACTCACCGCTCTGCTCCATCCCGGCGGCTCCAGCCTTGGCCTGAGGGTGCCGGCCTGCCCCCTGGCGCAGGACCTGCTGGCTCGCACCGGCACCCTGGCCACCACCAGTGCCAACCGCTCGGGCCAGCCCCCTGCCACCACGGCGGCCGAGGCCGCTGCCCAGTTCCCCTCGCTGGCCCTGCTCGACCCCCTGCCTTGGCCCCAGGGATCCGGCCGGGCCAGCACCGTCCTGGCGTGGCGTGGGAATCGGGAGGGGGCGGAGGAGTCCTGGCAGGTGCTTCGGGCCGGGATCCGAGAGGACCCTGCCGCAGGTGGGGCCTGATGGCGGCGGCCGTGCTGCTGGTGCTCCTGTCCATCGGCCTCAGCCATTGGCTGCTGGAGCCGGTGCTGCGCTTTGCCACACCTGTCTTCCATCTGGGCTGGGTTGGCTGGGTGCTGCTCGCGCTGACCGTCTGGCTGTTCGCTGGAGCGTGACCCTCCAGCGGCGCAGGGGCCTTCTCCCGGTGGACTCCCATCGGATGGCCATCGCCCCAGGGACCGGCGGCCCAAGGGCGTTGCCTCAGGGGGACCCCGATGGCTTCAGATCCCAGCGGAACAGCCCCCGGATGGTGGGTCGCTGGAACGGGCCTTCCTCCATCGATGGAGTGAAATCCACCGATTCGTTGATGGGCACCCTCAGTGGACGATCCTGTCGCGGGGGGTGGAAGGTCCTGCCCAGTGGGAGGCGGGGCCGGGCCGGAGGGATCCGCATAGCGCGTGCGGATGTCGGGAAGGCCATGGATCTCTGCACCCGTGCGGGATGGGCCCGGCTGGACCGGTGGCGCGTCAGGGATCGGAGGGGGAGGCGCCGGCAGCCTGGTCTGGCCCCTGGCCAGGGCCCCGCTGAGCACGATCAGGCCGATCACCGGCCAGTCACGGCAGCCCATGGCCTCCCGTTCGCTGCGCTGCAGGGATGGTAAGGGCGGTGGCGCCACGCTCCAGTGGGCAAGCCGGCTAACGGATTTGAACCGATGGCCTTCGCTTTACAAAAGCGCTGCTCTACCGCTGAGCTAAGCCGGCGAGGGTGTGTACCCTTGCCAGCCTATCCCTGGGCCAGGGCCCACAGCAGAAGCTGGGTGCGGCTGCGGCATCCGGTCTTGGCCAGCAGATTCGAGACGTGGCTTTCCACCGTGCGGGGGCTCAGCACCAGCTGGTCGGCGATGCGCCGGTTGCTGTCGCCCTGGCGCAGCAGGTTCAGCACCCGTAGCTCGGCCGGGGTGATGCCCACCGGCGACCCTTCGGACAGTTCGGGCAAGGAGTGTCATCCCCATCACTGGCTGCAGCGTTCCCGTGGCCAGTCACCGGTGGCGTGTCGCTCAACCGGACGGGCTGGCTTCCTCTCCCTGCCCCGGAGAAGATTCGGAATCGCTGGAGGGCGCCGATGCGTCGGCCGGCGATTTCCGGGGTGGCGCTGCGGCAGCGGCCGCGTTCACCAGGGCCGGCAACGGCCGGGCCCGCTTGATCGGCAGGTTGGCGACGAGGGCTGTCACCCTGTCCTCGGTCTCCAGGCTCACGTCGCCTTCCTCCAGATCGATCTCCACGTACCGCTGCACCACCTCGAGAATCTCCCGACGCATCTGATCGAGCAGCTCGGGATTGAGATCGCTGCGGTCATGGGCCAGTACCAGTTGCAGCCTCTCCTTGGCGCGGGTGCCGCTGGGCTTCTGGCGTCCAAGCAACCGTTGGATGAAATCGAACAGCGTCATGGCGCTCAGAAGAGACCGGTGGTTCTGCGGATCCTGTTCATCAGCCGGGCTCGCAGGCCCTTGCGTGCCTTGGAGGGATCCTCCAGGGGGACGTCCTCTCCCCGTAGGCGACGGGCGATGTTCTGGTAAGCCCGGGCGGCGGGGGAGCCGTTGTCGACGAGGGTGAGTGGCTCCCCCCTGTTGGTGGAGACGATCACCTGCTCGTCCTCCACCACCAGACCCACAAGGGGCAGGGCGAGGATGTCGGTGACGTCCTCGACGCTCAGCATCTCCTGGCTGGCCATCATCCTGGGCCTGACCCGGTTCAGCACCAGCTGCACCGGCGAGACCCCCCTGGTGTTCAGCAGGCCGATCACCCGGTCGGCGTCCCGCACGGCGGACACCTCCGGCGTGGTGATCACGATCGCCTCCCGGGAGGCCGCCGCCGCGTTCTTGAAGCCCTCCTCGATGCCCGCCGGGCAGTCGATGAGCACGTAGTCGGCCCGCTCGGCCACCATGCCCACGATCCGCTGCATGTCCTCGGGGGTGAGCCACTCCAGCATGCGCGGATTGCCGGCGGGCAGCAGCGACAGGTTGGGTTCCTGCTTGTGCTTCACCAGGGCCTGCTCCAGCCGGCAGGTTTCCGCGAGCACTTCCTGGGCGGTGTAGACGATCCGGTTTTCCAGCCCAAGCAGCAGGTCGAGGTTGCGGAGGCCGAAATCGGCATCGAGCACCACCGTGCGCTCACCCAGCCGGGCCAGAGCAATCCCCAGGTTGGCGGTCAGGGTGGTCTTGCCGACCCCTCCCTTGCCGGAGCAGATCAGGATGATGCGGGCAGGGGCTGACGTCACGGCGTCCAGAGGCGTCGGGGCAGGCTAATGCCAATGGGCCGAGCGCCCATGCCAGGACCCGGAACCACCGCTAGAAAGGCTCACCCATTCTCCGACGCGATGACGTCTGCCATGCACCGGTCCCAGCAGCTGCTGGTGATGCCTGACGACGGTGTGGAGTCGGTGGTGGCCATCATCGAGGACGCCAGGGAGGAGCTGCTGCTGAAGCAGTTCAAGCTCCACTCGGACGCGGTGGAGCAGGCGCTGCGGCGCGCCCTCGAGCGGGGTGTGCAGGTGCGGGTCATGCTGAATCCCCACACCTCCGGCGGGGATCGCTGGAACGATGAGGCCTTCGCCCGGCTCCAGTCCTGGGGCATCGAGACCGCCTGGACCAGTGAGGCCTTTCCCGTCACCCACGAGAAGTCGATGGTGGTCGATCGGCACACCGCCCTGGTGGCCACCTTCAATCTCTCCGACAAGTACTTCACCGAGACCCGCGACTACGGGGTTCTCACCTACAACCCTGCCGTGGTGGCCCAGGTGATCGCCGGTTTCGAGGCCGACTGGCAGCGCAGCTTCTTCCAGCCAGATCTGGGGGTGGGGCTCGTCTGGAGCAGTGTCCACAGCCGCGGCCAGATGGCCCGGATCGTCGATGCCGCCACCAGCACCCTCTGGATCCAGCACCCCAAGTTCGTGGATGCGGTGATCCTGGAGCGGATCATCAGTGCCCGGGAGCGGGGTGTGAAGGTGCGGGTGCTGTGCGGGGGCAAGCACGGCATCAGTGACTGGGACATCTATGACACCTTCTCCTCACTGCGGGTGATGCACCGCTTCGGGGTCAAGGTGCGACGGCAGCAGCGACCCAAGCTGCACGCCAAGCTGATCCTCGTGGACGGCGCCTTCGCCCAGACCGGTTCGATGAACATCGATCGCAGCGCCTTCGACCTGCGTCGGGAGCTGGGCATCGAGAGCGATGCGCCCGAGGTGGTGGGTCGGCTCCGGGAGATGTTCGAGGCCGACTGGAGGGCAGCCTCGAAGTACCTGGCTCCAGATCCCCTCGATCCCACCTTCCACGAGGAAGGGGAACTGCCGCCGGATCCCCACTTTGTGCATGACTGAGCCCTCAGCCTCGGCCTCCGCCTCGCCGGCCCCACCGCCAGGGCTGCAGCAGTTGTTCGCGGGCATGCTGCTGGTCGCCCTTTCCGCCTTCGGCGGCGGCCTCTCGGCCTGGAGCCAGCGGATCATCGTCGAGCAGCGCCGCTGGATGAGCAACGAGGAGTTCCTCACCGGCCTCACCGTCGCCAGGCTGTTTCCTGGTCCCAACCAGATCAACATGGCCGTCTATGTGGGGGCCTTCTTCCGGGGGCTCCCCGGCGCCCTGGCGGCCCTGGCCGGCATGCTGCTGGTGCCCTTCACCCTGCTGATGCTGGTGGGGCTGGTGTATTTCCGGTTTCATTCCCTGCCCGCCGTGGATCGGGTTCTGGCCGGTGTGGTGGCCGCCGCCGCCGGCATGGCCCTCTCCATGGGCTTCAAGATCGTCGACCAGTACTGGAAGGACCCGGTGGCCCTCCTGCTGGCGGCGGTCACCTTCGTGCTGATGACCTTCCTTCACGTCCGCCTGGTGCCCCTGGTGCTCGTGGCCGGTCCCCTGGCGATGGCCTGGTACTGGCCCCGGGGGAACCGCCCTGTGGACGGCCGCGGGGACATTCGCTGATGCCCCCTTTCCTGCTCGCCATGGTCGCGCCGGCCTCCGCCTGCACGCCCATGCGCCTCGGCGATCTCGGCCACCTCATCGAAGTGGTGGCCACCTTCCTTGGCCTCTCCCTCTTTTCCCTGGGCGGCGGCAACACCCTTCTCGCGGAGTACCACCACCTCAGCGTCACCCAGTACTGCTGGCTCACCCCCTCCCAGTTCGCCGACATCTATGCCCTCGCCGAAGCGGCCCCTGGACCCAGCTCGATGATCGTGGGACTGCTCGGCATGGCGGCCGCCTGGCCGGAGGGGCCCGGCTGGGCCCTGCTGAGTGCCTACGGTGCCGAGATCGCCATCCTGCTGCCCTCCACCCTGCTGATGGTGGTGGCGTGCCTGAGCTGGAACCGGCTGCGGGACTCCCCCTGGCGCATCGCCTTCGAGCGCGGTCTCGGCCCCATCACCCTGGGCATCCTGTTCGCCATCGGGGTGAAGATCCTCCAGACCGCCGACACCAATGCCCCCGGTGTGGCGGTCTCCGTGCTGGTCTGCCTGCTGATGCTGCGAACCAGGATCTCGCCGCTCTGGTTCATGGCGGTGGCCGGCGGCCTCGGTGCATTTGGGCTGATCAACCGCTGAATTCCGGCGCCGCCGGATCGATGCGGATCTCCCCCTCGACGAGCCGGGCCTCCTCGGCCAGTCCCGGCGGCGGCAGGTCCACCGGCCCGCGGGCCACGGCGTCGGCGATGCGCAGCTGCAGCGGCCTCAGCTGCAGGGCCACGATGCGGGCCTCAAGGTTCCCGGTCACGCCGGCATGGGCCACCCCCCGAAGCCGCCCCCACACCAGCACGTTCCCGGCGGCGCTGATGCGGGCGCCGGGGTTCACATCCCCCAGCAGAAGCACCGAGCCCTCGGCCTGGAGGTGGTCGCCGGAGCGGAGGGTGCCGCGATGCACCAGCAGATCCGGCGGCGCTGATCCGGCGGCCATGATGGGGGGGCCTGGCCTGGGCTCGCAGGCGGGCTCGATCTCGAGGCCGAGGGCGGCGGCGGCCACGAGCGTTTCCGGGTGCCGGCCGCGGAGGCGTACCAGCTCAAGCTGCAGGGGGGCCAGCATCTCCCTGAGATCCCTCAGGTCCGGCAGCCGCAGCTGCCAGGCACCGGCATCGAGCACCACGGCGCCCGCAGGAGGGATCCGGTCGCCGAGTGCATAGCGCACCTCCTCGAGGGCCGTGGCGGCACCCTCAGGGTCCGGGAGACGCAGCAGATGGGGCTGCTGCCCATCGATCGCAGGGATCAGTGCGGCTGCCAAGACGCTGAGGATGGTTGCAGCGAAAGCTAGTGGTCCGGCCGACTCTCGGCCTGCTGCCGCCGCAGCGCCAGGGTCGCCCTCAGGTCGGCACTCACCTGGGCCGGATGGATGAGCCAAGCGATGTCGATCGTCTCGCAGAGGCTGGCCACGAGGGTGGAGCGCTGTTCGAGGGCCTGGAGCCGCAGCCCGTCCCAGAGCCGGAGGCCACCGGCATAGGGGTGGTAGCCGCGGCTCTGCCGCTGCTGCAGGGCGCAGCAGCCATCGGGCGCAAGGCCGGCCCGCTCACACAGGCGGCGTGCCTCCGCCAGCAGTTCGATCCGGGCCGCCGGTGCGAGATCGCTCACATCGGTGGCCTTGGGCAGGCGGCGATCCAGCAGCTGGCGGCAGGGCTCGGCCAGTTCCTCAGGCCCCTCCTCCCTCCAGCGGGTGAGGTGGTAGCCGGTCCGGAGGTCGTCATTGGCCAGGTAACTCTCCAGATCGAGATCCGCCACGTCCCAGAGCCAGCGGGCCATGATCGGATCTGCCCACACAGCGGCAGGACCCAGCCGGCGGGCCTCGGCGATCACCCGGTTGAGCAGCCAGTTGCAGACGATGTTCAACCGGTGGTTGTAGACGCTCCTGTACATCAGGTGGCGCACCACCAGATAGTGCTCAACGGCCATCAGGCCCCGGGGATGGAGGGCGAGATCACCGTCGGGGGCCAGGGTGAGGCTGGCCAGGATGCGCTCCAGGTCGAGTTGTCCGTAGCGGGTTCCGGTGCTGTAGCTGTCGCGCAGCAGGTAGTCGAGCCGGTCGCAGTCGAGCTGGCTGCTCACCAGGGCCTTGATGGCCCTGCAGGGATGGTGGCCGTGCTCCAGCAGGTCAGCCACCCGGCCGGCCAGACCGGCTGAGCTGGCTTCGAGCCGATCGCGCAGGCCGGGATGCTCGCGGATGAGCCTGCCGGACCAGGCCTCATGGCGCAGCGCGAACATCTCCTCGCCGGAGTGGCTGAGGGGGGCATGGCCCACATCGTGGAGAAGGGCTGCGGCGTAGAGGACCTCGCGGTGCTCAGCAAAGGAGGGATCGATGCGCTCCAGCTGGCCCAGGGCCAGCCGTGCCACCGCAAGCACGCCGAGGGAATGGGTGAAGCGGCTGGATTCGGCTCCATGAAAGGTGAGGAAGGCTGGCCCCAGCTGGCGGATGCGCCGCAGTCTTTGGAAAGGTGCCGTGTCGATCAGGTCGATGGCGAGGGCTTCGGCGCGATCCTGGCGATCAAGCCGGATCGCGCCGTGCAGAGGATCGTGGTAGGTGCGCTGGCTCATGGGTGGCGAGCTCCGCCGGGCAGGCTGGCGACCAGCAGCGTGGTGGCCTCCAGCAGCCAGGTGTCCCCGCTGCCATCCGGCTCCAGGGGCTCCGGCTGGGGCAGAAGCACGTCCGGTTCGATCCCCTGGTTCTGGATGTCACGGCCGCTGGGAGTCAGGTAACGGGCCACCGTCACCGCCAGGCCGCTGCCGTCGCTGAGGTTGATCAACGTCTGGATCAGGCCCTTGCCGAAGGTGCGACTGCCGGCAAGGCGCGAACGGCCGCTGTCCTGAAGAGCACCCGCCAGGATCTCGCTGGCGCTTGCCGTGCCGGCGTTCACCAGGGTGAGCATCGGACCGGCGTAGAGAAGGCCGGGGGTCGCCTGCTGCCTGGCGGCGATGCCCCCCCGGTCCTGGGTCTCGACGATCGGGGCTCCGTCGAGCAGGCTGTCGGCCACCGCCAGCCCGGCGGTCACCAGACCACCGGAATCGTTGCGAAGGTCCAGGATCAGGCCCTCGATCGCCCCATCGCCAGAGGGGGTAGTCAGCTCTCTGAGGGCGGCACGCACCTGCTGGGGCACCGGTTCGCTGAACTGGGTGATGCGCAGGTACCCGAGGGTGTGCCCCCCGCTCTGCAGCCGATGGTGGCGCACCGGCTGCAGGTCCACGTCGCGGCGGTCGAGCAGCACCTCCCACTCCTTGCCGGCTGGGCTGCGCAGGGCCACAAGCACATCGCTGCCGGCGGGCCCCCGAAGCCCGGCCGCCGTGCCCTCCAGACCCAGCTCCTCCGCAGGAATTCCGTTCACCCTCAGGATCTCGGTGCCCGACACGATGCCGGCATCGGCCGCAGGAGAGGCATCAAGAGGGGCGATCACCACGATCCGCTGATCGCTCGCCCGCAAGCCCAGCTGCAACCCCACGCCGCTGACCCGGCCCTGGGTGTTGGAGCGGAGGGCGGCGTACTCTTCGGGCCGGAGCATTCGGGTGTAAGGGTCGCCGATCGGCGTGAGCATGGCCTCGATCGCGTCGTAGGCCTCCGGGGAGCTGGTGATCGGTTTCTCCAGCGCCTTCTGGCGCAGCCAACGCCACTGCACGGTCTCGAGCCGGGCTGGATCCACGTAGCTCTGGTTGACGAGCCGCCATGCTTCCACCACCAGTTGCTGGGCGTCGCTGAGGGCCAGCGACGGCGCGGGCAAGGCGAGCACCAGCCAGAGGGCGGTTGCCACGAGCCCACTCAAGTGCCGTGCCTGCGGCTGCAGGCCTGTTGCAAACCATTGAGCCGGGGTGGACCGGCGGCCCGGGTCTCTCACGGGGGGGTCAGGACGATCGGTAGACTCTCGCAACCCAAGCCGCACGCTGCATGGCGAACTCGTCTCCTGGCGCAAAGTCGTCCCCGATCTACGACTGGTTCGAGGAGCGCCTGGAAATCCAGGCCATTGCCGACGATATCTCCGCCAAATACGTCCCGCCGCACGTCAATATTTTTTATTGCCTGGGCGGCATCACACTGGTCTGTTTTCTGATCCAGTTCGCGACCGGGTTCGCGATGACCTTCTACTACAAACCTACGGTGGTGGAGGCCTACAGCTCAGTCCAGTACCTGATGACCGACGTCAGCTTCGGCTGGCTGATCCGTTCGGTCCATCGCTGGAGCGCCAGCATGATGGTGCTGATGCTCATCCTGCATGTGTTCCGGGTGTACCTCACCGGCGGCTTCAAGCGCCCCCGCGAGCTCACCTGGGTCACCGGTGTCACGATGGCGGTCATCACCGTGTCCTTCGGGGTCACCGGATACTCCCTTCCCTGGGACCAGGTCGGCTACTGGGCCGTGAAGATCGTCAGCGGTGTTCCTGCGGCTGTTCCTGTGGTCGGCGATTTCATGGTGGAACTGCTGCGGGGGGGTGAAAGCGTGGGCCAGTCCACCCTCACCCGCTTCTACAGCCTTCACACCTTCGTGCTTCCCTGGCTGCTGGCGGTCTTCATGCTGATCCACTTCCTGATGATTCGTAAGCAAGGTATCTCCGGTCCTCTCTGATCCCCTTCTCTGACCTAGCCTTTTCCCTGTCGGTACTCAGCGCTCCGAGCCAAGACCCATGCACATCCTCAAGAAGCCCGACCTCACCGACCCCAAGCTTCGGGCCAAGCTGGCCAAGGGCATGGGGCACAACTACTACGGTGAGCCCGCCTGGCCCAATGACCTGCTCTACATCTTTCCGGTCGTGATCCTGGGCACCATCTCTTGCCTGGTAGGCCTTGCGGTTCTGGATCCGGCCATGCTGGGGGATCGGGCGGATCCCTTCGCCACCCCGCTGGAGATCCTGCCTGAGTGGTATCTCTACCCGGTGTTCCAGATCTTGAGGGTCGTCCCCAACAAGCTGCTCGGCATCGCCTTGCAGACGATGATCCCGCTGGGCCTCATGCTGATCCCCTTCATCGAGAGCTTCAACAAGTTCCAGAACCCGTTCCGCCGGCCTGTCGCGATGGCTGCCTTTCTCTTTGGTACGGTCTTCACCATTTATCTCGGCATCGGTGCCTGTATTCCCATCGACAAGTCCCTGACTCTCGGACTCTTCTGAGCTCTTCGACTCCTTTAATCTCTAGTCCCATTCTCAACGCCGCGAGTAATCGCGGCTTTTTTGTGTCCGTCTGAACTCTGCGATCACTGCTCGACTTCCCGCGGCCTTCCCCTGCGGGGCCGCTCTCGCATCGGGTTGGCGTGGATTCCCTCACAAGCATCCCGTGATTCCACAGCAGTCATCCCCGTGGGACACCCCCGGGACTCCCCCAGCTCCTTCACCCGTCTGATCTGGCCCGAAACCGCTTCCATGTCATGAACCGGAAGCCGGGAGAACGGGCGGGTCCTTGTGGGTGCTGCTGCGGTCCAGAGAGGCTCGAACGATGGAGGAGACGCCGGCCGCGGTCCATGGTCAGGGGCGTGGTCTGGGTGTTCCGCCTCCCGGCCTGGGATCTCACGAGGCCGCTCCCGGCCTGGCATGCGGTCGCAAAACTGTGAAGAGGT
>JMRP01000042.1 GCA_000708525.1 Cyanobium sp. CACIAM 14
AGCTCTCCGCCCTCCTCGACGAGACGATCGGCAGCGGCTGGGTGCGCAACCTCTCCGAGCTGCACCAGCTGGAGCGCTACGCCGACGATGCCGGCTTCCTGGAGCGCTGGGGGGCCACCAAGCTGTCGGTGAAGCGCCACCTCACCCACTACATCCATCGCCACACGGGCGTGCTCGTGGATCCGGCCTCCATGTTCGACGTGCAGGTCAAACGCATCCATGAGTACAAGCGCCAGCACCTCAATGCCCTGCAGGTGATTGCCCAGTACCTGCGGATCAAGAATGGCCTGGCCGATGGCATGGCCCCCCGCACGGTGATCTTCGGGGGCAAGGCGGCTCCCGGCTATGCCATGGCCAAGCTGATCATCCGCTTCATCAACGGCATCGCCGACGTCGTCAACGCCGACCCGGACATGGACGGTCGCCTGCGGGTGATCTTCCTTGCGGATTACAACGTGAAGCTTGGTGAGCGGGTCTATCCCGCCGCCGACCTGTCCGAGCAGATCTCCACCGCAGGGCTGGAGGCCTCCGGCACCGGCAACATGAAATTCATGATGAACGGCGCGCTCACCATCGGCACCCTGGACGGCGCCAACGTGGAGATCCGCGAACAGGTGGGGGACGAGAACTTCTTCCTCTTCGGCCACACCACCGAAGGCATCGCCGCCCTCCGCGAGGGCGGCTACCGGCCGTGGGAGCTGATCGCCTCAACCCCGGAGCTTCCGGAGGTCCTGAAACTGATCGAGCACGGCCACTTCAGCAATGGCGACACGGAGCTGTTCCGTCCCCTGCTGGCCAATCTCACCGGACGGGATCCCTTCTTCGTGCTGGCCGACTTCGCGGCCTACCTGCAGGCCCAGGACACCGTCAGCAGCACCTGGTCCGACCGCAGCCGCTGGAACCGGATGTCGCTGCTGAATACGGCCAGGAGCGGGTTGTTCTCCTCCGACCGCTCCATCCAGGAGTACGCCAAGCGAATCTGGCGCGCCGAAGAGTTCCCGGTGACCATCACCTGCGAGATCGACGAAGCCCCGGTGAAGGGCCGCCGCCTGCCCGCGACCCAGTGAATGGGCGAGGGGCTCAGCCGCCCCTGTGATCGGGCAGATCCGGCGTCTGATGCAGCAGCCGGTTGAGGCGGAGCCGATCGGCGTTGAGGGGATCGGGAGCCAGTTCGCCGGCCACTTCCCGGAAGGTCTGCTCGACGGCTTCCGGCACCCGCACATCGAAGATCCGCTCCATGAGGGCTTCGATCGAGAAGAGGTGGGCGTTGATGTTCTCCAGGTCCGCCATGGCCTGCTGGATGGCGTCGTGTTCCGGCGAGGCGGCAGCAGCCCCAGGGTGCCCTCCTGGCTCGGCGCCGGGCGTGGGCGCAGCGGGCTCGCCATCCCCATGCTGCTTCTGAAGCTCCTCGAGGACCCGTCCCGCCAGGGTGCGGAAGGACTGCAGGGCGGCCCAGTTCAGCTCCTGCTGCTGACGCAGGCTGGGATTCTCGCGGATCAACCGGTCGTGTTCCCGATAGAACCGCTGGCAATCAGGACATTGGCAGGGCTCTTCTGGCACCGCGTCCCTTCTTCATTCAACGACCATCATGACACCGTCAGGCCGCCAAAGGATCCTCATCGCCGGGATCGGATCGGTCGCTGCAGGCCGGAAGGGGGATCTCGATCGAACTGACCACCTGGATCACGTCGCGCAGGCGCATCGAATCGGCGAACCAGCCCATGGCCTGCTCCACATCGCCGCGCCGCTCAGCGTCGCCGGCCTGCTCCTCGTGGGCGTCGGCCAGCAGGGCCAGCCAGCAGAGGCAACGGGCCTGCACCACGGAGAGATCGAGATCATGAGGCTGGGTGTCGGCGATGCGTTCGCTCTCCTGCTGCACCAGCAACCGCAGTCGCAGGTCGTGAAGCTGTGTCATCCAGTGGCGACGACTGCAGCCACGCTAACGGGAGTGCTGGATTTGGGAAGACCACCACCCGTAGTGTCCGATACGCTTCGCCGAGCCAGGCAGGCGGAGCCCCGGAGTCAAAGCCTGAAGCAAAGGGAACGGGGCTGGCGGGACTCGAACCCACGACCTACGGTTTAGGAAACCGTCGCTCTATCCGGCTGAGCTACAGCCCCCGGCCCGGACATTATGCGTCGCCTGCGGCGACAGGGCTGAAGGGTTCGACGCTGTTCCGCTGGCGGATTGGGACTGTGGGAGCGCGAGGGCCGTCACCACAGCGACGAACGCCTCCCCGGGAGGGCACCGTCAGGAATCCCCCATCGAGCCGGACCTCTTCCTGGGAATCCGGTGAGGTGTGATAAAATTTTCAGGGAAATTTCACCTAAAACCCTCCGCTCTCTCCATGCCTGCGCTCACCAAGCCATCGGCCCTGGGCGTCGCCCTTGGCGCTGGGCTGGCCCTTTGCCTGCTTCCCTCGCTTGCAGTCCGGGCCCAGACCGCACAAGCTCCATTCGACGGGCCAGTACCTGGATCTTGCAGCATCACCCAGGGCACCACCCTGTTCAATGGGTCTTTCGCCTGCATCATCGGCGACAAGATCTACAGCAACTTCACCTTGCGTCAAGACACAGGGGGCATTCTGGGAAATGCTGTCTTTCAGTTCACGAACTTCGCACCCAACTACGCAATTAATTCTCTCGCTGCATATGGGCCTGGGACTTACGAATTCGGGTACACCGTGACGGTGTTCGATGCCATCAACACAGGTCAGCGTCTCGCCAGCATCGCCACCTCGGCCACCTCTAGCGGCCAGAATGGCTCCACAGACGTTCCAGACTGGACCAAGACTCTTGTGGCCACCACGACCCAGCCTGAAACCTTAAGCATTACAGCCTCCCAGAAAGGCTCCACTCTTGTGGCAGGTGGTCCTACTTCATTCGTCACCCCGGCCACCTCTGCGGATTTCATCTCCACACTCACCGTTGCCAATCTTCAAGGAAACTTTGTGAGTGGGACCACCGACTCCATCACCCAACTCATCGCTCCTAGAGAGAACACGGTTCCCGGTCCTCTGCCTGTTTTGGGTGCCGGCACTGCCTTCGCTCTCTCCCGCAGGCTGCGGAAGCGCATCCGGCAGACTGTCTGATCTGACAACCCTCAGCTGACCAACTGCTGATTTCAAAGCCCTCGCCTTGGCGGGGGCTTTTTTGGTGATCCTACTGGCCCGTTCAACCTGCACAGGGCAGTACAAATGCCGTAGACGCGGCTAGATTTCCCTGTATTCATTCCTCCGCATAGATTTTCTGCCATGCCGTCTGCCGCGCAGATTCCGACAGTGAAAGTGGGGGCCGATCGCAGCGCCAGAATTTCAACCGCCGAGAAGGAGACGGCTGGCCTGCTTTGGGTCGTCGGCCTCGTCATCATCGGCTACGGCCTGATCCTGCTGGTGTTCGGCTTCCTCCCCCTGGGCCTGCTGGATCCCGCCTGGCAACTCAGGGCTTCCGCCGCCCTGACAGGGGCGGGTCCCTACCTGCTGATCGGCTCCCTCCTGGCCTGCATGGCCAGGGCGTTCAACCGCGCCAATCAGGCTCTCGTGGCCAGGGTGAAACTGCTCCGAAGGATCAGTCTCTGGGCGGCCATCGTCTATCTCCTCTTCATCCCCATCCAGCTGCAGGCTGGGGTCCAGCTCCTCAGGCAGAAATCGGCTCGGGAAGCCCAGACCCTCAGCGAGTGGCAGAAATTCAGGGCCAGATTGCGGGCCACCAGCACGGAGGACGACCTTCGCACGCTTCTGGCAGGCATGAAACAACCCATCACCCTCCCGGCCAAACTCGACATTCCGGTAGCCACACTCAAGGGCCGCATCCTTGCCGATACCGATTCCCGCTTCAGCGCTTTCCGCTTTCAGGCCGCACAGGATCGCGCTGCGCGATGGCAGAACTTCCTGGCCGAGGCCACCAGCAATGTCCTGAAGACTCTGCTGATGCTGACCGGATTCGCAGCCCTGGCGCAACTGCGCCCCGGACAGCCCAGCATCTTGCAGAAGGGTCTGATCCTGATCCGCCGGAAGCGAAGCCGGGGCTCCGCCTCCGCCTGAGCGCGCCCCCCCCCCCGACCAGCGGCTGGCCTCCACGCACAGGCACTTATTGTGCGGTGGAAAGCAGGCGAGGTGATCACGATCGGTGCGGCATCGCCTTCGGGTGGCGCCGCGGCCGTTTGAGGAAAGTCCGGGCTCCCCAATGGCCAGGCCTGCTGGGTAACGCCCAGTGCGGGTGACCGTGAGGACAGTGCCACAGAAACACACCGCCGATGGCTCGCGGGGGAGGTTCGCCTTGCCCGGCGCACAGGCAAGGGTGCAAGGGTGCGGTAAGAGCGCACCAGCGGCATCGTGAGGTGCCGGCTCGGTAAACCCCGGCTGGGAGCAAGGCCCAGGGACAACGGTTGGCCATCTTCCCCGTCCCGATTTCCATGCGCCGCTCGAGTCCGCCGGTAACGGCGGTCCCAGACAGATGATCACCCCTCCTGCCATCGACGGTACCCAGGGTGCCTTTGATGGCAGGGGAGAACAGAACCCGGCTTACGTCCTGCTTTCCCCCCTCCCCCGCGATGACCCCCCAGCGCCGCCGGCAGCTCCTGGCCTTCCTGGAGAGACTGGGCTTCGGGGCCGGATCAGGGTTCCTGCCCGACGATCCGGACAGCGCCAGCGCCGCCCTGGAGATACTGGACGAGGCCCTCACCCACAGCTCCACCGGGCTGCCCCGCCATCACGACCGGCTCGAGTTCCTCGGTGACGCGGTGCTGCGGCTGGCGGCGGCCGAATTCCTTCGCCGGCATCACCCGACCCTGAGCGTGGGGGACACCTCCTCGCTGCGGGCCCAGCTGGTGAGTGACCGCTGGCTGAGCGATCTGGCCACCGCCATCGCCCTGGAGCCGGTGCTGCGCCTCGGGCCGATGGCCGCCGGCGATCGCGCCGGACGCTCCACCGTGCGGGCCGAATGCTGCGAAGCGCTGGTGGGGGCGCTCTACACGATGGCTGGGGGTGAGCAGGGGGGGGTGGCGGCCGTGCGCAACTGGCTGGCTCCTCACTGGGAGCGGAGTGTCGCCGAACTTCTGGCGGATCCCCTTCGTCACAACTGGAAGTCGGCCCTGCAGGAATGGAGCCAGGGCCAAGGACTGGGGCTTCCGGTGTATACCTGCAGGGAACGCAGCCGTGCCCACGGAGATCCCCGACGGTTCGCCTGCCGGGTGGAAGCGGCCGGCCTGAGCGGCGAAGGTCAGGGCGGATCCCGCCGGGAGGCCGAGCAGCAGGCGGCCAGGGCGGCGCTGGCCCAGCTGGACCTCAGGCCTGCTCGAGAGTGCTGAGGGGCACGGTCACCAGCTTGTCCCAGTTGCCTCCCTCGAACAGAACCGCGGCCGTGGCCCCGCTGATGCGCTGCACGAATCCCTGGTAGCCGTTGTAGATGGAGCGCGGGTCGCGCACGACGACAGAGGAACCGGGAAGGATCGGAAGGCTGGCCATGGCGGAGCCCGCGGAAGGGGCCATCGGGGGAACACGATTATCGTCGCCAGGCTTCCCTGGTGGGGTGGCTGCAGGCACAGCCGGGGCATTGGACGCGATGATGCGCCCCGATGGCAACGTTCAGGCCGTGGCCGACACCAACGCCCCCACCAGCAGGGAGGAGTCCGGTGAAGACCCGGGCGAGCTGATGGCCGTGGGGCGCCTGGTGGCAGCCCAGGGTCTGGGCGGCGAGGTGCGCGTGCTGCCCCTCAGCGACTTTCCCGAGCGGTTCACCCGGCCCGGCGACCGCTGGCTGCAGGCTCCCCGGGCCGAACCGCGGCGCGTGCGGCTGCTGTCCGGACGGCCCCTGCCCGGCAAGGAGCTCTTCGTGCTGCGCCTGGAGGGCATCAGCGACCGGACCGCCGCCGAAGCCCTGGTGGGCCAGCAGTTGCTGGTGCCGGCCAGCGACCGTCCCGCCCTGGAGCCGGGTGAATTCCACCTCCTCGATCTGGTGGGTCTGCAGGTGCGGCTTCTGGAGGCTCCCGACACCGTCCTCGGCACCGTGACCGACCTCCTCCATGGCGGCAACGATCTGCTGGAGGTGGAGCTCACCGGCCCAGCCGCGGCGGACGGCACCCCGGCCGCCTCCCCCCGCCGCATCCTGATCCCGTTCGTGGAAGCGATCGTGCCGGTGGTGAACCTGGCCGAGGGCTGGATCGGTCTCACCCCACCGCCCGGTCTGCTGGACCTCTGAGAGCGGGGCCCGTCGGGCCAAGCCGCTCCACCGGTGCCGGCGGACGCCGACGGGAGCGGCGGATTCCGTTTGAATAGGCGCCCACCTCGGTCCTCGAGGACAGTTGCCGCAGCGATGGCTCGCCCCCCCCTGGTTCCAGTGATCCTCTGCGGTGGCACCGGCACCCGCCTCTGGCCCCTCTCACGGGCCAGCTATCCGAAGCAGTACTGGCCCCTCGCCGGCAACGCCCAGGAAACCCTGCTGCAGCAGACCTACCAACGGCTGCAGGGGTTGCCCGAGCTGGCGCCGCCGCTGCTGATCTGCAACGAGGACCATCGCTTCATCGTCGCCGAGCAGATGCGCCAGATCGGCGTGGAACCGGCGGCCATCCTGCTGGAACCGGTGGGCCGCAACACGGCTCCGGCCGTCGCGGTGGCAGCCCTGCACGCCACCGCCCGCGGGGCGGATCCCCTCCTACTGATCCTTGCGGCCGACCATGTCATCCGCAGGGCTGCGGATTTCCGTGCCACCGTCAGCGCCGGGCTGGAGGCCGCTGCCGCCGGCCAGCTGGTCAGTTTCGGCATCGTTCCCACCAGCCCGGAGACCGGCTACGGCTACATCGAGGCCGCCGAACCCCTGGCGGCGACGACCCCCGTGCCGATCGCCCGCTTCGTGGAGAAGCCCGATCGGGCCACGGCCGAGGCGTTCCTCACCACCGGGCGCTTCACCTGGAACAGCGGCATGTTCCTGTTCCGCGCCAGCGCCATCCTCGCGGAACTGGAGCGGCTCGCCCCGGAGGTGGTGAGCGCCTGCCGCCGGGCCCTGGAGCACGAGAGCGCCGACCTGGAATTCCTGCGCCTGGAGCGGGAGGCCTTCGCCAACGGACCCAGCATTGCCATCGACGTGGCGGTGATGGAGAAGACGAACCGGGGTGTGGTGCTGCCCCTCGACGCGGACTGGAGCGATGTGGGCAGCTGGGGTGCCCTCTGGGAGACCTCCGAGAGGGACGCCCAGGGCAACGTGCTGCGGGGCCGGGTGATCAGCGAGGACAGCCGCAACTGCTACCTGCGCAGCGAGCACCGGCTGGTGGTGGGACTGGGCGTGGAGGACCTGGTGGTGGTGGAGACCGACGACGTGGTGCTGGTGGCCCATCGCGACCGTGCCCAGGAGGTCAAGGGCATCGTTGGCAGGCTGGAGCGGGACGGCGCCCCCGAGAGCCGGGCCCATCGCCGCATCTACAGGCCCTGGGGGCACTATGACGGCGTGGTGGAGGGGGAGCGCTGGCAGGTCAAGAAGATCTGCGTGAAGCCCGGCGCCAGCCTCTCGCTGCAGATGCACCACCACCGTGCCGAGCACTGGGTGGTGGTGCGGGGCACCGCCGTGGTGGAGAAGGACGGGGTGGAGGAGCTGGTGGGCGAGAACCAGAGCACCTACATCCCCCTCGGTGCGCGGCACCGCCTCACCAACCCGGGCAAGATCCCTGTGGAACTGATCGAGGTGCAGAGCGGCCCCTACCTGGGCGAGGACGACATCGTGCGCTTCGACGACCGCTACGGACGCAGCGATGCCCAGGCCCTGACCACCCCCTGAGGGTCTTCGTGCGGGCGTCGGTCTGCGGCGGCCACGCCCGCACGAGGGCTCGGGGGGGAACGTGGAGGTGGGGTGGGGCCGGGGGTGGAGAGGGGCCTTCAGCGGCAGGCCTACCCGGCGGAGCGGCCCTGCCAACCCGCCGGCCCCGCCGGAGACACTCTCCCCCCGGGTGGTGTGGAGCCGCGGACTCCCGAAGGCGGCGTTGCCCGCGCCAGCGGGCGCGACCGCCACAGGGAGCCCGCGGCTCCACACCCTCACTCCACGGTCACACTCTTGGCGAGGTTCCGGGGCTGATCGACGTCGAGGCCCCGATGGGCTGCGATGTGATAGCTCAGCAACTGCATCGGGATCACGGTGAGCAGGGGGCTGAGCAGCTCATCCACCTCGGGCAGGGGCAGCAGCACGTCGAACAGTTCGGTGTCCGGGCAGGCGGGAGCCACGCCGATCAACTGGGCATCGCGGGCCTTGGCCTCCTGGGCATTGGAGAGCACCTTCTCGAACACGGTGCCCGGCACGGCAATCGAGACCACCGGCACCCGGGAATCGAGCAGGGCGATCGGGCCGTGCTTCATCTCCCCCGCCGGATAGCCCTCGGCGTGGATGTAGCTGATCTCCTTGAGCTTGAGGGCGCCCTCCATGGCGATCGGGTAGTTGATCCCCCGTCCCAGGAAGATCACGTCGCGAGTGTCGGCGAACAGGTGGGCCAGTTCGCCGCAGCGCCGGTCATGGTCGTCGACGAGCCGCTGCAGCACGGCCGGTAGCCCTCGGAGCTCCTCCACCAGGGCCCGCAGCTGGGCGGGGGTGCGGCCGCCGCCCAGGGGATGGGCCGTTCTGCCCCGGCGCTCGGCGAAGGCCACCGCCAGGCCGTAGAAGGCCAGCAGCTGGCCCAGGAAGGTCTTGGTGGCCGCCACACCCACCTCGATGCCGGCGCCGATGTCGAGCAGATGGGGCACCAGCCGGCCCAGGGAGCTCTCGGGTCGGTTGGTGATGCCCAGCAGGCGGGGGGCATAGGCCGGATCGGCCACCAGGGCCCGGCGCTCCTGCTCCATCAGCAGGGCGGCGAGGGTGTCGGCCGTCTCCCCGGACTGGGTGACGCCGATGGTGAGGGTATGGGGGGCGAGGGGCGGCGGGGCGTAGCGGAATTCGCTGGCGTAGAACACGGCCGTGGGCAGACCCGCCAGCTGCTCCAGGAGGTGGGCGCCCACCTGGGCCGCATGGCGGCTGGTGCCGCAGGCCAGGATCTCGATGCGCTCCACCCCGTCGTAGACCGACTCGTCGAGGGGCAGGGCCACCAGCGTCTCCCTGGGCAGATGGCGGGCCACCCACAGGGCCGCCGTCTCGGGCTGCTCGTGGATCTCCTTGTGCATGAAATGGCGGAAGCTGCGCTTGTCCGCCACGTGCTCGGTGCCCACCAGCAGCTGGGGGTTCCGCTGCACCCGGGCTCCGGACCCGTCGTAGAGCTCGATGCCCAGCGGCGTGAGCAGGGCCACCTCACCGTCCTCCAGGGGCAGGATCGTGCGGGTGAAGCCGGCCAGGGCCGGGGTGTCGCTTGCGCAGAGGAATTCCCCCTCCCCCAGGCCGATCAGCAGGGGGGCCTGACGCCGGGCCACCACCACCGCACCGGGCGCCGCCGCCCACACCACCGCCAGGGCGTAGGCCCCCTGGAGCAGCGGCAACACATTCTGCAGAGCCTCCAGCAGCAGGGCCGGCGAAGGATCCGCTCCCTGGGCCAGCCGTTCGTCCAGGCGACGGGCGATCAGGTGAGGGATCACCTCGGTGTCGGTGTCGGAGCGGAACCGCACCCCTTCCGCCTGGAGCTGTTCCCGCAGGCTGCGGTGGTTCTCGATGATGCCGTTCTGCACCACCGCCAGCTGGCCGCTGCCGTCGAGGTGGGGATGGGCGTTGCGCTCCTCGGGCTTGCCATGGGTGGCCCAGCGGGTGTGGCCGACGCCGCAATGGCCGGGAGCCCCCTGCGCCTCGTAGCGGGCCGTGAGGTTGACCAGCTTGCCTTCGGCCTTGAGGCAGTGAAGGCCGGCGGCGTCCACGGTGGCGATCCCTGCCGAGTCGTAGCCGCGGTATTCGAGCTGGCGCAGTCCTTCCAGCAGCTGGGGGGCCGCTTCCCGTGAGCCGATCAGGGCAACGATGCCGCACATAGGTACTGGGATCCGGGGTACAGGGATCCGGCGGGAAGACGGGAGGGGGAGGGCAAAAAAAAGCCCGGCGCCGGGGCCGGGCATGAGCTTATGGGAGGGGCTCAGGGGCGCCGGCGTTCAGTAGGCCAGACCCATGGAGCGGCTGGTCTCGTCACCCAGGTAGACGCGGATGCTGAGGAAGTCGGTGGGGCAGGCGGTTTCGCAGCGCTTGCAGCCGACGCAGTCCTCGGTGCGGGGAGAGGAAGCGATCTGGCCGGCCTTGCAGCCATCCCAGGGAACCATCTCGAGGACATCGAGAGGGCAGGCTCGGACGCACTGGGTGCAGCCGATGCAGGTGTCGTAGATCTTGACGGCGTGGGACATGCCAGGGCCGGGAACGAACGGCGAGGTGCCCAAAGTACCCAAGCCGTTCCGGCGCAGGGCCTCACCCACCCCCGGCCGTCACCCTTGTTCATACGGCGAAAGGCCCCGTACGGGGCGACCCGTAGGATGCTGCCTCCCTCACAGCAGCCATGTCCCAGGAAGCGATCTTCGAGAAAGTCCGGTCGATCGTTGCCGAGCAGCTCAGCGTGGAGGCTGACGAGGTCAAGCCGGAATCCAATTTCCAGAACGATCTGGGAGCCGATTCCCTCGACACCGTCGAGCTGGTGATGGCCCTCGAGGAAGCCTTCGACATCGAGATCCCCGACGAGTCGGCCGAAGGGATCACCACGGTGGGCGACGCCGTCAAGTACATCCAAGAGAAGCAGGCCTGAGACGTTCATGGTGGAGGGTCTCCGCCGCGTCGTCGTCACCGGCCTGGGCGCGGTCACACCGATCGGCAACAACGTCGCGCAGTACTGGGAGGGGTTGAGCACCGGCCGCAACGGGGTGGCGCCTATCACCCTGTTCGATGCTTCCCGGCATGCCTGCCGGTTCGCGGCCGAAGTCAGGGACTTCGATCCGACCGGCTGGCTCGAGCCGAAGGAAGCGAAGCGCTGGGACCGCTTCTGCCAGTTCGGGGTGGTGGCGGCCAAGCAGGCGGTGGCCGATGCCGGGCTGACCATCGATGACGCCAACGCCCAGCGCGTGGGGGTGGCCATCGGTTCTGGGGTGGGCGGGCTGCTGATGATGGAGACCCAGGCCCACGTGCTGGCCGACCGGGGACCTGACCGGGTCAGTCCCTTCTGCGTGCCGATGATGATCCCGAACATGGCCACCGGGCTGGCGGCCATCGCCATCGGCGCGAAGGGTCCCAGCAGCGCCGTGGCCACCGCCTGTGCCGCCGGCTCCAACGCCATCGGCGACGCCTTCCGGCTGATTCAGCTGGGCCTGGCCGACGCCATGATCTGCGGCGGAGCCGAGTCGGCGATCACGCCGCTGGGAGTGGCCGGCTTCGCCAGCGCCAAGGCCCTCTCCTTCCGCAATGACGACCCCGCCACCGCCAGCCGCCCCTTCGACGCCGAACGCAACGGCTTCGTGATCGGCGAGGGGGCCGGGGTGCTGGTGCTCGAGAGCCTGGAGCACGCCAAGGCCAGAGATGCCCGGGTGCTCGCCGAGATCGTGGGGTACGGCATGACCTGCGACGCCTACCACTACACCCTTCCCTCGCCGGGAGGCGTGGGGGCGGCGGAGGCCATCCGGCTGGCCCTGGCCGATGCCCGGCTGGAGCCGGAGGCGGTGGACTACGTGAACGCCCACGGCACCAGCACCCAGGCCAACGACAGCAACGAGACCGCCGCCATCAAGTCGGCCCTGGGAGCCCACGCCATGACCATCCCGGTCAGCTCCACCAAGTCGATGACCGGGCACCTGCTGGGCGGCAGTGGCGGCATCGAGGCCGTCGCCGCCGTGCTGACGATGGGCCACAACCTCATACCACCTACGATCAACTACAGCACGCCCGATCCCGCCTGCGATCTGGATGTGGTGCCCAACCAGGCCCGGGAACACACGGTCAACGTCGTGATCTCCAACTCCTTCGGGTTCGGCGGCCACAACGTCTGTCTCGCCTTCCGCCGGATGACCTGAACACCCAGCGCCCCGCCGCTCCGGGTCACCCCATCCCAAGGAACACCTCCCCTTCCCCGTATTCACCCCTCAACCCATGGTCGCCGCCCCCACCACCCCGGTCGACAGCCACGTGGAGACGCTCTGCATCAACAGCATCCGTTTCCTGGCCGTCGATGCGATCAACAAGTCCAATTCAGGCCACCCCGGTCTGCCCATGGGCTGCGCACCGATGGCCTACTCCCTGTGGGACAAGGTGCTGCGGCACAACCCGAAGAACCCCCAGTGGTTCAACCGGGACCGGTTCGTGCTCTCGGCGGGCCACGGCTGCATGCTCCTCTACGCGCTGCTGCACCTCACCGGCTACGACAGCGTGAGCCTTGAGGACATCAAACAGTTCCGCCAGTGGGGCTCCCGCACCCCGGGACACCCGGAAACCTTCGAGACCCCAGGCGTCGAAGTCACCACGGGACCTCTCGGCCAGGGGATCTCGAACGCCGTGGGGCTGGCGATCGCCGAGGCGCACCTGGCGGCGAAGTTCAACAAGCCGGACGCCACGATCGTCGACCACTACACCTATGTGCTGATGGGTGACGGCTGCAACCAGGAAGGGGTCGCCAGCGAGGCGGCCTCCCTGGCTGGCCACCTGGGGCTGGGCAAGCTGATCGCCCTGTACGACGACAACCACATCACCATCGACGGCAACACCGGCGTGTCCTTCACCGAGGACGTGATGAAGCGCTATGAGGCCTACGGCTGGCATGTGCAGCACGTCGCCGATGGCAACACCGACGTCGCCGCGATCACCCGGGCGATCGAAGCCGCCAAGGCAGTCACCGACCGTCCCAGCCTGATCAAGATCACCACCACCATCGGTTACGGCTCCCCCAACAAGGCCAACACCGCCGGTGTGCACGGCGCGGCCCTCGGAGCCGAGGAAGCGGAGCTCACCCGCCAGCAGCTGGGCTGGACCTACGGCGACTTCGAGGTGCCGGAGGCCGCCTACGAGCACTGGCGCCAGGCCATCCAGCGCGGTGCCGCCGCCGAGGCCGCCTGGAACGACACCCTGGCCTCCTACCGAAACCGTTACCCCGCGGAGGCCGCCGAATTCGAGCGGATGCTGCGTGGCGAACTGCCCCAGGGCTGGGATGCCACCCTGCCTGTGTTCACCCCCGAGGACAAGGGCCTGGCCACCCGCCAGCATTCCTACAACGCCCTCAACGCCTTCGGTCCGAAGCTGCCCGAGCTGATCGGCGGCTCCGCCGACCTCACCCACTCCAACCTCACCGACATCAAGGGGGAGGCGAGCTTCCAGAAAGGCCACGAAGCCAACCGCTACCTGCACTTCGGTGTCCGCGAGCACGCCATGGCGGCGATCCTCAACGGCATCGCCTATCACAACAGCGGCCTCATCCCCTATGGCGGCACCTTCCTGGTGTTCGCCGGCTACATGATCGGCGCCATGCGGCTCTCGGCCCTCTCCCAGCTGGGCGTGATCTACGTGCTGACCCACGATTCGATCGGCCTCGGCGAAGACGGTCCCACCCACCAGCCCGTCGAGACGCTTGCCAACCTGCGGGCCATCCCCAACCTGCTGGTGATCCGCCCCGGCGACGGCAACGAGACCATGGGGGCTTACAAGGTGGCCGTCACCAACCGCAAGCGCCCCACGGTGCTGGCCCTCAGCCGCCAGGCCATGGCCAACCAGGCCAACTCCGCCGCCGACAAGGTGGCCAGGGGCGGCTACGTTCTCGAGGACTGCGCCGGCACTCCGGATCTGATCCTGATCGGCACGGGCACCGAGCTCGATCTCTGCGTGAAGGCCGCCGCCCAGCTCAGGAGCGAAGGCAAGGCCGTCCGCGTGGTGTCGATGCCCTGTGTCGAGCTGTTCGAGGAGCAGGACGCGGCCTACCAAGAGTCGGTGCTGCCCTCCTCGGTGCGCAGGCGCCTGGTGGTGGAGGCTTCCAGTTCGTTTGGCTGGCACAAGTACACCGGCTTCGAGGGTGGCAGCGTCTCCATCGACAGCTTCGGAGCGTCCGCTCCCGGCGGCGTGTGCCTGGAGAAGTTCGGCTTCACCGTGGAGAACGTGGTAGCGAAGGCCAGGGCGCTGGGCTGACTCGCCCCCCGGAACCTGAAGCGAACGCCGGGTCCCTTCCAGGACCCGGCCTTTTCATGGCCTGGCTCTTTCCGCAGTCAGCGCTGACTCATCGGCATCGGCATCGGCATCGGCATCGGCATCGGCGGCAGCCTCAGCCCCGGCGGACGGGCACATTGTCGCGGCTGCGCTCCACCACCAGGGGGAGGCGCAGGGTGCGCTGGTTGATGAATCCGATGTATTCACCCAGCACTCCCAGCGCGAACATCACCGCACCGGCGAAGAAAAGGGCGGAAATCGAGAGCATGGCCAGACCGAACTGGAAACTCTCCCAGTAGAGGAGCTTGCTGATCATCACCACGAGTGACAACAGGATCGAGAGTCCCCCGAGGGACAATCCTGCTGTGGTGATGAGTCGCATCGGCTTGCGGGAGGAGGTGACGATGCCGAGGACGCCGAAGTCGACAAGGAAGGAAAGCGAAGCGGAACTGCTGCCACCCTTGCGATCGGCACTCACGTAGGGAATGGTGGACCACTTGAACCCGATGGCACAGACCAGGCCCTTGATGAAGGGATAGGAATCGATCGATTCCCGCAGAGCCAGGATCACCGAGCGGTCGTAGATACCGAATCCCGTGGTATCGCGAACCATGGGGTAATCGGACAGCCAGGAGAGCGTGGCGTAATAGATCTTCTTGCAGAGAAACAGGATCGGACTTTCATGGCTCGATCGACGCACGGCGAAGATCACCTGGTCATCGCCCTTCTTCCAGGCGGTGATCAGGTCGGCCACAAGCTCGGGAGGATCCTGCAGATCCGACATGAGGAACACATTGGCGTCCGCATCCGGTGCCAGCAGTGCGTTGGCCGAGGAGCGAACAAAGCCGAAGTTGGAGACATTGCGAATCAGGCCGACGCGCGAATCCCTCGCAGCCAGGGACCTGATCAGATCGACGGTATGGTCCGTGGAACAATTATCGGCGAAAACGATCGAAAAGACATCCTCTGGAAACTGCTCAAGAACCCTGGAAAGCCTGGTATAAAGAGCTTCAATATTGGCCGACTCATTGTAGCATGGAATGCATATTGCAATGTGATGCGTCAATGTTTTCGAAAAGCATGCTTCAGGCAGTGTATCTTTTGGGTGCTGTGCTCGCCGCATGCCTGGGCCAATTCATCTTGCGGATCCGGCCTCCCGCCGAGGGCATGCGAACCTCATTGCTCTTCTTGGTGGCCTCGCTCCTCTGCTATGGCGCTTCCTTCGGCATCACCGCTCTGGTGCTGCCCGGCACCGACCGGAAACTGGCGGTGCTGGTGCTGAGCACTCAGTATCCCCTGCTCTATGTTCTGTTTTCGCTCAGGGATGCCGTCTCCCTGCCTGCGACCAGCGTGTTCGCCATCACCCTTGGCTACGCGATCGTTGCCGTCGGGATGTTCGGGCGATAGCCGCGGCTGTCAGCGACGGCCTTCACAGAGCCGGGCGATCTGAGGCTGGCCCAGCCTGAAATTCCAGGTGGAGCCTCCATAGATCTGGATCTGCCGTGGATCCTGGCTTCTGCATTGTTCCCTGAGCTGATCCTCATAGACCAGGGGCCTGATCTGTCCCATGTTGTTTACTTCAGGAACGGGTCTCGGAACCATATTGTTGTGATAAAAAACGAGCGTCAGCACCAGCCAGATGGCCAGGACCCGACAGGAGATGCTCTGGCGCGTCGTGCGATCGCGGACCAGGGAAAAGAAGGCCAGGAGCAACACCGACAGGAACAACACCGTGTTCCAGTAGAAGAAGCGCCCGCCGGCGTCCTCGATCACCAGGAGCTTCAGATCCACGCCCCGGCGGGTGGCCACCAGGAGGCTGGAGAAGGACAGCACCAGGGTCGAGAGAATGGCCAGGTAGAGCAGGGCCGGCTGGCCCATGCGCCTCGCCAGCACCCGCACCGCCAGCACCACCAAAGCCAGCACCACCAGAACGACCGCCAGCTGCAGTGGATCCGGAACGGTCCGGAGCAGCCACCACGGCTTGTACCCCCCCAGCAAGGGACTGATCAGGTGGACCGTGAACCAATCCAGCAACAAGGCGGGGCGCACCAGCAACTCCCTGAGCGCCTGTCCGGTCGAAAGGGGATAGGCGGTCTGGAGCTGGGAGAAATAGAGCTGCAGGCAGGAGACAAGCACCGGCACACCCAGCCAGAGGGGCCTGACGGGCAGGTTCCTGCGGCGCAGGCCGTCGAAGATCAGCAACGGAATGGTGTAGATCGCCGCAAAAGGGCCTGTGAAGGCCGCCACCAGCCCGTAGAGGAACAGCAGCGACTTCAGCACCGGATTCTCCACCAGCTCGCGACGTCCCTTCCCCTGGGCGGCCACCGCGCCGTAGGCGATCAGAATGAAACCGAGGGGGAAGAAGATGTAAGCATTGGGCAGATTAAGATAGGTTTCCCCTGCATAGGGGTAGTAGATGTAGGGGATGTAGGCCATCCGCAGCGTCCGAGCGAACACTCCCGCATGGATCAGTGCCTCCACGCAGACCACAGGCAGCAGATAGGAGATCCAGGCAACCAGCAGGAAGAAGCGCGGATAATCCAGCGGGGAGAGGAGGTTCACGGCCGTGAGGGCCGTGATGCGCTGCAGGAGATGGCTGTATCCCGCATAAAGCCGGAGCAGCGATCCGGCGCCCAGATCGATGGCCTGCTGAAGGAAGATCGAACCATCTTCCGCATAGAGACCAGGCTCCAGCGTGACGGATGGGCGCCGCAGGTAGTAGCCCAGCGCACAGAGGCCGATCAGTGCTGCGGAGACAAGAAAGGAGCGCAGGCGCGGCGGTAGGCGCTCCTCCGCCGAGCGCCGGATCTTCGGCAGAAGGCTGGGCATGGTTCGGTTCAACGCGTCCTCCGGCACGACGACCACGAGTCCACCAGGACACCGTGTGATCTCATGCGCCCATCAGGTGGTTCTCGGTCCACGCGAGCATGCGGGCGATGCCCTCCCGGCAGGAGATGGCGGGCTCCCAGCCGAGCAGCCGCTGCGCCTTGCCGATGGCGGCGATGAAGCAGTCCTGATCGCTGGCACGGCGAGGCGTGCTCTCGTACACCAGGGGTGGAATGGCGAGCAGTTCCGAAAGCAGGGCGAACAGCTCCAGGAGGCTGAGGGAATTGGCGACACCGCCGCCGATGTTGAAGATCTCGCCGTTGAGCCCTTGCCGATGGTCGTAGGCCGCCCGGTACAGACGGATCAGGTCGTCGGCATGGAGCACGTCGCGCACCTGCTTACCGGTGCCGGCAATGGTGAAGGGCTCGGGCGGCCTCCCCTGCTGGTGGCAGCGCTTCTGCTCGATCGCCTTCTGGCAGAACCAGCCCACCCAGCCCTGATCGAAGGAGGCGAACTGACGGCCGCCGAAGATGGAGGAGTGGCGGAACACCACCGTCTTGAGGCCATAGACGCGGGCCCAGTCGCGAACGTACTGATCCGCCGAACCCTTGGAGCAGCCGTAGGGGGTGGAGAAATCGAGCGCCAGCGACTCGTCCAGACCATCGGGATGGTCCGGGAGGCGGTAGCGGCTGGCCGTCTCCTCGTAGCGCAGCCACTCCAGATCCCCGTAAACCTTGTTGGTGCTGCTGTAAGCGATCAGCGCCTGCGGCGAGAGGGCCCTGGCGGCCTCGAGCACGTGGAAGGTGCCCAGCACGTTGGTCTGCAGATCGCGGGCGGGATCCTGCAGGGAGGTCGTCATCGCCACCTGGCCGCCCACATGGCAGATGTAGTCGAAGGGCGCGTGGCGGCGGAACACCGCCAGGACGGACTCGGCCGCGGCCAGGTCGGCCTGGATGAAGTGAAAGCGCCCCGGGGCGGCCTGCTGCTCCAGCCAGGCCAGATTGGCCGCCGATCCCCTGCGGAACAGGGCATCCAGCACCACCACCTCGGCGCCCTCCTGCAGGTAGGACGCGGCCAGGTTGGAGCCGAGAAAGCCGCAGCCACCGGTGATCAGAACCTTCATCGGCATCAGGACAGGGGACAGGCCCGACTCCTCAGCCCGCGCAGGTCGGGCACGTACCGTTCGATCTGATCCGGACGGTCCGGAAGGCTGGCGGGCAGCAATCTACCCGTCGCTCCGAAGCGGCTCCATTCCCGCTCGGCGAAGGCCAGCAGGCTCGAGGCCTCCCCCGAACCGATGTTGGCCACCAGCGGTACACCCGCCGCGATGTCGCTGCGGCGGCAGGCCTCCAGCAGGTGGGTCGCCACGACACCGACGGGAACGAAATCACTGACCTGACGGCCCGAAGTCATTGGGAAATCCTCCCCGGCCAGCGCGGCCCGCCGCAGCGACGGCCAGAAGTTCCCCGCGAACTGCCCCTCTCCATAGGCGGAGAAGATGCGGCCGTAGAAGAGCTCGAGCCCCTGGTCGATGGCGAAGGCCCGCAGCAGCTGGAAGGCCGCGGCCTTGCTGGCCCCGTAGGGACTCAGCGGTTCCAGGGGGGCGTCCGGGGGGATGGCGGCATAGCGACGGGCGGCGTTGCCGTATTCATGGCTGCTGCCGGCGACGACGCAGCGGCGCACCCCCGCGGCCGCGGCCAGCTCCAGCAGCCGCAGGCTGCCCACCACGTTGGCCTCCACCAGGACGTCCCAGCTCGCCGGCTTCGGGCTCACCCCTGCCGAGGCCAGGTGCACCACGGCTTCCACACGCTCAAGGTGGGACAAACCGATGCTGCCCAGGCTGCCTTCGCACCACTGGGGCTGGCGCGGCAGGGGAATCACCGGGGCGGAGGCGGGGCTGCGGCGCAGGGCCAGCACCTCGTGCCCCGCCGCCAGGGCCGCCGCCAGCACGTGGGAGCCGATGAAGCCGGTGCCGCCGGTGAGGAAGAGCCGCATCAGGCCTGGCAGAAGGCCCGGATCACGGCGATCTCCTTCGCCAGCATCGAGGCCGTCAGCCCCGGGTAGGTGCCCAGGAAGAGCGTGTCGACCATGATCGCGTCGGCCCCCCCCAGATCACCCACCACCCGCAGGGCGTCGGGGCGGTCGGCCCGCAGCTGCACGAAGGCGGGCTGGCGCACCAGATTGCCGCCGAACAGCATGCGGTTGCCGATGCGATGGGCGTCGAGCTCCCGGGCCAGATCGGTGCGGCGGAAGGGGGCGTCGGGCTTCACGGCGATCTTGAAGCCGAACCAGGAGCAGTCGCTGCGACAGCCTGTGGCATCCCAGGAGAAACCCGCCTGTGGATCCCAGCCGGTGGCGTGGGTGGGCAGGGAGAACTCCAGCAGGTGCTCGGTGGCCACCAGGCCTTCGCGCAGGGTCTGCCAGTTGCGCTTGCGGGCCTCGATGAACTCCGGCAGGCGCCGCAGCTGCACCCGGCCGATGGCGGCCTGGGGGTCGAGCGGCTTGAGGTTGTAGCCGAGATGGCTGTAGATGTACTTGTGGTCGTAGCCCGCCGGCAGTTCGCCGAGCTGCCAGTCGAAGCGCTTGCCGCAGGTGTCGTCCTTGCCGGAGGGGCACCAGCAGTCGCGGCCCCAGTCGCGGAAGCTCTCGGCCACCACCTTGAGCTTCTGGTCACGCACGATGTTCACCGCGCCCCCTTCGCCCATGGTGAGGTGATGGGGCGGATAGAAACTCTGGGTGCTCAGGTCGCCCCAGGTGCCGGTCCAGCGGACGACGCGGTCGGGGCCTTCGTCGAGGCCGGGGCTGTTGGCGGTGAAGCCCAGCGATTCGGCCAGCTCCCGCGGCATGGAATAGGAGCAGCCGAGGGCGTCGCAGTTGTCCTCGACCAGCCAGAGATCGTGGGCGCGGCAGAAGCGCAGCACCGCCCCGAGATCGAAGGGATTTCCGAGGGCGTGGGCCATCATCACGGCCTTGGTGACGCCGGGCCGGTAGGCGGCCTCGAGCTGGTCGCAGCGGGCGTTGCCGGTGACCGGATCGGCGTCGATGAACACCGGCACCGCGCCCACCTGCAGGATCGGCGCCACGGTGGTGGGGAAGCCGGCCGCCACGGTGATCACCTCGTCGCCGGGCCGCAGGCGCCGCTCGGCGGGAAGGCGGTGGGAGGTGAGGGCCGAGATGGCCACGAGGTTGGCGGAGGAGCCGGAATTCACCAGCAGGCTGTGGCGCACCCCGAGGAAGGCGGCCAGCTCGCTCTCCATGGCCGCCCCCTCGGTGCCGAGGGTGAGCCAGAAATCGAGGGTGGTGCCCACGGCGGCTTCCACCTCGTCTTCGGTGAAGACGCGGCCGGCGTAGGGGATCGTCTGGCCGGCGGCGTGGGGGGTGCGATCAGGGTCGTCGCCGGGGCGATAGGCGGCATGGGCCCGGCGGGCGTAGTCGCGGGTGAGCCGCAGGATCTCCTGCTTGAGCTGGTCGAGGTCGGCGGTCATGGGGTGGATCGGCCCGGCGGGAGAGCGGCGAGGTAGGCGGTGAGGTCGTCGAGGCAGCAGGCCAGGGGGTCGTCGCCCGCTTCGATCACGCGGCGATACCACTGAAGCGTGCGGGCGGTGGTGGTAGCAAAATCCCAGCGGGGCGACCAGCCGAGGCGGTGGTGGGCCTTGTCGATCACGAGATTCAACAGGCCCGCCTCGTGGGGGGCGGTGGGATCGGAGGCATCGATCCAGGTGCCGGGCCAGTGGCGCAGGGCCTGCTCGACCAGCTCCTGAACGGGCCGGTTGGCCTCCAGCTGGGGCCCGAAGTTGAAGGCCTCGGACAGGGCCTCGCCGCCGGTGGACTCGGCGAGGGCCTCGGCCAGGGCCAGGTAGCCGCCGAGGGGTTCGAGCACGTGCTGCCAGGGGCGGGTGGCGGCGGGGTTGCGCAGGGTGATGGGCTCCCCGGCGCTTAGGGAGCGCACCGTATCGGGAATGATGCGGTCGGCGGCCCAGTCGCCGCCGCCGATCACGTTGCCGGCCCGGGCGCTGGCCAGACGCAGGTGAGGGGACTGGTGGGGCAGGGTGCCGCAGTAGCTGGCCCGCCAGGAGCTGATGGCCAGCTCGGCGGCGGCCTTGCTGCTGCTGTAGGGGTCGTGGCCGCCGAGGGGATCGTTCTCCCGGTAGCCATAGAGCCATTCGTTGTTGCGGTAGACCTTGTCGGTGGTGATCAGCACCGCCGCGCAGGGATGCTCCAGGGGTCGCAGAGCCTCCATGACGTGGATGGTGCCCATCACGTTCGTCTGCCAGGTGGCCACGGGTTCGGCGTAGCTGCGGCGCACCAGCGGCTGGGCGGCCAGATGCAGCACCACCTCCGGCTGGGTGGCGGCCACGAGTTCGGTGAGGGCGGCCGGATCGCGCAGATCGCCCACGTGGTGATCGAGGCGGCTGGCCAGGCCCAGCTGATCGAACAGGGAGGGTGTGGTGTCGGGCGCCAGGGCGAAGCCAGTGACCCGGGCGCCGAGCTCGCAGAGCCAGAGGGCCAGCCAGCTGCCCTTGAAGCCGGTGTGGCCGGTGAGCAGGACCCGCCTGGCCTGCCAGAAGGTGGGATCGGGCTGCCGCCAGGCCGGCCGGGATGCGCCGCTGCCCATGCTCAGCTCCAGAGCTTCCAGGGGGCCTGACCGCTCTGCCAGAGATCCTCGAGCCGTTGCCTGTCCCGAAGGGTGTCCATGGGCTGCCAGAACCCCCGGTGCTTGAAGGAGTTGAGCTGGCCCTGGGTGGCAAGGGCCTTGAGGGGGGCCTGCTCCCAGATGCACTGGTCGCCGTCGACCAGGTCGATCACGGAGGGCTCGAGCACGAAGAAGCCGCCGTTGATCCAGGCGTTGTCGCCGTCGGGCTTCTCCTCGAAATCGGTGACCACGTCGCCGTCGAGGTGCAGGGCTCCGTAGCGGCCGGGGGGCTGCACGGCGGTGAGGGTGGCCTGCAGACCCTGGCGCTGGTGGTGGGCGATCAGGGCGGTGATGTCCACGTCGGCGACGCCGTCGCCGTAGGTGAAGCAGAAGGATTCGCCCGCCGGCAGGTAGCTGCGAACCCGGGCCAGACGGCCGCCGGTGAGGGTGGCGTCGCCGGTGTCGACCAGGGTGACCTTCCAGGGTTCGGCCTTCTGGCGGTGCACTTCCATGTGGTTGAGATCCATATGGAAGGTGACATCACTGGTGTGCAGGAAATAGTTGGCAAAGTATTCCTTGATCACATAACCCTTGTAGCCACAGCAGATGATGAAGTCGTTGATGCCGTGGTGGCTGTAGATCTTGAGGATGTGCCACAGGATCGGCTTGCCGCCGATCTCCACCATCGGCTTGGGCCGCAGGTGGGTTTCCTCCGCCAGACGGGTACCGAGGCCTCCGGCCAGGATGACGGCTTTCATCAGCAAGCAACGGGCCAGGCTGGCGGCGGCAACCTAGCAAAGGCGCCCCAAGGCTCCAGTCCCAGACAGGCCGGGGGCTCCGGTGGCTGCGGCGGGCTCAGACGGACTTGCGAAACACGACAGTTTCCTAAGCCCCCCGGCAGCGCCGAAGGCCACTGGCCAGCATGGGCGCCCTTTCCACCCCTGGCCCGTGGCCGCCCGAAGCAAGAAGCTGACGCTGGCCGAGGTGAAGGCGCTGATCCAGACGCTCCTGGACAAGCCGGAACTGGGCGAAGCCGATCTGCTGGCCTTTGCGCAGACGATCAACGGAGCAGCATTCAAGGATCCGCCGCCATCGAAGCCCAAGCCCCCCACCGCCACCGAGATCAAGAAGAAGGTGCTGGCCCATTTCCAGTGCAAGACCGTCACCGAACTGAAGAAGAACAAGAACTTCCAGCTCTCGATGATCGGCGAAGAGGTGGCGCTGAAAACCAAGGACGACTGGCTGGTGCTCTATCGGCGCTTCATCGGCATTCCGGCCGACGAGCGGAACCTGGAGGACGGGCCCACGGTGATCAATGGCATCGACGTGCTTCAGCACTTCCGCCCCTGGGTGGTGTTCGGCCTCGACCCGAAGACCGCCACCGCCGATGAGGTGCGCGAGGCGTTCCGGCGGTTGATCCAGCAGCACCACCCCGACCACGGCGGGGATCCCCGCGTGGCGGAACGCCTGCAGACCATGAAGGACTCGATCCTTGCCCTGATGCCCTGAAGCGATGCGCGACCTGTTGACCGACCGGGAAACGGCGAAGATTCTCGGAAAACGCATCGATGTGCTTTACAAGATCGTGGATGCGTTCGATGCCAAGGCCGATGACGAATGGGAGCTGGTGGAGGGCGAGCATTTCGAGTACGCCGGCCCAGCGGTGGCCGGCACCAATGGGCGGCGCCCCCGGCGCTTCAGCGAGGAGGGCGTGGAGGCCCTGGCCCGCTACATCGAAGCCACCGAGAAAACGGGCTTGCTTGGCAAGATCCGCGAACGACTGTTCAACGTGAAGCAGAAGCGCAAGCAGCTGCTGGTGTCACGCCGGATCACCCAGGAGTTCATCGAAGCCGGCGGCACCCTGGAGATCCGGGGCGATCTGGCCTTCGTGAGCCGCAGAACCACGGTGGGCATCCTGCAGACCAACTACCTGGGTCTGAACAACTCCTGGAACCGGCTGCGTACCGCCGGCACGGAGGAAGGGGAGGAAGCCCTGGAGCTCAACAAGGATTTCCTGGAGAGCGAAGGGCGGCAGCTGTTGATCAGCCAGCGAGGCATCGCCCGCGTGGCGCGCGACATGCGGGCCAACAGCAAGATCACCAAAACCCGCCAGGCGTGGATCGAAGCGGTGGGCGATGTGGTGGAAGCCTGCTTCAACTCCGAGATCCGCTACCTCACCGAAGGGGTGGACCGGGCGATCAAGCGCGCCAAGTCGGCCGCCGGCCATCGCTGCGAGATCACCGGCAGAAAAGCGGAGGTGCACAAGAAGATCGACCTGGACGGTCACCATCTGTTCGACCGCCGCAGCCGCCCGGATCTGGCCGACCTGCCGGAAAACATCCTGGTGATGGTGCCCGATCTGCACCGGGAATTCCACGGCTGGAAAAGCGGCCCCTGCTCCCCCAAGGATGTGCTGGTGTTCATCGAAACCGCAAGGGGGGATCTGTTCGATCCGGTGAACTCCCGCGACATGAAACGGCTACGGGCGCTGACCCACCGACTGCAGCGGTTTCAGAGTGAGCGGGAGGGGCAAAAGGTGAGGTATTATCGGAGTTAACGCTGCCCCTGAGTGGCAGCCAAAGAGCTTAAGGTCGCGGAACGGAGGCGCATTGGTGGCCTGTCCACTCGAGAGGCTTGTTAGACTGACTTTGGTCGTAACTGACCAAACAAGAGAAGAACATGAATAAGCCGATCAGATACAGCTTTGGAATGGCATATCTCAGACCCAAGCCCGTGGCAGATGTCGTTTCTCACATTCCATCCCCGCGGGTCAGACAAAAGCACTCTCAAGTACAGACATATTTCACTTCCGAATAAATCAATCATCTGCTCTGAACGCAAAAGCTCATCGACACTTCTCAAATAAAATCCTCCTCCTCGAGCCTCTTTGAGCACCGTACCACCCGACTGTTCAACAATCTTCCGCAAGACAACCTCAATGCGCGGCGTCAGAATATGATTCGCAGCCAAATAATCTCCATCAAGATACTTGGCGACCCCCTCAATCAGTAGCCCATGCTGAGAAGATGGGAATACCGTTGACTCATAGAGGTATTCTACAATTAGCTGTGGATTAAGATTATGCTCGTCTACGGCTCGCCTAAGGACTGTATCAAGCGAAACTGAGTAGATATTCATATCCTGTGAAACCTGGCCGAGGAGCAATCCGTCGTAGTCTGTTTGAACCGGACCTATGGTGGACACAACCCTGCCCTCTCTATCGCAGACTTGTCAAGGAAACATGAATGCGAGAGGATACTTCTGAATTCCCTCGTCTAAGCGCTGTTTGCTTTCGCGAATCGAAGGAAGGTAATGTATTGCTATTCTTGAGAGAACATGAGTGTACTCCCCGCTTACCATTTCTTGTGCGAACTGAAGCAACTCTTCCCTAGGCAGCTCGGCTGTGAATTCATGCGTGAGCATGCTGTCAATTAGGTCTGGGCCTAGCTCTCTTAGCTCAATCAGAACTTGAGCGAGCGCATCGGTTAGATTGAACTCCTTATAAATCGAATAGGCTTGTTTGAGCATTTCGTGCGCTGCCAATGGAGGCGAGTTTTTCGCAGTTGCCTAGCCTAATTCGCCTAAGGCTTTGATTACCCTCTCCATCTCATTGGTCATGCCCTTTGCTCGATAGTATCTACCAAGTCTGTTTGCAGCACATTCGCATGGCCAAAGGCTACCATTCGAAAGAAGACGAGAGAATCGAGCCTCAAGATCTGCCACTATCTGATTTTCTTCTTCTGGAGTCCTCTGGACTTTCTTGTTTTCAACAATCAGATCAAAGCAGAAACCCCAAAGCCCTGGCTTATTGTCATCTGAGATCTTTTCTTCAAGGCTGAGCGCTGCATTCTTGGCTCTCTCAATCAGCTGTTGATTTCTCAGGCTTATCCCAAGAATGAATGCACGACGAAGCTTTTGAATCGAATCTATGGGATGTAAACTCATGCCGTGCTCAACGAGAGCAAGAAGAGCATCGGCGGAAGCAAGGGCAAACGTATGACTAGGCTTCACTCCTGTGCACTTAAGGCAAAGATCCCATACCAAACCAGAATATCTTGCCTTCATTACCGTATTTGATGACTTACTAGATCTAGAACTCCAATAGTCAATCGTTGCCGAATCAAAATTTGAAAGACTAGGATACTCTATGGAGGTTCCATCGGGATTGGTCCGTATCATTTGAGGGGAAAAGTAAGTTCCCCAGTGCGATCCATCGGCATCAGATGCCTCCATAAAGGCAAAAGCCATGAGTTCATATAGAAATTCCTTGCATGGCGGTTCACTTGACCCTTCAGCCCGAAGTCGTCTAAGGCGTTCTTCTATGGTCCGCTCATCTAGTGTGCCGTCCCGG
>JMRP01000043.1 GCA_000708525.1 Cyanobium sp. CACIAM 14
ACCCATAGACTGGTTGGCGACTGGTTGAAGGTCCATGCGCACCGTTGGCGCTTTCGAGGCCAAGACGCACCTCGCGGCGCTCCTGGATGCCGTGAGCGGCGGCGAGCAGATCCTGATCACCCGCCATGGCCACCCCCTAGCCCGACTCGTTCCGGCCAGCGATGCACCCACCATCAGCGTCGACAACACGGTGGAACGGCTGAAGGCCTTCAGCCAAGGCCAGAGCCTCGGCGGCCTCTCCATCGCAGAACTGCGCGATGCCGGCCGCCGCTGACCCCACGGCGGCGCCCGCCACACCGGGCGGCCCCTACGTGCTGGATGTGTCGGTGGCCTGTGCCTGGTGCTTTTCCAACGAGGCCAGCGCGAACGCCTGGGGGTTGCTGCAGTCCCTCACCACGGCGGCGGCCCATGTGCCAGGCCTCTGGCTCTGGGAGCTGGGCAATGTGCTGATCCAGGCGGAGCGCCGCCAGCGCATCACCCATGCGGCCATGCGGACCTTTCTCGGCCTGCTGGACACCCTGCCGATCGAGGTGGATCCGGCCAGCCCCGCCACCGCCTGGCACGACACCCTGAGCCTGGCCCGCAGCCATCAGCTGACCACCTACGACGCCGCCTACCTCGAACTCGCTCTGCGCCGTGGCCTACCTCTGGCCAGCCGCGACCGTGCCCTTCTGGCGGCGGCCGCCGCCGAGGGCGTTCCCCTTCTGCCCACCTGAGCCCCTCCCATGGCATGAGCGACCCCTCCGCCGATCCGGCCCAGCTGCGCCGCGACTACCGCCGCGCCGAGCTGCGGCGGGCCGATCTGGCGGCCGATCCGGTGGAGCAGTTCCGCCGCTGGTTCGAGCAGGCCGTGGCCGCCGAGCTGAGCGAGCCCAACGCCATGGTGCTGGGCACCAGCGACGGCAGCCGCCCCAGCGCCCGCACCGTGCTGCTCAAGGCCTTCGACGCTCGCGGCTTCGTGTTCTTCACTCACTACGAAAGCCGCAAGGCCACCGAGATAGCCGTCCACCCCGAGGTGAGCCTGCTCTTCCCCTGGTACGGGCTCGAGCGCCAGGTGATGGTCCTGGGCCGGGCCGAGAGGATCGGCGCCGCCGAGTCGCTGGCCTACTTCCTCTCGCGCCCCGTCGGCAGCCGCCTGGGTGCCTGGGTGTCGCACCAGAGCAAGGTGATCGGCTCCCGCTCGATCCTGGAGGCCCAGTGGGACGCGGTGAAGCGCCGCTTCGCCGATGGGGAGGTGCCCCTGCCGCCGGCCTGGGGCGGGTTCCGGGTGGTGCCCTACGAATTCGAGTTCTGGCAGGGCCGCCGCAACCGCCTGCACGACCGTTTCCGCTACCGACCCGCCGCACACGAAGCAGGCGGCACCGGCGGCGACGCCTGGAGCATCGAGCGGCTGGCGCCGTGAGCCGGGAGCCTGGAGCCCCTGTCACGATGGCCAGTCGACCAGCGCACGCCAGGAGACGCACCCAGGCATGAACATCACGGTGATCGGCTGCGGTCAGGTGGGAGCTCCCCTGGCCGACCATCTCCAGCGCGCGGGACACCACGTGACTCTCGCGGCGAGGGATCCGGAGTCGGAGAGCGTCCGCAGGGCTCTGGCGCGCAACGGCCACCTCGTGGTGGCCCCGCCGAAGGAGGCGGTGGCCCGGGCGGAGGTGATCCTGCTGGCCACGCCCTTCCAGGCCCATGAAGCCGCCCTGGCCCCGGTGGCCGAGGAGATCCGGGGAAAGATCCTGATCGACTGCACCAACCCCGTCGGCCCCGGGCTCAGCCACGGGCTGAACAGCGTCGAGTCGGGCACCCAGAAGCTTCAGAGCCTGCTTCCCGACACCCGGGTGGTGAAGGCCTTCTCGATCTACGGCTACGAGAACTTCGAGAACGCCTCCTATCCCGGCTACGGCGTGAAGCCCGTGATGCTGTACTGCGGCACCGATGCCGGGGCAAAGGAGACGGTGGGACGCCTGATCGCCGAGCTGGGCTGGGAGCCGCTCGATGTGGGCGGTCTCGAGCAGGCGCTGCACCTGGAGCACATGACGCTCCTGTGGGTGCGCATGGTGCGCGCCGGTGGCCACAGCCCCCACATGGTGTGGGCGCGGCTGCAGCGGTGAGCGGGCATCGCAGCGGCGCCGAGCGATGCCTGAACCGGTGCGCCTGGAACCGTTCGAAAGCCTGGTGGGGTCTCTGAGGGGAAGTGGGCGGCACGAGCACGCCGAGCGGCTGGAGCAGGCCCTCGGCTGCCCCTGCACCACCTCCTCGGAACTGATCGATCAGCTCGGCGCGGTGGTGGTGGCCACCCGGCTGACGTGCAGGCCGCTGACTCAGGAGCAGAAGGCCCTGATCCGTCGCTGCCTGAAGGAAGTGCGCAAGGCCTTTCCCGGCTACGGCTGGGTGGCCCTGCTCCCCGGCCTCGGGGGCTGGTTCGCCCGCCGGAGGCGGCCGTCTCCGTAGCCTGACCCCATGCGCCTGCTCCACACCTCCGACTGGCATCTGGGCCGGAGCTTCCATGGCGCCTCGCTGCTGGAGGAGCAGGCGGCGGCGATCGAGCGGATCGCCGAGCTGGCGGCCGCGTACCGGGTGGATGCGGTGCTGATCGCCGGCGACCTCTACGACCGGGCCATCCCGCCGGCCGAGGCGGTGGGCCTGTTCAACGACGCCCTGGCCCGGCTGAGCGCCGGCGGCACCGCCGTGATCGCCATCGCCGGCAACCACGATTCCGGCGTGCGGGTGTCGGTGTACGACCCGCTCCTCTCCGCCTTCGGGGTGACGATCCGCGGCGACCTGCTGCGGGCCCACGAGCCGGTGCTGGTGACGCCCCGCGCCGGCGGCACGCCCGTGGCCGTCTACCCCCTGCCCTACCTGGAGCCGGCGGTGGCCGGACCGGCCCTGGCCGGCGAACCGGTGCGCCTGCGCCACGAGGAGGTGACCCGGCTGGCCCTCGAGCGGATCCACGCCGACCGGCAGGGGCGGCCGGCACACCGCTCGGTGCTGGTGGCCCATGCCTTCGTGGCGGGGGGGCGGCGTCGGAATCGGAGCGGGAGCTCACCATCGGCAACGCCGAGAGGGTGAGCGTCGCGGCCTTCGCCGGCTTCGACTACGTGGCCCTGGGGCACCTGCACGGCCCCCAGGAACTGGACGGGCCGCGGCTGGCCTACTCCGGCACGCCCCTGCCCTATTCCTTCTCCGAGGAGCAGCACGTCAAGTCGGTGCGGATCGTGGAACTGGCGGCCGACGGCAGCCCCTCGGTGGAGGTGGTGCCCCTGGGGGTGGGACGGCCCCTGGCCACCCTGCAGGGCCCCATCGAGGAGCTGCTCACCGACCCTCGCCACGCCACCGCCACCGCCGCCCGCGTGCGGGCGATCCTCACCGACGAGACCCTGCCGCTGCAGGCCATGGCCCGACTGCGGGCGCGTTTCCCGTTCATCGCCGAGCTGCGCCACGAGCCCCCCGGGGTGGCGCGCGCCAACGATGTGGAGCGCCACCGGCAGGTGCGCCAGGCCCGCTCGCCCCTGGAGCTGGCCGGCGCCTTCTTCGCCGACCAGCAGGGCCGCCCCGCCTCCCCGGAGGAGGCCGAACTGCTGCGGGCCGCCCTGGCGGCGGCCGCCCGCGGAGGGGAGCGGTGAAGCCCCACCACCTGGCGATCGAGGCCTTCGGCCCCTACGCCGATCCGGTGGCCATCGATTTCGACGCCCTGGCCGGCGAGGGCCTGTTCCTGATCCACGGCACCACCGGCGCCGGCAAGACCTTCCTGCTCGATGCCCTCTGCTTCGCCCTCTACGGCGAGGTCTCCGGGGAACGCAGCGTCAAGGGGCTCCGCTCCGACCACGCCCCGCCGGGGGCCGTGCCGCGGGTGAGCCTCACGTTCTCCTGCGGCGAGGCCCGCTACCGGGTGGAGCGCGTGCCGGCCCACACCGCCCCGAAGGCCCGGGGCCAGGGCACCACCGACAGGGCGCCCCAGGCCGTTCTGTTCCGGCTCGGCGCCAGCGGGGCCGAGCAGGCCGTGGCCGCGAAGACCGGCGAGGTGACGAAGGAGGTGGAGGGCCTGGTGGGGCTCAGCGTCGCCCAGTTCCGCCAGGTGATCCTGCTGCCCCAGGGGCGCTTCGCCGAGGTGCTGCGGGCGAAGGCCGACGACCGCGAGGCCCTGCTGCGCAGCCTCTTCGACACGGAGATCTACGAGCGTGCCGGCTGGTGGCTGGAGGAGCAGGCCCGGGCGGCCCGGACCCTGGCCGAAGAGCTGGACCGCGAGCAGGAGCTGCGTCGCCGCCTGGCTGCCGAGACCTGGACGCCCCATGCCCCGCCGCCCCCGGAAGCCGCCGGCGAGGCCGCGACCGCGCCGGGGGCCGCCGATGTCCCTGCCGATCAGGCGGGCCTCGATCGGCTGGTGGAGCGGATCGCCGCCGTGGCGGCAGACCGGGAGGCCGCCCTCCAGCAGGCGACCGCCGCCCTGCAGACCGCCCAGCGCAACCTGGCGGCCCTCGAGGCGCTGGCGGAGCGCTGGGAGCGGCGCGCCGCCGCCGCCGCCCGGCTCGCCGAACTGGAGGCCAAGGGGCCGGCGGTGGACGACTACCGGCAGCGGCTCGCCCGGGCGGAGAAGGCCGAGGCCCTGCGGCCCAGCCTGGAGGCGGAGCGGGCGGCCCGCGCGGAGCTGGGGCGGGTGGAGCAGGGGCTCCAGGGGCAGCTGCGGGAGGCCATCCGGGCCCGGGACGCTGCCCGGGCGCTGCCGATCTCGGTGCAGATGCTCGATCTGGTGGCCCTGCCGCCGGCTGAGGTGCTGGGCACCGCCAGCACCGACCTGGCGGCCCGGGGGGCCGAGGTGCGGGAGCTGGTGAAGAAGGCCGGGGAAGCTGCCCAGGCCCGGGGGCGGGCAGCCGCCGCACTCCGCCGTGCCGGCGAAGCCGAAGCGCGGAAGGCGCAGGCCGCCGCCCGGCTGGAGCGGCTCGCGGCGGAGCAGGAGCACGACCTGGCCGACCTCACCCGGGCCCGCAGCGCCCGTGACCAGCTGGAGGGCCTGCAGCGGGCAGCCGGCGAGGCCGCCGTTCGGGCCGATGCCGCATCCGCCGTCGCCCCGGCCCGGGAGCGGCGGGCGGCGGCAGAGACGGCCAGGAACGGTGCCGATCGCCGTGTCAGCGAAGCGACGGCCACCCTGAACGACCTCCGCCGGCGCCAGATCGAAGGGATGGCCGCCCGGCTGGCCAGGGCCCTGGCCAGCGGCGGCCCCTGCCCGGTGTGCGGCTCCACGGAGCACCCGACACCGGCCCGGCCCACGGTGGACGCGGTGTCCGACACGGCCATCGCCGCCGCCGAGGGATCCCTGGCCGCCGCCACCACGGCGGCGAAGGACGCGGCGGTGGCCCTGGCCAACGCGGAAGCCGCGCTGATGGCCGTGCTGGAGAAAGCCGGCGACACCATCGATGCCCCCGCGGCCCGCCGCAGCGCCGAGGCGGCCCGGCAGGCCCTGGCCGCGGCCCGGGACCTGGCCGACACCGTCACCCCGCTGGAGCAGCGGACCACGGAGCGGGAGGGGCAACGCCAGCTCCTGGAGCAGACCCTCCAGCAGGCCGCCACGGCGATCGCCCTGGAGACCCGGACAGAGGCTGAGGAGAACGAGCGCGCCCGCCACCTGGCGGTCCAGGTGGCCGCTGCCCTGGGGGAGGAGCTGGAGCCTGGAGCCGTGCTGCAGGCCTTCGCCCCCCTGGAAACCGCGCTCAAGGCGCTGGTGGCCGCAGGTTCGGCCCACACCCGGGCCGCCAGCCAGCTGGAGCAGGCGGCTCACCGCCTCGCCGGGGAGCTGGCCGCCTCCCCCTTCCCCAGCCCCGAAGCCGCCGCCTCGGAGCTCCGGGAGCAGACCTGGCGCGAGGAAGTGAAACGGCGGATCGAGAAGTATGAACAGGATGTGATCGAGCAGCGGGCGATCCTGGCCGCCCCCGAGCTGGCCGATCTGCCGGTGCAGCGGCCCGACACCGCCGCCGCCCGGGCGGCGGCGGAGCATGCCGATGGGGCCCGCACAGCGGCCTTGGAACGCCACAGCGAAGCCCGGGGCGCCCAGCGGGAGATCGTCCGGCTCGCCGGGGACCACCGCGCCGCCGCCGCCGAGCTGGAGGCCAGGCAGGAGCAGGCCGAACGGGTCGGCACCGTGGCCAGGCGCTGCCAGGGCAAGACGGCGCCGTACATCTCCCTGCAGCGCTGGGTGCTGTCGGCCTATCTGGCGGACATCTGCGGCTACGCCAACCAGCGGCTCACCCTGATGACCTCCGGCCGCTACCAGCTGCGGCTCACCGACGAGGGGGGCCATGGCGGCCGCAACGCCGGCCTGGGCCTGCGGGTGCTGGATGCCTACACCGGTGAGGAGCGGGAGGTGAACAGCCTCTCCGGCGGCGAGACGTTCCAGGCCTCGCTGGCCCTGGCACTGGGGGTGGCCGACACGGTGCAGGCCCATGCCGGTGGGGTGCCGCTGGAGGCCCTGTTCATCGACGAGGGGTTCGGCAGCCTCGACCCCGACAACCTGCAGCTGGCCATGGACGAACTGGACCGGCTGCGCGAGGGGGGCCGGATGATCGGCCTGATCAGTCATGTGGGTGCGCTCAGGGAGCGCATCCGCGGCGGCATCGAAGTGATCGCCGGCGAACGCGGCTCCACGCTGCGGGTGGGCCTCACGGCGCTGCCGTAAACCCAGCGGCCCGGGGGGCGATCAGGCCGACGGGGACGGGGGGAACTGCTCCGACAGCAGCCGGCGCTGGTACTCCAGCGACAGGGCCTCCAGGTGGGCACGGGCCTGCTCCTGCAGCGCGGGATCCACCTGATCGAGCACCAGGCCCCGCGGCACCCGGGTCCGCAGCACCAGCGCCAGGGCGTCGAAGATCCGCACCTGGTCGCTCTGCCATCCCTGGTACTCGGCGGCGAGGGCCCGCAGCGCCTCCCCGGGGACTTCGCCCTCCATGACACGGGTGCGCAGCGCCTGAACCTGGGCGAGCCGGGCGGAGCTGACCAGCGCATGGGCGGCCCCCAGGGCCGCCAGCGAGTCGGCGGCTTCCCGTTTGAGCACGGTCATGTCCCTGCTGAGCACGGCGGCCTCCACCGAGAGGGGCTCCCTGACCCCTGGGCACAGGGAGGTGATCGGATCGACCGGTGTGGACGTCTGGGTCGTCACCGCCGCAGGCGCGGCGGCCGCCAGCGGTCTCGGGGGTGGCGGCTCCGGGGAGGGCGGCTCCGGCCAGAGCGCGGCGGCCAGGGCCCGCAGGCGTCGTGCGGCCCATTGCCGGACTCTCTCCACGGGGCGGGGCATGGATCGAAGGGAATTCATCCTTCCAATTTGCCCCTCCCGGCCCCCGGATGCGGATGGTGGCTTTCTCCCACCCCGCCAGCCGGTTACCCGGCCAGGGGGCCGCCTGGAGCGCTGCGAGCCCTGGTCAGGCCCGCCGGAAGCGACAGCACCGCGGAAACTACAGACCGAACGGATAGGTGTCCGGCATCCCCTTCAGTTCCTCCGTCGCCAACGGGGTGACGGCCTGGCTGCGGTCGAACCAGATGTACTCGTCGAACTGGCGCGGCAGCACCGCCTGGAAGTAGTGGCTCTGCAGTTCGGTCTCGGGGCGGTAGATCACGCCGATCGCCCGCTCCAGCCGCGGCTTCAGCAGCCCCTGGCGCAAGGCGCCGGAGTCGTCTGTCCGCAGGGGCAGAAGGAAGCGGGGCGTGCCGCTCTCGTGGCACAGCCGTTCGACGCTCCCCTCCAGCGACGGCCGCACGGACTTGGTCAGCATCGGCCCGTCCCAGTCCGTCGCGGCGGCGACGGTGCCGGTGTGGGTGCCGAAGCCGATGGCATAGGCGGCAGGGCCGAACCGCTGGCGGCAGAGCTGGCCGATGTTGAACTCGCCGCGAATCCCCATCTCGGTGGCGCCCGCATCGCCGACATGGGAATTGTGGGCCCAGACCACGGCGCGGCTTTCGGGGCCGTGATGCTGCAGCAGGTTGAGCAGGGTGTCGAACATGTGCCGGTCGCGCAGGTTCCAGGACTTGCGCGAGCCGTAGTACATGATCCGGTAGTACTGCTCGGCATTTGAGACCAGCAGAGCGTTCTGGGTGGCATCGAGGAAGCGCTCGCCGTCGTGCTCGGCATAGGCCTGTTTCCTGCGGCGCAGGTCCTCCAGCACGGCCACCACTGCCCCCTCGCAACTGCGGTAGCTGCCGGTGATGGCGGCATGGCCGTAGGTGGCCGGCTCCGCTTCCCAGGGCGTCAGGCAGCCGTAGCGCAGCTGGGCCACCCGCGCCGCCTGCGGATCGACGTCCTCCAGATAGTCGAGCACCGAGCGGATCGAGCTGTAGAGGCTGTAGAGGTCGAGCCCGCGGAAGGCCACACGCCGGCCAGGCTCCAGGGCCGCATTGTGGCGCCGCAGCCAGTCGACGAACGCGCGGGTCTCCCGGTTGCGCCACATCCAGGTGGGAAAACGGGCGAAGGCGGTCCACTCCGACGGCGGCGTCTCGGCGTGCCGCACGTAGTGATCGACCCGGGCGGCGTCCGGCCAGTCGCCCTCGATCGCCACGAACGCGAATCCCCGCTGCGCGATCAGCTCCCGCGTGATCCGTGCCCGCAGCCGGTAGAACTCCGAGGTGCCGTGCGAGGCCTCGCCGATCAGCACCACCCGGGCATCACCGATCCGCTCCAACAGCGGTGCCAGCTCGACCGTGTCGATCTCGGTGAACGGCTCGCAGGCGGCGATCGAGGCGGCCACGGCGCGGTCGTCGTCGAGGGCCCGCTCGCGGCGGCGCGACGGGGGCGGCGGCGCCTCGAGTCGTTCCGCAGCCCAACCCTGCTCGCCGACGAGCGGCACGAAGCTCACGTCGAGCAGTTCTTCGGTGCGGTACTCGGTCTCGGAGACCCGGGTGATGCGCAGCAGTTCCTGCAGCCTCCGGTCCGCCCCCACCGGGATCACCAGCCGGCCGCCGATGGCCAGCTGCTCCTGGAGCGACGGCGGCACCACCGGCCCCCCGGCAGCCACCAGGATCGCGTCGAACGGGGCCCGCTCCGGCCAGCCGAGGGTTCCGTCTCCCTGGAGCACGTCGACATTGTCGTAGCCCTCTGCCCTCAGAGCCCGGGCTGCGCGGGCGGCGATCGGCCCATCGCGCTCCACCGTGCACACCCGGCCGGCGATCCTGGCCAGCAGCGCCGCCTGATAACCCGAGCCGGTGCCGATCTCCAGCACCCGCTCGCCGCCCTTGAGCAGCAGGGCCTCGATCATCAGCGCCACGACGAAGGGCTGGGTGGCGTACTGGCCGTCGCCGATCGGAAGTGGCGTGTCGTCGTAGGCGAATTCCCGCACCTCCTGCGGCAGGAAGGCCTCCCGGGCCACCTGGCGCAGCGCCTGGAGCACCAGAGGGGAGGTGACGCCGCGATGGGCGATCTGCCGCTCCACCATCGCCTCGCGGCGGCGGAGCGCGTCGGCGTGGCCAGCGGTGGCGGCGTTCATGCTGAGACTCACGGTACGGCGCCGTGGCCGGTCCCTCGACTGTCAGGGCTCCCGAGGCCACACCAGCCCCGCCATCACCGACCCCATCAGCCGCACCCGGGCCCTGCGGGGCAGCAGCCGCAGGAGGCAGCCGAGCAGCCGCGGCAGGACGCCCGGCAGGACGGTGCCGCCGCGGGCCAGGGCGGCCAGGGTCTCGCGGGCCACCTCCTCCGGCTGCTGGGCCCGGTTCAGGCGCATGGCCGCCCGCGCGGCGAAGCCGGTGTGCACCGGGCCGGGCGCGGCGACGAGCACGGTCACCCCGGCGGGCGCCAGTTCGTGGCGCAGCCCCTCGCCCAGGGACTGCACGTAGGCCTTGGTGGCGGCGTAGTTGGCGGCCAGCGGCACACCCTGGAAGGCCAGCAGCGAGCTGAACAGCACCAGGGCACCCCGCCCTCGGGCGACCAGCCGCTGGCCGAAGCCGTGGGCCAAGGCCGCCACGGCCCGGCAGTTGAGGTCCACCATCGCCAGCTGACTCTCCCGGTCCGCGTCCAGGAACCGGCCGGCGCTGCCGAAGCCGGCGGCGGCCACCAGCAGCCCCACCTCCAGCTCCTCGGTGGCCGACAACAGCCGCTCGGGGCCCTCAGGCAGTGCCAGGTCGATGCTCAGGGGCCGCACCTCGATGCCGCAGCCGGCCGAGAGCTCCGCGCCGAGGGCCTCCAGACGCTCCCGCCGCCGTGCCACGAGCACCAGGTTCAGCCCATCGGCAGCCAGCTGCCTGGCGATGGCCCGGCCGATGCCATCGCTGGCGCCGGTCACCACCGCCCAAGCGCCGTAATGGTCGTGCAGGGGGGCCATGGCGATGGAGAGCTCTTCGGCGAGGGCGAAGAGGGTCAAGAACCCTAGGCATACAGGCACACATCAGCCGATGACTGATCTGAAGACTCAGTCCGGGATCACATCCGTAGTAGAGACTTGCCGACGCTCCTGCGCTGGTCTGGCGGTAATCATCGATGATGCGGCCAGGGCAATCAGGTGGGTTGGTTAAGTTCAGTCCAAAGGCAGGAGGCTCCTTGGATGCTCTGAGCAAAGTACTGGCCTTGATGGCGAGCGGGCTGCTATTGATCTACTCGATTCATGGCTTTGTTGCGGGAAAGGTCAGAATCAAAGGGATCACTTACACCATCAATGAGCCAGTGGCCTTTTCCTTCAGCGTTGCACTGATCTCCACCTTTGCGCTGATGGTCCCTCTGCTGGTTCTCTCACCCTCCCTGCTTTTTACGCCAATGAGCATAGGATTTATCAGCATTAATGCCGGGCTGGCCGCCATGCTGAGGGTTTGCCTGACCATCATGCTCATCTTTGCGACCTGCCTCTATTTCACCCACGCAAGACTACCCTGACTGCGCAACAATTGGAACATCGCTGTCTGCCATGAGCAGAATTGGCAATCAACCCCACCTCATGCTGGCAGGCGACCGGCGAGTGGCGCGCCCTCGATTCACACGCCAACATCTCAATTGCGGCGTGTGAACACAAAACAACCAACCGCTAACCATCCATCCGCAGCGAAGCCCGCTGCCTCCGCCGAATCCGGCGGGCGTAACCGAAGCACACCGAAACCCCGAGAATCGGCAAAGGTCCAGGAACCGCCGGGGATGGCGGTGGGGTTACCACCCTTGTGGCAACGGCATAGCGCCAGGTTTCGGAAAGAAGCGGCTGGTAGTTGAGCTGTGAATTCCCAGGAGGGACGATCAATTGGGTCCAGGTGTCTACGATGTCATCCATTCCCACCTGGGCCAACTGGAAAGCGAACAAGGGGCCAAATTCATCTGAAGGCGGGTTATTGCCCAGACTGTTGCCCACTGCCGCAGCGAACCTGGAGGCCAGATCCGAGTTCCCCCACCAGGGCATCGCGCCCCCGTTGGCGATCAGATCGAACCTGGCCGGTGAGGCGGCATAGGAGGTCACCTCCGCTGTGATGTCATAGGTCTCGCCGTCCACCGTGACCTCGAACGCCCGAGCGGGCAGGGCCTGAGACAGCAAGGCTGTGGCGGCGAAGCCGACCAGCACGGAAGGCAGAAGGGAGCGAGGCATCGGAAGAGAAAGAACGAGGCGGGCTGAACCGGAACGACAGGGATGAGCGTTATCTGAGCATAGCCTGAATTTAGCTGAAAATCAGGCCAACGGGGAAGAGGCGTAGGTGAACTGATCTGCATTGGCCAGATTGAGGCCTGTGGGGCTCACGCCCTGGACGAAGCCGATCGCCTCGTCGAAGAACGAGACCCTGGACGAAATCGGACGCGTGGGATTGCGTTCGTAGATGAAAGTGCCCTGCAGGCCTTGGTAGGTGCCGAGGCCCAGCAGATAATTCGCCGCCGACCCATGCAACTGGATCCGGTCGCCAGCCCCAAAGTCGGTGATCACCCCGAAATCGCTGCGGCCTTGACTGTTGGGGTTTCCGTCGTCGTAAAAGGTGCCAATCGCATCACCGAGAACGAACAGATCGCCCGCCGCTCCACCTGTGAGGGTATCGATCGATCCCCGGCCCCGCTGGGAGGAGCCCGCAGGCACACCACTGATGATTTCAGCGGCGGCCGACCCGATGATGCTGTCGCTGCCATCGGAGGGAGAGCCCACCACCGGTTCCTGGATGGTGAGCACAACAGTGCCGCCGACCTGCTGGCTTCGTGCCGCATCACGGAAGAAACGCAGCTCGAAGGTCTCCTCCCCTTCGATGGTGGCGTCGGCAGCGATGGTGGGCGTGAAGGCGAAGCGACCATCGCTGCCGATGGTGCCACTGCCGCTCAGCTGCCCGTCGCCGAGATCGCTGGCCGTGAGGCCCGCGCCGGAGAATTGCCAGTAAACCGGGGTTCCTACCGCGACATTGGTGGTGAGAAGGTCGATCGTCAGTGACTGCCCCTCGTTCACCGTGCTGGCCAGCGGTGACACCGTGTACACCGGTGGTGGTGGCGGCAACTCCACCTGGAAACTGCGGCTTGTCGTGGCGCTGGTCTGGCCGCCCAGGAGCTGGCGCGCGCTGACCGTCTCGTTGCCATCGCCCAGCAGCACCATGTCAGCGGCTGTGAGGGAGATGGACCAGGTGCCCTGGGTGCTCACCAGTGCCGTGGCCCCGGCAGAGGGAATGGTGCCGCTGCCGAACTGGATCTCCACCGTCGCCCCGGGAGTGCCCGTGCCGTTGATCACGACCCCGGCCAGCTCGGCCGCACCGCTGATCAGATCGTCATCGGTGACGGGCGCGATCACCGGTGCGGGCAGCACCGTGTCAACGCTGTAGGCGGGGCTGGCAGCGGCACTGCCGGGATTGCCGGCCAGATCGCTGTAGGAACCTTGGGCCAGAGCGACGACGTTTCCGGTGGAGGAGACACCAGGATCGGGAGTCAGCTGGGCCGTCCAGACAAGACCGTCGGCGCTGGATGGGGGTGTCAACAAGGAAAGGCTGCCGCTGCCGGCAGTCAGATCGGCCAGTTCAAGCCCCTGAACCACCTCCGAGAAAGTGATCCTCACCAGGGCCGTCTGGCCGAGTCCCAGGGCTGTCGAATCAAGCGTGATCGTCGCCGTGGGCGGTGTCTTGTCCTCGGGCAGGAGCTGGTTGCCGAAATCTCGTCCGGTGACCACCTGGCCCGCGAGCAGGTTGATCGTGTGCGACAGGCTGAGGGTGCGGGGCTGTGGAGCCTGGTCCCCTCCAGCGGACCCTGGCGAGGATCCGCCACTGGGCATGGGCATGGAGGTGGGATCAAGCGCCAGGATCGTCTCAGCCAGGCGATAGGCATTGACCCGTGGATAGGCCCCGCCGGTGTTGATCACATTGTCGAGTTCGTCATCGCCATCGATGATCCAGTCGCTGCTGCTGGCCAGCAGGGTGCGGAACTCATCGATGCTGAGCCTGCGGCCGATCACCGAGGAGGCGATCTGCTGAGCGATCGTGGCCAGCCCAGAGACGTAGGCTGTGGCCTGGCTGGTGCCGCCCATCGAGGTGTAGCCACCGGTCGCGTTGGCGCCTTCGATCAGGATGCCGGGAGCAAAGAAGGGCAATCCCTCCAGCTCCCTCTGGGAGAAGCTGGCGATGCGATCGGCGGCTGTGGCGTAGTCGGTGGCGCCGCCCGCAAAGTTGCGGTTATCCCCCTCGTTGTCAGCCCAGACGGCTCCGACGGGGATCACATTGGGATCCACACCTGGGTAGGAGAAACCCGGCTGGCTGCCGTACTGGTAGAACCCATTGCCTGCGGCTGCGGTGATGACAACACCCTGGGAGGCAATCGCTGCCAATTCATCGCCCAGGCCATAGTGGGAGGAAGGATCGGACCAGTTCAGACCATCGCCGAGGGAAAGATTCACCGCCGCGATGTTGTAGGCGGAGGCATTTGCGTTCACCCACTGCAGGGCCTGCTCCAGATAGGAGAAGGAACCACTGCCGGTGTCCTTGAATACCTTGAGAGCAATCAGTCCTGCATCGCTCGCTACTGAGGAGATGATGCTGGAGACATGGCTTCCATGGCCGTTGACGTCGCGAGCATTGCCATCGTTGTCGGCGAAGTCGTACTGATAAACGATCTTGTCAGCGATGCCATCGAGGTTGACGTCTGCGCCGAACGCCGGGTGGTTGGGATCGATGCCGGTGTCGATGACCACGGTGCTGAAACCCTGGCCGCGGAAAGCCGCGAAGCGGGGGTCAGCAAAAAACTGATCCAGAGCGATGAGGGCGGCAGCCGCAGGATCGGGGCCGACCTTTGCCACCGGCTGGGAGGCGGTGATCGTTGCCAGCAGATCCTGGCCGGAAGCGGAATCGTCGTCGATGATGGTGACCGTGGACACCCCCTGGCTCCCGATCTGCGCCCCCGGCGAGGGATCGCTCAGTTGCAGGTTGAAGTATTCGCTGTTTTCCGCCTTGCTGTCGTTACGGATCCGAATGGCCTGTGGGTTGGCATAGATGGCATTTTCCACCGGCACGAGTTTCCTTGATTCATTGGCCTCGAAATGGATCGTGATCGGCGTGAAATTGTAGTCATTGTTCACCGATGTCGGCCCACAGCCGCATCCGGTTGCCGTGCCATCGCTGAAGCGCAGCGTCGCACTGATGCTTGTGGACAGGTCTCCGGTGCGGGTGATCCACACCTCCGTGACGGCTGTTCCATCCTCCTTGACCACATAATTAGGCGCGCTGAAGTTCAGCGTGGCAGGTTGGGCGGGCACTGAATCCGACGTCTCGGTGGTCAGCGGAATCGACGGAAGCAGCAGGGGCAGACTGGAGGCGGTGGTGGAGACGTCCAGCAGCGGATAGGTCTGCCGCCAACCCTGCTGCAGCACTTGGGACACGCTGTAGAGTCCCGGCCTCAGATTGTCGAAGCGGTAAGCCCCATTGGCATCTGTGGTCGTGGACCGCTCTCCGATGTCCAGGCTCTGATTCAGATTGGCGTCCAGATAGACCGTCCAGCCCTTCAGTGGCGATTCGCCGTTATCGACTCCGTTGCCGTCGACGTCATCCCAGATCCTGCCGAGGATCTCGGCGTCGTTGTCGCGAATGACAACACTCAGATCCGGAACTACCAGGCCGTTGTAGTTGGCGTCCGTGCTGCTGACCTGATGCTGGATGGAAGCGGAATGGGTTCCCTGGGTGATGGTGTCGTCGATGGCCGTGACGATCACGTTCTGGGGGGTGCTCCAGTTCAGGGTGGTGAAGGTGAGTTGGTTGCGGTCCAGGCTCACCTGCCCCTTTGTGCTGAGGATGATCTGGACATCCACTATGGGCTGGGTGCGCAGGGAGAGGCTGTAGGAATCGGTGGCGCCGCCTTCCGTCACCGAGGTGTTACCACCCGTTTCGGTAAGCAGGATGCCAGGCAAGGCGGGTGCGCTGATGACAAAGCCGGCACTGGCCGGCTCCAGGCCGCTGTTGCCGGCCAGGTCGGTGAGGGTGGTGGCATCGACGCGCAGGCTGTAGATACCAGGCTGTGTCGTCGCGCTCTGCAGGCCGGCGATGCGGTAGGTGGAACTCCGCCCGGCCACGGCACTGACCGAGATCCCCACGGGAAGGGCCACGCTGACGCCATCGCGAGTCAGGCGGAGGTCATTGGTGTCGAAGGTGGTCAGGTCAATGGGCTCGGAGAACTGCACATCGATGCTGTCCACCGGGTTGGCTGTGACGGCTGGAACATTGAGAAACTGCGTGATGAACGGCTGGGTGAGATCGACGAAGAGACTCAGCGTTCGGATGCTGCGGTTCCCAGCGGCATCGTCGACGGCGATGGCGATGTCCTGGGCTCCAGGGCCGGGCAAGGTGACGCTGCCGGTAAAGGCCTGTCCCGTCACAGTCGCCTGACCGAGGGTCTGTCCGGTGCGTGGATCGAGGAAGAAGACCTTCAGCGATGGCTCGTCGAGCTGGCCGGTGATGGTCGGCGTGAGGGTGTTGATGCGCAGCTGGCCGCTGGTGGTCAAGGTGGTGAGGGTCGCGGGCCTGAGCGTGCCGGCCGGTCCCAGGCTTCCCGCCTGGAGTCCGGCCACCACCAGATCGGTGGGAGTGTTAGGGGCGACGGTATCCATCAGCCAGCTCTCGCTCTGGCTGCCCAATCCGCTGTTACCGGCCAGATCCTTCACCCCAGCGCCGTTGAGGGTGAAGATGTAGGTGCCGTCGGCGGCGGTGAGGCCAGCGAGACCGGCGATGCGGTAGGTGCTGTCGCCGATGGCGCTGATCTGGATGACATTGCTGGCGAGGTTCGGACCACCGTCACGGGTGAGGGTGATGTCCTGCCAGCTGAAGCTGCTCAGATCCAGTGGCTCGGAGAAGGTGGCCACCAGGGAGGAGACCGGCTGGTTCCTGGGATCGATCACCAGATCCTGTACATCCAGAACCTGCGGTGGTGTGCTGTCCACCGATCCGCCTTGAGCCTTGCTCCACTGCTCCACCGCCGTCCCGGAGCCCGCCATGCCGGCGACATCCAGCAACCCGGCGGCATTGACGGTGAGGGCGTAATCGCCATCGAGACCGGTGAGACCGGCCAGGCCGCTGATCTGGTAGCGGGTGGGCGACAGGCCAAGGATCGACACGGAAGAGGTGATCAGGTTGGCGCCACCGTTGCGGGTGAGGCTCAGGTCCTGGAAGTTGAAGCTGGCGGGGTTGATCGCTTCCGAGAAATCGAGGGTGATCGTATTCACCGCCGAGCCGATCGGATCGGGGCTGACCGGAATGATCTGGGTGACGCTCGGACCACCGGGCTGGTAGAAGGCCTTGTAGGTGGCGGTGCCGGCTGCCGTGAAGTCGAGGAAGTGGAGAATGTTCTCGTAGACGGGCCGTCCGGTGCCCGGGAAGGTTCGATCGGTGCTCCAGATGTTGTCCAGCGACACCTGGGAGCCGTCGGCACGCTCGAGCCGGACCAGTTTCAGCTGGCTGTTGCTCGGTTCGGGCAACCGGAAATAGGTCCACCCGTCCTGCACCTGTGCCGTGATCACCACATCCAGATCATTGAGGCTGGGGGCCGCATCGATAGTGGCATTTTTCACAGCAGCGACGGGGGCTGTTCCGCCTTTGCTGAAGTAGAGGGTATCCGGTGTGAACTCGGCGTCGAAGACATCGTTGACGAGAAAATCGCTGAGCTGATCGCCGTCAGGAACGCTGACGAGATGGATCAGCTCGTGGATGTTCACCGCCTTGATCAGGGAAAGCTCAGGCTTGCCCAAGCTGTTTTGATGAACAAACGTCGCCTTGTAATCAATGAACTTACCCTGCAGGCTCGACTTGAGGAGCCACTGAGCCTCGGCACTGGCGCCTGCGGCAACGGTTCCGAAATTGACAGTGAGCGAAGGGGTGACACCCTGGCCATTGACTTCCGAACCAATGATCTGGAAGTCGATCAACAGCCCCTTTTCATTATCAATGATCTTGGGTTGGCCGGAACTGATCTTGAGATCCTTGGCGTCACCCTTGCCCTGGTTGCGGATGAGCACGGCCAAGGAGTAGGGCACCGAGGCCTCCACTTGCTCTGTGAAGGGATCATCGGCAAAGACATCTCGCTGGTGGAAATAGTCGAGATAGAGTTCCGCCTGTGGATAGACAGTAATCGGTGCGGCAAGCAGAGGCACCGTGACGGTGGAACCGTTCTCAAGATACGAGAGAGAACCGCCGATGTTGTATTGCGTTGGGACTTCAGGAGCGGCGAGATTGGTGGGAATGAAAGTCCATTGGGCGCTGCCGAAACCCTCCTTCTGGGCTGTGGTTGGATCATCACCAGGGAGGACACCGCTACCATCCACGGCAGAGATGTTGCTGAGGATGGGAGCGGTGATCCCGAAGAGATCGTTGACCAGGTCACCTTTGGCGTTGGTGATGCGGAGATTGACAACGATGTTCTCCAATGGAGTTGAGTTGCCATTGTCGATTTCCAGCAAACCAAGGAAGGCCGCACGCGTCATGACGGCTTCCTGGTCTATCTTGATTCGCACGGTGGCGCAGACTCCACCACCACCCTCCAATGCCTTCTGGTATTCAGAATTAGCCTTTTTCAGACCGTCAAAAATGTCCGAATAGCCCTCGGCCTTAGTGTCGTCAATGGCCTTGTTGAGAACTTTCAACGAGGCGGACAGATCGCTGAGATCAATGAAATCGGGGTTGCCGCCAGCGGGAAGCGTGTTCTTGTCAAATATTTTCTGCTCAAAGTACGCCACCGAACGATTCCAGCGCTCCACCAACTTGTCGACATCACTGGTGGTAATGGTCGATGGCCGAGCGATTCCCAGTAAATGCTGACGCTCAGAATCTGTAATCGTGGCATCTGCAGCGGTTGAACCTTTGACTGCAGTGAAGAATTCACCCAGCCATGAAGCCAAGACAGGCTCTTCATCGGCTGACACCTTTAGCCAGGTCTTATCGCCAAAGAAAGCCAGATAAGTGTCGTAGATCGACTGAACTCGATTTTTGTATGTGGCAATATTCGCCAGACCCTGCGTCAAAGAGGAGGTGTAGAGCAAGGGACCTCCACCTGCGCTCTGCAATGAGCTGCCACCCAGGAGAGGGTCGTAGCAGAAGTCATCCAGGCAGAGAAGGATGGAAGGAATGCAGGCCGGTGGCCAGACGATGCCGATCAGACCAGTAACGCAGCCGGTGATGTCCTGCCAGTCTGCCTCGCCATCTCCAAAGCCGACCAGGCAGGAGAAGATCGTGACTGCAGCACCAATGGGACCTGGGATGCAGCCGGCCAATCCCAGTGCCAGGCAGATGCTGGCCTGGAGATTCTTCTCCTTGCAGGGGTCACAGTTCTGGGCCTGGATGACCACGCTTACCGGAGTGCTGTAGCCACCACCGGGGCCACCACCAGGACCAAACCCACCTCCGGGCCCGCCGCTGCCTGGACCCCACCAATCACCGGAATTCGAACTGCCATTGCCGGCACAATTCCCCTGCACATTCAGAATCACCAAGGGGATGGCACGCTTGATCTGCTCACCGGCACATTCGTAGTAATAATCCAGTCCGGCTGAGATACTGCAGGGAACGGAAGGAGAAGAGAGTGTTGTAAGGGTCTCTCCAGAGGTACTGAGCGTATTGAAATCGGCGATCCGGGTAATCCGCACTGGGATCGTTATCGAACTTTTTGCCGCCAGCTGATCAACGGCGTTAACGAGAGGTTCGATCTTGTAGAAGGGATGCTCTCCAAGGAACAGATTGATCCCTTTGGCGGCGATCAAACCATAGTTTGTGACCGTCAGATCGACCTGCATCACCTGGCCCACCACCTGGAGTTGCGCCAGATCGATGAACCCGGGCTCAATGACTACCGTGGGGACCGGGACATTGGTTTCAAAAACACTCTCTATGCTGATTGTATAGCGATCCTGAATTTCCGTCGGCTTAACAGTCCACGTATACCTTACGGTCTGACGTGAAAGAAAAGCCTGGATGGTTTCAGTTTTGCCTGCACCAAGGTAGAATGTCTGATCATAAGATTCATGGTTGTCTGCCGTGATTCGCAGCTTGTAATAGCCCTCGGCGAGATTCTGTTTTTGCAGCCGTCCATCGGCATCCTTTTCAGAAAAGATCACGGCACCCGTGAAGGGATCCAGCAAGCTGATCGTGGCATTGGCAAGGGTGGGGGACCCCTCGGTGAAGAAATAGAGCTCATCCACCACGCTGAGATCGAGGTTGCCAACCGCAGTGGAAACGGCACGGAAACTGAACGGCAGGCTCAGCGAGGCTTCTGCACCAGCCACCACCACGGCACCGTTGTAGACCGTCAGTTCCTGATCGGGTGCCGGCTGCAGCAGCAGCGTGACAGTGGTCGATTCACCGACCTTCAGAGAAGGCAGTGAAAGGGGAGAGCCCGCCTTCAGATAGGGAGCATCGGGCAGCCGCAACTCCAGGGGGCCGCTGGGGATCGCTCCAGTATTGGTCACCTGAAATGCCACCACGGTCTGGTCACCTCTGAGCATGCTGGCCTGCAGACTTGCCTGGTCGGCCACAAGTTTTGGCAGCAACTGATTGACATCGACACGCACCGGCAAGGAAGCGTGCAGGCCCTCAGTAGAACTCACATCAAAACCAAAGTTGTAATAGCTCCACTTGTCATCGGGCACCGTGATCGAGTAATCAATCCCTACTTCTTCGTTGCCCTGGAGACTGGTCTTCGGCAGCGAGAACTGGACATTCCATTCGCTGGGGGCACCGAGGATCCGGGCGGTCAGTCCGGTGAGGCCGATTTTGCTGAGGTTCTGGAGTCCCACCCGGCCGGTGACGGTCGTGCCTTCGGTGATGCGCTGAGCGAGTTGGCCAAGACGCTGGTCGTTCTGCTCGAACCGCATGCCCAGGAGGGTGAAGCTGTCCTCCGGTGCCGCATCTTCCTGGGGATAGCCGGGGAAATAGGCTTTCAGGTTGTAGTCACCTCCTTCCCCCTGGAGGGGAGTGAACTGACGCACGAAGTTGCCATTGGCATCCGTGAAGGCATCCAGTTCCCGCTGGGTGCCCTTGTTTTCGATCTGAATCTTGACGAACTCGAAGGCAACGGGGGTATTGTCCTTGTTGCTGAGCGCTCTGCCCCGCAGAACCACCGATTCGCCCGGGAGGATCGTAGTGGAATCGGTATAGACGGAGGCCCGGTAGGCCGGGGATATCGACAGGGGTGAGACTGTCAGGTTGTTGCTTTCTCCGCTGCCCGAGCCCTCGCTGATGCTCTGGCCACTGTCGGTCTGGCCGATCAGATAGTAGTCGCCTGGCTGAGCCGGTGCGAAGTAGGTGACCGTGCGGCTGAATTCCAGACCCGGTAGCAGGGTGGCAGGATTGTCCTGTGAGCCGATGCTGAATTCGCCCAGGAGCGTATCGGCGGCATCCAGCTTGGTGTCGGTGGAGAGATAGATACGATCCTTCCAACTGCCCTGGGCAGGAGCGGTGCCGACGTTTCTGACGGAAACGCTGAACTGGGACTGGCCACGGGTGTAGGTGGAGCCCACGGCGGCCAACTGACTGATCACCAGATCAGGCACATCGATGTCGGTCACATCCAGCAGAGCTGATCCACTGTTGAAGCCGTTGGCGCTGGCCGTGATCGTCACGGGCTGGGAGCCGTCGCTCACTCCGTCGTTGACCCCAGTGACCAAGAAGGTTGCGGATGCCTGGCCGGCCTCGATGGTGACGGTTGCCGGAACCACCGCCTCCGTAGGATCGCTGGAGCTCAGGTTGACGATCAGCGCTGCGGTGGTGTCGGTGTTGCGGCGGAGGGTCGCCGTGGCCGATCCCGATTCGGCGATGACGCTGCGATCGAGACTGATCGAGAGACTGGCGCTCTCATCATCGAGAATCTGCAGCGACGTGGAGGCCGAACCGCTGGGCAGAACGACGCTGGTATTGCTGTAGGTGGGCTGGGCCGTGATCGTCACGGTCCTGGGGCCATCCACCCGGGGATTGTCGACGGCAGCGATCTCCACCGAAGCGGAGGCCTGGTTGGCAGCAATGGTGAGCGAGGCTGGCACCAGGGCCTGGGTACCATCGCTCGCACGCAGCAACACCTGCAACGGGGTGGCGGTGACGGCATTGCGGGTCACCGTGAGAGTGGCCTTGCCGCCGTTCTCCAGGATCGCCGACGGTGTGATCGCCACAGCCAGGGACACCAGATCGTTGGCGGGGACAGCCAGGGAGCCCGAACCGCTCAGGTAGCCCTGGGCCGTGGCGAGGAGGGAATAGCTGGCGGCGGCCTCGATCAGGCTGTCGTCGATAACGCTCACCTGGAACGAGACGCTCGATTCGCCGGCGGGGATGGTGACCGCTCCCGGTGCTGTGATCTGGCCTGGATTCCCATTCACCAGGGTGACGGGGAGTGGTGCCGAGAAGCTGCCGATACGGCTCACAGTGGCAAGAACACTCTGACCCTCGGTTGCCGAAGGACTGGCAAATGTCAGCGAGAGGCTGGGGACGGTGTCGTTGTCGAGGATATTGAGAGTCGCCGTGGCGTTGGAGCCGATCGTGGCTCCTCCGAAGGGATCACTCAGGCTGAGGTTGATTGTCTCAGTGGGCTCGGGAATGTTGTCGTCAATGATCGGAACGAAAACCGTTCGGGATGTTTCGCCGTCAGCGAAGTTGACGGTGATCGGTGTGCCGATGAAGTCATTGCCAGCCGTCGCTGTGCCATTGCTCAGGTTCAGGCGCACGCTGACGGCACCATCCTTGCCGCCAGTGCGCACCAGTTGTACGACACCGGAAGGAGTGCCATTTTCGTTCACTTCGAAGCTGCTGGCTGCAAACGAAATGCTGCCGGGCAAAACATCATCGTCGACAATGGAAATCAGGGCAGAGCTGGTTGAACCGATGGTGACACCGCCACTGGCATTGCCGAGCGAGATCGTGAACGACTCCAGGGGCTCGTTGGTGGTGTCGTTGACGATAGGCAGCGTGTAGGTCTTGCTGCCACCTTCGCCATCGGCGAACTGAACACTGATGGGAGTGGCAGTGTAGTCGCTCGGGGCCGTAGCCGTACCCGGCGAGAACGTGATCTCGGCCGTCACGGCTCCATCCGTGCCACCGCTGCGCACAACGGTGATCGACGCAATGGGCACACCACTCTCGTTGAAGGTGTAATCGCTGCGGCCGAAGTTGAGGGTGCCACGTTGAGGCGGATCATCGCTCACGATTGTGAGAGTGGCGGTGGTCTGGCTCCCAAGTGCCGCGCCCCCCTGGGGATTGGTGAGGGTGAGCAGGATGGTTTCATCACTCTCGAACAGGGTGTCGTTGGTGATGGGTACCGGAACCGTCACACTTGCCTGTGAGTCGGCAAAGACCACAGGAATGCTGCCGTCCTGATAATCCTGTCCCGGCGTGGCCGTCCCCGGCGATAGCTGAAGGGTCGCGCCGACGCTGCCTGTGAGGTTGCCGGTCCGGTTGATCGTGACCGCCTGGATGGGCGATCCATCTTCATTGACGCGGAAGGAAGACGCCGCGAAGGACAGCACTGCCGTGGCGACATCGTCATTGGCAATGATTCCTGTGATGGCCTCTGGTGTGGCGATGCTGTAGTTCGGACTGCTGCTCAGCGTGATCGTGACCGCTTCATCGAGCTCATAGACTGAATCCGTAACCGGGTCGATCTGCAGGCTCGCCGTCGCGCTGCCAGGCTGGAAGGTGATCTGCCCGGAGGTGGCCGTAAAGGCGGCTGCTCCGCTCTGGGTGTAGTCCGTTCCGAAGACGGCATCTCCTCCCACGGCGAACGACACCGTGAGGGCATTGTCGATGCCAATGTTGCGGGTAAAGGTAAAGACGAGGACATCGGCACCATCTTCCACCACCCTGGTGGGATTAAGGGAGAGGGAAACCGATGGCTGGAGGCTGTTGACGGTGACACTGGCTGTGGAGGTACCGCCATTTCCATCACTCACTGTGTAGCTGAATCCGGCCTGGCCGTAATATCCGGGAGTGGGGGTGAACACCACATTGCCGGCATTCAGCTCCACCGAACCATTCACCGCCCCCTGCACCGACTGGATCACCAACGGGTCGTTTTCCACGTCGGTGTCATTGGCCAGCAGCGTCGTGGCGCTGATCACGACTGGAGCGCCACCCACTGTGGTGAAGCCGCCGTCCGGTCGGGCCACAGGGGCATCATTCACCGGTGTCACGGTGATCCTCAGGGTTCCGGGTGTTGAGGTGAACCCATCGGAGAGGGTGTAGGTGACCAGGGCATCGCCGTAGTAGTTCGAATTGGGAGTGAAGACCACATTGCCGGCGCTGATGACGGCACTGCCATTGGTGGTTCCGAAAATGCCGGTAATGCTCAGGGCATCGGCATCGGCATCGGTGTCGTTGGACAGCAGGCTGGCTAGGGAGACGGAGATCGCGGTGTCTTCCTGGGTGGCAGCGCTGTCGGCACCGGCCACCGGGGCGGTGTTGATCGCGTAGACCTGATCGAGGAACTGCAGCAGCCGCACGCCGGTGAGCACATCGGTGCCGTCATTGCCGTTGATGGCGGGCTGGAGATCCACCACGGTGGTGGTGCCGCTGGTGGCGTTCCCTGTTGTGGTGATGCTGTAGTCGGCCCGTTTGCCGGAGAAGATCGCCCGGTTGAGGCCTGCGCCGCCATCGATCGTGTCATTGCCGGAGCCCCCCTGGAGCGTGTCGTTGCCATCACCACCTTCGAGCAGATCGTTCCCCGCCAGGCCGGAGAGAACGTCGTTGCCCGCCAGACCCCTGATGGTGTCATTCAGGATGGTGCCGATCAGGGCAGGGTCATCCCCCGGTGTGCCCTCGAGGAGCACACCCGTGAGCCCCGATTCCACTGAGACGTCCTGATCGCTGAACCGAAGCACTCCGATATTGCGCACCACGTCGGTGCCATCGGGTGATCCGGAGCGGTTGTCGTAGATGGTGAGACCCGCGGCGTCGCCCACCACCGAATACTGGGAACGGGTGCCGCCATAGATCGCGATGTTGGCCCCGTCTCCACCATCAATGTT
>JMRP01000044.1 GCA_000708525.1 Cyanobium sp. CACIAM 14
TCTTCCGGCGGAGGCGCACCTGCGGGCGTCTACGCAGGGAATGCCACGCCTCTCGTCGTCGGCGCTTTTGCAAGTGCCGCTGCGACGCATTCGCTGGGCCTCAGCGCCTACTGGCAGCCGAAGCACACCGGCTGGATTCCCTCCGTCAGCACCGGCTGGGGGAACAACACCAGTGTGTTCAACGGTTCCCGAGTGGCTCCGTTCGGAGTCTCCACAGTGGGTGTGACGAGCGCCACCAGCCAGTCCTGGTATGTGGGTCTGCAGTGGAACGACGCCCTCGTGAAGGGCAATGCCCTCGGCATGGCGGTGGGTCAGCCCACCTTCCTCACCGCCATCAGCGGCGGCGTCCTCCCAGGGATCGTGCCCTCCACTGCGATTGTGGACGGTAACTACGCCTGGGAGTGGTGGTACAAGTTCCAGGTCACCGACAACATCAGCGTGACCCCCGCCCTCTTCTACCTGAGCGCTCCCCTGGGCCAGGTCTCGAAGAACGTGGGTGCCATCGGCCCTGTCGGCAACAGCTTCAACAACCTCGGCGGCCTGATCAAGACCACCTTCAAGTTCTGATCCTTCCGGATCTCCTCCTCACTTCTGTCCTCTCGATCGCCCGGCTGCAACGCAGCCGGGTTTTTTCATGCCTTCTTCACTGCCTTGCGCCACCGGGACTGACCTGTTGCTGGAACTACAGGCGTCCTGAATCCGGATACCTCCTCAGCGAGGACGTCTCCCATAGGTTCAGCGCTTCCCCTGCGGGGGAATCTCCTTTGTGGTGTGAGGCCCTAATGAAACGTTTCCAGCGCCTGCTGGTTGCCCCTGCCGCTCTCGGCCTGCTGTCGCCCGTGGTGGTGCAGGCCGCCGAGCTCAACATCGACAGCGTCAACAAGTACGCCGCCGAGGAGCAGGTCACCAGCATCAACCAGTTCTCCGACGTCAAGCCCACCGACTGGGCCTACCAGGCGCTCTCCAACCTGATCGAGCGCTACGGCTGCGTCGCCGGCTACCCGAACGGCACCTACAAGGGCGGTCAGGCCATGACCCGCTACGAAGCGGCGGCCCTGCTGAACGCCTGCCTCGACCGGATCACCGAAGTGACCGACGAGCTCAAGCGCCTGATGGCCGAGTTCGAGAAGGAACTGGCCGTGATCCGCGGCCGGGTGGATGGCCTCGAGGCCAAGGTGGGTGAGCTGGAGGCCACCCAGTTCTCCACCACCACCAAGCTCAGGGGGAACGCCGTCTTCGTGGTGGGGGGCCAAACCTTCGGAGGCACCAACAACTTCATCGGCGCGCGCGGTGCGCTGCCCGGCAAGACCCTGCCCGAGTCCGAACGGAACCTCCAGGGGGCCGTTACCTTCAACTACGACGTCCGCCTCGCCTTCGACACCAGCTTCACCGGCAAGGACCTGCTGCGCACCGAACTGCGGGCCGGCAACTTCCAGAATTCCGGTTTCGGGGCCGGAACGACCGTCCTCAACCTCCTCTACGACGCCTGGCAGGAGCCCCCCACCCCAACACGGTGGGCATCAACCGCCTCTTCTATCAGTTCCCGATCGGCTCCGACTTCGTGGCCACGCTGGGGGCGCGGGTCCGCCAGGACGACATGCTGGCCGTGTGGCCGACGGTGTACTCATCGGATCCGATCCTGGCCTTCTTCGTCCATAACGGCACCAACGGCACCTACAGCGTCAACCTTGGCCCCGGTGTCGGCCTGTGGTGGAAGAAGAACGGCTTCTCGATCAGCGGCCAATACATCAGCGCCAACGGCGCCAACGGCAACCCGATTCAGGACACCCCTGGCTGTGGTGGTATCGGCAATGCCTGCAGCCTGTCCACCGGCACGGTGCAGCTGGCCTATACAGGCCCCCGTTGGGCGATCTCGGGCGCCTACACCTACAGCCAGAACCAGGGCCCGAACATGGGCACGTTCTTCGCGATCAATCCCTACAGCTTCATCGGTGGTTCCGGCACCTCCCTGAAGACCAACGCCTTCTCCATCAACGGCTACTGGCAGCCCTACAAGACCGGCTGGATCCCCTCGATCAGCGCCGGCTGGGGCATCAACAGCTACAGCTCCAACAGCTTCGATGGTGGGGCCGGCGTGGGTCTACTCTCCGCCAACGGTCTGCGCAGCCAGTCGTGGTTCACGGGCCTGAACTGGAAGGACGCGTTCATCAAGGGCAACGAGCTCGGCGCGGCCGTGGGCCAGGCCCCGTTCATCACCAGCTTCGGTGGCAACAACGGCATCAAGGCCCAGCTCGGCAACACGCCCAACGACCAGAACTTCATCTCGGAGCTCTGGTACAAGTTCCAGGTCACCGACAACATCAGCGTCACCCCCGCGGTCTTCTACATCACCAACCCCCTGGGCCAGCAGCAGCGCATCGGTGCCAATGGCGCCAGCACGGGGCTGAACAACTTCGGCGCCCTGGTGAAGACCACCTTCAAGTTCTGATCCCTCCGGATCTGCTCCTCAGCTTCGTCCTCAGCACGCCGCCTCCCACGGAGGCACCTTTCGCCCGGCTGCTCGCCAGCCGGGCCTTTTCATGCCTTCCATTCCTCGGCGGGATCCAGCGGATTTGTAGCTTGGGCTACAGCTCACTGTGTTTGGCTCCCTCCGGCGCGAAGGGCTTTCCTCTATCTTTTCGCCGTCCCCAAGGGGACTCCTCTTTTTGGTGTGAGGACCAAATGAAACCCTTCCAGCGTTATTTGCTGGCGCCTGTGGCTCTTGGGCTGCTGTCGCCCCTGGCGGCTTCGGCCGGAGAGATCTCCCCCTCCCAGAGGGCTGACATCTCCAACTACATGGAGCAGCAGGACGTCGATCGCTTCAAGGCCTGGGAAGCCCAGAACCAGGTCACCAGCATCAACCAGTTCTCCGATGTCCAGCCCACCAGCTGGGCCTATCAGGCGCTCTCCAACCTGATCGAGCGCTACGGCTGCGTCGCCGGCTACCCGAACGGCACCTTCAAGGGCGGCCAGGCCCTGACCCGCTACGAAGCGGCGGCCCTGCTGAACGCCTGCCTCGACCGGATCACCGAAGTGACCGACGAGCTCAAGCGGCTGCTGAGCGAGTTCGAGAAGGAACTGGCCGTGCTGCGCGGCCGGGTGGACGGCCTCGAGGCCAAGGTGGGCGAACTGGAGGCCACCCAGTTCTCCACCACCACCAAGCTCCAGGGTGAAGCCACCTTCGTGATCGGTGGCAACAGCTTCGGCGGCAACCAGGGCAACTCCAACACCGCCGCCTTCCTGCCGCTCGGCGTTCCGGCCTACAGCGCCCTGGCCGCCACCAACCCCAACGCCGCGCTCTTCCCGGCGAACAACCGCAGGAACTGGGGTGGTGCGGTGTTCAACTATGACGTCCGCCTGAACCTGAACACCAGCTTCACCGGCAAGGACCTCCTCTACACCCGACTGCGGAGCGGCAACTTCACCAACAGCCCCTTCAACGGCAATCCCTTCAACCTGATGGCCCTCGACCGGGCCTTCGCTCCTACTGGCGGCAACAATGTCGTCAACATCGACCGTCTCTACTACCGCTTCCCGATCGGTCGCGACTTCACCGCCCTGGTGGGCGCCCGGGCCCGTAACACCGAATTCCTGGCCGTTACACCCTGGTTCTACAGGTCTGAGATCCTCGACTTCTTCACCCTCAACGGCGCTCCCGGGACCTACAACAAGGCCACCGGTGCCGGTGCCGGCCTGATGTGGAAGCAGAACGTGAAGAAGGGCAAGCCCTACTTCGCGGTCTCCAGCATCTACATCGCACCCAACGGTGACAACGGCAACCCGAACCAGGGCGGCATCTTCACCGAGCGGAGCGCCGGCACCTTCACCACCCAGGTGGCCTACGCCGCCAAGCAGTGGAAGACGGCCTTCGCCTGGAGCTACGTCCAGTGCGGCCAGAACTACCGCCGCGGCACCCAGTTCGCCCAGCCGGGGGTGGATTGCTCCAACATCAACAACAACTTCCTGGGCGCGGGGAACTACACCAGTTCCTCCTACTCCAACAATTTCGCCGTTACCTTCGCCTGGCAGCCCAAGACGAGCGGCTGGATTCCCTCGCTCAACCTGGGCTGGGGCTACAACGCCCTCACCCAGCCCCAGCTGAACCCGACGCTGGCGACCGTTCGTGGGATCAGCATCCCCGTCTACAACACCGTGCCCGGCTACAGCCAGACCCAGAATCGCGGCTCCAGCCAGTCCTGGACCGTGGCCCTGCAGTGGAACGACGTGTTCGTGAAGGGCAACCAGGCCGGCATGGCCGTGGGTCAGCCCACCTTCACCACCTTCCTGCGCAACGGTCAGACGGCCCAGGACGGCAACTACGCCTGGGAGTGGTGGTACAGGTTCCAGGTCACCGACAACATCAGCGTGACCCCGTCCATCTTCTACCTGAGCCGTCCCAACGGCCAGTTCACCACCCTCGGCCAGTCGAGCAGCGTGCTGGGCTACCTCGTCCAGACCAAGTTCACCTTCTGATTCCTGGGGCCGCTTCCTCGGCGGCCTTCGGCGTCCCGATTCCTCACCCTTCCTCACAACCCTCTGCGGCCCCCCTCTCGAGGGGGGCTTTTTCATGGCTGGAGCCCGGCCACGGCGGTGGGGTCCCATCGGCGATGCTGGCTGGAGACCGCTCCCGCAGCGCATGGCCAGGACGTCCGCCGACCACTACGCCACCCTCGGCGTCTCCCGGGGCGCCAGCAGCGCTGAGATCAAGGCCGCCTACCGCAGCCTGGTCAAACGGCATCACCCGGACGCCGGTGGCGATGAGTGCACGATCCTGGCGCTCAATGCGGCCTGGGAGGTGCTGGGGGACGGCGATCGCCGCCGCCGCTACGACCACGCCACCGGCCCCGCTGCCGGCCAGGAAGTGCCAGCCGCGCAGCCTTCCCACCCGCGGCCCTCAGCCCGGGCCGAAGGAGCCGCGAGTGACCAGGAACTGCTGGCCTGGCTGGATCAGGTGTACGGCCCCATCGACCGGCTGCTCGGCCAGGTGATCAATCCCTTCCCGAGCCAGTTGCGTGCCCTCGGCGCCGATCCCTACGACGATGCCCTGATGGAAGCGTTCTGCACCTTTCTCGGGCAGTGCCGGAGCCGGATGGAGAAGGTGGAGGCCCTCTACCGGTCCCGGGCCTGTCCGGCGCCGGCTCGGGGCTTCGGTCTCAGCCTCTATCACTGCCTCAGCCAGGTGCAGGACGCACTGGTGGAAATGGAGCGCTACACCATGGGCTACGTGGACAGCTATCTCCACGACGGCAGGGAGATGCTGCGCGAGGCCGGACGCCGTCGCCGGCGTCTCAAGGAGGAGCGTCGGGGCGTGGAGATCTAGGCAGCCGGCATCGGCTCGAGCTGGTCAAGCCTGAGCCAGACATCCGGCACGGGCAGGCGCCAGCGCAACTGGGCGTGATCTCCCTGGATGGCGAGGATTTCCCCCGGCCCCTCGAACAGGTAGGACGGGGCGGCCGGGTCGCTGGCACCGGCTTCCAGGCTGTTGCTGTAGGCGGTTCGGCTCACCCTCACCAGGGCGCCCTTCTTCAGGGTCGGGGCAGCGGCAGGAGCGGAATCAGCCATCGGGGAGAGAAAGGGTCGACCCAGATTACGGCCGCCGGAACCTAACCTCACAGCCAGCGGATGGAACGGCGGGCATGCGATTGCTTCTGCTCGGGTGCACGGGTTTCGTCGGTCGTGAGCTTGTGCCGTTCCTGCTCAACCTCGGCCATCAGCTCACGCTGGTGAGTCGCCGGCCCCGCCCGGCCATGGAAGCGGCCGATCCCCGGATCACCAACCTCTGCTTCGATCTGGCGGATCCGGCCAGTTGGAGCCAGCCTGCCCTGCTCGAGGCGCTGGCAGCGGCCGAAGGGGTGGTCAACCTGGCCGGTGAGCCCATCGCCGATCAGCGCTGGACGCCGGCCTACCGGCAGCGGCTGCTGGACAGTCGGCTGGTGACCACCGAGCGGCTGGTGGGCGCGATGGCGGCCCTGGAGGCTCCCCCCGGGGTGCTGGTGAGCGGTTCGGCCGTGGGCTACTACGGCACCAGCCCGGATGCCTGCTTCACCGAAGCCAGCCCACCCGGGGAGGATTTCCTGGCCCGCCTCTGCACCCGCTGGGAGGCCGCTGCCCAGGCCGCCCCCGAAAGCTGTCGCCTCGTGGTGCTGCGGCTCGGCATCGTGCTCGGTCCCGATGGCGGTGCCCTCGGCAAGATGCTGCCGGTCTTCCGGGCCGGCTTCGGGGGGCCGGTCGGTTCCGGCCAGCAGTGGATGAGCTGGATCCACCGCCACGACCTCTGCCGGCTGATCGCCACGGCGCTGGAGGATCCGGCCTACGCGGGCCCGTACAACGCGGTGGCTCCGGAACCGACCCGGATGGCCGTCTTCGCCTCCACCCTGGGCCACGTGCTCGGCCGTCCCAGCCTGCTGCCGGTGCCCGGTCCGCTGCTGCAGCTTCTGCTCGGCGATGGCGCCAGGGTGGTGCTGGAGGGGCAGCAGGTGAAGCCCGAGCGGCTGCTCGCCCAGGGCTTCCACTTCCAGTTCGCCGATCTCAGCGCTGCCCTCGCCGCTGCCACCAGCCCAGCCCCCCGCTGAGCAGGGCGGCGGCCATCAGCAGGCCGATGGCCGGAGTGAACAGGGGCTGCCACAGCCGCTGGAACAGCTGCAGCGGTGCGTCCAGCTGCTGGCCATGCAGCACCACCGCCACGGCGAAGAAGGCGGCTCCGGCCAGCACCAGGAAGACGTCGGCCACCAGCACGACGTCGACGATGCGGCGCAGACGGGAGGCGGGGACGGTCTCGGGATCGCTCATGCCGTGGGAGCGGGAGGCGGGAAGGGGCCAGTGAGCCCAAACCTAAACTCGACCGTGCTTGGACTCCCGTGTGCCCCGTTCCCCAGCTCCCCGGATCCTGCTGATCAGCAACGGCCATGGGGAGGATCTCAATGGGGGACTGATCGCCGACGGCCTGCGTCAGTGCGAGCCGGGGGTCCAACTGTCGGCGCTGCCGATCGTCGGAGCCGGAGAGGCCTACCGCCGCCGCGGCATCCCCCTGCTCCACGAGGGGCGCCCGCTGCCCTCCGGGGGCATGGTCTACCAGGGGCTCAACCTCTGGAAGGATCTGGCGGCGGGCTGGTTGCAGCAGACTCTCGCCCAGCTCTGGATCGCCTGGCGCCTGGGTCGTCCCTTCGACCTGGCGGTGAGCGTCGGCGACCATGTGCCCCTGATCTTCGCCCTGCTCACCGGCCGGCCCACGGCGGTGTTCCTGGTCTCCACCTCGAGCTTCTACGAGGGCCGGCTGCGGCTGTCGCCCCTCACCCGCTGGGGCTGTCGGCGGCGGCGGGTGAAGCTGGTGCTCACCCGTGACGCCTTCACCGCCAGGGATCTCCAGGCCCAGGGGCTGGCCAAGGCCCTCTTCCGGGGCTACCCAATCATGGATCTGCCCCCTCCCGACCCGCTGCAGGCGGCCCGTCTGGAGGGCACCCACACCCTGGCACTGGTGCCCGGCAGCCGTTTCCCGGAAGCCCTGCACAACCTTGTGCTGATGCTGCGCCTCTGCGACCGGCTGGGCGTCCGGGCGGCCGATCGGCCCTGGCGGTTTCTCGTCCCGGCGGTGGACAGCCCCCACTGGCGTGACCTGGAACCCATGGCCGCCGCCGCCGGCTGGAAACTGGACGATCAGGTGCTCCACTCCGCCGACGGCGCTCTCGAGGTGCGGCTGCTGCCGGGGGCCCTGCCGTCGATCCTGGCCGCCAGCGATCTGGTGGTGGGCATGGCCGGCACCGCCGTGGAACAGGCTGTGGGCTATGGCTTGCCGGTGGTGCAGCTGGTGGGCCGCGGTCCTCAGTTCACCTATGCGTTCGCCGAGTCCCAGAATCGGCTGCTGGGGCCCACGGTCCACACGGTGGGCCGGCGGCCGGCCGGAGCGGACGATCTCCAGGAGGCCGCCGGACTGATCCTGCGGCTGCTGGCCGACAGCAGCCTGCGGGAGCGCTGCGCCCAGGCGGCCCTGGAGAGGGTGGGTGCTCCGGGGGGCTCCCGGCGCATCGCCCAGGCGCTGCTGGAAACCCTGGGCCGGGGGCCGGAGACCCTCAGCTGAGCCAGGTCTTCACTTTCTCCAGGGCCTGCCAGCCCGGCCGGCGCTGCAGACCATCGGCGATCGAGGCGTGCAGCTCCTCGGCCAGTTCGGGGGCCATCAGCATCACCCGCTTCACCATCTCGATGTGCTCCCGCACGCCCGTGGCACCGGTCTCGAGCATCGCCACGCTCAGATTGATGCGGGCCTGGGGATCCTGGGGATTGAGCTTCACGGCGGTGCGGGCCGAAGGCAGGGCCGCCCTGGGCTGATCCAGCAGCAACTGCAGCCAGGCCAGACAGGTCCAGCCCGCCGATTGCCGCGGCTCCGAGGCGGTGATGGCGAGGAACTCGTCGATCAGCTCCTCCGGGGCGGCGCCCTGCTGGTAACGGGCGATCGCCTGATCGAAGCGGGAGGGCTGCTGGGCCGTCATGGCGGCTGTCGGAGGTGGTTCCCGACAGACTCCCACGGCGCCGGACAGCGGCGCCACCGGAGGGCCACGCTTCAGACGGCGAAGGAACTTCCGCAGCCGCAGGTCTGGGAGGCGTTGGGGTTGGTGAAATTGAAGCCGCCGCCGATCAGCGCCGTGGAGAAATCGAGCTGCATCCCGTAGATGTAGAGAAGGCTCTTGGGATCGCAGACGACCCGGAAGCTGGGCGCTCCGTCGGGCTCGTAGGTGTAGGTCTCGTCGTCGGGACGGATCTGGTCGGCCTCGATGAAGTCCATCGTGTAGCTCATGCCGCTGCAGCCGCCGGAGCGCACCCCCACCCGCAGGACCTTGCCGCCGCCCTGGGAGGCCATCAGCGTGCCCAACTGGCGCATGGCCGCCTCGGTGATCAGGATGCCCTTGCCGTCGACACCTGTGTGGGTGATGGCGCCGCTGGCGGTGGCGTCGAGGGCGGGGGGCATGGGGCTGGAGGCCGGGCTGCTCATCGGTGGGGTGCGGGTGGTCGGGATGGCATGGTCGGGAGCGGGGCCCCGCCTGGCGTGCTCGGTTCGAGGCGCTCGGTTCGAGGGGCTCGGTTCGGAGTGCTCATGCGCGGACGCGGGAGCAGTGGAGGACGATCAGGATGCCCACTCTATGGAGATCCCTCCGCCATGGGTCTGCCCGGGTCCATAGAGTCGGGGCCTTCACGGGACAACAAGGGTGCGCGTCGCCATCGTGGGTGCGGGTCTGGCCGGTCTGAGCGCGGCCGTCGATCTGGTGGATGCCGGCCACACGGTGGATCTGTACGAAGCCCGCCCCTTCATGGGGGGCAAGGTGGGGAGCTGGGAGGACCCTGAGGGCAATCACATCGAGATGGGGCTGCACGTCTTCTTCTTCAATTACGCGAATCTGTTCGCCCTGATGCGCAAGGTCGGGGCGATCGACAACCTGCTGCCGAAGGAGCACCTCCACCTGTTCGTCAACCGTGGCGCAGACATCCGGGCCCTTGATTTCCGCTTCCCCCTCGGGGCTCCCTTCAATGGTCTCAAGGCCTTCTTCACCACGCCCCAGCTCGACTGGATCGACAAGCTGCGCAACGCCCTGGCCTTGGGCACCAGCCCGATCGTGCAGGGGCTGATCGACTACGAAGGGGCGATGAAGGTGATCCGCGCCCTCGACGCCATCAGCTTCCAGCAATGGTTCCTCGGCCACGGGGGCAGCCTCCGCAGCATCGAGCGGATGTGGAACCCCATCGCCTATGCCCTCGGCTTCATCGACTGCGAGGCCATCTCCGCCCGCTGCATGCTCACGATCTTCATGATGTTCGCCGCGAAGACGGAGGCCTCCAAGCTCAACCTGCTCAAGGGGTCCCCCCATCGCTGGCTCACCGGCCCGATCCTCGATTACATCCAGGCTCGCGGCGGCCGGCTGCACCTGCGCCATCGGGTGAGCGAGATCCGCCATGAGGAGCGGGACGGGGAAACCCTGGTCACGTCCCTGGTTCTGGGCACCCCCGAGGGGGAGAAGCGGGTGGAGGCGGATGCCTACCTGGCCGCCTGCGACGTGCCCGGGGCCCAGCGGCTGCTGCCCCAGGCCTGGCGCCGGTTCCCCCAGTTCGCCGCCATCGACCGGCTCGAGGCGGTGCCGGTGGCCACCGTGCAGCTCCGCTACGACGGCTGGGTGACCGAGCTTGGCGAGGGAGGCGAGGCCCGGGGGCGCCGCGCCGATCCCACCCGACCGGCAGGCCTCGACAACCTCCTCTACACGGCCGATGCCGACTTCAGCTGCTTCGCCGATCTGGCCCTCACCAGCCCGGTCGACTACCGCCGGGAAGGGCTCGGCTCCCTGCTGCAGTGCGTGCTCACCCCCGGGGACCCCTGGATCCCCAAGAAGACAGAGGAGATCGTCGCCCACACCGACCGGCAGGTGCGCGAGCTGTTCCCCTCCGCTGCCGACCTGCGGCTGGTGTGGAGCAACGTGGTGAAACTGGCCCAGTCCCTCTACCGGGAGGCCCCGGGGATGGAGCCGTTCCGCCCGGAGCAGCGCACGCCGGTGGCGAATTTCTTCCTGGCCGGCAGCTATACCCGCCAGGACTACATCGATTCTATGGAGGGGGCCACCATGAGCGGCCGTCTGGCGGCCGCCGCCATCCTCGACCGCCCCGTGGCGCTCGCCACCTGCGCGGCGGTGGCCTAGGAGCGGAAGGATGGGGAAATGGCTCGAGCACAGCGTCACCACCGAGATCAGGGCTCCGGTGGCCAGGGTCTGGGAGGTGTGGAGCGATCTGGAGGCCATGCCCCGCTGGATGCGCTGGATCGAATCGGTGGTGACGCTCGACGATCCGGACCTGACCGACTGGACCCTGGCGGCCCAGGGTTTCCGGTTCCACTGGAAGGCCCGGATCACGGAACGGGTGGATTGCCAGCGGCTCCACTGGGAGTCGGTGGGCGGGCTGCCCACCAGGGGCGCGGTGCGCTTCTATCCCCTTGGCCCGCAGCTCACCGCCGTCAAGCTGACCGTGAGCTACGAGCTCCCTGGAGTGCTTGCACCCCTGATGGAACCCAGCATCATGGGAGGCATCGTGACCAAGGAGCTGCAGGCCAACCTTGACCGTTTTCGCGACCTGGTGGAGATGGGGTAGAGGGCCATCGGGGCTGGGCACCGTGCCCTTGCTGGTACTCCTGGCCGGCTGCGGATCCCCGCCCACGGCGGAGGCCCCACCGCCGCCGCCACCCACCAGGCCTGTCGCCGCCGCCGCCTCGGCTCCGGCCGTGCCCGCAGGTCTGACCCCCCTGCCCTCCTCCCAGCAGGTGGTGGGTGCCTTCCAGCTGGGCCGCAATGATCCCTTCGGGTCCCTGGCGTCGGTGGCCCCTGGAGCGGCTGCTGGCTCCGCCGCCGCCGCTGCCAAAGTGCCACCGGCCTTCCTCAAAGATTTCCGCGTCACCGGCGTGATCCACAGCGGCGGCCACAGCGAAGCGATGGTCACCTATCAGGCCCAGAGCGGCAATCTCCGCGAAGGGGACCGTGGAGGACGCAACACCGATCTGCTGCCCTCCGGCTGGAGCGTGGCCTCGGTGGACGTGCAGAAGGGCCGGCTGATCCTCCAGAACGGCAGCCGCAAGGTCAGCGTGGATCTCTGAGCGCCCTGACGCAGGCCGCCACCAGGCCCTCGAGGTCATGGGGATCCGCTTCGGCGTCCACCCTTCCGAGTCGCTCCTTACAGCGCCGGCTCGTCTGGGGGCCGATCGAGATCACCCGCACCCCGTCCAGCCGCCCGACCCAGTCCTCGCCGAAGCTGCCGGCGAGCAGCTGACAGGTGTGGTCCACGGTCTTGCCGCTGCTGAAGGTGATGGCATCGACGCGGCCCCGCTCGAGAGCCAGCAGCGCAGGGCTGGGCAGTTCGGAAGGGCACCGGCTTTCGTAGGCGGCCACTTCGACCACCCGGGCGCCCGCCTCGGCGAAGGCTTCCGCCAGGACGGTGCGGCCGCCGCTCTGCACCCGGGGCAGCAGCAGCCGCTGCCCCCAGCCCGAGACCGGGAAGTGCTCGATCAGGCTGTCAGCCACGAAGGCCGGGGGAACGAAGTCGGCGGGCGCTCCCAGGGACTCCAGCCGCTGGGCGGTCTTGCGACCCACCGCCGCCAGCCGCACCCCCGTCGGCCGCCGCGCCAGGCTGCCTCCCCGCCGGACCAGCCGCTCCTCCACCGCCTCCACCCCGTTGGCGCTGGAGAAGACGATCCAGTGGAACTGGTCCAGCTCCGCCAGGGCATCGTCGAGGGGGCCCCAGAGATCCGGAGGGCCGATCACGAGGGCGGGCAGGTCGATGACGCTGGCGCCGGCCCGCTCGAAGAGACGTCGCGCCTCCCCCAGCTGGGTCTCCGCCCGTGTGACGGCCACCGTGCGACCGGTCAGACCGGCGTTTCCCCCGGCAGTGGATGGGAGGGGCGGTTCCATCAGGCCTCCAGCCGGACCAGGGCCCCAGCCCGGAGGGTCAGCTCCCTGGCCTGCTCCGCCTGCCCCTGGTCCTCGAGCAGGGCGATCGCGCGGCGGAAGCCGGCCCGTGCCCCTGGAATGTCTCCCCCCAGCAGCAGGGCCGCCGCCAGGTTCCGCTGGGCGTCGGCGTGGTCCGGCGCCAGCTGCAGAGCCTGCCGATAGGCGGCGATCGCTTCCACCATCCGGCCCCGCTGCCGTTCGATCAGGCCCAGGTTGTACCAGGCCAGGGGGAGCTCCGGGCAGAGGCCGGTCACCGCGGTGGTGAGGGACGCGGCCTCCTCCAGGGCCTCCTGGCGCAGCAACAGGGCCGCGAGGTTGAGCCGCGCTGCCACGCTGAGACGCCCGTCCAGCGGCAGCGCCAGGGCCTGGCGGTAGAGGGCGGCGGCGCTGGCCGGATCCTCGGGGGCGCGGGCCATGGCCAGGTGGAGCAGCAGTTCGTAGCGCTCCGGGTCGCCCGCCGCGTCTGCCTGGGCCAGGCCCTGCTCCAGCAGGGCGATGCCGCGGGGGCGGTTCCCCTGGCTCACTTCCAGGGCCCCCAGTTTCGCGCAGACGTAGGGATCGCCGGGCCGCTCCGCCAGTTCTGCCTCCATGGCCAGGCGCAGGCGCTCCGCCTTGTCGCCGGCCGCCAGCATCTCCGGGCGGTAGCCCTCGTGCACCAGTGCCGGTTCCCCGCAGGCGGCCACCTGCCAGTGGGGCTCCCGCTCCAGCAGCGCCGCCACGCTGTCGTCGACCATGGCGTGGTAACGGCGACTCCAGCGGATGGCCGGATGGCGGCGGAACAGGCGGCTGACGCTGGAGAAGGGGGACTGGCTCGCCCCCCGTTCCTGACGCAGCAGGTTGATCAGCAGGAGCTGTGGCTGCTCCATCAGGGCCCGCAGCGGTGCCCGGGCCTCCGGCCGCAGCCACTCGTCCGCGTCCAGCACCAGCACCCAGTCCCCCGTCACCAGCTCCAGGGCATGGTTGCGGGCCGGAGCGAACTCCCCCGGCCAGTCCAGGTGATGGACGGCCGCGCCGCAGGCGGCGGCGATCTCCGGCGTGTCATCGTCGGAGCCGGTGTCCACCACCACGATCTCGTCGACGAAGCCCGTCACCGAGCGCAGGCAGCGCTCCAGCCGCTCGGCTTCGTTGCGCACGATCATCGACAGGCTCAGCATCGGGCGCTGCAGGGAGGACGGCCGTGCCAGGAGGCTAGGTGCCCGTGGCGGGGCTCAGTCCGTGAAGTCGGCAACGGCGGTGCCCCCGGAGCCTGGGCGGTCCGGGCCGAACCCGAGCCGGCCCAGCAGTTCGTTCTGGGCCAGAGGCATCTGCCCCGGGGACCAGGCCGCCGGCAGCGAGGGCTCCAGCAGCGGCCGCAGCTCCTGCCAGGCATAGGGACTGCCGTAGACGGCCAGGCCCGCCAGGCGCCCGGCGTCCTGGAGCTGGCGGATCACCGCCGGCCAGGGATCCGGGCCAGCGGCGCTGCCACGGAAGGGATTCCCCCGCACGAACAGCTGCAGCAGCACCGGTCCCTCCCCCAGCCGCTCCAGCGCCAGGGGGGCTGCGTCGTCACCGCTCCAGGGGGAGGGTCCCTGGCCATCGATCAGGCAGGGCCGCAGTCCAGCGGCCGCCGGCAGCGCCAGGGCCGGAGCCCCCGCCGGCAGGTAAGGGCTGCTCAGGCTGTTGTCGAGGCGCACCAGATTGACCCCGGGGCCGCCGCTCACCGGCCCCTGGCCCCGGATCTCCAGACTGCGACGCACCAGCTCCAGCGCCAGGGCCTGATCGGCGGCGGCCGGCCCGTTGCTCAGGCCGCCGAGCGGCGCCCGGGCGCCGAAGCTCTCGCCGCTCCCCAAGCCTTCGCTCTCGCTGCCGCAGCCTTCGCCGCAGCGGCTCAGGGCCTGCCGTCGCCGCTCCAGGCTGGCTTCCAGGCGCTCGGGACTCAGCCGTCCGCTGCGCACGGCCGCCACGATGGCGTCGATCGCTCCCTCGGCATCGCCGGGCATCAGCACCAGGTCGGCCCCGGCCTCCAGCGCCAGCACCGCCGCCTCGGCGGGTCCGTAGCGGCCGGCGATCGCCTCCATCACCAGCGCGTCGGTGACGATCAGCCCGCCGAAGCCCAGGTCCTCGCGCAGCAGGCCCGTGAGCACCGCCCGCGACAGGGTGGCCGGGTGGTCGCGATCCAGGGCCGGCAGCAGCAGGTGAGCGGTCATCACGGCGGCGGTGCCGGCGTCGATCAAGGCCTGGAACGGGGGGAGCTCCACGGCCTCGAGGCGGCGGCGGTCGTGGCGGAGCACAGGCAGGTCGAGGTGCGAGTCCGTGGTGGTGTCGCCATGGCCTGGGAAATGCTTGGCGCAGCCGATCACCCCTTCGGCCTGGAGACCGCGGCTGAAGGCGGCGGCCAGGGCGCCGGCCGTGGCCGGATCCTCCCCCCAGGCACGCACGTTGATCACTGGGTTGGCCGGATTGCTGTTGACGTCGCAGACAGGGGCGAGCACCCAGTTGAGCCCCAGCTGGCGGGCCTCCCGGCCGGTGCAGCCGCCGTAGCGCCGGGCCAGCGCCAGGGCCAGGGTCGGGTCGGTGGCATGGATCCGGGCCAGAGCCAGGGGCGGCACCAGCCAGCTGGCCCCCTCGAACCGCTGGCCCACGCCTTCCTCCACGTCGGCACAGAGCAGCAGCGGCTGGCGGGCCCAGGCGGCGAGCTGCCGGGTCCGCAGCCGCAGTTCGGCGGTGCTGCCCCCCAGCAGGATGACGCCTCCCACCCCCCTGGCCAGCAGCCGCTGCAGGCTCCCGTTGTCCAGCTCCCAGCGGGGATAGCGGCGCTGGCCGTCCGCCAGGTGGCCGCTGGCCCGCACCACCAGCAGCGTGGCCACGGCGCGATCGAGGCTCTCCCGGTCGGACGGGGCCTGGGGGTCGAGGTCGCGGAGGGCAGCCATGGCGCCGCTCAGCCTGCGGCGCCGGGCTTCGCGTCGGCGCCGCTGTTCGCATCCGCGTCAACGTCCGCCCCGTCTCCGGACGCGTCGCTTCCCGCGGTTGAGGCTGCCTCGGCCGCATCCCCCTGCCGCTGCCGCCGCTCCGCTTCCAGGCGCTGCAGCAGCCCCAGCACCGTGTTGCCTTCCTCCAGCCCCCTGTCGAGCACGAACACCACCTCCGGGGTGCGGCGCAGCTGCAGGCGCCGGCCCAGCTCCCCCTTCACGTACACGGAGGCCGCCTTCAGGCCTGCCATGGCCATCTCCCGGTCCTCGTCGCGGCCGAACACGCTGACGAAGATCCGGCAGTGCTGCAGATCCCCCGCCACCTCCACCTTGGTGACGCTCACCATGCCGTGCTGCACCCGCTCGTCCTTGATTCCGCTGGTCAGGAGTTCGCTGACTTCGCGGCGGATCAGGGCGGCCACCCGCTCCACCCTTCGGCCTTGTGCCATGACTCAGGACAGCGGCGCCGGCTGCACCATCGCACGCAGCACCAGGGTGAGGCTGACCAGCCCGCTGACCAGCGCTGCCACCAGGGCCACCGCGGTGACCGGGTTGCTGCGCCGCCGGGCCAGCGGTTCCACCACCGAATTGAACACCCCGAGGCTGAAGGCGATCAGATAGCGCGGGTAGCGCGTGACGTTGACGAAGAAGTCCCTCATGGTCCCGGCGGCGCAGCTGGACGGATGCTGGCTACTCTGCCGCCCGGGGTTTCGCCCTGCCGCCCCGGAGGGCCCATGGAGCTGCATCAGTTCAGACATTCCGCCTTCTGCGAGAAGGTGCGCCTTCTCCTGGCCCGCAAGGGCCTGGAGGCCACCATCGTCGAGGTCACTCCCGGCCTGGGCCAGCTGGAGCTGTTCCGGCTCTCGGGACAGCGGCAGGTGCCGGTGCTGGTCGACGGCAGCGAGGTGATCGCCGATTCCACCGCCATCGCCCTGCACCTGGAAGCGGCCCACCCTGAGCCGCCGCTCCTCCCCGCCGATCCGGTCGCCCGCGCCCGTGTGCTCCTGCTCGAGGACTGGGCCGACACCGCCCTGGCCCATGGCGCCCGCCTTGCCCTGCTCCAGGCCGCCGCTGTCGACCCGGTGCTCCGCGCTGCCCTGCTGCCCGAGGCCACCCCGGCGCCCGTGCGGGATCTGGTGGCGGCCCTCCCCGGCGGCTGGATGGGCGCCGCCACCGAGGCGGTCCGCGATCTGCTGGGGCCGAGCGAGAGGCGGCAGCTCCACCGCAGCCTGGAACAGCTCGCCCTGCTGGTGAGCGAGCGCCCCTACCTGGAGGGGGATGGCCTCACCCTGGCCGATCTCGCCGTGGCGGCCCAGCTCTACCTGCTGAAGTTCCCCGCGGGCGCCGGTGCCACCCTGGCCGGCCGGGGCGTCGCGGGCATCGCCGACAACCCCGTCCTGGAGCCGTTGTTCGCCTGGCGGGACAGGCTGATGCTGGAGCTGGGCCGGGCCTGAGGTCCGCTGCCTGCCCGCCGCAGCGTCGGTTGGCGGCTGCGCCTGCAGGTCCTGCCGGCCCCGCTGCCCGGCAGGATGGCCTCCGCCGTGAAGCCCCCCGTGTCCGATCCGCTGCTGCGGGAACTCGACCACTACGTGGTGCTGGAGCCCGGACGCGACGAGCGAATCCTCTCCGCCGGCGAGACCCACCGCTGGCTGTCCGGCCACCTGGGGGCCATGGCCGAGCCCCCCGCCGATCTGGCCGATCTGGCCGACCCCGCGGCCCGCGCCTCCCGCCTGCTCGACACCGCCTGCGAACTCGAGCTGGCTCCCGGATTCACGATCCAGTGGTTCGCCGTGCGACTGGAGCCCCCGGCCTGAGCGCCCCAGAGCGGAGCTGGCCGTCTCAGCCACCCTGCCGGGCTCAGTCGATCGTCTGCCTGCGCTGACCGTCGGTGTCTTCCAGCCAGGTGGGGGCTGCGACGGCCTGCCGGGGCGGTTTCAGCACCGAGGGCAGGGCGTCCAGCACCTGCCGTGCCACGGCCTCCGGGAGGCCCCCGCGCTGCTCCACGGTCAGATCGGCCTGCCCATAGAGCGGCCGGCGCATGGCCAGCAATGCCGCCAGCCGGGCCGCCGGATCGGGAGCCTCCAGCAGGGGACGGGGAGTGGGATCGGTGGACAGACGCCGCAGGAGCTCCTCCTCGGGGGCGTCCAGCCACACCACCACGCCCTGCTGCATGTGCCCCCAGTTCTCCGGCCGGGTCACCACGCCACCACCGGTGGCCACCACCAGCGAGTGCTGCTCCGCCAGGGCGTTCAGGGTGGCGGTCTCGAAGGCACGGAAGCCCTCCTCCCCCTCGCTGGCGAAGATCTCGGCAATGGAGCAGCGGGTCGCTGTCTCCAGTTCCCTGTCGGCATCCACGAAGCGGTAGCCGAGGGCCGCGGCCAGGGGACGTCCCACGGCGCTCTTGCCCGCACCCATCATCCCCACCAGGTAGATGTTCAGGCCCCCGAGGCGGCGGGCCAGGTCCCGGTGGGTGGCTGGGTCGGCGGCGTCGGAGGCCATGGGGGGCGGTCGGCGGCGGTCAGGTGGCCGTTTCTAGGATGGGACTCCCCTGGGCATCGGCGATGACCGCAACCCGGTTGACCGCCCCCCCCGCGGCACCCGCTTCCTCCACGGCCCCCCACGGGCGCGGCCGCCCCTGTGTGATCACCCGTCGCGCCGGCTTCAGTGCCAGCCACCTCTACCGGCTCCCCGAGCTGGACGAGGCGGAGAACGCGCGCCGTTTCGGACCCTGCAGCATCGCCCCGGGCCACGGCCACAACTACGAGCTGATCGTGGCGATGGGCGGTCCTCTCGACGCCGACGGGATGGTGCTCAACCTCTCCGACGTCAAGCACGCCATCCGCCGGGAGGTCACCGATCCCCTCGACTTCCGCTGCCTCAACGGCGTCTGGCCCGAGTTCGATCTCTCCAGGCCCGAGGGGCGGCTGCCCACCACCGAAGCCCTGCTGCTGGCCATCCGCGACCGCCTGGCACCCCATCTGCCGCTGGTGGCCCTGCGGCTCCACGAACACACCAATCTCTGGGCCGACGTGCTCGCCGGTCCCACCACCGATCCCATGGAAGCCTTCCTCTCGATCCGCACCCACTTCGCAGCAGCCCACCGTCTGGCCCGGCCCGAGCTCAGCCAGAGCGAGAACGAGGCCATCTACGGCAAGTGCGCCCGGCCCCATGGCCATGGTCACAACTATCTGCTGGATGTCACCGTGCGGGGCCCCATCGATCCGCGCACCGGCATGGTCTGCGACCTGGCCGAGCTGCAGCGGCTGGTGAACGACCTGGTGGTGGAGCCCTTCGATCACACCTTCCTCAACAAGGACGTGGAGCATTTCGCCACCTGTGTGCCCACGGCCGAGAACATCGCCCTCCACATCGCCGATCTCCTGAGCGAGCCCATCGCCGCCAGCGGCGCGCGGCTGCATCGGGTGCGGCTGCAGGAGAGCCCCAACAACGCCGCCGAGGTCTTCGCCGAGACCCCGCAGCTGGGAATGGCGCCGGCGGCCCTCGAAGCCCTCGCGGCAGTGTGAGCCGGGCGGCCGCCGGGTCGCCCGCTCGCTCCGGCGCTCGCCCTGAACTTCGGCTGGTGCTGGCCGTCAGCCTGGATGGCCGGCTAGCACCTGCCGAGGGTGGTGCCGCCCAGCTGGGAGGCGAGGGCGACCGGCGGGTGCTGGAGGAGGCCCTGGCCTGGGCCGATGCCGCCCTGGTGGGTGCCGAGACGCTGCGGCGTCATGGCAGCACCTGTCTGATCCGCGCGCCCGACCTGCTGGCGGAGCGCCGCCGCCGGGGCCGTCCCGCCCAGCCGATCACCGTGGCGGTGAGCCGCAGTGGCCGCCTGCCGCCCGATCTGCCCTTCTTTCGCCAGCCCCTGGAGCGCTGGCTGCTGCAGGCCCCGCCGCTTCCCCCCGGGGGCCCGCCGGCCGGGTTCCAGCGTCGTCTGCCGCTGTCCGGCTGGAGCCAGGCCCTCGCTGCCCTGGGGGATCTGGGGCAGCGAAGGCTGCTGGTGCTCGGCGGGGCCAGGCTGGCGGCGGCCCTGGCGGCGGAAGATCTCCTTGACGAGCTGCAGCTCACGTTCTGCCCGCTGCTGCTGGGCGGATCCCACGGCTGGCTGCCGCTCGGCACCCCGGTGGCGCCGGAGGCCAGGGCGGGCTGGCGGCTGGTGGAGCAGCGATTGCTGCCGGAGCAGGAACTCCTGCTGCGCTGGCGGCGCCCCGTGCGTCAGGGCGAGAGTTCCTGAAGGGAGCGCCGGCCGAAGCGCCTGCCCAGCTCCCGCAGCGGGATCTCCCGCAGGCTGTCCGTCGGCAGGCCGAACATCCTGGCCAGACAGCGCTTCACCACCTCCTCGCTGTCGTCGCCGAAGCGGCCGCTCAGCATCTCGGTGAGCACGCCGAGGCTGCGGCCGCTGTTGTCGGTCTCCTCGATCAGACATTTGCTGGTGGGCACCGCCAGCTTGCGGCAGGGATCCTGCAGGTTCCTCTGGAGATCCGCCTGGCCGTCGGCGATGGTCTCCACGCAGACCCGGGTCAGCTGATTCTCCAGCTGGGGGCGCAGCAGCATCAGCAGCGGACGCAGCATCCCGGCACGGGCGGGTGGAGGGGGAATCACCATCGCCGAGGCGGCCGTGAGGAGCATCAGGAGCCGCAGGGGCTTGGCCATGGCGGGGGCAGGACGCTCGGTCGCAGGGAGACAAGCGTTAGTTTTGCGCCTGCCTTGTCCCCTGCGTCGCCCCCGGCCATGGCCGAGCTGCAAGCCCGCTGGCACCAGGCGACGAGGGAGGTGCCTGAAGAGCAGTGGCAGGGCCTGGTGGCGGGAGCCGCCGGTGCCACCCCTCCCTTCTACGGCTGGCGCTGGCTGCACCATCTCGAGGCCAGCGGCAGCATCGTTCCCCGCCACGGCTGGCAGCCCTGCCACCTGGGGCTCTGGCGGCAGGGGCGGCTGGTGGGTCTGGCGCCGCTGTACCTCAAGGGCCACAGCTACGGGGAGTTCGTCTTCGATCAGTCCTTCGCCCAGCTCGCCGGTCAGCTCGGCCTGCGCTACTACCCCAAGCTCGTCGGCATGAGCCCGGTGAGCCCGGTGCAGGGCTACCGCTTCCACCTGGCCCCCGGGGAGGATCCCGCGGCCCTCACCGCCCGGATGCTGAAGGAGATCGATGCCTTCTGCCTCCGGCAGCGGATCCTGAGCTGCAACTTCCTCTATGTGGACCCCGCCTGGCAGCCCCTGGCGGAAGCGGTCGGATGCGCACGCTGGCTCAACCAGCAGAGCGAGTGGCGCAATCCCGGTCATGCCGATTTCGAGGCCTATCTCGCCAGCTTCAATGCCAACCAGCGGCGCAACATCCGCCGGGAGCGCAGGTCCGTGGCCGAGGCCGGCCTGGCGGTCACACCCCTGGCGGGAGAGGAGATCCCGCCGGCCCTGCTGGGGCGGATGCACGACTTCTACGAACAGCACTGCAGCCGCTGGGGCCCCTGGGGCAGCAAGTACCTCACCGAGGCCTTCTTCCGGGCCGCCGCCACCGACCTGCGCCGGCATCTGGTCCTGTTCAGCGCCCACCGGGGCGATCCGCTGCGCCCCCTGGCCATGTCGCTCTGTGTCCACGATGCCTCCAGGCTCTGGGGTCGCTACTGGGGCAGTGACATCCCGCTGGAGAATCTCCATTTCGAGGTCTGCTACTACGCCCCCATCGCCTGGGCCATTGAAAGGGGCCTGCTCAGCTTCGATCCGGGCGCCGGGGGCAGCCACAAGCGCCGGCGAGGCTTCGTGGCCCAGCCGCGCGCCAGCCTGCATCGCTGGTACGACCCCCGCTTCGATGCCATCCTGCGCGACTGGCTTCCCGGCGCCAACCGGGAGATGCTCAGGGAGATCGCGGCGATGAATGCGGAGCTGCCCTTCACCGCTGCCTACGATCCACCCCATGCGCCCCGACCCGAACCCGCACCGGAGCCTGGATGAGCACCTCTCCAGGCGTTTCATCGCCCTCGACCCTGAGGGCTACTTCCTGATCAAGGTGGACGCGCTGGCCGGCGAGCTGATCGCCGAGCACTACGCCAACGCCATCGACGAACGGGGGCTGGCCACCGATCCCGAGAGCGGCGAGGTGCTCAGCTGCCGGGGCGGTGATCCACGGGTGCCCCGGGCCACCTACCGGGGGCGCACCGCCAAGGAACTCGGCATCGCGCTGACCGAGGGCGAGGGGCCCCATCCCCTCTCACGGCTCGACCATGCCCTCTACCTGGGAAGGGAGCTCCAGAAAGCGGAGCTCTGTCTGCTGCTGGGGCTGACCTACGTGCAGGACTGAGGGGGCGTTCCGGACTAGGCCGGTTGCAGTTCCCGGCTGGCTTCGCGGGAGCCTTCGGGGTGGTCCGGCGGGAGCGCTGCGAGCTGTTCCTGGATCTCGCGGGTGACCACGCCGCGGTATTCCTGGAAGTGTTCGTTGTGGGCGAGGGTGACCAGGAACTGCTCCAGGTTGGCCGGATTGACGCGGGCGATCGTGAACAGGGAACGCCAGAAGCGGAAGCGGGTGTCCCGCTGGAGGCCCTGTCGCCAGATCACGATCAGCAGCGCACGCACATCGGTCCAGCTGGGCAGCTTCGGCATGCCGAACGGAGCAGCTGGCACGAACTCCTGCCAGCGGGGTTTCCCCATCTTTCGGTAATAGTGGGTGACCCGATCGATGTAGGCGTTCGGTTCGTAGAGGCGGCAGAAGGCATCCACGTACTCGTTGGCGATCTCCCGGATCGGCCGGGTGGGCACGAAGTTCAGCAGGTTGGTCTGGTTGACGCCCTTGGCGTCAGCCTTCTCCTGGATCAGACGGCCCTCCTTCTCCAGGCGATGCCAAAGGCCGGTGTTGGGCAGGGCCTGGAGCATGCCCATCATCGCGGCGGGGATGCCGGTACGGCTCACGAATTCCACGATCCGGTCGCCTGCGCCCGGCTTCTCGCCGTCGAAGCCGATGATGAACCCCGCCATGACGCGGATGCCGTAGGAGGTGATCCGATCGACGGCTTCCTCGAGGGAACTGCGGGTGTTCTGCAGCTTGCGGGCGGTCTCCAGGCTGGCTTCATCGGGGGTCTCGATGCCGAGGAAGACACTGTCGAACCGCGCCTCGGCCATCATCTGCATCATTTCCTCGTCGGAGGCGAGGTCCACCGAGGCCTCGGTGGCGAAGCTGAAGGGATAGCCGTGCTCGATCTGCCAGCGTTTGATCTCAGGCAGCAGCAGCTTGGCGTTGCGTTTGTTGCCGATGAAGTTGTCGTCCACGAGGAAGATCGAGCGGCGCCAGCCCAGGTCGTAGAGGGACTGGAGTTCCGCCAGGAGCTGCGCGGGTGTCTTGGTGCGGGGTTTGCGCCCGTAGAGCACGATGATGTCGCAGAACTCGCACTGGAAGGGGCAGCCCCGTGAGAACTGCACCGACATCGAGTCGTAGGCGTCCAGTTCCAGCAGATCGAAGCGGGGGATGGGGGTGCCGGTCACGTCCGGCTTGTCGCCGTTGGCGCTGAACCGCCCCTGCCGTTCCCCACGCTCGATGGCCTCGATGAACATCGGCAGGGTGATCTCGCCTTCATCGAGCACTTTGAAGTCGGCCAGATCGAGCTCGGGGGCGTCCGGGGTGGAGCTGGCGAAGGGCCCGCCCACCGCCACCGGAAGACCCCGCTGCTTGGCTTTGGCGATCTGCGTGGCCATGTCGGCCTTCTGGACGATCATCCCCGAGATCACCACCAGCTCGGCCCAGTCCCACTCCGCCTCCGTCACTTCCCTGACGTTGCGATCGACCAGCTTCATCTCCCAGGTCTGGGGCAAAAGGGCCGCCACGGTGACCATCCCGAGGGGCGGCAGGAGCACCTTGCGGTTCACCAGCTCGAGGATCTTCTCGTAACTCCAGAACGTCTTGGGGAATTCGGGATAGATGAAGAGGGTGCGCATGCTGGAGGTGCGTGGCGGAGGGGCCTTGGGAGCTGGCGCTGCAGAGCGGCTGGAGATGGGGACGGACTCCGAAGTCCCGCAACCCTAGATGGTTTCGGTGGGCTCGGAAGACTTCCTTGCGGTGCCTCGGACCATGGCGCCGGGAGATGGCGGCTCCTCTGCTGTAATGGCGTCGTTCCTTGCAGCAGCGGCCGTGGGTGTGGTCCTCTATCTGGCTCTTGTCGGCGGCGGGCTCACAGCCGCCCTTCTGGCCACCGTCGTTCTCAGGGGCATCCGGCTGATCTGAGCCGCAGCGACCCCCTTCGTCCCAGCTCCAGCACGCCGATCACCAGCCCGAGGCCTCCCAGCAGGGCGAAGGTGGCGTGCAGGCCCACGGTCATGGCCAGTCCCGCCGCCAGCAGCCCGCTGACACCGCCGCCGCCCAGGAAGGCGATCTGTCCCAGGCCCGCCATGCGTCCCCGCAGGGCCATGGGCGCCCCCACCTGAAGGACCAGGCTCGACCCGGCCAGCAGGCAGGCGGTGCCCCCGCCGAGCAGGAACGCCATCCCCAGGGCGGCCAGCTCCGAGGAGGCGGCGGCCATGCCCAGCTGGGCCATCGCCACCGTCACGGCGCAGGTTCCCAGCAGCAGCACCGGCCGCTCGCTGAAGGCGAGGCTGTTGCGTTGCAGAGCGATCCCACCGCAGATGCTGCCTGCCGCCAGCACGCTGGTGAACAGCCCGAGAGCCTGGGGGGAGGGGCCGATCAGCTCGGCGGCGATCAGGGGGGCCAGGCCCGGATGGAAGAACCCCACCAGGCAGGCCACGCTGGTGAAGCGCAGCACATGGCGC
>JMRP01000045.1 GCA_000708525.1 Cyanobium sp. CACIAM 14
GGCGGCCTGCGCCTGAGCGCAGGGGGCACCTTCACCAATGCCCGCCAGCTCACCCTCAGCACCGCCACCGGCCTGCGGGTGGGGCAGGGGGTCTTCGACGTCTTCGGTACCACCGCCGCCGGCGCCCGGGCCCTGACGGGATCGCCCGACCTGAGCCCCACCGGGCTGCTCACCGACCCGGCCACGCTCCAGGCGCTCGGTGTGACCCCCCAGGGTGATCTGGCCCTCGACGGCGGCCTGCTCACGGTGGACAGCGGTCTGCTGCTGGATGCCCAGGGCGGTCATCTGCTCCTGGGGGGCGCCAGGCTCACGGCTCCGGGAGGCCAGGTGGAGCTGCGGGGGCATGAGGTGGCCCTCCGGGACAGCAGCGTGGATGTCTCCTCGGCCTCCGGCAGCGGCGGTGCCATCACGGTGACGGGGGACCGGGTGACGCTGGCCGCGAGTCGCCTGGTCGCCTCCGGCGCCGCCGGTGGCGGCAGCGTGCGGGTGGGCGGCAGTCTGGGGGGGGCTGATCCCTCCGTTCCGAAGGCGGTTCAGACCACGGTGGATGCGGCCTCGAGTCTGCGGGCCGATGCCACTGTCCGGGGCGACGGCGGCCAGGTCGTGGTGTATGCCAGCGACAAGGCCCGGATCCATGGGGACCTGGGTGCCAGGGGTGGACCCGCGGGGGGTGACGGCGGCCTGGTGGAGACCTCCGCCGCCCACCTGGAGGTGTCCTCCACGCCCGATCTGGCGGCTGCTGGCCGCGGGGGCACCTGGCTCATCGATCCAATCAACATCGAGATCTACGACCCGGCTCTGCCGCCCGCCCCGGTGGGTCCGGACTCCATCTCCCGGCTCAATGTCAACAACCTCAACAGCTGCCTGAACAGCGGCTGCAGCATCACGCTCAGCACCGCCCAGTCCGGTCCGCAGACGGGAAACATCTATGTGAACGCCGGATTCAGCAAGACCACCGGCACCACGTCCTCGATTCAGCTGCTGGCGGATGAAAGCATCTTCATCAACGTGCCCGGCAGCGGCGCCCTGGCCTTCGCGAACACCTCCACCGAAGGCAGCCTCAACATCTCCCTCACCCATGGACAGTCCTCCTCCAGCGGTCCAGGAGCCGTGTTCTGGCAGAACGGTGACCTCGCCCTCGGCTCCGGAGGCACCGTCGCCACCTCCCGGGGCGTGGCCCGATCGCCTGGCGCCCTGGTATTGGAAGGAACGGGGAACACCCTGACGCTGCGCTCCGGCAACCTCCGGACGGGCGCCATGGGGTGGGATTCGGGCAGCTCGGCGACCCTCCAGCTCGGCACCGCGGCCAGCGATGCCAGCCTGTTGGCGGGCGTCATCGCCACCAGCCCAGCCTCGACGATCCGTTTCCAGGGATCGGGGGCCTCGAGTCTCTCCATCGCCGCCGCCTCCTTTCTGAATCCAGGCCGTATCGAGGGCGGCGGCATCCTCACGATCGGCAACGGCACCGGAATCTTCACCAACGGGGCGGGGGCGACGGCACCGCCGGCGATCCTCGCTCCCAATGGCGTGCTGCAGGTCCGCGCCCGAACGGTTCGCCTGGCCGACAACAGCCAGTTGCAACTCGATCTGGCCCGGGGCGATCAGCTCACCGTCTTCGGTGGGGTGCAGCTGGGCGGAGGGCTGCAGGTGCCCTTCGCCCCCGTGGTGACCGTGCCGACCTCCCTCGATCTGCTTCGGGCCGAGCGGATCGGGGGGGGATTCGCCCCGGGGGCCATCACCCTGCCGCCCCTGGTCCGGCTCGACGGTGTCACGGTGACGGCCGATCCCGTGCTGCCGGCCGTCTTCCGTGGGGAGGTGGTGCCATCCCCGCCCCCGGTCACACCCCCCGCTGCCCCTGTCCCCCCGGCGGCGCCCCTGGCTCCGGTGGAGCCCGTCGCCAGCCTCCCGCTGCCGGCCGCGGTGCCCACGCTGCTGGCCGTTCCGGACCTGGGCTACCAGATCTTCCCGGTCGCCCGGACCTCCCCGGTCGGGGGAGCCTCCTCGGGGCGGTTGGCTGCGGGGGAGGGCACCGACGCCCTGGCGGTGAATCTCTCGCAGGCGGACTTCAGCCTCGCCTCGGCGGCGGCGGCGGGGATCTCCGGTCCCCTGGGCACCACCACGTCCAGCCTGGGGGCCGAGCAGGTGGCCGTCGCCATCTCCGAGGGAGACCGGCAACGCAGCAAGGATGTCAGCAACCTGCTAGGGGACGTGGGCGCCCCGGAGGACGCGCCGCGCAGCCTTCGGGTCGATGAGTTGCAGCGGCTGCTGCGGGAGGCCTCCCGCCAGGGGGACGCGGACGACGAGCGCTTCAACCCGGCGGTCCTGATGGTGGCCTTCACCGAGGACAAGGGAACACCGGCCAGGACCACAGGCACGTCGGAGCCGAAGGCGGCCAACGCGTTTCTGGACCTGATCCTGCTGACCCGCAAGGGAGAACCCGTGGGCCGACGGGTGGAGCTTTCCAAGGACCGCTTCGGGGAGCAGCTGCGTGCGCTCTATCGCCAGCTGGCGCGCCTCGAACCGCTGCAGGTGGAGGATCCCGAATCTCCTGCCAGGCAGCTCCACCGCGCCATCATCGCGCCGGTGGCGCCGGAGCTCGAGCGCCGGGGCATCACCACCCTGGTGATCGTGGCCGACCGGGGCCTCCAGGCCCTGCCCTTCGCCGCCCTGCACGACGGCCAGGCCTACTTCGGTGACCGCTACGGCTTCTCGCTCACCCCCTCCCTCAACCTCACATCCTTCGGTCCCCCCCGCCTGGCCAGGGGGCGGGTGCTCGCCGCCGGCGCCTCCGAGTTCGACGGACTCAGCCCCCTGCCGCTGGTGGGGGAGGAACTGGCGGGCATCCCCGAAGGTGCCGGCGTGGACCGTTACCTCAACCGCTCCTTCACCCCCGCGGTGCTGCTTTCCCAGGCCGGTGACAGCCGCTACGAACGGCTGCATGTGGCCACCCATGCGGAATTCCTGCCGGGCGGCCCCGCCCAGGCCCGCATCTACACGGGCACCGGCCCGGTGAGCCTCAGGGACTTCTCACGCCTGCGGCAGCAGCGCACGGGCCATCCCCTGGAACTCTTCGCCCTCAGTGCCTGCCGCACCGCCCTCGGTGACGCCGACAGCGAGCTGGGCTTCGCCGGTCTGGCGCTTCAGGCCGGGTCCCGCAGCGCCATCGGAACACTCTGGTACGTCGACGACGTCGCCACCTCCGCCTTCTTCCTGCAGTTCTACCGCTATCTCGACCAGGGCCTGCAGAAGGCGGAAGCCCTCCGGGCCACCCGCCTGGCCATGGCCACTGGCACACTCAGGCTCAGAGGCGATAAGGTCATCGCATCCGACGGCGCCACCCTGCTGAGCGGGCTGACCCCGGCCCAGCAGCGCCGCATCGCGGGAGGCATGAACCATCCTTACTTCTGGGCTGGGGTGCAACTGATCGGTACTCCCTGGTGATGCGCTCAGTGGCCGCTTCCTCCGGCCCCTTCCCCTCGATGTCCCGTGCGACTGCGGGACCCCTCCATCGCCCAGGGAGCGCCAGTGCCTGATCTTTCAGCATCGTCCAACGTGTTTCTGATGCTGGCCATGGCCCATTTCGTCGGCGATTTCGCTCTTCAGAGCGACCGCATGGCCAGGGAGAAGTGTCCAGGCTGCGGCGTGACGCTTTGCTGGGGCTGGTGGCTGACGTCCCATGCGGCCATCCATGGTTTCCTCGTGGGCGCCGTGACCCAGGTCCCTCTGCTCGGGTTGGCGGAGTGGCTGGTCCATTTTCTGATCGACGTGGGGAAATGCCGACGTCTGTGGAGTCTTCCCTTCGATCAGACGCTTCACATCCTCACCAAGCTCCTCTGGGCCTGGTTGGCGATTCACCTGGCCACGGGCCCGCTGTGGTGGAAGTGAACCCGCCGCTTAGCATCCACACACGGGCCATCGATCGACGACACGTCTCCTCCGCAATCCCCCTCTGCGCGATGCACGCCAACCCGATGCCCAACCGTCCCCGCAGTTCCTCCACGGCACGGCCACCGTCGCAGAGCCGGCGTCGCCGGGTCTCCGGACTGGCTGCCGGGCTGGTGCTCCTGCTGCCGATCGCCCTGCAGGTCCCCACCGCCCAGGCCCAGAGTGATCTGCGCAAGAGCTTTCCCGGTCGCCGGGTCGGCGGAGGGACGCGGGGCGAATGCTCCAGCCGCCTGCTGGCCCATCTGGTTCCGGCGAGCAGCGTCTTCGCTCCGGGCAAGACCCGTTACCTGGGGGTCCTCGAGGGGCTGAGCGCGAACCCCCGTCCCCTGGAACTGACGTTCCGACCCCTGAGCGGCCGGGGCACCGCCGATGCGTCCGTGGCCTCCGGCCAGCGTCGGGTGCTGCCGGCCTCCGGTCCCGGCATCACGCTCTTCACTCTGCCGGCGGTGAAGACGCCGACGGTCTGGGAGTCCAGTTATGTCTGTCCGGAAGCGGCCTCCGGCCCGGCCCCGGCGGATCCCCTGAATTTCGTGGCCACCGAGTCACCACCGGCCCTGAGCCTGCTGGTGACGGAAGCTTCCCGGGAGGACCTGGCCGTGCAGACCGCCCTCGCCAAGCTCAAACAGTCCTGTGGCGCCACCGTGCCCCGCCAGGAGGTGGGTGCCGCCTTCGGTCTCTCCGACCTGTTCACGGCCCAGTGGCCAGAGCGGATTCCGGTGCGCTGTCCTTCCTGAGGGCGCCGCGCAGCTCCCAGATGCGCAGCCGTTCGCTGCGCCCCTTCACGGCCATCGTTCCCCAGTCGACCCATTCCAGGGGCAGGCCGGTTGGCAGCAGCTCCCTCGTGCTGGAGGACACCAGCACCCGGCAGAGATTCGTCTGACGGTCCTTCTGGAGGCTCTCCAGCCGGGAGGCGCAGTTCACCGCATCGCCGATCACCGCGTACTCCAGTCGTTCGCTGCTGCCCATCGAGCCGGCGAGCACGGCGCCGGAATGGACGCCGAGGCGCAGGCTCATCGGCGGCAGCCCTTCCTTCTCCAGTTCCTGATTGAGGCGGACCACGTCACGTTGGATGGCCAGGGCGGCATCGATGGCCGCCTTGGCGTCGGACTCGACGCCGCTGCTCAGGGGGGCGCCGAAGACGGCCAGCAGCCCGTCACCGGTGAACTTGTTGACCATGCCGCCCCGGCGGGTGATCGCCGGCACGAACAGTGCCATGCCCCTGTTCAGCCAGTCCAGCAGGTCCCCGGGGCTGAGCCGTTCCGACACGCTGGTGAACTGGCAGGTGTCCGCCATCAGCACGGTGACCGGCAGCAGACGTCCCTCGAAGCGTCCGTCGCTGAGCAGCCCATCCCGCTGGTTCCAGAGCTGGCGGGCCACGGCCGGTGAGGTGGTCTGACCGAGCAGCCGCTCGATCTGCTGGTGCTGCTTCTGGCTGGAGGCGCCCCGCCGCACCCAGGCGGCCCCGGCCATGGCGATCAGCCCGAGCAGCGGCAGGCTCAGCCCGATCCAGACGAAGTTGTAGAGGAGCAGCACGGCTCCCCCGACCATCAGCATCGCCACCAACCCCACCACGATCACGCTGCGACGCAGCAGGGTGAAGGCTTCCCCCAGGACGATCCCCAGGACCACCGCCAGCACCTCGGCGACCCGCTCCACCCATTCCGGCAGGGTGCGCACGCGCCGCGGGTCGCCGGCCACGTAGCGGTCCATCAGGGCGGCCAGCCGATGGGCATGGATCTCCACGCCGGGCACCAGCAGTTGCCTGGCCCCCAGCGCGGAGCGGGTCTGGGGGACTGGGAAGAGATCCCGCAGGCTGGGAGCCGTGCTGCCGATCAGCACGATGTGTCCGCGGATCTGGTCCGGCGGGATGGGGCGTCGACCGAGTACGTCCTGGAGGTTCCAGAGATGGAAGCTGCCCAGCCGGTGGAAGGAGAGCATCTGCTGGAAGCCGGCGGCATCCAGGTGGTCGTAGCCCCCTGATCCGGGCTCCAGCCATGGCCCGGGCTCGCTGCCCTTCTCGAGCCGTCGCCTCAGGGCCCGCTGGCCCGTGCCCACCTCCAGCAGGCGCAGGGGCAGGGACACGGTGGCCTCGTTCTGGCCGGCCACATGCACCAGGTCGCGGCGGATCACCCCGTCGGGATCGACCACCAGGTCGTTGAAGCCGCGCCGCTCGGGAGGGGTGCCCGGCACCGGGCCGATGGTCTCCGCCACGTTGAAGATCGAGACGAGCCGGGAGTTGCTCCGGAAGCGCCGGCGCAGGCAGTCCCGCTCCGGGCCCACGCCCTGGTCGCGGTAGATGTCGAGACCGATCGCCGCGGCCCCTCCGGCGCTGAGACGATCGATCGCCTCGCAGAGCACCTTGTCGTCGATGGGGAAGCCGTAGGTGGCCAGGTCCGATTCGTCGATGCCGATGATCGTGATCGGCTTGTCCGTGCCCGGGGGAGCGGCGCGCAGGCCGGTGATCAGGTCGTAGAGCAGCAGGTTCAGGGTTTCATTGACCGGGCTGCGCTGCAGGGCCAGCAGCAGCAGGCCGGCCGCGGCATAGGGGACGAGGGAGCGCAGCCCATCCGCCAGCCGCCCGATCTGCCCACCGCCCGGCCAGGACCTGCGGGGCGCATCGGCTGGGGGCCGGCTGTGCATCGCTCAGCCCCCCTTGAAGGCGAAGAAGAGGCGTTTCATCGTGGCCAGCAGCGCGTTGGAGCGTTCCTCGCGCTGGGCGCGATCCAGGCTCTTCAGTTCCGCCTGGCGCGCCTCCACCAGGGCGGCGAACCGCTCCAGCAGGTCGGGGTTCTCCTCCAGCAGGCCCTTGATGCTGTCCCTGTCGACCTCCAGCAGCAGACATTCCTTGGTGGCTCGCACCGTGGCGCTGCGCGGGGCGTCGAGGAACAGGGTCATCTCACCGAAGACATCCCCCGGTCCCAGTTCGCGCACCGGCAGGGTGCGCCCCGGCTCCACCTCCTTGAGGATCTCCACGGCGCCCCGCAGCAGGTGGAACATCGAGCGGCCCTCGGCGCCCTCCTGCACCACCGCCTCGCCCGGTCCGTAGCAGACCAGGTGGCTGCCTTCCACCAGCGTCTCCAGCTGCTCCCGGTTGAGATCGGCGAACAGCTCCACACCGGCCAGAGCCTCGCAGCAGAGCTGGGGCGTGGGACGGGCGGGCAGCTGCGGCCGGTCGCGGGAGCGGCGGGGTTGCAGGACCCGCACCGGGAAGGGAATGCTCTGACCTTCCCGCGCCAGGGCGTACCAGATGTGCTCCAGCAGATCGCTGCGCAGATCGCCGAGGGCCCCATCCCCCAGCTCCTTCTGCCATACCTGGAGCTCGTAGGCGATGGCGCTGTCCTGGAACTCCTTGATCCGGATGCGGGGGGGGGCTCGCGCAGCACCCTGGGGTGCTGCAGCACCACGCCTTCGAGCAGGGCCTTCGCCCGGGCGGGCGGGAGCTCGTAGTCGAGGCCGATGCTGAACCGGTTGCTGACGGCGCCGGAGCGGCCCAGGTTGCGCAGCACCTTCTCGGTGACCTTGCTGTTGGGCACCACCACCATCTGGCCGTCCATGTTGCGGAGCATGGTGTCCCGCCAGCTCACCCGGACCACCACCCCCCGCACGCCCTGGTCCAGTTCGAGGAAATCCCCCTCGCTGAAGTCGTCGCCGAGCTGCAGCTCCAGGCCGGCGAACAGATCCTTCAGCGATTCCTGGGCGGCCAGGCCGATCACGGCGGTGAGCACCGCGGAGGTGGTCACCAGACCCACCAGGTCGAGGCGGGCCGACTGGCGCACCAGCACCACGGTGGCCAGGGCGCCGCTGCCGAGGGTGAGCAACTGCAGGAGCAGCTGGGGCGGCTGCCGCCACAGCCCCAGATGGGCGGGGAGCTGCAGGGTGGCCCAGAGGCCGATGAGGATGGCCGCGTAGGTGAGCAGCAGCTCGTCGGTGAGACCCAGCCACAACCGGTAGGCCGGCGGCAGGGCCTGGAGGGGCAGGGAATGCAGCAGGGCCCAGGCGAGGATGGCGGCCAGAGGTAACCGCAGGGGCAGGGCGGGCCATCGCCGGCTGCGGCAGATCCTGGCCAGCACCAGCAGCCCGGCCACGGCGGCCAGGGCGCTGATCCAGATCTGCAGGAGGGCCAAGGGGCTCGTGTCGACCGCCCCATCCTGCCGCCGATCCTGGCCTGCGGCTCCGGGCGCGGGCAGGCTGGGAGCCGCTGCCGCCGCTGCCGATGCCTCCGACCCCCCTGCGTCCGCTTGCCCTCCTGCTCAGCCTCGTGGCGATCGGGGCCTGGCCCCGTGTCGCCGCCGCCCAGGTGCAGCTGCGCTGCGAGGGCACCCTGCTGGAGGCCCGCGGCAGTGCCGAGTTGGAGCGACCCACCCGCCGCCTCTCCTTCTCGCTCTCCCTGGAGGCGGAGGCCGCCACCGCCGATGCGGCCCTGCAGACCCTGCAGCAGCGTCTGGCGGCGGTGCGGACGGCGCTGCAGCGGCAGCAGGTGGAGGATCTGCGGGTCACCTCCCCCAGCACCTGGCAGCGGCCCGCCGAGCGGGACCGGCCGGCGGTGGTCACGGCCAGCCTGCAGGTCAGCGGCCGGCTGCAGCCCCGGCAGCTGCAGCCCCTGGTCCGGGAGGTGGGGGCGCTCCCCGGCGTGCGTCTGGCACCGGTGAGCACCGTGGCCGACCGTGCCCTGGACGCTGCGGTGCGGCGCCAGCTGCTGCGCGCGGCCTACCAGGACGCCCTGGCCCAGGCGAGGGAGGTGGCCGCCGCGGTGGGCCTGAGCCGGCTCGTCCCCCTGGAGGTGCAGGTGGATGGCAACGAACTGCGGCCGATGCTGATGCGGGCGACGGCTGACGCCGCTCCGCCCCCCTTCGATCCGGCCGAGCTGGCCTTGCCGAAGGATCGGCTCGGCCTGCTGGTGCGGTTCTGCGCCCGCTGAGGGTTTAGCAGCGCCGTCCCTGCGTTTTCCGGGGCCCTGAGCAGAATGGGGCCGACCGGACCCGGAGTCCTGCGCCCATGCGCCGTCCCAACCGCCTGCCGTTCCTGCCCCTGGTGGTGCTGCTGGTCGGGCCGGCCCTGCGGCCGCTGCCTGTGGCGGCCGCCGAGACGGCCGTGGTGCAGGAGATCCTCGACGGCAACGAGCTCTACATCGACGGCAAGACCGCCAAGGTCAAGGAGACGGCGACGGCTCCCCAGAAGCTCAGCACCGAGAACAGCCGGGGCCAGATCCGCTTCGACAGCGGAGCCGCGGGCCGGCTCAACCGGTTCTCCCAGCTGAAGCTGGGCCAGGGTTGCTTCCTCATCGACAAGGGCCAGATCCTGGTCTCCGGGAAGCAGAGCGGCTGCACCCGCTCCGCCCGCCTCAGCGTGCGGGGCACCAACTACCTGGTGGACGTCAACGAGACGGGGGAGGCGGAGATCTCCGTCCTGGAGGGGTCGGTGGAGGTGGAGCCCCTCGCCGACGGGGAGCCCACCGGCCAGCCCGTCACCACCGTGGAGGCTGGCCAGAAGCTGCGACTCTCGGCCAAGGGGGTGGTGATGGCGCTCCTGGGGCTCAGCGCCGGCGACTACACCTCCATCCTCAGCGGTCCTCTCTTCCGGGGTTTCCGCGTGCCTCTGCCGGCCTACGGCTCCCTCGAGGGGTACATCCGCTCGAAGCTGCCGGGGGTCAGTCTGCCCGCCCCGATCCCGACCCCGTCGCTGCCCTTCGGACTGCCGCGGTTCTTCTGAATGGCTGGCGGCTGGATGGCTGATCGGGCATGAGGACTGATCCGCCATGAGGATCTCAGTGGGGCCGATGGCGTTCCTTCTGGCGGCAGTGTCGCTGTCCTCCCTGGCCAGCCCCGCCGTCCTCGCGGCAGGCCAGCCCGCCTCGGCGGTCGTTCGGGAGATCCTCGATGGGCCTGAGCTCTACATCGAACAGCGCCAGGCCCACGTGCAGGAGAGCGCGTTCGTTCCCGAACTGGTGCGAACCCAGCAGAGCCGAGGACAGCTCGCCTTCTCCAGCGGTGCCGTCGGCCGCCTGAACCGCTTCACCCAGCTCCGGCTCGGCAGCAGCTGCTTCCTGCTCGAGAGCGGGCAGATCCTCGTCTCCGGCCGACAGAACGGCTGCACCCGTTCCGCGCGGCTCAGCACCCGGGGGACCAACTACGTCCTCACCCTGCTCGTGGGGGGAGAGGTCGAGGTCGCGGTCCTGGAGGGTGCGCTCGAGCTGCAGCGTCTCGTCGATGACCGGCCGGTCGGGGAGGGATCCATCGTCGTGGCCGGGGGGACCAGCGTGCGGCTCTCCAGCCAGGGGAGGGTCGTCGGGCAGCGCCCCCTCGCGGCGGACGACTATCTCGCCATCCTGCAGGGCCCCCTGTTCCAGGGGTTCAGCGAACCCCTGCCCGGAAGGCCGGCGCTGGACGCCTTCCTGCAGCGGCGTTTCCCCGGAATCTCCACCCCCACGCCCGTGGGCAGAGGCAGCGGCGAACCGCTGGCGCTGGGCATCAACCGGGTCCGGCAGCGGAACGGTCGCCCCGCCCTGGCCCCTCTCCCGGCGCCGCTGGCGGCCCAGAACGCCGCCTATCTGGTGCCGGTGCTTCAGGAGATCCTGGACGGTTCCGGCTGTGATCACAACCGTTCCCGCTGGGAGGCGTTCCAGACCCGGATGGCCTCGACGGAGTCGCTGATGCCCACCAGTGAGGTGATCGCCTGCCCGATGCCGGCCAGCTCCTGGGACCCCGAGGCCATCGTTTCCCGCTGGCTGGGTTCGCCGCTGCACAGCCGGATCCTGATCGACCGTCCCCGGGCCCGGTCCATCGACTGCGTCCGGCTCGTCCGCTCCGGGCGGGCCGCCGCCATCTGCACGCTCTGGAGCCCCGTGGCGGCTGGGTCGCCCTAGCCCCGCGCCGGCCAACGATGGCGCCCTTCACCGATGATGTCCCTCCTCGCCGCGCTCACGCCGGCGCCACAGGCAGGGTTGTTCGTGATGGGGCGTCCCCGAACCATCAATGTCCTCGTGGTCGTCCTGCTGGCCTGGGTGGGCGTCACCTCCGGCTGGCCGGGGCCCCGCTGGCGGGTGTGGGAGCGGGGCCTGGAGGATCAGCTGGTGCGGTTGCGGGGGCCGCGCCGCCCCCCCGCCGGCGTGGTGCTGGTCACGGTTGACGACGCGACCCTGCAGCAGGGGGACTGGTTCGAAGGGGAGCGACGGATCCCCGACTGGGCCAGGGGCATGGGCAGCCTCCCCTGGCCCCGCGCCGCCTACGGCCGGGTGGCGGAGAAACTGCTGCAGGCCGGAGCCAGGGACGTGGCCATCAACGTGGTCTTCGAGGGCCCGAGCGGCAAGGGAGCCGCTGATGACGACGACCTGGAGCTGAGGTTGCGGCGCTACCCCGGCCGCGTCGCCCTGGCGGCCGAGATGCTCGAATCCACCGACACCCAGGGAGCCGGCTCCCTCACCCTGGTGCGGCCGGAGCGCTTCCTGAAGGCCATCGGCGGAGCCGGCTCCCTGGGGCTCACCAACATCCTCACCGGCAGCTCCAGCGAGCCGAGCCTCCACCCGGAGGCCTACGGCAGCGGAGTGCTGGTCGCCCGCGGCGCCGAACGTCAACCGTCCCTCTCCTCCACCCTGCTGCGGCTGGGCGGCCACCGCAGCCGTCAGAACGACCGGCTCACCGCCCTGAACTTCTACGGCCCGGAGGGCACGTTCCGGCGTCTGCCGGCCTGGGAGGTGCTCGACCCCGAGCGTTGGCGGAACCATCCCCTGCGCGCGAGTCTGGCGGGCTCGATGGTGCTGCTGGGGCCAGTGGTGGCTCAGGGCACGGAGGGCTATCCCACCCCCTTCGGCTCCCTCTCAGGGCTGGAGGTGCTGGCCACCGCCACGGCCAATTCCCTGCAGGGGGACGGACTGCAGCCCTGGCCCCGCCGCGCCCCCGCCAGGGCCCTGGTGGCCCTGGTGCCGCTGCTGATCGTGCTCCTGGCAGCCCGGCGGGCGGGTCTGCGCGGGCGCCTGGGCCTTGTGGCCCTGCTGCTGGGCCTCCAGTTCGGGGCCGCGATGGTGGTCTTGGAGCAGGCCCATCGCTGGCTGCCGCTGCTGACGCCGGCCACGGGTCTGGTGCTGCTCGGGCTGCTCTACGGCGGCGATGCCTACCTGCGGGAAGGGCAGGAGCGCAGGCGGCTGCGGCGCACCTTCGAGCGCTACGTGGCCCCGGGGGTGGTGGCGGAGATCCTTTCGGATCCCCAGTCGGCCCAGGGCATCCTGCGGGGCCGGCTGCTCGAGGTGACGGTGCTGATGAGCGACATCAAGGGGTTCACGGTCCTGACCAAGCAGCGCAGCAGCGAAGGCCAGAGCGAACTGCACGTGCGCCAGCTCAACGAGTACCTGGGCACCATGGTGGAGGTGGTGATGGCCCACGGCGGCACCATCGACAAGTTCATCGGCGACGCGGTGATGGCCGTCTTCGGCTCGCCGGTGAGCCGGGGGGTGGCCGAGGAGGCCCGCCAGGCGGTGCGCTGCGCCCTGGCGATGCGGCAGGCCCTCGGGCGGCTCAACGAGGACTGGCGACGGCGCGGCATCGCCACTATCGACAACGGCGTCGGTCTGGCCAGCGGCCAGGTGATGGTGGGCCAGATCGGCAGCCCGCGGCGGATGGAGTTCACCGTGATCGGCGACACGGTGAACCTGGCGGCCCGGCTGGAGTCGGTCACCCGCCAGGTGGAGGCGGCCGTGGTGTTCGATGCCGCCACCGCTGCCCTGCTGGCGGACGACGCCGGACTCGCCGTTTCCTCGCTCGGTCCTCAGACGGTCAAGAGCCTGGGGGCGGTGGAGGTGTTCACGGCCTCGGCCGTGGAGGCAGCCGCCCCGGCGCCCCGCCTTCAGGCCTCCAGATAGGTGGTCTGCTCCAGGCTGGCCCGCAGGTGGGCCATCAGCCGGCGGGCGTCGCTGATGGCCAGCGTGCCGCTTTCGATTGCCTGTTCGCTGGCCAGGCGGAGCCGCTCCAGCAGCAGATCCGGATCGTGTTCCATCGCCTGGAGCACCTCGGCGTTGGTGTCGCCCCGGACCACGTGATCGATGTGGTAGCCGCCGCCCGCCGCCAGGCGGATGTGCACGGCGTTGGTGCTGCCGAACAGGTTGTGCAGGTTGCCCATCACCTCCTGGTAGGCCCCGCCCAGGAACAGGCCGATCCAGTAGGGCTCCCCGGCGTTCGGCTCATGGAGCTCGAGCAGGGGCTTCACCTGCCCCCGGTCGATGAAGCGGGCGATCTTGCCGTCGGAATCGCAGGTGAGGTCGGCGAAGCTGCCCAGCCGGGTGGGGCGTTCGTCGAGCCGGTGGATCGGCAGCACCGGGAAGAGCTGGTCGATCGCCCAGGTGTCCGGAGCCGAACGGAACACCGAGAGGTTGGCGTAGTAGGTCCCGGCCAGGGCCGCCGGCAGGGCCTGCAGCTCCTGGGGGATCACGGTGCCGGCGGGCAGTGCTTCCAGCTGGCGGGCGATCGCCTGGCAGCTGGCCCAGGTGAGCCGTTCGGCCGTGGCCCGCTCCGGCAGGCCCAGGTAGCCCAGCCGGAAGGCGTTGAGGGCGTCCTCCTTGAACTTCAGGGCGTCGTTCCAGGCCTCCTGCAGCCGCTCCAGCGCGGGCCGCTCACCCGTGGCATCGCCATCGAGGCCTCCCCCATCGGGATCTCCGGTCGAGGTGATCGCCTCGATCGCCGCCAGCGTGTCCCGGAGGTTGCGCAGGATCAGCGCCTCGCCCTCCGCCGGTGGTGGTAACGCATTGCTGCGGCCACTCGCCCCGAGCACGTCGAAGACGAGCACGCTGAAGTGGCTGGCGATCGCCCGGCCGCTTTCGCTCACCAGGGTGGGCGGCCGGATGCCGTGGGGCTCGCAGCACTCCCGCACGGTGGCCACGACGTCGTTGGCGTAGTTCTGCAGGGAATAGTTGGTGGAGGCGGCGGTGGCGGTGCGGCTGCCGTCGTAGTCGATGCCCAGGCCGCCGCCCACATCCAGAAAGCCCATGGGCGCCCCCAGGCGGGTGAGCTCCGCGTAGATCTGCCCCGCCTCCTGCAGGGCGTCCTTGAGGACGGCGATGTCGTTGATCTGGCTGCCGATGTGGAAGTGCAGCAGGCGCAGGTCGTCCAGCAGGTCCGCCTGGCGCAGGCGCTCCACCGTGGCCAGCAGGTCGGGGATGGAGAGGCCGAACTTGGCTCTCTCCCCCACCGAGCTGCCCCAGCGGCCGGTGCTGCGGGCGGAGAGCTTCGCCCGGATGCCGATGAAGGGGGCGGCGCCGAGGGAGCTGCTGGCTGCGATGATCCGTTCCACCTCGTCGGCCTGCTCGAGCACCACCACCGGCTGGCGTCCCAGGCGCCGGGCCAGGATCGCCGTCTCGATGTAGCGCCGGTCCTTGTAGCCGTTGCAGATCAGCAGGGCCTGGGGGTCGTCGAGGAGGGACAGGGCGATCAGCAGCTCGGCCTTGCTGCCCGCCTCCAGACCGAAGTGCCAGCGGCGGCCGCTGTCCACCAGGTGCTCCACCACGTGACGCTGCTGGTTGCACTTCACCGGGAACACGCCCTGATAACGGCCGTCGTAGCCGTACTGGGCGATGGCCCGCTCGAAGGCGCCGTGGAGCCGCTCGAGCCGGTCCTCGAGGATGTCGTCGAAGCGGATCAGCAGCGGCAGGGACAGGTCACGCCCCTGCAGTTCCCGCACCAGTTCCACCAGATCGAGGGAGCCGCCGCGCTCGCCCCGGGGCTGCACCATCACGTGGCCGCGGGCCCCCACGCCGAAGTAGGGCTCGCCCCAGCGGTCGAGGCCGTAGAGGGCGGCCCCGTCGCTGGCGCTCCAGTCCCGGGCACCGCCGGCGTCAGCCGCAAGGCCGCTGGGGGAATCGGCGAGCACCATGCGTCCCGGGCCGGCTCTGCACTGCCGCTGGAATCTAGTCAGGCCGGCCCGGAGGGCCACCGTGGCGGAGCCGCTTGCCAAGCGGCAGGCCCAGCGCGGACGATGGCCCGAACCCTGCAGTCCCATGCCCATGGCCACCGAACGCACCTTCCTCGCCATCAAGCCCGATGGGGTGCAGCGGGGGCTGGTGGGCGAGATCCTCGGCCGCTTCGAGCGCAAGGGCTTCAAGCTCGTCGGTCTCAAGCAGCTCACCCCGAGCCGCGAACTGGCCGAAAGCCACTACGGCGTCCACCGTGAGCGTCCCTTCTTCGCCGGCCTGGTGGAGTTCATCACCAGCGGACCCGTGGTGGCGATGGTGTGGGAGGGCGACGGTGTGATCGCCTCGGCCCGCAGGCTGATCGGCGCCACCAAGCCTCTGGAGGCCGAGCCCGGCACCATCCGCGGCGATCTGGCGGTGAACATCGGCCGCAACGTGATCCACGGCTCCGACGGACCCGAGACGGCCGCGTTCGAGATCGGTCTGTGGTTCCAGCCTTCCGAGCTCTGCGCCTGGACCCCGGCCGATCAGGCGTGGCGGGTCGAACCCTGAGCCGCCATCCTGGGGAGGCTCCTGGCTCCCCGGCATGGTGCTGCGTCGGTCGCTGCGCTGGACCTCCGGGGCGCTGAACCGGCAGGGCCACCTCCCCATCCGCCCCCGGATCGGCGTGCGCGCCTGGCTGGCCCCAGGCACCCTGGCCGCCCTGGCCCTGCTGGCGGTGGCGCCCGGCAACGCTCCGGGGCCCGCCGCCCAGGCGGCCCCCGCCGTGCCCCGGGTGGTGGATGTGCCCTCCCGGCCGGCCTGGGTGCGCCCCCCGGCGGCCACGGAGCGGCCGGCCCAGGTGGGCCAGGTGCTGCGGCCCGCCACCGTGCTGCGCACGGAACGGCCCGGCCGCCTGCAGATCCTGCTGGCAGACGGCCGCAGCTTCCGCCTGGGAGGGGATGCCCTGCTGCGGATCGAGCCGACCCTGCTCGATCTGATCCGCGGCCAGATCATCGCCTGGATCCATCCCGGCGCGACGCGCACCCCGCCGCTGCGGATCCGCACCCGGGTGGGGACGGCCTCCATCCAGGGCACCACGGTCTTCATCGAAGACACCCCAGGGATGGTGCTGTTCCTCAGCTGGGAGGGGCTGGTGGAGGTGAAGGCCGATGACGGCCGCGTCTACCGCCTGACCAGCGGCCAGAGCCTGGAGGCCACGCCGGAGGGGTGGCGGGGACCCCGGCGGATGCCCCTCGAGGAGGTGCGCCGGCGGCGGCGGACCAGCCTCCTGCTCAACGGCTTCGAGGCGCCGATGGAGACCCTGCCGGTGATCGAGCGCGAGCTCCTGCCCGGCCCCTGATGCTCCCCTGGGGTGGCCTGCAGCGCCGGCTCTGGTGGCTGGCCCTTGCCGTGCCTCTGGCGGCGGGCCTCGACCGGTTGCCCGCCACGCCTCTGGGTGCGGGGCCGCGGCTGCTGGACGAAGAGCTCCAGCAGGCCTTCTTCCTGCTGCGCGGTCCATGCCCGGCCCCGGCGGATCCGGTGATCCTGGCCATCGATGCCGATTCGCTGGAGCTGGGCGACCTGCTGGATCCGGCCGAGCGCCAGGCCTCCCCCCTCTGGCGGGAGATGGGCCCCTGGCCCTGGCCGCGGGCCCTGCAGGCCCGCCTGGCGGCCCTGGTGCTCGAGCGGGGCGCCGCCCGGGTGCTGTTCAACATCGAGTACAGCCAGCCCAGCCGCTACGGCCCCGCCGATGACCGGGCCTTCGCCGACACCCTCGCCCCCTGGCGGGAGCGGGTGCATCTGGCGGTGCGCTACAGCCTGCGGGAGCAGGGGGGCCTGGAGCAGAGCCGGCTGCGGCTGCCGGTCCACCACCTCGGTGCTCCGGGCCTCACCACCCTGCTGCAGTCCCCACGGGGGGTGGTGGAGGCCGTGCCCGGCGACGACTGGCTCCGGGCACGGCTGACGGGTTTCCCGCCGCCGCTGCCCCGGCCGATGGCGTTCCTGGTGCGACGGGCGCCGCCGCCGGCGGCACCGATGGGGCTCGACTTCCCCGGCCCCGCCGGCACCATGCCCCAGGTGCCTGCCTGGAAGGTGCTCGAGGTTCCCGCGTCTTCCTGGCGCGGGCGCACGGTGCTGATCGGCGTCACGGCGCCGGCGCTGGGGGATCTGCAGGAAACCCCCGTCGGCCCCATGGGCGGCACGGAGATTCAGGCGGTGGCTCTCGCCAACGTGCTCCAGGGCCAGGGGCTGCGGCGCCTGCCCCTCTGGGGGGACGGGCTGCTGCTGGTGGGCTGGGGAGTGGTGGCGGGACTGCTGCTGCGGCGCCCGGCCAACGCGGCCGCCAGCGTGCGGCTGGCGCTGGCACTCACGGCGGTGGTGCTGCTGGCTGGCGCGGCTCTCTGGAGCGGAGCCCTGCTGAGCCTGCCCCTGGCGGCCCTGCTGCTGGGCACGATCGCCGGGGGAGGGGCGCGGGCCCTGGGGCAGGGGCTGTCGGAGGGGCGGGAGCGGGCCTATCTGCACCAGGTGCTGAGCCGGCGCGTGTCCCCCACCCTGCTGCGCGACATCCTGCGCAGCCCGGGACCGATCTGGACCCAGGCGGTGGGCAGCAGGGCCCGCTGCGCGGTCCTGTTCAGCGATCTGGTGGCGTTCACGCCCCTGAGCGCGGTGCTGGAGCCGGCCGATCTCTTCGCCCTGCTGAACCGCTACTTCGAAGCCATGGCGGCGGCGGTGCTGGAGCAGGAGGGCCTGCTGGACAAATTCATCGGCGATGCGGTGATGGCCGAGTTCGGTGTGCCCCGCAGCCGGGGGGATCGCCAGGAGGCCCTGGCGGCGGTGCGGGCCGCCCTGGCGATGCAGGAGCGGCTGGAGGCCCTCAACGCCGAACTGGCCCGTGCCGGCAGGCCACCGCTGCGCCATGGCATCGGTCTGCATTTCGGCGAGGTGATCGCCGGCAACCTCGGCTCCTCCCGGCGGCTGGAATTCACGGTGGTGGGCGCCAGCGTCAATGTGGCCAGCCGCCTGGCCGGCCTCACCCGGCGCTTTCCGGAACACCCCATCCTGGTCAGCGGGGAGCTGCTGACCCTGCTGCCGGGGGAACTGGTGGTGGAGCCCCTGGGCAGTCACGCCGTCAAGGGCTGGCCCGTGCCCCTGGAGGTCCATGCCCTGAAGGGGGTGCGCGACGGGGATGGGGGCCTTGCCTGAATTCGATGCCGGACCCGCCTGGTCAGACGCCGGCGGCGGCCAGGGCGAACACCAGGGCAGAGAAGCCCAGGCAGTACCAGCCGAACCAGCTCCAGCGTCCGGCCTCCAGCCAGTTCGAGAGCAGCCGGAGGGCCATCAGGCCCGCCGCGAAGGCGGCGACCATGCCGAGGAGCCCCGGGCCCAGCAGGGGCACCAGGTCGAGCGTCCCGTCGCCCCTGGCGGTGGCGGAGAGCAGCCGGTGCAGTTCCTGGACCACCACCGGTGGTGTGATCACCACCGCCAGGGCGAAGCTGAATTCCTCCACAGGCTGACGGGGCAGGCCCTGGGCCAGACCCGTGGAGATCGTGATCCCCGAGCGGGACAGCCCCCGGAACGGCAGGCACAAGCCCTGGGAAGCCCCGATCCAGAGGGCGGCCTGGAGGGTGATCGGCCTGCTGTCGCCGGGGGGCGTGCGTCGGCCGGTGAAGATGATCACCACGCCGGCCACCGCCAGGGCGGCACCGATCAGGGGGAGGCGCCCGAAGAGGTCCTCGATCTGACCCTGCCCCGCGCCACCCAGAAAGAGTCCCTCGATCAGCTTCTTCAGCAGCAGGCCAAGGACGATGGTGACCAGGGTGGCGCCGCCCACCGTGGTCACCATCGTCAGAAGGGTGGCCCGATTACGGAAAAAGGCCTTCTTCCAGGCCTTCCAGAAAAAGAGAATGACGGCCAGCATCGTGCCGGTGTGCAGCATCACGAGAAGAAAAGTGAGCGCCGGCCTGGTGGGATCGAGACCCATCAGTTTCTCCGCCACGATCACGTGGGCTGAACTCGATACAGGCAGAAGCTCCGCCGCCCCCTGCACCACTCCCAGCAGCAGAATCTGGAGGATGGAGGGGTCGATCATTGAGGTCGATCTGAAGTTGAAACTCTAGATCAGAGCGGAAAGAGGGCGTTCCTGCGTGCCGTAGATGATGGCGTGGATCTCGGGATCCTGCATATACCGGAGAATCCGGATGGGATAGTCGAGTTTGCCATTGTGCAGGTAGGCCAGGGTGGCGGTGATCTTGGCGTCTCTCGGATCGCCGCTCACGTTCAGTCCCGATCGGGACGGGAATCCCATCAGTCTCCTCAGCCGATCCAGCTGCCCGGCCAGCAGTTCCACGCTCTGGTGCGGATCCAGCAGCCGGTTGATGGCCTGATCGACTTCCTCTGGGGGGCTGTCGGGCTTCAGCAGCCCCTGATGCACGAGTTCGCTGATGCTCAGCTGAGCGGGTCCGTGGTCGCGGAAGAGGCCGGAATGGGCGGCGATGGGCTCGTCCTTGCCGGGTTTGGCATGCTGCATCTCGTCGAACAGGATCGCCGCCACCAGCATCGGGTTCAATCGGCGTCGGCGGCTCGCCTCCAGCACGGCCGGGCGCAGCTGGGCCAGTCGGCCGAGCGTATGGGAGCGCAGTGGCGCCAGGTCATCGAGGCCTTCGGTGAACAGCTGGGCCAGGGCGGGTTGCTCGCCATGCACCCCGAACTTCCGCTGCAGCTGTTGAAGCTCCTCCGGTGTGAACAGGGTGGGATCGGCCCGGTTCTCCGCCCTGGCCAGCTCGCCTCCGCTCGCAGGGGACCAGCGGGGGTGCCCCGAGCCGACGGACGCCGCCGTGAGCATCCCCGGGGGCTTCGGCAGTGGTCGCCCCGCCAGGGGCAGGGGGCGGCTGGTGGTGCCCAGATGCAGCAGGGCCGTGATCCCCGCCAGGGCTGCCGACGCCGTCAACCGGCGGCGGGAGCGGTAGGGATGGGAGCGGGTTGCCCTGTGCACGGGAGTGATCGGAAGTCCTGGGGAGCGTGCGCCGTTTTCATTCTGACGCCATGGCCACTGCAAACCGGCGCCAGCCGAACGGCCCCAGCAGGGACCCAAGGCTGGATCCGGCATCGGCGGGCAGCGGGCTCAGCTGAGCGGCGATCGCCGCCGCCGTGATCGCGGCCAGCAGCACGCCATTGCGGTAGTGGCCCGTGGCGAGCCACAGTCCCTCGATGGGCCCGGGCCCCAGCAGGGGGGACTGATCGGGGGTGCCCGGGCGGAATCCCCACCAGCGCTCCATCGGCGGCCAGGCGGCGGCGGCCGGCAGCAGGGCCGTCAGGCCCTCCTCCAGCTGACGTTGCCCCTGAGGGGTGAGTCCGGGGCTGAAGCCCGCTTCCGCCTCGGAGGTGGCTCCCACCACCAGCAGGCCGTCCTCGCGGGGCACGAGGTAGGTGCCGGGCCCGAAGATCACCCGGCCCAGGGCCTGGCGCGGCCCCTGCAGCGACAGCATCTGCCCCTTCACGGGCCGCACCGGCAGCTGCGGCAGCAGCCGGGCACTCCAGGCGCCGCAGGCGAGCACGGCCCGCCGACCCTCCAGGGTGCGGCGACGGCCATCGGCGCCCACGAGCGTGAGGCCGCTGAGCCGTTCGCTCCGCTGCGGGGGGCCGGGGTGGGCCTCGGTGTGCAGTTCCAGGATCTCGCTGCCCTCCTCGAAGTCCACGCCCCGTTCCACGCAGGCCCGCTCCAGGGCCCGCATCAGCTGGCGGCGGTTGTCGATCTGGCCGTCCTGCGGAAACAGCAGTCCCGCCTGGAAGGTGGGTCCCAGCCCCGGCGCCTCCTGCTCCAGTTCGGCGCGCCCGAGGGGCACCCCGAAGCGGGCGGTCGGCCAGGCCTCCCGCTCGGCGGCCGTGGCGAACGGTACGACGATGCCGCAGGGCCGCAGACCGCAGGGGAGCCCGCTGTCGGCCTCGATCTGCGCCACCCACTCCGGGATCAGGGCCAGGCTGGCCTGCCCCAGCGCCAGCATCGGCCCGCTCAGCCCCTCGGCGTGGGGGGCCAGCATGCCGGCGGCCACGAAACCGGCCGCCTCGCTGCGCCGGCGGCTGAGCACCGTCACCGCCCGGCCGCGGCGGGCCAGCTGATGGGCGATCGCCAGGCCGATCAGGCCGCCGCCAAGGATCAGCACAGGCTCGGTGGCGGACGGAGAGGGCACCGGGAGGTCAGAGGGCGCAACTGCGGTCACGGTATGAACGCCAGGCCGGCGGGCGCTGCGACCGGGGCTCCGGCTCCTTGGGCCAAGGCGTCGGCTGCTCAGTGCCCCCCGTCCTGCGGCCGGCGGTCAGGGTCCACACCGATGGACTGCAGCAGCGAGCACAGACCGGCGGCATGGGCCCCCTGCCAGTAGATCTGCCGGCACTCCGGGCAGCGGCGGAACTCTGCATGGCTCAGGCGGGTGTACGGGGGCAGTTCCCTCTCCACCTCCCGCTTCGCCACGGGCTGCAGCACGCCGTTGCAACGGGGACAGCGTGTCAGGGGTCGCAGGGCCCCGGACAGCCGGAACCGCCTGACCACCTCCCGCAGTTGCCGGCGGGGATCCGCCGCTCGCACCATTGCCCCGTGGGTCACCGCGCGGCGCTTGAGCAGGCCGCGATCGTTGCTGAGCAGGATCCGCCGCTCCCGCGCGGCCAGGGCCGCCAGTGCGTCATCGCTGCTGTCGTTGCGGTAGAGAACGTCGAAGCCCAGTAACCGCAGATAGGTGGCCAGCTTGCCGAGATGGACGTCCAGCACGAAGCGGATGTCCTCCAGCGGTGGTGGCAGCACCCTGGAGACCGCGGTGATGTCGATGCCGCTGAACTGGGGATAGACGCTGACGCGGCTGCGGGCCGGGACGCGCTGCCCGAAGCCCACCGATGTGCCGTCGATCAGGATCAGGCCGATCTCGGGATGGGGCACCCCGATCGCTTCGACGGTGTCCTTGACCGTGGCGTGCTCCTGCACCGGATGGAGGAATTCCCGCTGGCGGCGGTGGGGCGGCAGAAAGTCGTTGAGATCGCCATAGACGCGGAAGCGGGCGGCTGGGGTGGTGCGTGCGTCGTCCGTGGCTGGTTCCTCGGAGGGCTGCGAACCCAGCTTCAGCTGGCCCGTCCCCATCCAGCCCAGCTCCCACCCCCGCCCGCACCCGTCATCCCCACACGCGCCACGCCCGATTCACTGCGGCCGGAATCACCACTCGCGCTGGGTCCTGACTCCGTACCCGAGCCTGATCTGGCCCTGGTGGCCCTCCAGGCAGGCGCCGACCTGCGCTTCGATCTGGAGGCCAAGGCCGCCTTCCACCGTGCGGCAGGGATCGGGCACGACTGTGGGGTGGATGTCCTGAAGCCACGGATGCTCCGCGTCCTTGAGCCGGCCTCAGCGGAGCCCCTGCTCCAGGACCTCCGCAGCGAAGTGGACCGCCTCCTCACTGGGATCCTCCCTGCCTAGGATCCACCGGCTTCCTGGCCCCGCAGGCCCCCACCTCCTCCTCCATGCCCAGCGCGACCACCACGCCCACTCCCTCAGCGGCCACCACGGGCCACGGAGAGCCTGCCTGGGAAGCCGTGATCGGCCTGGAAACCCACGTGCAGCTGGGCACCGCCAGCAAGATCTTCACCGCCGCCTCCACCGCCTTCGGCGATGAGCCCAACAGCCACATCGATCCGGTGGTTTGCGGGCTGCCCGGCACCCTGCCGGTGCTGAATCAGAAGGTGCTGGAGTATGCGGTGAAGGCGGCTCTTGCCCTCAATCTCCAGGTCGCCGAGCACAGCAAGTTCGACCGCAAGCAGTATTTCTATCCGGATCTTCCCAAGAACTACCAGATCTCCCAGTACGACGAACCGATTGCCCAGGACGGCTGGATCGAGGTGGAGGTGGCCGAGAAGGGCAAGGACACCTACGTGAAGACGGTGGGCATCGAGCGGCTGCACATGGAGGAGGACGCCGGCAAGCTGGTGCATGCCGGCAGCGACCGCCTGGCCGGCTCCACCCATTCGCTGGTGGATTACAACCGCGCCGGAGTCGCCCTGGCGGAGATCGTCAGCAAGCCCGATCTGCGCACCGGCCGGGAAGCGGCCGAGTACGCCTCCGAGATCCGCCGCATCATGCGCTATCTGGGCGTGAGCGACGGCAACATGCAGGAGGGCTCGCTGCGCTGCGACGTCAACATCTCCGTGCGCCGCGGCCCCGATGCGCCTTTCGGCGTGAAGGTGGAGATCAAGAACATGAACTCCTTCTCGGCCATCCAGAAGGCCTGCGAGTACGAGATCGCCCGTCAGATCAAGGCGATCGAGGCCGGCGAGCCGATCCTGCAGGAAACCCGCCTCTGGGATGAGGGCAAGCAGCTCACCAGGAGCATGCGCAGCAAGGAGGGCAGCAGCGACTACCGCTACTTCCCCGAGCCCGACCTGGGCCCCATCGAGGTAACGCCGGCCCAGCGGGAGGCGTGGCGCGCCGAGCTGCCCGAACTGCCGGCCGCCAAGCGCCACCGCTATGCCGAGGCGCTGGGACTCTCGATCTACGACGCCCGGGTGCTCACCGACGAGCGCCCCATGGCCGAGTACTTCGAGGCGGCGGTGGCGGCCGGGGGCGATCCCAAGGCCGTGGCCAACTGGGTCACCGGCGACATCGCCGCCCATGTGAACGCCAACCGGCTGTCGATCGCCGAACTTCCCCTGCGCCCGGAGCAGCTCGCCGAGATGGTGCGGCTGATCGAGGACGGCACGATCAGCGGCAAGATCGCCAAGGAGATCCTGCCGGAACTGCTGGAGAAGGGTGGCTCTCCCCAGGCGATCGTGGAGGCGCGGGGCCTGGGGATGATCAGCGACCCCGCCGCGATCGGCACCATCGTGGCGGAGCTGCTGGCGGCCCATCCCGAGGAGGTGGCGGCCTTCCGCGGCGGCAAGACCAAGCTGCAGGGCTTCTTCGTGGGACAGCTGATGAAGCGCACCGGCGGCCGCGCCGATCCGAAACTTGCCAACCGGATCCTCAGCGAGCAGCTGAAGGGCTGAAGGGGGCGGCGCACCGCAGCGGCAGCCTCTTGCTCAGGACTCCATTTCGACAGTTTTGTCTAGTGTGCCGTCCCGG
>JMRP01000046.1 GCA_000708525.1 Cyanobium sp. CACIAM 14
ATGGAACGAGCGCTCGCCACGGCTCAGGCGCTCCTCGGCCCGCCGCACCAGATCGATCATCCGGTCATAGCTCTGCTCGGCGGTGGTGCCGAAGGAGAAGAGGCCGTGCTGCAGCAGCACCATGCCCTCGGGTTCGATGCCAGTGGCAGCCGCCGCCTCGTAGGCCAGGGCGGCCGCCTTGGCCAGGGCGAAACCGGGCATCACGTACGGCACCAAAGCCACCCGATCGCCGTAGACCTCCCGGCACACCTCGGCGGCATCGGGCTGGTCGGCCAGGGCCAGCAGGGCGATGGAGTGGGTGTGGTCGACGAAGGTGTGGGGCAGGAAGGCATGCAGCAGCGCCTCCACCGAGGGGTTGGGGGCGGCCGGATCGATCAGGTTCTGCCGCTGGGCCGCCACCATGTCCTCGTCGGAGAGGGCCTCAAGGGCCCGCAGGGCCTGCAGCGGCTCCAGCCGCACCGCGGGGTGGCCGGGCGGCTCGATCGTGGCCAGGTCCCAGCCGGAGCCCTTCACGCAGAGCACCCGGATCGGCTCCCCCAGCAGCCCGTGCAGCATGGTCTTCACCGAGGTGTTACCGCCGCCGTGCAGCACCAGTTCCGGATCGGCCCCCAGCAGCCGGGCCGAGTAGGTGCGCAGGGCCAGATCCTCGCTGATGCCGCGGGCGCCGTAGCGCTCGACCGCTTCGCGGGCGGCGGCGTCCGACCAGCGGTGTTGCACGGCCATCGGGGACGAAAGCGGATTCCGGGGGGAGACTACGGGGACCAGCCGTCCCGAGGCCTGCCTTGCCCTCCCGCCGCCCCCGGAGCCTCCCCCTGACAGAGGGACTGGGCACGCTGTGGCTGGCGGGGAGCCTGGGGTTGGGAGCGGCCGCCACGACGACCTTGGAGCTGGCTCCTGCGCAGGCCGAGCAGCGGCCGGCACCCCAGATCCCGCGGGATGGCTGGAAGGACTGCGCCTACAACGAACGGACCATGGGCTGCGTGGACGAACGGATCCCCGGGGGGCTGGAGATCCGCTGGCAGGACGGCCAGCGTATGACCTACCGGGAACAGCCCGGGAGCGGGGAAGGCGGGATGGACCTGCTGCGGGACAGGCTGGGCGGACTCTGGCGCCGGGAGCTCTTCATCCAGGGCAACGTGGTGCTGACCAACACGGCCAACGGCAACCGGATCTTCCTGCCGCTGCGCTTCCCCTGCAGGCCACCCACGAAAGGGGAGGTGGGCTACTGCCGTTACTGACCCCATCGATGCCATGAAAGCCGTCCTCGCCACACCGGCACTGATCGATACCGAGCTGCCGGAGCCCACCCCCGGCCGCCGCGACCTGCTGGTGCGCGTGGAGGCGGTGGCGATCAACCCGGTCGACGCGAAGGTGCGCGCCTCCCTCTGCCCGGGTGATCCGCCGCGGCAGCTGGGCTGGGACGCGGCCGGCGTGGTGCGTGCGGTGGGCGAGCAGACGAAACGGTTCCGGCCCGGAGACGCGGTGATCTTCGCCGGCGCCATCGACCGGCCGGGCTGCCATGCCGAGGCGGTGCTCGTCGACGAGCGTCTCGTCGGCCACCTGCCGGCCGGCCTGTCATGGGCCGAGGCCGCCGCCGTGCCGCTCACGGGCCTCACCGCCTGGGAAGCCCTGTTCGAGCGGCTGCGGCTGGATCCCTACGGCGGCGACCGGGGCAGCCGCCTGCTGATCCTCGGGGGGGGCGGCGGTGTGGGCTCCATGGCCATCCAGCTGGCGCGGCGGGCGGGGCTGACGGTGATCGCCAGTGCCTCCCGCCCCAAGAGCCAGGGATGGGTGCGGGAGCTGGGGGCCGATCACGTGGTGGATCACCTCCAGCCCCTGGCCCCCCAGCTGGCCGCCCTGGGCTTCGGGCCGGTGGAGGCCATCGCCAACTTCAGCGACACCGACGCCTACTGGCCGGTGATGGCCGAGCTGATCGCTCCTCAGGGGTCGATCGTGGCGATCGTGGGCAACCGCACGCCCCTCGATCTGAATCTGCTCAAGGAGAAGAGCGTGACCTTCGCCTGGGAGTTCATGTTCACCCGCTCCCGCTTCCAGACGGCCGACATGGGCCGGCAGGGGGAGATCCTCGATGAGCTCGCCCGGCTGCTCGAGTCCGGGGCGCTGCGGCCCACCCTGCGCCGGACCTTCACCCCCATCAACGCAGCCAATCTGGAGAAGGCCTACGCGGAACTGGCGAGCGGCCGGATGGTGGGCAAGCTGGCCCTGGCCGGCTGGGGCTGACCGCCAGGCCCGCCATCCACCTTCAATGCCGCGGCATCCCCTGCCGATCGCGGCGCGGCCTGAACTCAGCGCGTGGCCACCAGCACCCGGTGGCGCGGATCGCACGCCACCCGACGCACCGCGCAATAACCGGCCTGCTCCAGGGCCGCCGGCAGATCGAGGCTGAAGTAGTCCTCCAGATAGGGCTCGGTGCTCTTGAGCAGGGTGGCGATCGGGGCCGGAAGGCGGCGGATCACCTCCGAGTCCGGGTCCTGATCCACCAGCGCCACCACCCCGCCCGGATGCAGCAGCCGGGCCGCCTCCGCCAGCACGGCCCGGGTGGCATCGGCTGGGAGCTCGTGGCAGACGAACTGCAGGGTGATCAGATCGAAGGAACCCGCCGGCAGGCCGCTGGCCTCGGCGGCGGCGTGGTGCCAGCCGCGGATGCGCCCCTCGGGATCCCGGGCCCGGGCCACCGCCAGCATCTGCGGCGAGAGATCGAGACCCTCCACGGCCACGTCCGTGCCCTCGCGACCATCCAGCCACTCCTTCAGGGCCAGGGTGCCCACCCCCACCGAGCACCCCATGTCCAGGGCCCGATGCACCGGCCCTGGGAGGCTGGGTTCGATGGCCGCGAAGATCGCCTGCCGCAGGCGGTCCTGGGCCCCATCCGCCGTGAGCTCCTCAGCGGGCCACACCCGCAGGGCCATCGACGCGGTGGCCTGCTCCGCCTCGCAGGCCGCCGCCCAGCAGAGATTGCCGGCCTCGTAGGCATGGAAGCGGGCCTGGTAATAGGCGGGCGTCACAACGGCCGGATCGGTGCTCAGCGCCAGCAGGGGCTCGGCCTGCCGCTGCAGCTCGTCCCGCCGGGCCCGCCAGGCGATGCCGCGCCGTTCGGCCGTGCGGATGATCAGCCGGCGGGCCTGCAGGAACAGCAGCTGCCGCAGGGGCTCCACCTCCAGCAGCCGGTCGATCAGCCAGCCGATGGGATGGCGCGAGGCCACCCAGTTCGGGGGCGGGGCCTGGGCCGGAAGGGCGGAGGCGGGGGAGGGAGCCTGGACCATGGGGCTGGAGAGGGGAGGCGTCGTGGAACGGATCCGCGGCCCCATTCTCCCCGCCCCGCTGCCACCGCCTCAGGCCAGAGCCCGCACCACGTCCAGCAGGAAGCCGTCCTGCCCGTGGGCGGCCAGCAGCGACAGCCCCACCGGCACTCCGCCGGCGTCGGCCAGCGGCAGCGACACCTGGGGCAGCCGGCCCAGGCCTGCAAGGCATGTGAGCGCCAGGGTACGGGGGTAGTAGGTGCTGCCGCTGCCGGAGGTCAGGGCGGAGCGCACGGGGTCCGCCTCCGCCAGCCGTGGGGCCAGCGCCGGCGTGGTGGGCAGGCACAGCAGATCGTGGGGCCCCAGAAACCGGCGCAGGCGCCGATGGATCCGCTCGCGCCGCTCCACGGCCTCGGCGATCCGCCGGCGATCGAGCTGGCTGGTGAGGGCGAAGCTGGCGGCGGTGGCAGGGCCGAGCACGGGCCTGGCGTCGTCGATCCAGCCGCCCAGGCAGCTGCGGATCTCGGCCCACTGCAGCACGCAGTAGGTGTCGCACCAGGCGGGGAAGCCGGCCCCGATGCCGTCGCCCGCCACCTCCGCCAGAGAGGTCTCCCGCAGCCGATCCCCGAAGCGCTCCCGCAGGCCCTGCAGGGGTTTCCGCAGGGCCTGCCGCACCTCCGGATCGGCCAGGGCGAAGGCCTCGGTGATCACATGAACCGCGGTGGGCTCCCTGGGGGGCTCCGGTTCGCCGGCCAGCAGCACCTGCGCCGCCAGGGCCAGCAGATCCGCCGTCGGGGCGAGGAGGCCCACGGTGTCGAAGCTGGGAGCCAGGGGATTCACACCGGCCACCGAGACGACGTCGTGGGAGGGCCGGAAGCCGAAGAGGCCGCAGTTGCTCGCCGGCACCCGCACCGAACCGCCGGTGTCCGTGCCGAGGGCCACATCCACCAGGCCGCACGCCACCGCGGACGCCGAGCCGCTCGAGGAGCCGCCGGGCACCCGATCGGGGGCGCGGGGATTCAGCGGCGTGCCTTCGAAGTGATTCCTGCCGAGGAGACTGAAGGCCAGCTCATCGGTCACGGTCTTGCCCGCACAGCGGGCGCCGGCCGCCAGCAACTGCTCGACGCAGACGGCATGGACGGGCGCGACGGGATGGGTGGCCCGCCAGGTGGGGTTGCCGCAGCCGGTCGTCCAGCCGGCGACATCGATCAGATCCTTGACGGCGAAGCACAGCCCGTCGAGGGCGCCGGAGCCGGTGGTGGGCACCGAGAAGGTGGCCACGAAGGCATGGCTGTCGGACACCGCGCGGGACGCCAGGCGGTTCGAAGGGGTCATCCGCGGCACCTCGGGCGACGGCTCACTCTGGGCGCTGATCCGGCCGGGGGATGGCGCCGGTGGCGTCCTGGGCGTACAGCCCCCGCAGCCCCGCCTCGCTGGCCGGCGCCACGCCGCGCTCGGTGATCAGGGCCGTCACCAGCCGGGCGGGGGTGACATCGAAGGCGGGATTGAAGCCCTCGCTGCCATCGGGCACCAGCTGCACGCTGGTGGGATCGCCCGTTCCCGGCCGCCCCTGGATGTGGGTCACCTCCAGGGGGGAGCGGGCCTCGATCGGGATCTCCCGCACCCCGTCGGCCAGGTTCCAGTCGATGGTGGAGGCGGGCAGGGCCACGTAGAAGGGCACGCCATTGTCGTGGGCGGCCAGGGCCTTGAGGTAGGTGCCGATCTTGTTGCACACGTCGCCGCTGCGGGTGGTGCGGTCGCTGCCGACGATCACCGCGTCCACCCGGCCGTGCTGCATCAGGTGGCCGCCGGCGTTGTCGACGATCACCGTGTGGGGCACCCCCTCCCGGCCCAGCTCATAGGCGGTGAGGCTGGCCCCCTGGTTGCGGGGGCGCGTTTCATCCACCCACACGTGGATGGGCAGGCCGGAGCGGTGGGCCTTGTAGATCGGCGCCAGGGCCGTGCCCCAGTCCACCGTGGCCAGCCAGCCGGCATTGCAGTGGGTGAGCACGTTCAGGGGCTCGCCCCGGCGCTCCCGCGGCCGCCGCTCCTCCAGCTCCCGGAACAGGGCCAGGCCGTGCGTGCCGATGGCCTCGCACATGGCCACGTCCTCCTCGGCGATGGCGGCCGCCTCGGCCCGGGCCACCTCGGCCCGTTGCTCCGGCGGCAGGGGCTGCACGCGATCGCGCACCCGCTCCAGGGCCCAGCGCAGGTTCACCGCCGTGGGCCGGGTGGCATCGAGCCGCGCGAAGGCCGCGGCCAGGGCGGCATCGGAGGGATCGGTCTGCAGGGCCAGCATCAGCCCGTAGGCGCCGGTGACGCCGATCAGGGGGGCGCCGCGCACCACCATGGTGGTGATGGCGTCGGCCGCCTCCTCCAGGGTGCCGAGCGAGCGGCTGACGAAGCGGTGGGGCAGCTGGGTCTGGTCGATCACGCCGATCGCGCGTCCCCCCTCCTCCAGCCAGATGGTGCGCCAGGGCTGGCCGTCGATGTTCATGGCGGGGGAAGGGAGCGGGTGGTTCCGATCATCCCCTCCCCGGGGATGCGCCCAGGCTCCGTCCCGACCTGCCGCTGAAGCGATGGCCGTGCTGCTGGCCCTGCTGGCCGGTGGGGGCCTGGGACTGATCCTCCTCTACAACCGCCTGGCCCAGCTCAACGTGCAGGCCGACAACGCCTGGGCCGACATCGACGTGCAGCTCAAGCGGCGCCACGACCTGATCCCCAACCTGGTGGAGACGGGGCAGGGCTACGCCAGCCACGAGAAGGAGAGTTTCCGCGCCGTGATCGAGGCCCGGACCGCGGCGGTCGCGGCGCGGGGCCCCGCCCAGCGGCAGCGGGCGGAGCAGCCGCTGGGTGCCTCGCTCGGCCAGCTGGTCGCCCTGGCGGAGTCCTCCCGGCCCTGCGGGCGGTGGAAAGCTTCCGGGCCCTGCAGGACCACCTGGGGCGGATCGAGGAGGCGCTGCAGAACGCCCGCCGCCACTGCAACGCCGTGGTGCGGGACCTGAACACGGCCATCGTGCAGTTCCCCTCCAACCTGGTGGCCAGTGGATTCGCAGGCCGCCGCGGCCGGACCCTGGGCATCCGTGGGAGGTGGAGCGAAGAAGGCTGAGGCGTCCTCTTCCCATCGCCTGCGGGCGGCCGCGGATCTCTCCGAAGGTTCTTGGTTTCAGCGGAACCGGCTCCGCTCCGTTGACGTCCTGGCCCGTTCCTCCAGCCGCCCTCGCGCAGGCCTGCCTGCTCAGCCGCTGCGGTCTGGCCCCCACGCGAAGGTCATGCCCCCTGATGCGCCGGCATCGCCACTGCTGGCGTTGCAAGCAGCAGAGGAGCGAGTGCGCTCGCGCCCGCGGCCTGACTGTTCCGCCCCTGCAAGACCCTGGCGATCTCAGCGCCCGCCCTGCATCGCGACGGCCCGATCGCCAGGGCCCGCCAGGCGCAGCGACGTGGCGAAGCCCAGCAGGGCCGCCGCCAGCCAGACCCAGCCGTGCAGGCTGAAGCTCATCACACCGCCGAGGAAGCCGTTGACGTTGCACCCCGACGCCAGCAGCCCCCCATAGCCCATCAGCAGCCCACCGAAGCCGCGCCTGGCCAGGTCGGACCAGGCCAGGGGGGTGTCTCCGGCCAGCCGGAAACTGCCCTGGCCGATGGCCGTGGCCACGGCGCCGTAGAGCAGCCCCAGATCCACGAGCACGGCCTGGTTGAACAGCCAGGCCAGGGGACTCTCCAGCAGGGCGAGCCCCCTGGGGCTCGACCAGAACTGGCTGCTCTGGGGATCCCAGCCGAGGGCCTGGGCGGCGTGGGCGCCGCTGAGGGCCAGACCCCAGAGCACTTTCCAGGGCTCGGCCGTCACCAGCAGCAGGCCGGCGGCCAGCAGTGCCACGGTGGCGGCACCGCCGTAGAGGCTCCGTCGCTGGCTGGCCTCGGCGGCTCCAAGGCGGCTCCAGGGGGCCTGACCGGTCCAGCGCACCAGCAGCACGACCACCAGGGCGATGGTCAGCAGCTGCAGCGCGAAAGCCCCGGCCAGACCGAAGAGATCGATCCCGACGGGCGAAGCGAGGCGGGGCTGGGGAAGGACGGCCAGCTGGGGGCCGTGCAGGGTGCCGAGGAAGGCCCCCACCACCAGGCCCGCCAGGGCAATCACCACCCCGGCCCCGCCGTGGGAGGTGGCCGCCAGGGTGCCGCAGCCGCAACCACGGGCCCGCTCCATCCCGATACCGAACAGGAAGGCCCCTGTCAGGAACGGAAGCGTGAGGGTGGTCTGGAGCAGCTTCGGCTGCAGGCCGGTGAAGGGCTCGAGGGCGAGCACCAGGGTCATGCTGATCACCAGCAGCACAAGCAGCAGCAGCTGGGCGTAGAACGGAACGGGATCCCGCTGCACCAGCAGTCGGCGGTAACCGGAAGCGAAGCCGAAGTGGCTGCGCACCATCACATGGCCGATGCCGCAGCCCAGGCCCCAGACGAGGGCGGCCGCCGGTTGGCGGAGCGCCAGGGCAGCGCCCACCGCTGCGGCCGGCACCACGGCCAGCCAGGCTCGAACGGACAGGTTCAACGGTTCCGCGTCTTGGCGGGAGACGTGTCACTGCCGGTGTCGCAGGCCGGGGATGGCAGCGGCGCCAGTAGAACCATCAGCAGGGCGGACACAAGCGGGAGCAGAACCGGGAATCGCAGGTTGGGGTTGACCATGGCGGGGATCGCTGGGATCAGAGGCTGCTGGGCTGGGCGGGGCTCCCCTCGGGACCGACGGCGATCGGCTGTTTGGAGGCGCTGTACTCGGTCCAGGAACCCTCGTAGATCCGCACCTTTGGGTACTTGAGGAGGTGCTTGAGGGTGAGGTACTGAAGGCTGGCCTCCCGACCGGTGCTGCAGGAGACGATCACGGTCTTGTCCGGGGTGACGCCACGGCTCACCAGCAGGGCGCGGATGTCGTCGAGGGACTTGAGTTTGTGAGCATTCTTCTTGGCCTCATCGGCGTTGTTCGCCTCGGTGAATGACTGCCAGGGAATGTTCTTGGCCCCCGGAATGTGGCCGTTTCGGATGAAGGTCTGATCCGTTCCCTCGAACTGGGCCTTGGGACGTGGATCGACGATCACCACGTCGCTCTTTCCGATCAGGGGCACCAGTTCGGAGAGGGGGATGGCCAGACCCTTGACGGTGGTGGGCCTGAAGCTGCTGGCCGTGAAGGTGGGGAAGGCCTTGGTGGTGGGCTGGGCGGCCGCCTTGTAACCGCTGATGCCGCCATCAACGATCGCCACCTTGCTGACGCCGCTCTTTTCGAGGATGTAGGACACCAGGGCCGCACCCAGCACATCGTTGCCGTCGGAATAGACGAGCACCGAATCCCGGTTGGAGATGCCGGCCTGGCTCAGCAGGCTGGCGAGCTTGGCCGGGCTCCAGATCTGGAAGGGCAGCTGTCCGTTGGGACCGCGGAAAGCCTGCTCGGAGAGATGGACGGCGCCGGGCACGTGGCCACCGGCGTAGGAGAGGGGCGGCACAGGCCGCACGTCAAGCACCTTCCAGCGCCCGGAGCGGGCGGCGGCGGCGGCTTCTTCAGGGGAGAGCACCTGGAAGCTGGTGCCCCCGGGGGCCAGGGTGCTCACGCCGGCGCCGGCCGCCGCGGTGGGGGCCGCCAGGGCCTGGGTGATCGAAGCGGCACCGAAACCGAAACCGGTGGCGGCGGCGGCCCCGATCGCAACGGGGAGCAGCAGGCGCCGAGCAAGAAGGGGGCGGAGTGAAACCATTGGACGGAAAGACGATCAGTTTTTAGATAATTACCGATGGCGGCGGCGACCCGTGTGTTTCCGGCAACAGGGCGGGTGGGCTGATGGTCCGGGCTACCTTGCCGTGTCAGTCCCGCATCCGTGCCATGGGTTGGCGTCATCGTCTGCTGCCCGTCACCACCTCGCTGCTGGTGACAGCAGGTGGCCTGATCGGCGGCGCCGCCCTGGCGACCCCCGCCGGCACCCTGCTCAAGGGTCTGAAGCTGCCCCTGCCCAAACCGGCCGCCAGCCTCTTCGCCGCCAACGCGATCGGCCAGACCAGCCTCAACACCCAGCTCCCCGGCCAACCGGAGGAGCTGCTGGGCAAGCTCAGGAGCAGCCTGGGCCAGCAGGGCTACGTGGAGCGCAAGGCCAACACGGTGGTGGGCAGCTGGGGCTTCAACCTGGTGATGGATCCGCCCGCCGGCACCCAGGTGGACGGCACCGGCCAGGGCAAGGCGGCCGCCCTGGTGCTGCAGGCCACCGCGATCGGCCCCGGCAGGCTCAATCTCAACGTTCGGTTCGAGGGGCTCTGAGTTCTCCTCAGCCGTTGTAGAAGGACACCACCAGACGGCCCCGGCGGCGGTCGATGCCCACCGCACGGCGGCTCGAGGTCCCCTGACCGCTCCAGGCTTCGTCGAGCCTGGGGTGACTGCAATAGGTGGTCCCGCCGCTGATCACCCCCGGGAAAGCTTGGGGATCGGGCCGCAGCTGCCAGCGGCGCCGCAGGGACTCCACCAGAGCGGTGTTCACCGGCGCCAGCTCCCAGCAGCTCCAGGGATCGCCGAAGCCGCTGCCGGCGGCATGGTCCAGCACCCGCATGCCCGCGGGCAGGGGTTCCCCCATCTGAATCCGGAAGTCCTCCCGTGCGGTGTCGCAGCCCGTGAGCAGGAGCAGGCCGAGGGGCAGCCAGGCGAAGCCTGGGATCACCCGCCGTGAGGCCCCCCGGATCGACTTCATCGGCCCGCCGTCGCCTGCATCAGCCGCTGCAGCTGGCCGCTCTCCAGTTCCAGAACGCGCCGGGCGAAATCCGGATCCCGCTCCAGCACCGCATCGAAGGAATCCACCGGCACCGCCAGCACCCGGGTGCCATCGGCCACAGCCTCGATCGTGCTCTCCGAGGCGCTGTGGGTGAGCACCTGCAGCTCATCGAGCACCCGGCCGGGCTGCAGATCCTCCAGCCACTCCCGCTCACCGCCGCGGTGGCGCACCCGGGCGCCGCCCTCGATCAGCAGCAGCAATTCGCGGCAGGTGTCGCCCGCCTCGGTGATCAGCTCGCCGGCACTGAACGCACGCACATCGGCAGCTTCCGCCAGGGCATCGAGGGTGTCGCCGTCGCAGCGGCGGAAGAAATCGCTGGTGGCCAGGACCACCCGCTTCTCCAGGTCCGGGCAGTCCCGCAGCTCCGGTGGACCCTGCAGAGGCTCCAGGGCCCGGGCGGTCCGTCGCAGCAGGGGGGGAGCGGCCGCCCCGCCCACCTCGGCGACCAGGGAGCGGGCCCGATCGCCGTCCAGGCAGGCGGTCAGGAACAGGGCAGCGGCGGCCAGCACCGGGCTGGGATCGACCGCCAGACCTTCGAGGAAGGCCAGGGTGGCGGTGTCGGGCACCTCCAGGGGACAGGAGGGGACCTCCGGACCGGGCTGGCGGAGCGCCTCGGCCACGGCGGGCGGCAGGCGCCGCAGCCAGTCCTCACGCCGCAGCAACTCGGGCAGGGCCAGCGGCGCGATGGCCTGCAGCCGCTGCACCAGGGCCGGCACCGCCGGGTCGTCCTGCAGGGTCACCAGTCCGGCCAGGATCCCCCGCAGACTCAGCTCCATTCGCAGCTCGAGGCGGTCATCGAGCAGGGCCAGCACGGCGGACTGGTGACGCAGGGCGCTCTGGTGCAGGGCCCGGTAGCCGTCGATGAGGCCGGGCAGCCGCTCCAGCAGCAGCTCCAGCCGGCGGACCGCCGCGGCCCGGGGGGAGAAGGCGCCCAGCACGCTCTCCTCGTCGCTCGCGGAGATGCCGTACTCCCGCCGCAGCGCCCGCAGGGCCGCCCCTTCGGCGGCTCCAGCCTCCGGACCGGGGCCGTCCCCGAGCCGCTGGACCAGCATCAGCCGCTCCAGCGACTTGCGGTAGCCGCTCAGGCGGATCTGGTCCTCCAGGCTGCGGCGGCTGCCTGGATCGAGCAGGGCGGGATCCTCCACGCCGAGCTCCTCGAGCAGGGCTCGGTGCTCGCTGTCGCTGATGCCGAGGGAGAGGCGCATCTGCTTGAGCACCTCCAGGCTGCTGGCCGCATTGACGAAGCCCTCCTCCAGGGCCTCCCGCACCACCCCCTTGTAGGCCTCCAGCCGCTTCTGGCCGGTGAAGCCCGGCAGCACCTTCGCCAGCACGTACACCTCCTCGGTGCCCAGATCCGCCAGGGAGCGGCCCTCGAGGTACCGACCCACGTCGAGGTCCATGCGGGCCAGCTGCTTGCGGAAGCGCTCGGCCAGATTCTCGCGCCCGTAGAGCTCCGGCGAACGGCTCCAGGCGCGGTAGAGCCACAGCGTGCTCACCGCCACCAGGGTCACGTCGAAGAGGTACTGCAGCCACGCCGGTGCCAGCAGCAGCAGCGGCCGGCCGGCGAACAGGAAGAAGACGTTGAACACCAGGAAGGTGGCCACGACGAACACCCTGTGGCGCAGGCGCAGGCGATCGGGCTCGGCGCCGCTGCGGCGCACCCGGGTGCGCAGGGCCGACTCGATCGCCCGGCCGGCGACCGTTCCCAGCCAGGTGCACAGGCCCAGGAACAGGGGCACCGCCACGAGCCTGGGCACATCGATCGCCCGGCCGAACAGGTAGAAACCCGGCCGCAGCAGCTGGGCGAGCTGGTCGCTCTGCCGCAGCCAGATCCCCGAGAAGTAGTACTCCCAGTTGCCGGCGTAGAGGTAGTAATAGAGGAAATACCCCACCACCAGGCCCACGTAGGCATAGCGCTCGAAGGTGAAGGCGGGGGTGGGGAGGCGGGCCCAGTAAGTGCGCTCGGCGTCGATGTCGATGCAGGGCTGCTGGCAGGCCACGCAGGCGCTCTGCTCACTGCCGTCGGGCTGCACGTTCCGGCACATCGACTGGGTGATCGGTGTGTCGGACATGTGCGCCCTGCTGCCCAGCAGCCCGGAGGGGGTGGAGAAGACGCTCTGCACCGGCGCCATCGGGCAGAAGTACTGGCACCAGCTCTTGCCGCCGTACAGCCAGCCCACGGCGATGGCGCAGACGATCGTGAAGCTGAGCCAGGCGAACAGCACCAGGCGGTCGGCGTTGAAGAAGAGGATGCGGCCGCAGAGGCCGACGAACAGCCAAGCGAACTGGAGGCGGGAGTAGTGCTTCCCGAGCCAGGAATCGGCCGGCACCCTGGCCAGCTGCAGTCGCTTCTCGCCGGTTTTCGGGTTCACCCGGGCGATCTGGCGCTGCAGCCCAAGGGCTCGGGGGATCTGGGAGAGGAAGGAGAGCGGACAGATCCGCCGCCAGAGCTCATGGCCGAACACCAGCAGGATGAAGACCCCGGCCGGCACCACCATCCCCCAGAAGAGCGTGGTGCCCAGGGGATAGGGGGCCTCGCTCAGGCAGCGGCCCTGGACCGTCACGCAGTCGCCGCTGAGCCGCAGGGGGCTCCAGGGATGGTCAGGTTCGGTGAAGCGCGGCGTGAACGGGTCGTGGAGCAGCGAGGCGATGATCAGCAGCCAGCCGCTGGTGAGCCCCCACCGCACCAGATGCATCCGCTGTTCGCCCACCGTGTCGCCTCCCGCGCAGCTTCGGCGGCGGGACGCTAGCGATGGCCCCCCGCCCCTGACTGGGGAGGTGCCAGCGACGGGGCCGCCACCGTCGCAGGGCTGGCCAGAATCCGCCCATGACCTTCTTCGCCCGCCACTGGAGCACCTACCGCCGGGTGCTGGATCACGACCTGATGGAGCACCGGGCCCTCACGGCGGCCCTGGCGGCGGCGATCGACAGCTGGCTGGTCGCGCGCGGCCCCACGGCACCGGCGCCCCATCTGGTGGACCTGGGCTGCGGTGATCTGGCCTTGCTGCCGCCGCTGCTGCGGCGCCTGCCGCTGGCCAGCTACACCGGGTTCGATCTGAACGGTGCCGTGCTCCCCCTGGCGGCCGAAGCCCTCGGCCCGGTGCCCTGGCCCTGCCGCTTCCTCGAGGGCGACCTGCTCGCCTGGGCCGAAGCGGAGCCCGACGCTGCCGGCGATGGCGCGCACGGGGAACCCGTGGATCTGGTGCTCAGCGGCTTCGCCGTGCATCACCTGGAGGAGGCCGGGAAGCGGCGCTTCCTGGCGGGCTGCCGCCGCCGCATCGCCCCCGGGGGCCTGCTGCTGTGGGCCGATGTGTTCCGCGAGCCCGGCGAAAGCCGGGCGGCCTACGTGGCCCGCTACAGCGGACGGGTGCGCGGCTGGACGCCCCTGGAATCCGAGCGGCAGGAGGAGGTGATCGCCCACCTCAGCCAGTGGGACCATCCCGCTGACCGGGACGCCATCCGCCGCGAGGCGGAGGCCGCCGGCTGGCACTGGCAGTGGGCCTGGCAGGGCAGCCATGGCGCCGAAGCCCTGGCCCTGCTCACCCCGGCTCACCAGCTGGCCAGCCCGTTGGCGTAGGCGTGCCAGCCGCAGCTGGCGGCCGCCTTGTCGTAGGCCGCCCGGAAGCGGTCCCAGCGGAAGCTGCGGGGGTCGTAACGGGAGTGGCTGCGATCCACCGCCGCGTGGGTGGTGACCCGGCTCAGGGGAATGCCGAAGCGCCCCTGCCAGAGCAGCACCTGGGCTGCCGCCGCCTCGTACTGGCGAGGGGTGTAGCCGGAATGAGCGTCCCCGTCGCCGCGGCCGTCGGCGGGGGTTTCGAGACTGAGGTGAAGCGCCACGTTGTTGATCGATCCCACCGACGTGGGCCGGATCCGCACCGTGGCATCGCCGAACGCCGACATGCCCGCCCCGAAGGCGCGCTGCCCATCGGGCACGAAGCGCAGCCGCCGGCCGGAGCGATCGACCAGCACGTGATAGCTCACCTGGTCCTCGTCCTTGGGATGGGCCGTCCGGAACAGGACCAGGGTGGCGGGCGCCGACAGCACCGACTCATGCAGCACCACCAGCATCGGCGTGTGGGGCACACGCCGGCCAAGGACGTCCCTGGGCTGGCGCTCTCCGAAGTTGCTGGGGTGGGCGGGCCGGGCCTCCTCCGCCGGCAGCCGCAGCCGGCCGGCACAGCGGGAGAGTTCGGCTTCGCTGCGGCGCGGCAGACCGGGATCGGCCAGGTCGTGCTGCCGCCAGCCGGGGGGTGCCTCCCGTCGGCAGCCGGCCAGCAGTCCCAGGGCCATCGGCAGAAGGATGGCCAGGCAGCGGGGCTGCAGCGGCATCCGGCAGGGACCACGGGAGCGTTGTCCCATCACCTGGTCAGCGCCGGGGCCTTCGGGACCCGCCCGTCCTCCAGGCAGGGGGCTGGGGACTTGCCACTAGCGAAGGCGGCGGCGAGGAAGGTCCGGTCGGCATGGATGGCCTGCTCGTTGGCGCTGGTCACGTCACGGTGGCGGCCAACCCGCACGTCGATATGGGCGGGCATCGGCACTGCTGTGGCCCGCCCCCGGCATCAGCGCCGCCAGCGGCAGGGAACAGGAAACCGACGGCGCAGCGGAGCGGAACCGGGGCCACAGCCAGGCTGTTGAAGCCTCATGGGGATACTCCAGGGGGAAGAGAAGCCCTTCCAGAACCCGGAGGAACCGCCACGACGGCAGGAACGTTGGCCACCCCAGGAGGATTGGGCACGGTTTGGTTGGCTTGCCCGTCAGCCACTGCGGGCATGGTCGGGCGGAGAAACGACGCACCGGCGCCGATCAGGTTGGCGGCTGCGGCCAGAGTCGCGACTTCGATCGGGTTGGCGGCTTCGCCATGGATCGGGGGCGTCGATCCGGCCTCGGCCGGATCAGAGGGACGGCCGCACCCCCATCTGCTGACCGATCGCCCAGTTGGTGGCGGCCTTCTGGGATTGCCAGGCCTGAAGAAGCTGCTTGGCGATCGTGCGGAGGGCTTCCGGATCGGCCGTGGCGTCGATGGCGCGGTTGAAGCGCTCGATCTCGAAGTGCTGGCTGACGCTGAGTTCGATGGACGGGCCCATGGTTCACTCGGCCGACGGATGGCGCCAAGGTATCGACCGTCGACGAATTGGTCGTAGTCAGGGCTACCAAGCAGCCGCGCCTGTCAGTGTTTCGGATTGTGACGGTGGTCGCAGTGATTACCCCCACAAACCAGAATGATCAGGATTTCCACTCTTTTGGTGGTCGCCATGCGTCTCAGCTGGCCTGAACATCTGCAGACCGCCCGGCTGCTCGGCTCGAGCGGGGATGATCAGCGTGGGATGTCGCTGGCTCTGATGGGGATCGCCCTGCTGCTGCTGGCCCAGGATCTCCTGGCCCAGGAACTGGATCCCCCCTCCACCCTGAACGGCTGACATCGACCGGAACCGGCTTCCACCGCAGCCCGGACGTCCATGCGCCACGCCCTGCTGCTGCTGGCGAGCACAGCGAGCCAGCAGGCCCTGTGGCACTGGCTCGAGCGGCAGAGTCCCTCCCTGAGCGGCCAGCCCCTGCTGGTCACGGCCGAACTGGCCTCCGCGCTGCGTGAAGTGCTCCCCGCGGAGGGCTCGCCGTCCGAGGAACTCCCCGCCCTTGCCGAGGGGGGCGACATCGTGGCCGCCGCCCGGGTGCTTGCCGGCGAGGTGGCGGCGGTGATCGCCTTCCTCGAGCCGGGCGACCGGGCCGGCGCCGCTCCCGATCCCGCCCTGCTGCATCGCGCCTGTGCCATCGCCGGGGTGCCGCTGGCCCCGAACGCGGCCACCGCCGATCTGGTGCTGCGCGGCCTGCGCCATGGCCGCAGCGCCTATCTGCTGTTCAATCCGGTGGCCGGCCAGGGCGTTCCCGGCGCCGACCTGGCCCAGATCCGCTCGCTCCTGGAACCCCAGCTGCTGGTGAACGTGCTGCTCACCCGGCCCGAGGTCGATCCGGCCGAGCAGACCCGTGAGCTCGTGGACATCCTCCAGGCCCGGCCACCGGTGGAGCACGACAGCGTGATGATCGTCGCCTGCGGCGGCGACGGCACCGTCTCCGCGGTGGCGGGGGCCGTGGCGGGCACCGGCATCCCCCTCGGGGTGATCCCCCGGGGCACCGCCAACGCCTTCGCCGCCGCCCTGGGGATTCCCCTGGATACGGCCGGCGCCTGCGCCACGATCCTCGCCGGGCATACCCAGGTGGTGGATGCGGCCCGCTGCAACGATCAGCCGATGATCCTGCTGGCCGGCCTCGGCTTCGAAGCGGGGATGGTGAACCGTGCCACCCGCGAACTCAAGACGATGCTCGGCCCGCTCGCCTACGTGCTCGCCGGCGCCCAGCAGCTGGTGAGCCAGCAGCCCTTCGCCGCCAGGATCGAGATCGACGGCGCCGTCACCGAGGTGCAGGCCGCCGCCATCACCGTGGCCAACGTGGCGCCGGCCACCTCCGTGCTGGCCCAGGGCTTCGGCCGGGTGATCCCCGACGACGGCCTGCTGGAGATCACCATCGCCTCGCCCGCCAGCCGCCTGCAGGGTCTCAACGCCCTCGCCTCCCTGGCCGCCTCCGCCGTGGTGCAGTCGCCCTCCAACCATCCCGACCTGCTGTGCCTGCGGGCCGAGCGCATCACGATCACCACCGATCCCCCCCAGACGCTCGTGATCGACGGAGAGATGCTCGAGGCCGATCCGGTCCGCTTCACCTGCCTGCCGGCCGCCCTGCGGGTGTTCACGCCCCTCGGCGGATCCTGAACCGCCACCCCGTGAACGTCGCCAGCGAGGCCGCCATCGCCACCAAGATCCGCCGCATGCAGCAGCGGGTGCGCTGGGGCCATCCGGAGTTCGCCCGGCAGGGGATCGACCCCTGCCGCCTGGCGATCGAGGGGGATCCCGCCGGTCCCGAGGCCTTCAGCTTCCTGGTGCTCGGCGACAGCGGCAGCGGCCGCCGCCGCCGCCACAACCCCCAGCGGCAGGTGGCCGAGCAGCTCCTCGCCCATGGGGCCGATGCCCGCTTCCTGCTCCACACCGGCGACGTGGTCTACCTGGTGGGCTCCAGCGAGCAGTACCCCGAGAACTTCATCCGCCCCTACCGGGAGTGGATCGTCGGCGGCGAGGACTGGCGGACCCTCCGCTACGACCGCCTCGTCTTCCGGGTGCCGTTCCTCGCCGTTGCCGGCAACCACGATTACTACGACCTGCCCCTGCCGCTCGCCCTGCTGTCGGGTCTCAGCGCCCCGTCCCGCCGGCTGCTGGGCTCCTGGATCGAGCTGGACGTGGGCTGGCACGGATCGTTCGTGGGGCAGGCCTGGAGCCGCGCCTTCCTCGATGTGCTCGCCGCCGTTCCCGAACCGCGGCTGGCCGAACACCTCCGCCGCACCCGCAGCGCCAGCGTCAACGGCCGGCGCTGCCTGCTCTACCGCCCCGGCGCCTTCACCCGCCTGCCGAACCGGTACTACGTGGCCCGCTGGGCCGGTGTCGACGTCTTCGCCCTGGACTCCAACACCTTCAACGCGCCCCTGTCGGCGGGGGCCGACCGTGACGGGGACGGCCCGGCGGCGGTGCTGGCCCGTCGCCGGGAGCTGGAATCCCGGCACGCCGGGCTGCTGCGCTCCCTGGCGGATGCCCGTCCAGCCGACGACGATCTCCTCGATGACCGCCTGGTCAAGGCCGAGGAGCTGGAGGAGCAGATCCGCGACATCGACAAGCGCCTGGCCAGTGGGGCCGCCGCCCGCGCCGGCCAGCCGCCGCCGCTCGACCGGGAGCAGCTCGACTGGTTCACCCAGGCCCTGGTGGCCTCCTGGCGGGATCCCGCGGCCCGCGGCCGCCTGCTGGTGCTCCACCACCCACCGGTCGTCACCGAAGCCAGCAAGTGGGACCAGGGGCAGACCCTGGCCGTGCGGCACCAGCTGCGGAACGCCCTCGACCGGGCGGCGGCGGCGCTGGGGGAGCGGCCCGCCGGTCGGCCCCTGCTGGATCTGGCCTTCGCCGGCCACGCCCACTGCCTCGAGGCGCTGCGGGTGGGTGCCACGGGCCACGGCGATGCCCACATCCCCTGGGTGATCTGCGGCGGCAGCGGCTACAGCCTGCGGCGGCAGCGCCCCGAAGGACCGGTGCTGCGGGAGGGCCCCCCCGGCGTCGAACGGGAGCTGGCGCGCTCGCACCTCTTCCTGGGCCGCAGCGGGCGCGGTTCGGAGCTGCGCCGTTCCTACTCCGCCCTGCGGGTGGATGTAGCCGCCGGCAGCCCCCTGCGCCTCACCCTCACCCCCCTGGTGGCGGAGCGGGCCCAGGGCCAGTGGCGCACCTACCGGCTGCCGCCCTTCGCCCCCTGAGGCCGCGGCCGCAGGGAGACAACCACCGCCAGGCCCCAGGACAGAAACGCGAACGACCACCTGGCGAAGGCCGCCTGCCAGCGAAGCAGCCCGCAAGCACTGAGCAGCCCGGCGACGACCAGCACCGCCACCGCGAAGACGGTGCGCTGCCTGCTGGCGCGGATCCAGGCCAGGGCGTGGCGCCAGTCGGAGCGCCGCACGGGGGTGGTCTGCTCGGGAGGATTCATCGGGGAATGGGCTCGGGCCGGGGGGAATGGTCCGCAGGCGAAGCAAGCGGTGCGGTGACGGAGGAGGCGGCGGCGACGTTGAGGTGAGCGTCCAGCGAACGGAAAGCCGTCATCTGCGAGCAATGCAGCAATCCCACGACGAAGTGTTCCGCGGGAGTGTCCATGGTGGGCCTGGCTGCACCCGCCCTGTGGCATCCGAGCCCGATGTTGGCGCGATCGATGCTCCTGACGCAGGCGACCGTCTGGCCCCAAGGCATCGGCTTCGGCGCGGCCATGGTGATGGAACCCGCGCCAATCGCCTGCTCGCACGCCGCCGGCACGTCGGCCATGAAGAATGGAACTCGACTCCCTACGGGTTGACGCCGGTGTCGAGTTCGGCGCACTGGTATTCCTCGTCATAGAACCGTGGAGTGAAGCCATCGCCCGGCTATAGAACTCCATGACTGTGGGGACGTCGACCAAGAAGAGAACGGTGCTGCCGGAGTTCATCGCCTACGCCTCCTGATTCCGAAGCCACCCCCGCTCCAAACCGGAAAGTGACGCGCCCACCCAAACGAGCAGCCCCTGGCTCCCGTCTTGTGCATCTGGTTGTCGGAAGCGAATCCTGGCGCCCTAGCGGGAATTCTGGTTCCTGCCGCCAATGATGTCGAGCACCAGAAACGTCGCGTCCGACCCTTTCTGATGATGCACCTGACGGATATTCAGTTCGTAGTGGTCACCCAGACGAATGCCAGCGCCAACGGACCAGACGACGCCGGGGCCGTCGACACCACCCGCAGCGATACCGGCATTGGAGGAAACGTTGATGCCCAGCGGACCATCCTGCGCCACCAACTTCAGACCACCCGTAACCTCAAACTGCGCCTTGCCGCCAAACAATCTGTCGGTCGTCAGATCATTGATGCTCAGCCGCAACTGGGGGCGCAGGCCAACACTGTTTCGAAGCTCATAATTCGTTGGCTTCTCAAATCCCAGACCCACGGAGCCTCCTCCCGTTCCACCGCCGGCACTCAGCGTTGGCACCCAACCCGTGCGATCCAGCGCCTTGCCTAACTTCACGTTTGCGTAACAAGCCAGCTTGCTCATGACAAGCGCAGAGACTGTCCGCAACACAAGAGGATCGCTTCCAGCACTGAGTTGGCTACCCAGTGCGATGCCACCGATAGCGCCGAAGGGTCCTGAGATCGTGCAGGAGTCGTCCGTCGGATCGAGGATGTCATTCGCAAAATGGCACAGGGAACCGGAAACATTGAGTGCACACTCCCCTCGCGCGTCGGGAGATTGAGGCGAAACGGTCGCCGAGGCTTTGTCAGGACTGAGTTCCCGCTTCCCCTTGGAATCAAAACAGACCTGCTGACTGGGCACGCAGACTGTTGTGGGCACTTCTCGATAGCATGTGAAACCAGGGTGCAACGCGCCGGAAAACCCGCTGTCCCTGCACCACTTCTTCGCGTTGACTTGCGCTTCCGCCTCTGCAATATTCTCCGGCAGTTTCGGTGGAGACTCATCGAATTCCAAGTCGCGAAGGCTGGGCGCCCGTTGGATCACATCCTGGGCGCCGTTCATGCCGCGAGTAGCGTCTCCGCGCCCATGCTGGATCACATGCGTGAGCTCGTGAGCCAGCAATCTCAGTCCCGAGGATGTACCCGGCACATAATGACCAGCACCGAAGACGACATCGCGCCCGACGGTAAAGGCCAAGGCGTTGATTGCCTGAGCTGCCTCCGCAGCTTTTGTGTCCGCATGGATCCGTACTCCGCTGAAGCCGTGGCCGAAACGCGGCTCCATCAGGCTGCGGGTCGCCGGATCAAGCGGCTGGCCGGGTGAAGTCACTACTTCATCGACAATGGACGGCACGTCGGTCTGTCCTGGGTCACCTGTGCTGACGTGCTTAGCCTGCAAGCGCCGATCGTCCTGGCCCGGCTGCTTCCGCTGGCACCTGGGGCATGCTCCGCCGCAGGCACACGAACGCTGGGCCTGTGGCTCAAGCGTCCGCATCACCTGGTCTGAGATGCGATCGGCTTCCTGCTCATATTCATCTCCCGGTTTGCTGATCGCCCCTTTGGCTTGGATCAGCCGCGCTGCAGCAGAAAGTGAAGGTATCTGATTATCGACGCAGCCAACGTGTTGTGTTGCCGCAGCGCTCGATCTGGTAGCGGGATCGTCGGCATGAGCCGGCAAGATCCGCTGCGCTGCTGGATCACCAATGGTGCGCTTGAGGGGAGGACCAGTGTTGTCCTGGCGGCGTTGCCCAGTTCCAGACGAACCGATCATCGCAGACTTTGCCGATCTGGTAGGCCGGTGTTCTTTCGATAGTTGTGCAAAAGAACCCATAGCCAGCCTCCTTTCGTTTGCTTCGACGCCCCATTTGTTTCTAGCCGGATCCTCCTAGTCTGTCCACCACGGCTTTAGACTCCGCATAAGACTCTGCCTCCTTAGACCGCCTCCTCCAGGAACCACCGCGGCACGATTCACCTCCCGCTGCAAACGGTTGTTCGGCGCGGTTACGCCACTCCACACTGGTGCGCCACCGCGGCCAGGTACGCGACCGCCGCCTGCTCCGCCGCCTGATTCGCGATCACGCGGCCGGGACTGCGGGATTGCCGCAGGGAGCGATACAGGTCGACCGCCGCATGGAGGGACCGTACACAGCCGGCGGGGTCGCAGGAAGCCACCGTCATCCGCAGCTCGGCTGCACGGGAGGGTGCCACGGCCTCCAGTCGGCGCACGCCGGATGGCTGGGCTCCTGCCTCCAGGAGGATGAGTGGGCCGAGCACCTGGGCGCGAAGGAAGGCAATGAAATTCACTGCCTCGAACAGCTCGCCCCGGCCAATCTTGGTCGCGCCGTAGTGGATCCAGACCCAGAAACGGTCCTCGATCCACTGCGGGTCTGGTGAAGGGAATCGCGCGTCTCCCACTTGCAGGGCGCGGGTGACGCGGCCGTCACGCTCCCACAGCACGGCGAGATCGTCCACCCGCTCAGCCACGTCGGGCAGCGCGACGAACTTGAGATCGACGTGGAGCGGAGCGCCGTCCCCATCGCCGGCATAGAGGCAGATGAGGAGGCGGGGCTCCCCCACGTGCTCACCGGTAAACGCGGCGACCAACGGACCGAATTCGGCGGCAATCCGGTGCCGCTCAGCGGAGACAGCCTCAACGTCACTCGGCTCGACGGCGATCACCAGGTCGAGGTCGCTGAACTCGTCCATCGTTCCGGTGGCGAAAGAACCGGCGGCCGCGACGCCGACCAACCGATGGTCGGTGGACAGGAAGCGAAGCGCGTGATCGAGGAACGTGGCGTGGGCGGCAGGGATCTCTGCTGAACTCATGTGGATGGCAATGATGTAGCCGAACGGCTAGAATGAGTTGCGTTCTGGGGGCCCATGATCGCAGGAAAAGTCAGGCAGTTCAGCTAAATTTGCATGCTAGCGACCGTGTTTCGCAAGCATCGACTCGATGAAGCATGTCCAGACCTGATCCGGTGCCCACACTGAGCGCATCAATTCGAATGCCGGATCAACGTCCCACCCTTGACGTAAACAGCGATACAACCCCAGGAACGCGGTGACTCGGTAGTTGGCGGCACAGTGCACGAGAACACTCCTGTTGCCTGCTTCATCCATTGCGTCGAAGAATGCCATCAAATCAGACTCTGTGGGTCGCTCAAAACGAACGGGAATGTGCCGGTAGCTCATGCCCAGTCCCTCAACCGTCCCTCGCTCGTCTGCCAACGAGTATCTCGGGTCATCGTGAAGCGCCAGATTAATGACCACCTCAACTCCCACAGTGCGAGCCGCCGCCAATTGCGCTTCGCTGGGTTGACCACAGGTCACAAGCCATTCGTCAACCTTTCGCAAGTTGCGGACGTCTTGAAGTCGTGTGTTCGTCATGCGTGCTAAAATGAGTTTTCTATGGCGTCAATGCAAAGCTCTTGCCTTCGCTGCTGCGACATATGGGGCCAGCGCTCAAGATCAGCTGCGGGAAGCAACCCAGTGCTTTCAACAGGCATCTTTGGCCCCAGCCGCTGAATCTTGATGTTGGACAGCCATTGAGTCCGTCATAAAAGGTCTTGCAATCCAGTTCTTGAGAGCTTGACATCACGAAGGATGCTTGCCAAGAGGCCCGGCCCCAAAGTTTCATTCGAATGAACGGGAACAACTGTCGTTCTTCCGTCCGAGTGCTTTAGGAAATGGTGGCTTCCTTTGACCCTGATTTCTTCAAAACCAATTCTCTTGAAGACTGCGATGGGAGTCTTTCCTGAAACCGCAGAATATCTCGTCACACTTCCACTGTAATTCGCTGTACTCCTACGAAGTCAAGTGACTCAGGGTCAGTGCCTTCAACCTCAAGGCAAAGCTCAATGGCTTCCTTGATTCGCTCCATTAATTGATCCAGTGATTTGGCTTGTGTATGGCAACCGAGTAGAGCAGGGACGGTCGCCACGAAGAACCCTTCTGAATCTTTTTCGACTACTAAATCAAACTGTCTGGACATTGAGGTCACCTCCTCAAGCCACTGTAGCTGCATGGCCGTGGACTGGTACGGGGCTTCGCGAACTGGTCGGTCCAACGCTTGCGATCACCTGGCCGCAAAATCTTCTGCGGTTCATTCAGCATCATGATGGCGGCGGCTCAGGTGAATCGCAA
>JMRP01000047.1 GCA_000708525.1 Cyanobium sp. CACIAM 14
CCGGGACGGCACACTAGAGCATCATCAGTGGCATGCCCGCCAACAGGAAGCAGCGGCCGAGGCCAGTGCTGCTGCCTGAGACGCTCATTGGACGACCACCCGTTTCTGATCTTGTCGGCAGGATGCTTCAATCCCACACGATGGCTTCGTGCGATGGCAACCAATGGGATGAAGCCCAAAAGCATCACCGTACGAATGACGGAAGCTCCTTTGACAGCAGCATGGATGCATGAGCGACCAGCCCGAAGCGCCCCCAGCACTCCGCCCTCCCCTAAAACAGCCCTTCGAAACACAGCCCATGGAGGTCTCTTGCTACGGCAAGACAAGCAAGGCATAATCATCCTGAAAGACACTGGGGACGCAAACATGAGTCCATCAATGGCCTTATCGATGAACCCCGATGACTACATCAAGAACAGAGTAGAACAGTATCGGCAGTGGTACGACAAGAAATCGGTGATATGCAAGAACAGGTATCTTCAGATGAGAGCATTCTCGGTCGTCGGCGGTGGGCTGGTGCCAGTTCTGATCAACGTGGGGTCGCAATACAGGCTATTTGGAGCCCCAGTGGTTCAGCTGGTGGTGACGGTCATCAGTCTCATGGTGGTGATCTGTGTCTCACTGGAAAGCGTCTTTCACTACAGAGAGCAGTGGAAAAATTACCGATCGACCGAGCAACTTCTTGGCCACGAGAAGTTTCTGTATCAATCGCGGGTTGGGCGGTACCGAAGCCTCACCGATCCAGAGGCGTTCTATCTCTTTGTGGAGAGGGTCGAAGAGGCAATAGCGATTGAAAACTCGTCAACCCTGAATGTGATGACGATGGCCAATGAAACCTTTGACGCCACGAAGCACGCCAAGCCAGGAGAAAGGTAAGTGACACTCGCAGTTCACAGCTCTTGCGGTCAATGCGATCGCAACCAGACGACGTCATCCTGACGTCCTCAGGCCCAGGGGATGAGCTGAAGATGGTATTGACAAAAGCTGCCTGAAGAGCGAGTCAACTGGACAGACATCATCCCGATCTGTTCTTTGGCTTGTTCACGCGTTGCGAGGCCACCTACGCGAAAAAGGCAGCAACGAAGAACTCAGACGAACCTTTCGCCATACCATCGCCAGGGCCATCGCTGGCCTCGGAATCAGCCCCACAGCCCCGCGGCGACCAGGCCTCCACCCATCGCCGCTGCCTCAGCGGGCCTTGGTGCCCCGCCACACCCGCGTCATCAGATGGGACGCCGCCGTGATGGAGGTGAATCCGGCGGTGGCGAGACGGGCATCGATGTCGTCGCCGATGTAGCCGCGGTAGTAAGGCTCGTGGAAGCTGCGGCGGAAGTTGTCCATCAGCGGCTCGAACTGCGGGGAGTCGGCCAGCTGCACGGAATCGGCCAGCACCAGCACACCGCCGGGTTCGAGCACCCGGTGGCATTCGTTGAGCACGTTCTGGCGAGCCTCGGCGGGCAGCTCATGCAGCAGGAACACGCAGGTCACCGCCTGCATGCTGCCGTCGGCGAAGGGCAGGGCCTCGGCGTTGCCCTGCAGCAGCTGGGGCAGGCTGCCGGGCTGCCGGCTGAGCCAGCGGCTGGCCTGGCGCAGATAGGCCCTGGAGAGATCGAGACCCACCAGCTGGGCATGCGGCAGGGCGCCGCGCAGCTGCTGCAGGGTGCGGCCCGTGCCGGTGGCCACATCCAGCACCCGCAGCTGGCCGGCGGAGCGCCCGGAAAAGGCGCGCAGTCCCTCCAGCAGCGGCCGGATCACCCGGCGCCGCATCGCGTCGGCGGCACCGTTGAAGAGGATCTCCACCTGCAGGTCGTAGAGGGAGGCGGAGTGATCGCTGAGGTAGCCGTCGCTCTGGTGATGGAAATTCTGCAGGTAGTAGTCGGGATACTCCTCGCGGCGCACCTCGGCCGGCAGGTCCTTCACCCGGCCCTCGCCGCGACGGCTCCAGGTGCTGGGCAGATCGAGCCAGAGCAGGGGATATCGGGTCGCCCAATCGAGCCAGGGTGCGTCGAACAGCAGGCCGGTGGGGTAGAGGCCCTCCTCCGCGTCATGCCAGTCGACCTCCAGCAGGGCGCTCTGGGCCGCCTGCAGCTCCTGCAGAAGCTCCGCGTCCACCTGCCGGACGCTCGGGGCCCCCTGGGGGATCAGCAGCTTCATCAGCCGGGTGCTCATGTCCTTGTGGGCTACGCCCGCCACCGCTCTGCCCTGCTGCAGGGCCTGGTAGGCGAGCTTGGTGAGGGTTTCGGCCATGGCCAGGCGCGTCGCTGCGGCAAGGCTGCCCATTCCAGCCGATCGGCCGCGCCGGTGCGAGCCGCCCGCGCAGCTCACCGTCTCACTGCGCTCACGACATCGGCTCCTTGTGAGCCATGCCGGAGACGGGCAAGCAAGGTCGCTGGAGAATCCCCTGGCTTCAGTCGGCCTCGATGATGCAGAGGTTGGCGGCACCCGCGGCTGGCACCACATCCACGCCGACCCGCTGATCGAAGGTCACGAAGCGGCCCCCATGGGTTGCCGCCAGCGCCAGCAGGTAGGCATCCGTGATCTGACGCGGGCCCAGGAGCCGCTCCCAACGGATCAGGCCGTCCTGCAGAAGGCTGATCGGTTCTGGCCAGAACGCATGGCTGGGGTGCCGGCAGGCCTCCGAAAGGCGTTCGGCCACCCGGGCGGCGGGCTGATGGTTGGGGTAGGCCGGCTGGGCCATGATCCGGACAACGCCGTTCTCGGTGATCGGGCAGGTGGCCCAGCCGTGCGCCTGCTCCCGCTCAAGCCAGCGAAAGGCCGTCCGGTGCAGCACATGGCCCTGGTCGAGCAGCGCGATCACCACATTGATGTCGAGCAGGGCCCTGGCCATCAGAGGCCGGCCTCATCCCGCAGCTGGTCGATCTGCTCGTTGGTCACCAGCCGGCCGGACACTGCCGGGAAGGGGCGAAACCCTCCCACAGAGGGGGGAGACTCCGCCGGGGACAGAGACGTGGCAACGGTGCCGCTGAGGGCAGCGCGCAACAGGCGCGACACCATCTGCCCTGCCGATGTGCCCTGCCGGCGGGCCAGCTCCTTCGCCGCTGCCAGCACGTCGTCCTCGATGTCGAGCGTGGTGCGCATGGAGACAAGGGCGAGGGAACCTGACCCTAGGTTACATCAAGGAACCAACGCATCAGCGCATCAAACCCAGGCACTGCTGCGCGTCCGTGCCGGCAGCTCCTACGAGCTGGTGGCGATGGAATGGTTCGAGATCGCGGCAGGAACGATCAACGCCGCTGGGGATTCCGCTGGCGTAGCGCCTGGAGACACCAGGCTGTTCCGCAGGCCGTTCCGCGGATGCGCCCGCCCCGCACCCAGCAAGCCTGCAGGAGGCGTTGTGCCGGCTGAGCCGATCAGCATCCACCGGCAGCCGCGGGCAGCCAGCCGCACACGCTGGAGATCAGGCGCTACGGGCCCGGCCCCCGGCCTGACCTAATTTCCAGATCCCGCCGTGCCTGGACAGCGCCGATCCGGCCGGGCCCACCGCCATGGGCATGGACATGAGCATGGACATCGTCTGCATCCATCAGAACTTCCCAGGTCAGTACCGCCACCTGGCGCCGGCCCTGGTGGCGCGGGGCGATCGGGTGACGGCGATCGGAGGCCCCACGGCCCGCGGCCTTGAGGGAATTCCCCTGCACCGCTACGACCCCAGGCCCGCCGGCGGCGTCCCCCCCTGCCATCCCTGGGCGGCGGATCTGCAGACCAAGTGCCTGAGGGCGGAGGCGGTGGGGGGCCTTCTGGACGGACTGCGGAGCCAGGGGCTGCGACCCGATCTGGTGATCGGGCACCCGGGCTGGGGGGAGCTGCTGGTGGTGAAGGACGTGTTTCCCGAAGTGCCGGTGCTGCATCAGGTGGAGTTCGTGTATCAGCTGGAGGGCGGCGACACGGGCTTCGAACCGGAGTTCCCGATGGACGGATGGCGGCAGGCGGCCAGGCTGCGCCTGCGGCGGGCACCGCAGCTGCTGGCCTTCCACGACCTGGACTGGGGCCTCGCGCCCACCGACTGGCAGGCCTCCACCGTGCCGCCCCTGTTCAGGAACCGGCTGAGCGTGATCCACGAGGGGATCGACACCGATCGGATCACGCCGCGCCGCGGCTCAGAGATCCGTCTCGAGAAGGCAGGCCTCACCCTGCGGCCGGGGGAGGAGGTGGTGAGCTTCGTGGCACGGCAGCTGGAGCCTTACCGCGGCTTCCACCGCTTCCTGCGCATGCTGCCCCTGCTGCAGCAGCTGCGGCCCCAGGCCCGGGTGGTGATCGTGGGGGGCGACGGCTGCAGCTACGGTGCGCCTCCGCCGGAAGGGGGCACCTGGCGCCAGGTGCTGCTGCAGGAGCTGGAGGGCCAACTGGATCTGGAGCGCATCCATTTCGTGGGTCAGGTGCCGCATGCGTTGCTGCACGAGCTGTTCCGGGTGTGCGCCTGCCACGTGTATCTCACGGTGCCGTTCGTGCTGAGCTGGAGCCTGCTGGAGGCGATGGCCTGCGGCGCGGTGGTGATCGGCTCGGCAACGGCGCCCGTCCAGGAGGTGATCCGGCACGGAGAGAACGGCTTGCTGGTGGACTACTTCGATGGCGAAGCACTGGCGACCACGATCGCGGCCGTGCTCGCGAACCCGGCGGCGCATCGGCAGCTGGGGGAGGCGGCCCGGGCCCTGGTGCAGGAGCGCTACGACCTCAGGCGTGTGTGCCTGCCCGCTCAGCTGGCTCTGGTGGATGCAGTGGCGCGGGGGGAACTGCCTGCGCCGTGAACGTTGCAGTGCCGGTGCAAGCGCAGCGGGCCAGGCACGGCAGGGTCTCCAGGGCCAGATTCCTCTTTGGGCCGAAGGCGCAATGCCGTCATAGCCTCAGCCCCGCCGCCTCACTCCCCCATCGCGGTGATCGCGCGGCGGAAGCGGTGCAGCGCCACCGCGAAGAACACCAGGCCGATCAGGGCCAGGGCCAGGAACGGCGGCCACACCACCCCCAGGCCGGCGCCACGGAACAGGATCCCCTGGGAGAGCAGCACGAAGTGGGTGTTGGGCGCCGCCAGCATCCCGATCTGGACCCACGGGGGCATGCTCTCCCTTGGCGTGGTGCCGCCCGAGAGCATCTCCAGCGGCAGCAGCACCAGCATCAGCAGCAGGCCGAACTGGGGCATGGAGCGGGCCAGGGTCCCCAGGAAGATTCCCAGCGAGCTGGTGGCGAACAGGTTGAGCATCACCCCGGCGAAGAACAGGGGCAGCGAGCCGCTGATCGGCACCGCCAGCAGCCCCCGGATCACCACCAGCAGCGAGAGGGCGGTGGCGGCGAGCACCACCAGCCCCATCGACCACACCTTGCTCAGCATGATCTCCAGCGGCGTCACCGGCATCGCCAGCAGATGCTCGATCGTTCCCCTCTCCCGCTCGCGGATCAGGGCGGCGCCGGTGAGCACCAGCGACAGCATCGTGACGTTGTTGATCAGCTCCACCACCGAGCCGAACCAGCTGCGCTCGAGGGCAGGGTTGAAGCGCACCCGATCCACCAGCCTCACCTCCGCCGGACGGCGATCGGCCCGTTGCGCCGTGAAGGTCTCCACCTCCTGCAGCAGGATGCTCTGGATGTAGGCGCTGCCGCTGAAGGCCTGGCTCATGCGCGTGGCATCCACGTTGAGCTGGATCGTCGGCGAACGGCCCGCCAGCAGGTCCCGCTCAAAGTCCGGGGGGATGTCGAGCGCGAAGGTGTCGAGGCCCGCGTCCATGCGGGCGTCCATCTCGCCGGCGCTGATCCTGCGGGGCGGCAGGAACTGGGGGGGCGTGAAGGCGTCGAGCAGACGGCTGGAGAGCTGGGAGCGATCCTCATCGACGATGGCGATCGGGGTGTTGTGCAGCGTGTCCGGCAGGGAGGTGGAGGCGGAGACCACCGCCAGCGTGAAGGCGAAGACGATCAGCGCAAGCAGCACCGGCTCCCGCGCCAGGCTCCAGAGTTCCTTCAGCCCCAGATGCCAGACGTTCGCCGGACGCATGGCTCAGGACTCCTGTTCCGGCAGGAGCACCGTGCTCAAACCCAACAGCAGCGGCCAGGCGAGCAACAAGGGGAGGAAAGCCTCCCGCAGCTCGGCGAACCCCAGCGCCTTGGAGAAGGTGCCGCGGCAGATCAGCAGGAAGTAGGTGGTGGGATAGACGCGGCCGATCCAGGCGCCGAGCCCCTGCAGCGACGAGACCGGGTCGGCGAAGCCGGAGAACTGCACGGCCGGCAGGATGCTCAGCACGGCGGTGCCGAAGATGGCCGCCAGCTGACTCGGCAGGAAGGTGGAGAACAGCAGCCCGAAGGCGGTGGCACCGAGCACGTAGAGCAGCGCCCCCAGGACCGCGGCCGCCACGCTTCCCTTGATGGGAACCTGGAACACCAGCGTCGCCATCACCACCAGCAGCAGGAAGTTGACCAACCCCAGCGCCACGTAGGGCAGCTGCTTGCCCAGCAGGAACTCCAGCCGTGTCACGGGGGTGACCCAGAGGTTCACGATCGAGCCCAGCTCCTTCTCCCGCACCACCGCCACGGCCGTGAGCATCGCCGGGATCATCATCATCAGCAGCGGAATCACCGCCGGCACCATCGCCACCATGCTGCGCACGTCCGGGTTGTAGCGGAAGCGGGTTTCGATCCTCACGACCGGGGGCTGCCCAGGCTCGGCCGATTCCTCCCGCGCCCGCCGCGCCAGCCAGTCGGCATGCAGGCCCAGCAGGTAGCTGCGGGCCGTCTCCGCCCGCTGGGGCATGGCCCCGTCGATCCAGGCCCCGATCTCCGTCGGATCCCCGCGCTGAACATCACGGCCGAAGCCGGGGGGAATCTCGATCGCCAGGGCCAGTGAACCGGAGCGCAGGCGCCGGTCCATGTCGGCGTCATCCCGGATCGGCGGGGCCTGGTGGAAGTAGCGGGAGCCGAGCAGGTTCGCAGCGTAGTCGCGGCTGAGGCTCGTGTGGTCCCGATCCAGCACGGCGAAGGCCAGGTTCTCCACGTCGAAGCTGATCCCGTAGCCCATCACCACCATCAGCAGCAGGCTCCCCACCAGGGCCAGCACGGCCCGCAACGGCTCCCGCGCCACCTCCAGTGCCTCCCGGCGGGCGATGCAGCCGATGCGTTCCGGACTCAGCCGCCAGCGGGGGGTCGCCGGCGGCGGCGAAGGCTGTGGGGGCGGTGCCGGCAGGGAGGCGGGAAGAGAAGCGGTGAGCTGGGCTGCGGGCCCGGACGCCGGCGGCACTGGCTCTTCGCTGCGGTCCGTGTCCTGCACCTCCTCCAGAGCGCGGATGAAGGCGTCCTCCAGGCTGGCCGTCCGCCAGCGGCTCTTCAGTTCGCCGGGGGTGCCGGTGAGCAGCACCCGCCCGGCATGCATCAGGGAGAGGCGGTCGCACTGCTCCGCCTCGTGGATGAAGTGGGTGGAGAGAAAGATCGTCACCCGCTCGCGCCGGGACAAGTCGACCAGTTCCCGCCAGAAGGCCTGGCGCGCGGCGGGATCCACACCGGAGGTGGGTTCATCGAGGATCAGCAGCTCCGGCGCGTGGATCAGGGCCACCGCCAGCGACAGCCGCTGCCGCTGGCCCAGGGGCAGCGACGCCGGCAGGGCGTCGATCTGCTCCGTGAGGCCGAACCGCTCCACGATCCGCTTCACCCGGCGCGGGATCGCCCCATCCGGCACCCGGAACAGGCGGGCGTGCAGCACCAGGTTCTGCCGCACCGTCAGCTCCATGTAGAGCGAGAAGCCCTGCGACATGTAGGCCACCCGGCGCCGAAGGCGCAGGTCCTCCGCGTCCACCGGTTGGCCCAGCAGCGCCGCTTCTCCCTCGCTTGCCGGCAGCAGACCGGTGAGCATCTTCATGGTGGTGGTCTTGCCGCAGCCGTTGGAGCCGAGGAAGCCGAAGATCTCGCCGCGATGGATGTGCAGGCTCACCCGATCCACGGCCGTGAACGCACCGAAACGCCTGCTGAGATCCCGTGCCTCGATCACGATGGGCTCCTGCTCGAAATGCACCGGTGCCGGCTCCTCCCGTCGCAGAGGGAGCGGCTCCCGCAGGGAGGCAGCGCCGTCGACCCGCCCCTCGGGCAGCAGGGCGATGAACGCCTCCTCCAGGTGGGTGGTGCCGGTGCGCTCCAGCAGCTCGGCGGGAGCCCCCTCGGCCAGCACCCGGCCCGCCCGCAGGGCCAGCAGCCGCTCGAAGCCGGCCGCCTCCTCCATGTAAGCGGTGGCCACCACCATCCCCATGTGCGGGCGGTGGGCGCGGATCTGTTGGATCATCCGCCAGAACGCTCGCCGCGACAGAGGATCCACCCCCGTGGTGGGTTCATCCAGCAGCAGCAGGTCGGGCTGGTGGACCAGGGCGCAGCAGAGGCCGAGCTTCTGCTTCATCCCCCCGGAGAGCTTGCCGGCGGCGCGATCGGCGAAGGGGGCCAGGCCGGTGGCGGCGAGCAGCGCAGCGATCCGCTCCCGCCGCTCCGTCCGGCCCTGGCCGAACAGCCGCGCGAAGACCTCCAGGTTCTCGGCCACCGTGAGGCTGGCGTAGAGATTCCGGCCCAGCCCCTGGGGCATGTAGGCGATCCGGTGGCAGACGCCGCGGCGATGGCGCGGATCGGCCAGGTCACCACCGAGAACCTCGATGCGCCCTTCCTGCCGGCGGCGGGCACCGGCGGCCAGGGCCAGCAGGCTCGACTTGCCGGCGCCGTCGGGGCCGATCAGGGCGAGCGTGCCCCCCTCGGGAACCTCCAGGCTCACCTGCCGCAGGGCCACGGTCCTGCCGTAGCGCAGCCCCACGCCGGAGAGGCGGGCCAGGGGAGCCGCGGAGGGAGCAGCAAAGGCAGAAGCGGAGGCGGGTGTCATGGCGGCAACCGCACCGAGAGCCGCTCCGGCCAGGGGATCGCCGGATCCAGCCGCACCCAGGCCACCCCGGGGAGCCCCGTCTTGACCAAGGGCTCGTATGTCCGGATCACCTCGGGATCGACACGGGCCTTGACGCGGAACATCAGCTTCTCCCGTTCCGCGGCCGTTTCCACCGTGCGCGGGGTGAACTGGGCGACGTCGGCCACGTAGGTGATCCGGGCGGGGATCACGTACTGGGGCGCCGCGTCGAGGACCAGACGGGCCTCGCTGCCGATCCGCACCCGGCCGGCCTGGGCCGTGGGCAGGAAGAAGGTCATGTGCACATCCCCCAGATCCAGGAGGCTGAGCACCTTGCCGCCGGCCCCGAGCACCTCCCCCGGCTCGGCGATGCGGAACTGCACCCGGCCGCGGCCAGGGGAACGCAGCATCCCATCCCGGATGTCCGCCTGGAGGCGTTCGATGCGGGCGCTCGCCGCCTCCACCGACCGCTGCGACGCCACCACCAGGGAGCGGGCGCTGGCCACGGCGGTGCCGGCCGCCGCCACATCCGCCTGGGCATGGGTCACCGCCGCCCGGGCAGCCTGCAGGGCCGCCGAGGTGTTGTCGAGCTCCTCGCTGGGGAGGGCTCCGCTTCCCACCAGCTGGCCCACGCGCTCATAGCGCTTGCGCACCCTGAGCAGGTCCGCCTGGCGCTCCTGCAGGGTAGCCCTGGCCGCCTGCCACTCGTGCGCCCTCTGGAGCACCGTGCTGCTCGCGGTCTCCACAGCGGAGGCGGCCCGGCGTCCCTCGGCCTGCGCCTCCCGCAGCTCCGCCTCGAGCATGGCGGTGTCCATCCGGGCGACGATCTGCCCGGCGACCACCGGCTCCCCTTCCTGCACCGTGATGGCGGCGATGCGCCCGGCCGTGCGGGTGGCAACGTCGATCTCCACGGCCTCGAGGCGGCCGTTGCCACTGGCCAGGTTGGGGGGCGGAAGCTGGGGCCGAATCAGCCGGGCACCGATGGCGACGCCAGCGCCCGCCAGCGCCAGCACGGCAACGCGTCGCCAGGACGGGCGTGGAAAGGAGGCCATGGCCCTGCTTTAGCGGGCTTTCATCGCGGCACCATGCTCCGGGCCGAGGAGAGCCGGCCTCGGGTTGAGCGCGACTCCCGGGGCTCAGGGGGCCGGAACCACGCGGTAATACACCCCATTGGCGCCGAACGAGGGCAGGAACCAGACGCCGTTGGCCCTGTAGTACGTGGTGCCCGCCACCGTTGCCACCGTCGCCCCGGCCGGCAGGGTGCTGTAGATGGCGCCCATGGCGTAGGCGGGGCCAGCCATGACCCCTGCCGAAAGTCCGGCGCTGGCGGCATTGGCACTCGCTGCGGCGCTGGAGGCGCCGATGGCGGCCGCCCCGACGGCTGCGCCGGTGGCTGCGGCGGCGGCCGTGGCCCAGCCACCGCAGTTATAACAACCGGCTCCGTAATACCCCACCGCCGCGGGTGGATGGTAGGCGGGGTAGGCATACCCGCTGGGAGGGTAATAGGCACCGCCATAGTGGGCATCCCCATAGGCGGTGCCGCCATAGGCTCCGGTCTTCGACCAGCCACCGCCGTAGTCGTGGGTGGCACTTCCGCCGTAGGCATTCATGTGCGTGGTGCCCTCCCCGTAGACATGCTCGGTGCTGCCGCCCCACGCATTGGTGTGGGCGGTCGCGCCGAAGGTGTGGGCGGTGCTGCCACCGAACCTGTTGCCGTGGAACCAGGCAGCGGCTGGCCCGGGGAACAGTCCCAGGAGCAGCAGGGGCAGGCAGCTCGCCACGATCCGATTCTTCATGGGTTCGATGCTCCAGGTGGCCGAGGGGGGCGATTCGGATGGGCGAAGGGGATGGGCTTCGCCCTGCTCGCCCTGGCCGAGGTGAAGCTGCCGTCCGGGACGGCAGGGTTCAGGCGCCAGTTCGAGAATTCCACCTGCTGCCGCAGCCTGGATCGATCCTCCGCATACACGGCGCGGATCATCCGGGGGAGCCTGTCGTCGGCGCCGATCCAGATCTGAGCGAACACCTTGTCATTGGCGATCGCGATCACGTCCGTGAGCGTTCCCCCCACCACCCTGGACTGGCCGATGAAGAACGCGAGAACCAACCCATCCGCCAGGTCCTTGTAGGGATCGGCGACGATGAGGTCGGAAAAGGGGAAGTAGATCGCCGCGGAATCGTAGGCCGCCTTCAACATCGCATCGATGCTGGGTGGAGCCGGCGCGACGGCGACGAGATTCTCGGCCGGGGCGAAGGCCATCATCGTCCTGCCGTCGAAGTAGAACTCCGAGGCCGGTCCATCTCCCAGAGTGATCACCCGCAGTCGGTCGGGCCGCTGCAGAGTGACCTCCGACTGGGTCACGTAGGCCAGTGGCGTCCCCAGCCGGCTGGGACTTTCGTAGGTGCTCACTGCCGTGAAGCTCATGCTGCGGGCCGCCGCCAGGCGCGCGCTGGCAGCCCTGAGCAGATCGATGGCCTTCGGCTCCAGGCCGAAGCGCACCGGTGGCGGCGGCTCCTGACTCCTGGCCCCGGCGGGCCTGGCCAGCGGGGCCGGCGGTTTGACAGCCCTGGCCTGGCCGGCCTGGATGACCAGGAGCCCACCCAGCGGCAGCACGAGCTGGAGCAAGGCGACCAGCGGCTGGGCCGATGCACGCCACGCCAAGGAAAGCCGCGTGAAGAAAACCAGCACTGGAGCAGGCGTCCGGCCCCTCATAAAGTGCTTTGGGATGTCCGGTTCATTGTGTTTTGCGCCCTCTCTGGGACCCGGTTGAGGACACATCTGTTCACAGCCTGATCCGGCCCTCGTCGAAGCGCCTGTCGAAGACGTCGACCCCAGTCCCTCAGGGTTCGGCGTCCCTCACGTTCGCCGGCCGCAGCGGGTGACCCTCTGGGCATTCCTGGCACTGCTCACCGCCCTCGGCGAGACCACCCGCGATCTGCTCACCCGCCGGCTGCTCCGCCGCGCCGGGCTGAGTTCCCGCCTGGTGATGGGGGCCGGCTGCCTGGCGGCGGCCCTGCTGTCGCTGCCCCTGGCGCTGCTAGCCTGGAGTCGGGACGTGGCGCCCGATCCGGCAACGCTGCTCCTCAGCCTCCTGGCGACGGCGCTGGTGAACGGGCTGGCCTTCTGGAGTTACGGCCGCGCCCTGGCCCGCGGCGACCTCAGCCTGGTGCTGCCGCTGATCAACCTCTCGCCGGTGGTGCTTCTGCTCAGCGGCTGGCTGCTGCTGGGGGAGCGTCCCACGCTTGCGGCCCTGGCGGGGGTGCTGCTGCTGGTGCTGGGAGCCCTGGAACTCGGCCGCAGCGGCCAAGGGGCCGCGGGTCTCTTGGGGGTGCCGGGGGCCCGGCCGATGCTGCTGGTGGCGCTGTTGTGGGGGATCGGGGCCAGCATCGACAAGCTGGGGGTGCAGGCGGCCGGCACCCTCATCTGGGTGACGACGTTCCATCTGGTGGTGGGCCTGCCGCTGCTGATCCCCGGCCTCGCTGCTGGGGAGGGGAGGGGCTCAGGCGTCACTGGCCCGCTCTGCTGCTGATCGGTCTGCTGGCGGCGACAGGCATGGGACTGCAGATGGAGGCGCTGCGCCGCACGGCCGTCGTCCACGTGATCGCCATCAAGCGCCTCAGCACCCTCTTCTCCGCCGTGGTGGGCGTGGTCTGGCTCGGGGAGGACGGCGGCGCGCTGCGGCTGCCGGCGGCGGCGATGATGCTGGCCGGGGCCGTGATGGTGCTCCGGTTCGCAGGGGGGATGAGCGGCAGGGGTGGGACGGGGGGGGAGCTCAGGTGCAGCCCTCCACCGAGACGCGGTAGCTGAAACCGGTGGAGCCGGGCATGGCACTGGAGCCGACGCGCACGTTCACCTGGCTGGTGCGTTTGCCGGGCACCGCCGGGAAGGGCCCGAAGACCCGACGCTGTCCCGGGTCGAGCGTGAGGTTCTCGTTCACCACCTGCAGGTTGCTGTTGTCGGTGAAGCGCAGGAACGCCGCCACTGGGAACGTGCCCCGTCCGGTGGAAGCCGACTGGAAGTTGATCCGATAGCTGGCGAAGGACCGGTCCACCGTGAAGTCGGTGTTCCAGTTGGTACGGCCCATCAGTCCCACACGGTCGGCGCTGATCCGCTTCTCCGCCACTGGGCTGCCGCTGCCACCGATGGGCATCAGGGGGCGGCACTGGCCCTGGGCCGCTGCCGGAGCGGCCGGCACCCCCGCAACGGCGGCGAGGCCGGCCATCACGCCGAGGAGGCCGGCCTGGCGGAGGGCAGCAGGAATCAAGACCATTTGGAGAGCCATCGGATACGAACCGGATCGCGGGAAGCTACCCGATCCGGGCACGGCGATCGGCCCGCCGATGGCGGGATGCCGCGGGACGGCCCGGCCAAGTTGGTGCCCCCTGAAGGCCCTGCCTACGTTGAGCGCGCACCAACCTGCCAGCACGCGGATGACCGGCCCCCTCGGCAGTGGATCGCCTCGGAAACCCCTTGGCACGCGCCGCGACACGCACGCCGTCCGCGCCGGCCTGGCCGTCGGGGTGACGATCGCGTCCAGCCTCGCCCCCGGCGTCGCGCTCGCCGGCACGCCCACCGCCTCGCCCCGCTACGCGCCGGACGTGCCCGCGAAGATCACCACGCCCGAGGCCGCCCTGAGCCGCATCGGCCCCCTGCGCTTCCGCGACGGCGCCCCCGATCCCGCCACGGTGCAGCGCGCCTGGGACCAGCTCGACTTCAGCCGCGGCATCGAGGCGTTCCTGCGGGGCATGTCCGCCACCTCGGTCCATGCGATCTGCCGGGGTCTGGAGCAGGCGGGCGTGGCCCGCAACCGGGGCATCGGCATCACCGAGAACCTGCTGGATGCCCGCTCCCTGTTCCTCACCCCCAACACCACCACGGTGTATGTGATGGCCTGCCTCGACCTGCGGGCCGGGCCGATGGTGCTGCGGGTGCCGCCGGCGGTGCTCGGTCCGGTGGATGACGCCGATTTCCGCTGGGTCACCGACGTGGGCCTCACCGGACCCGACCAGGGGCGGGGCGGCAGCTACCTCTTCGTGCCGCCCGGCTACCAGGGCCCGCTGCCAGCCAGCGGCCACCACGTGGCTCGGACCCGCACGAACACCCTGGTGGCCTTCTACCGCGCCTTCGTGGAGAAGGGTGATCTCGCGGCAGCGACGGCAGGCGTGAAGGCGAAGGCCTCGCTCTACCGGCTGAGCGAGGCGGCGACCCCACCGGCCACCTCCTTCGTGAACCTCTCGGGCCGGAGGTTCAACACGATCAGCGCCAACGACTTCAGCTTCTACGAGGAACTCAACGCCGCGGTGCAGAGCGAGCCCGCCGACTGGGTCGATCCCGACACCGTGGGCCTCTACGCCGCCATCGGCATCCGCAAGGGGCAGCCGTTCGCTCCCGACGCCCGGATGAGGAAGCTCCTCACGGAGTCGGTGACGGTGGCGAATGCGATCGCCCGCGCCAACCTCTTCGCCTCCCGCGATCCGCGCACCCGCCTCTACCCCGACCGCCAGTGGCTCACGCCCTTCGTGGGCGGCAGCTACCAGTTCCTCGACGGTGCCGAGCGGCTGCTCGATTCGCGCACGATGTTCTTCTATTACGCCACGGGCATCACCCCTGCCATGAGCCAGGCGAAGCCCGGCAGCGGCTCGGCCTATGCCGGCATCTTCCGTGATGCCAAGGGTGCCTATCTCGATGGCGGCCGCACCTACAGCGTCACCCTGCCGGGTCCCATTCCGGCGAAGGACTTCTGGTCGTTCACGGTGTACGACAACCAGACCCGCTCGCTGCTCCCCACCGACCAGAAGCTCGCCGGGATCGACAGCACCCGGCCCGGCGTTCGGATGAATGCCGATGGCGGTGCCACGGTGTGGTTCGGCCCCACGCCGCCTGCCGGCCGGGAATCGAACTGGGTGCAGACCATGCCGGGCCGCGGCTACAACGTGCTGCTGCGGCTCTACGGCCCCCTGGAGCCGTGGTTCAACAAAAGCTGGCGGCCGGGGGACCTCCAGCCGGAGCAGTGAGCGGCACGGCTGGACGGGATGGCCAGGGGGCTGAGCTACCAGCAGATCCCCCACGACTTAGGAATCGCCGCCCGCGCCGTGGAGATCGTCATGCACCCCACCGACCGCCGTCTCAGCTCAGGGTGTTCACCGCCCTCGAGACGATCAGCACGAGCAGCACCAACATGACGGAGGAGTGGAAGAGCTGGAGCACCTTGATCATCGGGCCCACGGGCGAATGGTTCTCCGGGGGACCCAGGGTGTTGCTGGTCATCAGGGTGAAGTAGAGGTAGTCGATCGGGGCTGGCAGCCGCCGGTGCTGCCCAGCGGCGGTTTCACTCGGAAACACGATTGCGCAAGGATGATCGGGGTCATGCAGGTGACGCACCTGGGTGGGATAGTCGACGTACCAGTACCAGAAGAAGAAAGTGAGATTCAGGGAGAGGTAGATGCCGGCCGAGGTGGCCAGAAGAAAGAACGAGCCCACCCGGAAGGAGTAGATCGAATAGGCCACCGCCATCAGGTTCAGCAACAGGTCCAGCGACGCCAGGAGTCCGAACACCAGGAGGGTGCGGCGGATGCGCTGATGACCCAGAACAAGGATGCGGATCAGGTTCACCCCCAGGAACAGCAGGATCCCCGCCAGCACGAACTGGGAGAGCGAGAAGATCCAGTGCTCCTCCGGCAGCAGGCGTCCGCCGTGCTCGGCAAGATGGCGGAGCCGCTCGAACATGGTGGCACTCACCGTGACGTTGACCAGCGGCGAGAGAGCCAGGGCGAAGATGTACTGGAGGTTCTGCGCGCGCCTTGGCAGGTGGTGCAGGGCAATCACGGTGCGGATCATCGGCACGGGCGCCGGGGAATGGACAGCGGCATCGGGGCAGCCGGCGCCGATCCCCATCCTTGCCGCCCTCCAGCCCGAGGGTGCATCCTCCGAACCAGGCCTCTGCCAGGCTGATCCCGCACACCCCGGGGCGAATGGTCCATGGGCGACCAACCGATCCGCTTCACCGACGGGGCCGGCTATGACCGCTACATGGGGGTGTGGAGCCGACTGGCCGGCGAGGAGTTTCTCGACTGGCTCGCGCCGCCCCCCGGCCTGCGCTGGCTCGACGTGGGCTGTGGGAACGGCGCCTTCACCGAACTGATCGCCCGCCGCTGCGCGCCCCGCGAACTGCACGGGATCGACCCCTCCGAAGCCCAGCTGGCCTTCGCCCGCCGGCAGCCGCTGCTGGCGGCCGCCCAGCTCCGGACCGGTGATGCCATGGATCTGCCCTATGCGGCCGACGCCTTCGATGCCGCCGTGATGCCGCTGGTGATCTTCTTCGTGCCCGAGCCCGCCCGAGGTGTGGCTGAGATGGCCCGGGTGGTGGCCCCGGGCGGCTGGGTGGCGGCCTACGCCTGGGACATGGAGGGCGGTGGCTTTCCCTACCAGAGCCTGCGCGACGGCCTCGACGCCATCGGCGTGTCGACCCCGCTGCCGCCCAGCCCGGAGGCGTCCCGCCCGGAGGCGCTGCGGGAACTCTGGACCGCCGCCGGCCTGACGGACATCGAGACCCTCACGATCAGCGTGGAGCACAGCTTCGCCGACTTCGAGGGGTTCTGGGCCATCCTCCAGGCGGCCCCGAGCGCCGGCCAGGCCCTGGCCACGATGGGCGAGGCGGAACGCACCAGCTTCCAGAAGCTGCTGAGAGCCCGTCTGGAGCCACCCGGCGGCGGAGCGATCACGCTGCAGGGCCGGGCCAACGCCATCCGCGGCAGGGTGCCGAGCCGCAGCAGCCCGGCCGGCGGGGGGCCAGGCGGCGGATGATCCCGGGATGGGCAGAATGGCGGATCGCGGGGTCGCTCAGATGACGAAGCTCTCGCCCTCCCTGCGCCGACGCCTGGTGGTTCTGGCCGTGCTGGCCGTGGCGGCCATCGCCGTGGCCCTCGTCCTGAACCTGCGGCACCAGCAACGGCAGCGCCGCATCGCCGCCTGCCGCCAGCAGCGCAGCGAGATCGGTCGCTTCCGCAAGGACAGCTTCGACGCCCAGCTCACCGCGATGCGTCGGATGCGCCTCAACCCCGATCAAGAGGCCACCCTGCGGCGCGTCGACCGCGAGGCCTATGTCCGCTATGTCCAGGCCTTCGGCGAACAGGTGGACAAGGTGGCCACAGCTGGGGATCGGCTGGGGGAGATGGTCGACGCCTACCGAGCCGGAGACTGCCTGGCCGTGGAGTGAGCCCGGGAGAGCGGATCTAATCTCACGGTTTCCACCGGCCCCGGTGCGGGGAACCTTCCGATGGCGACGGTTCTGATCACGGGCGCCAACCGGGGCATCGGCCTCGCCTTCTGCCGCCAGCTGCGGGCCCGGGGGGATGCGGTGGTGGCGGCCTGCCGCACCCCTTCACCGGAGCTGGATGCCCTCGGCGTGCGCATCGAGGCCGGGGTGGAGGTGACCAGCGAAGCCTCGATCGAGGGCCTGCTGCAGCGCCTCGATGGCCTGCCGATCGACACCCTGATCCACAACGCCGGTCTGCTCGAGCCCGACTCCCTCGCCCATCTGGACGTGGAGAGCCTCCGGAGGCAGTACGAGGTGAACGCCATCGCCCCCCTGCGGCTCACCGCCGCCCTGCTGCCCCAGCTGGCCGCAGGCTCTCGGGTGATCCTGATCACCAGCCGCATGGGCTCCATCGCCGACAACAGCTCCGGCGGCTACTACGGCTACAGGATGTCGAAGGCGGCGCTCTGCATGGCCGGAAAATCCCTCTCGGTCGACCTGCGGCCCCGCGGCATCGCCGTGGCCATCCTGCATCCGGGGATGGTGAGCACCGCCATGACCGGCTTCACCCCGTCGGGCATTTCCCCGGAGCAGGCCGTGCGCGGGCTGCTGGCCCGCATCGACGGCCTCACCCTGGCCAATTCCGGCAGCTTCTGGCACGCCAACGGGGAGGTGCTGCCCTGGTAAGGCATCAGCCTCCGCTCACTCCCTCGATGCGGTCCTCGATCACCTGATAGAGCTCCTGCAGCTGGGCGATGTTCTCCTCACTGGTTTCCCAGTAGCCGCGACCGTTCACCTCCAGCAGGGTGCCCACGATGCGGCGGAAGCTGTGGGGATTGAGTTCCATCAGCCGCTGGCGCATCTCGGGGTCGTTGATGAAGGTCTCGTTGACCACCGTCTACACGACGTTGTCCACCTGGCCGCTGGTGGCGCTCCAGCCGAGGGTGAAGTTGAGCCGCTTGGACACCTCCCAAAGGCGCTCGTGGTACAGGATTAATCTGGCACACTTTCTCCGACGCGAGAGAGGCCCTCCTGCCACCCCCAAAAGGCCTCGTATAGAACTTCTCTCTCCAGTTTTGTTTTGGAAGCAAACTGAACAAAAGCTATAAACTGCTCCCAGCCCAATGCACGATTGCCCGTCATCACCAATGCCAGCGCGGCCTTCCAAGAAGGAATGGTGGAGGGATTTGCGGTTGACTGGCCACTAATGGAGGCGAGCATAGAATGAGAGCAAGCGTTTCCACGAACCAAACTCTTAATGTAAGAATGCTCAAATCGCTCCTTGGGGATCAGGTGGGTGAGCCGCAGATCAGGAAAGACTCCGAACTTACACCCAAGATTTTGGGCAACCAAAGAAAAAAGATCGTCCCCACCAGAAAGCAGCTCTCTCCCTCGGCGGTCGAGTGCCATAATGAGGCTATCTTGCTGGGCTGCAGCGATGTATGCCTGACCCACATTGCCACTTACGCATAGACCCGCCCCCCATGGACGAGGGCCTGCGTGAAAACGATCAGAAATCTGAATGCAAGTCACACCCCGAAGAGCCAAATAGCTCAGAAAGTGACGGGCCCATTCGGGGGGATGCACCTCAAATTCGGGTACAATATTACCAGACCCAAAAGCTCCCAGACCTGGATATTCTGCATAAATTCGGCAAGCATTCTCAAGGTAGTCGGAGTCGAGCAGGTTATCGTCATCGACAAATATAATCAGATCAGCTTGTGCACTCCTCAAGGCACACAATCTCGCAAAAGTGAGTCCCAACCTTGGCTCCTGCAGCCAGATTGTGCGCGGATGCCAAGCTGTACAGATCATGTCTTTTACTGCGCGATCTGAACAGTTATCAACAATCAATAGCTCCCACTCACCTGTTGGAAGAGTCTGCTGGCTGAGCGCATCCAGGGCACGCTGCAGGAATGGCAACTTCGGGTTATGCGTACAGATCGCAAGACTCACCTTGACAGGCTGGCCATTTTTTTCAGGCATGGATAGCAGTCATGTTTTTCTACCATAGCATGATTCCTATTGACGTGGAAGCCCAGTCGGATGCAGGCAGGGATAGCAATGGAACTCGCCATCCCTTAAACTCAACCGACGAGATGCCAGTCTTTGCCTGGCCGATGAGATAGAAAGCCAAGAACCAGGTAGTCAGCTAAAGTTTAATGGCCTGCAGGTTGCACCGGCCGTGAGCATCGTCTGATGCCCGTAGTTGCGGCACTGATACCGCTTGAGGTGCCTGTCGTGGACTAGGAGTTTGTTGCCCATAGAGCTTCTGCT
>JMRP01000048.1 GCA_000708525.1 Cyanobium sp. CACIAM 14
CCGAAGGGATCTCGAATTCGGCGGGGCAGGAAGAAGTGGGCCCTGGCTGCGGACAGCTCCGTGGCTGGGGGATCGACCGGACCGGGGGAAAAGAAGCTGCGGCCGGAGGGGAGCCACCAGTGGCCATTTCTGTCCAGGTCCACATAGCCGCCCTGATCCGCTGCCTGGCCGCCGAGCACCTGGTTGCGATCGGCGATTCGCAGCAGCTCCTCCGCAGGCTGGCCAGCTCGGGGCCTTTGGAACACCGCATCCAGAAGCCCTGGGGTGAAGGCCAGCTTGTAGCTCTCCCCCGGCAATGCCAGGGATTCCAGTTGGCCCAGGGGGAGCAGCAGGCTGGCATTACCCGCCGTCGCGCCCAGGTCGTTGGGGCGGTAAAGAGTGCGCAGGTGTTCGATCGGCCGGCGGCGCCGGCTGCCGCTCGCGGTGGCCTCGTAAGGCACCTCGGGGGGATTGAATCGATGCCGCAGCTGGCCGGGGGAGCCTGGAGTGGGCTCGATGAAATCCTCAGCCCGGTAGCGACCCGCCGGTCCCGTGGCCGGAACCTCCGTGAGTTCGTAGGTGATCGCTTCACAGGGCAGCGGGGTGCGGTGCTGATCGCTGCTGTCGATCGCGTTGGTGAAGTTGCTCTCCGTGTAGGTGAGCAAAGGCGTGGTCTGGCGCTTCTGGTCCCAGACTTCGCTGAGGGGTGAGCTGCGCCGGCCATAGCCCACGGCCGCTTGCTTGCGCACGTTGCCGAAGGCATCCACCTCCAGGGTGAGGGCGTGCTGGATGCGTGGATCAGCCGGATTGCGCTCGTAGTGATAGGTCAGCGCCTCGCGTGGGTGGCTGAAGAACACGGCATGGCGATTGCTGCCTCGCTCCTGCAGCTGCTGGAGGGCAAAGCTCTGCTCGCTCACCATGTAGGGCGTGCGGGCCCGCTCGATCTCCGCCGCCGTGGCGCCGGGGTGATCGGCGTCGTCGGCATACACCTCCTGGCGCAGCATCATTCCCTTGAAGGCACGACAGGCCTCCCGCCCCTCCGCTGATGAGAGGCCCTCGGGCAGCAGAGTGTCGGGTAGCAGTTGATCCGCGACCTGCTGGGGGGTGAGGCCCGGCTCGAGGTAATACTCGCTGGCGTACTGGCGCGACACCCGCTCCCGGCCCAGCCACAAGCCGGTGTGAAACCAGGTTTTGGTGTGCACGGGCGGTTGGGTGTGGGCCGCCTCCTCATTCAGAAAACCAAGGGCGGGATCGCTCTCCCCTGCCACCACATCCAGTCGCTCCGTATCCCACTGCTCCACCATCCCGAAGCCCCGGAACTCCCGCTCCTCGCCATCGAAATAGCCGTGGTGATACGCATAACGGCTCACGAAGCGGTTGCGGCTGATGTGGTCGATCGTTTCCACCCGCTCCACCACATGCACCGGAAACGGCAGCCGCGTGATCCAGGGCTTGCCGTTGAGCTTGTCCTCCAGGTAGAAACGCAAGGAGGAGCAATAGCGCACCCGTGTTTCTGCGCCCAGGTTGTTGACGCTGGTGGTGAGCAGATGGGGCTTGCCGTCTGCCATCAGCTTCACGTAACGCATCTGGCGACCGCCATCCCCCGTCAGCGGAGACGACCACACGAGGCAAGCCGTGCCATTGCCCAGCAGATCCAGGGTCGTCACCTGGGCGGCGTTGTGGATCGGCGGGAAGGCCTTCAGGGGCACCGCCTCGCTGCAGCCGTTGCCAGCCTGGTTGAAATACAAGCGCACGCCCTCGGCGTGCAGATAGATCAGATCGGTGGTGCCGCTGCCATCGATGTCGGCCAGCAGCAACCGCTTGGGATCGAACAGTTCCGGATGGTCGAACAGGGGCGGGTTGTCCATCGACACCTTTGCCCCGAAGCGGCCGTAGCCCAGATTCGGCCAGTAGCAGATCTCACGGCCATGCACGCCGGCGCGGATCCGCACCACATCCACTAGCCCATCGCCGCTCATGTCCGCCAGGTGGATGCTTTCGGTGCCATCGGCGAACACCACCCGCGGCCCTTTCTCCTCATCCCATGGGAGCGGCACCCGTTGGGCCGCTTCAAACCCCTGTTCCTCCAGGGAGTGGTGCCACACGAACACATCGCCCTCGCTGATCAGCAGGTCGGCGTGGCCGTCGCCATCGAGGTCGATGAAGCGCAGGTTGGGGTCGCCGAAGTTGACGTTCGGCAGCTGGCGGAACGGGCGGAATGGCTGCCAGCCCTCGGCGCCGTCGTGCTCATAGAGGCCCGGCAACGGCCCGTTGAAGCTCACCACATCGGGCAGGCCATCGCCGGCCAGATCAAGGATCTGGGCACCGTTCCCCAGGCTGGCGTTCGGCTGGCTTGCCACCGTTTCCAGCGCCGCAAAGGTGGCCACATCGGCCTGGGCATCGGCCCGCAGCCGCTGGCTCACTGGGCTGAGGTTGCGCTTGTAGAACCACGCTCCCGCCTGCTCCGTGAGGATCCCCGGCAATCCCTCCCCGTGCAGATCCACCCAGCGGTAGCTGGCGCCATCGAGGCCGATCGGCAGGTTTTCGAGGCTTGTGGAATCCACGACTTCCACGGCCTCGCCCGGTATGGGCTGGCTGTAGCGGAACTGCAGCGGCGGCAGGCTCCTGACCGTGGTGGTGCCGTTCTCCTGCTTCCAGCCCTTCTGCTCCACCTGGGCCAGAAAGCTGTAGACGGGCCTGCTGGCGATGGTGGGGTCGAGCTCGTCGTCGTAGACGAACTCGGTGCTGCGCACCACTCCTTCGTAACCCTTCTGGGCAGCCCGGCCGCCACTGGCTGGTTGATCAGGGATGTGGTGCAGCATCAGCACCCGCTCGCAGCGGCGGCAGGTGCGCACCTCGAAGCCGCTGCGGTAGCTGGAGAAGGCATCCGGCCGGTGGAACCAGGGCTGCTCCGCGGTGCCGGTGGGGTTGGCGGCGTCGAGCTCGCCATAGTCGAAGCGCACCTCGAACAGCCAGTCGACGGCCGTGTCGCTGGGTGGGCCTTGCAGATCGCGCAGGCGACGGGGGCGCTGCCCCTGGGCTGTGAGCAGGGGCCGGCGATTGCCGTAGAGGATGCGTTGCAGGTAGCGCTGTGCGGTGCGTCGACGGTCGCTGGCGAGGCCGCGGTTGCGCTGATGGGCCTGAACCAGCGGGTCTTGCTGGCCCGGCCGCAATGTGAAGGCTCCGTCTTCCGCTTTGTAGAGATAGCGGATGCCGTTGCCCTTGTCGTCGCGGCTTTCGCAGATCAGCCAGCTGAAGATCCGCTCCGGCTGCTCTGGATCAGCAATGCGCGAGCCGGCATCCGCGCCGTAGATGGTGAGGATGTTGTCCTTGGAGATCGAGCGCCAGTGCACATCCGCACGCTGTTCGGCCTGCGGCCGCGGATCGGCGGCGCTTGGGATCCACTGCCAACGCTCGATGCGGGCGAACAACCCCTCGATGCGCGGCCGGTAGCGGCGCACCCGGTAGCCGTCGATGGTGTCTTCATGGATCTCCAGCCCCGCCGCCCCCTGGCGCAGCACCGGCACCAGGTCTTCCGCGCCCGAGAGCACGAACACATCCGCGTCCTGGGGGTCGGCGCTCCTGTCGCGGTAGCGGGGCAGCCCCTTGTCGGTCTTTCGGGTGATCGCCGGCAGCGACAGGCTCCAGCCGAACCCGAAGGGCCCATTGCCGGCGCCGGAGTCGTAGCTGAGGCTCAGCTGCGGCCCGAAGCCGCTGCGGCCTGGGCTGGTGGCGATCGGCACCGTCATCGAGCCGGTGCCCGTTACCGGGTTCGCGGCGAACTTCTCGCCCATGCCCCGGATCGCGCCGCCGCCCTTGGGCAGGGAGATGCTGGGGGGCTGGATCAGGTGGGTCTGGGCCTGGCTGGTGCCGCCTTCTGTCGCGCCTTGACCACCCCAAGCACCAGCTTGTGACCCGGCCGCTGGGCCACCTCCCATGGGTCCTTGCTGGCTTGGTCCTGAAGGGGGGGCGGTGCCATTCGCCATTCAGGCGAGAACCATGGACCCTTTATGGCAAAGGTGCTGCAAGGGCGCCACAGGCGTGATGAATGTCTCCTCCCTGGTCTGAGGACTTTTCCTGGAAAGCATCACTGATGGAGCGGGATGTATCCAATGGGACATGAAGGCATCGAATCAATTGCAATCAGATCCTCAATTGTGCAGCTTCGATAAATGCCTTCAGGGATAGGCCAAAAGAGCTGGGCCCAGCCAGTCGGTCCCCCAGTACGCGGAATGGGGCCTTCAGGGCGCTCCGTACCAGCTCCGGTACCACTGCGCCATCTGCTCGATCTCCCGGCTCTGGACCGTCACCATGGCCTGCTGCAGCGCCCGGAGCTCGGGATGCCGGCTGCCGCTCTGGGCCATCGAGGCCATCATCACGCCCATCCGGTGGTGGGGAATCATCTGCTCGATGAAGGCACGGTCGAAATCCGGGGCCTGCTTCAGCCACTCCACGTCGGTGCCCGTGCCCATCATCCCCATGCCCCGGCCGGGGCCCATCATTCCGCCCCCCATCCAGCCGCCCCAGCCGGAGTAGACCCCGCGGCCGTAGCTGCCGCCCCAGGCCGGCACCTCGCCGCCGAACCACTGCCGGTACCAGGCCCGCATCTGGGCGTTCTCCCGCGTCTGGCTGTCCCGGATGCTGCGGGCCAGGGCCTGGATCTCGGGCCGCCGCGCCCGGCGCAGGGCCAGCTCCGCCATGGCGATCGCGCCGTCGTGGTGGGGGATCATCATCTCGATGAAGTGCCGGTCCATCGACTGCGGACCCGGCCGCCACGGTCGGGAGGGGGCCGGGCCTCCCCCGGGTCCTGCGGGGTCGGCCATGACGGCGGCCGGTGCCCCGAGCGTCAGTGCCAGGGCACCCAGCCCTGCGGCGGCGGTGCCGCGAAGCAGCGCCGGCGGGATGTTCCGGAACGGCGCTGGCGACAGGACCCTTCGCATCTCTCCCCTGCCTCGACAGGTTCCCAGCATGGGGGGCCTGGCGGGGGCAGCGCAGGGTGACGGCACAAGGCTTCACTGGCCCCCGCGAACGGCTGCCCAACGGAGGCCGCCCACCGGCGGCTGCCTGCCCCGGCCACCCATCTCCTGGGGCCTCTCCCTGGCTAGAAGGGAGCGACCCGCGACCGCCATGGGGTGGATCTCGAGCGCCTGCAGCGCCTCTTCACGGCACCGCTGTTCCCCCTGGGCCGCCAGAGCTTCTCCCTGCTCTGGCTCCTGCAGGTGCTGCTCCTGCTGGTGGCGGTGAGCCTGGCGGCGCGGGGGATCAAGCGTCTGCTGGCCGGCCGGGTGCTGCGCTGGTTCTCGTTGCCGGAAGGCCGGCGCGAGGCCCTGGCCACCCTGGTGTCGATGACCCTGGCCGCCTTCGGCTACGTGGTGGTGGCCCAGGGGATGGGGCTCGACTTCGGAGCCCTCGCCGTGCTCTTCGGCGCCCTGGGTGTGGGGGTGGGCTTCGGGCTGCAGGACCTCACCCGCAACCTCAGCAGCGGCCTCACCCTGCTGATGGAGGGAAAGCTGAAGGTGGGCGACCTGATCGAGTTCGGTCAGACCATGGGCCATATCCGGGAGATCTCGATCCGCTCCACCGTGATCCGCACCTTCCAGGGCGCCGAGATCGTGGTGCCCAATTCGGCCATCACCAATGCGCCGGTGAAGAACCTCAGCTACCTGAGTCCCGATGGCCGGGTGGATGTGTCGCTCACCGTGGCCCACGGCAGCGACCCCCTGGCGGTGACCGAGGTGCTGCTGGAGGCAGCCCTGGCCGAGCCCACGGTGCTGGCCGATCCGCCACCGAAGGTGCTCCTCCGGGGCCTGGGCGAACGGGGTCTGGAGTTCGAGCTCTGGGTCTGGACCTCGGCGATCCACGCCAGCCTGAGCCTGCGCAGCTCCCTCAACTACGCCATCGAGCAGGGGCTGCGGGAGCGGAGCATCGAACTGGCCGGGGCCCGTGGGCAGATCCAGCTGCTGCCCCCCCGGCGCGCGGCGACCGGCGCCGGGGAGAGGGAGGCCCCGCCCCCGCTGCAGACGGCCCTGCCGGACCATCCCTGCTTCCGCAGCCTGGATGGGCGTGCGCTGCGGGAGCTGGTGGGCAGCGGGGCCCGCCGTGTCGTGCCTGCCGGCACGGTGCTGGTGCGCCAGGGGGAGGAGGGCCGCGCCTTCCATCTGGTGCTCAGCGGCGCGGTGGACGCCATCCACGAGACGGAGCTGGTGAGCCACCGGCTGTTCACCTTCAACGCCGGGGAGTTCTTCGGCAAGTTGCCCCTGCTGCTGCAGGTGCCCTACCCCACCACCATGGTGGCCACCCAGGACACGACCCTGTTCGTGGTGCCCAGTGGCAGTTTCCGGGCCCTGCTGGCCTCCCGGCCGGCCTTCGCCGACACGGTGGCCCGGGAGGTGGCCCGCCGCAGCGATGTGCTGCGCAGCTACGAGGACTGCCTGCGCCAGCGGGGACTTCTCCAGGACGCCGACATCGGCCACCCGCTGCAGTGGTTCCGCGAGCGGATGCGGCGGGTGCTGGCCGGCCGGCACCCGCTGGCCGCCGGCGAGATGGACAGCGGCAGCAGCACCTGAGCGAATCCGGAGCGGTTCCGGGCGACCTTCAGACCTGCAGATTGGGACAGATCAGATCCCCTTGCTTCGCGGGGTCGCTTCGCCAGCCGGCCAGGAGGGTCTGCAGTTCCTTGCGCAGCTGCCGCAGCTCCCTGATCTGGCCGTCGATCCGATCGATCTGGCGCTCCAGCTGCCTCTGGATGTCGGCGCAGGGCAGCGCACCGGCGTCGTGAACGGCCAGGCAGTCCTGGATCTCCTCCAGGCTGAGCCCGAGGGTCTTGAGCCGGCGGATGAACTCCAGGCGCCGCAGGCTCTCCTCCCCGAACAGCCGGTAGCCGCCGTCGCTGCGGCCGATCGCCGGCAGCAGGCCCAGATCTTCGTAGTAGCGCAGGGTCTTCACCGACAGCCCGCTGCGGCCGGCCAGGGTTCCGATCTTCATGGCGACGGCCGTCATGGCTTCACTCTCCCGCCCTCGGGAGACTTTAGGCGTCCCGGCCCCTGCCTTGCGGAAGCACCGGCTTCCTGAAGAACATGGCTGAGAGCCTGTCCATCCCCAGAACTCGGCCCATCTCCATGAGGGCAAAGAAGGGCACAAGGGCAATGATGAGCATGAGAACCCGCGCCGAGATTTCGTAGATGCCGAGGGTGAACATTTCGTGAAGCCCACCCAGTCCTCCCTGCCCGCGGAAGAGACCCTCCAGCATGTGTTCGAGGAGGCTGAAGGCCATCACAAGGACACCGAAGAACAGGGTCTTGTAGGCCACGGGCACGATCAGCGGCTCACCCTCATAGCGACGGCTGAACCCGAACAGTCTGCCGATGAGGATGACCTTGGCGATGATCAGCGCTTCGACCAGGGCGAAGCCGTAGTTGAGATAGCTGACGCCGGCCTCGGCCAGGATCAGCCTGCGGTAAAGGCTGAACGAACCCAGGAAGATCCACAGGTAGAGCGCGGTGAGTCCGAAGACCTTCAGCTCCCTGTACGCCCTGGTCCTGAGTCCGGAGCGGCTGGGCGGGGTCCGGGAATCCATCTCTTGCTCCCTGGTGGCTTTCTGGTGGATCGGCCCGGGCGGAACGCCAGGGCCTTTCTTCCAGGAAGACGGCTACATTACACACACACGCCCGATGCGCCCAGCAGCTTGCGGCCAAAGGTGCGCTTCAAGGTGTCTGGCCGAGCAAGCAGACTGAACGGCCCTTGTAAGCCAGGCAGCAGTGCCGTTCGGCGTGGCAGGTAGTGAGCGTGTCCTCTACGCGTTTCTTCTTGCGGGCAATCCGAGCCCAATGACGGGCTCGCCATGGACCGGGAAGACGCCGCCGGAATCCCTGTACGTCAATACGGTTTCGTCGGTTTTTGACAGGATACCCAGGAAGATCTCCTCTCTCGGGAAGACAAGTGGATAGCGGACTTCTTGTCCTGGAAGCTGCTTGCCAGGGGTGTTGGCCCATTTCAGCTCAGCCACGATGCGTGAATCGTGATGATGTCATGGTCACCTCTTGTCGGTTCCAGCCGATTCAGCCGAATGTGATCGGCGGACAGCCTGTAGGCGTTCGTGGTATCCACTGGCACGGAGGTCATTCGATCGGCCAGAGTGTCAAAATGACGGTTTGGCTTCTCTACGACAACCCCAACCATGTCGGGGTTTTCGTAGCCTTCTCGGGTGCAATCCTGCAGGGCTTACCGGGAACTGCCATATCGCTTCGCGCCTGATCCGCACATGCTTCTGTGAATGGCTGACGCAAGAATCGGAGGGATGAAATCACCTGCCTTCGTCTGGCCCTGTGCTCCCCATGATCTGTCAATGCTGAGCTTGGCAGAGCGCAGCGTCGGCGCACCGACCGACCAATGGTCCTGCAGATGCATGCATTCACCGAGCCCTCGCTGGCTTCTGCCTTTCTTTCGCTCCCTTCAACCCGGGTGGAAAAGATCAAGACTCCGGTGCCCCTCGCCGCCTTCTCCTGGCTCTCCACCACAAGGCGGACGCCGGCAGCTCTTCCCAGCCCAGGGGGGCACTGGTGCGGCGCCATACTGGTTGGCCGACGCGTGAGTGACCGCGGTGCCGCCCGTCACTCCGATCCTGCAGCTCTCCGCCTACCGGGAGATCCGTCCTTCCGCCCGCTGACCCCATGACCTACTGCGTGGCCGTGCTGGTGGAGGGCGGCATGGTGTTCACCTCGGATTCGCGCACCAACGCCGGGCTGGACGATTTCGCCACCTTCTGCAAGATGACGGTGTTCGAGCGTGCCGGCGATCGCGTGATCGTCCTGCTCAGCTCCGGCAGCCTGGCCGTGACCCAGGCGGTGATCAGCCTGCTGCGCCAGCGGGCCGATACCGCCGATGGCATCCCGAACGTCTGGACGGCACGGACGATGTTCGACGTGATGGGTCTGGTGTCGGAGGCCGTGCGGGCGATCGAGCAGCGCGACGGCCCCTACCTCAAGGGATCGGCCGGGGGCTTCAATGCCTCCTTCCTGGTGGGCGGCCAGATCCGGGGGGAGGAGCCCCGCCTGTTCCGCATGTACTCCGAGGGCAACTTCATCGAGGCCAGCGAGGACACGCCCTATCTGCAGACCGGCGAAGCGAAGTACGGCAAGCCGATCATCGACCGGGTCATCCATCCCGACACCCCCCTGGCGGAGGCCGCCAAGTGCGTGCTGGTGTCGTTCGACTCCACCATGCGCAGCAATCTCTCGGTGGGCATGCCGATCGATCTGATCCTCTACGAGCGCGACAGCCTCGCCATCACCCTTCGCCGTCGCTTCCGGGAAGGGGACAACTATTTCAAGCAGCTCAGCGATGAGTGGAGCACGGGCGTGCGCCGGGTGTTCCGGGAACTGCCGGACCTGCTCTGGTGAGGGTTTGGGTGAGGCCTTGACTCTCCAGTAAAGGGGAGACCATAGGTTGAAAGGCGCGCTCCCGGTGCCCTCCCCCCGAGGCCCTTCCGCCGATGTCCGCTCCCGCCGCCGCCTCCAGCTGCTGTCACAACGAAGCGCTCGCCGCTCCATCGCCGTCGCTGGAGCGGGAACTGGCCCATGAGCTCACCCTGCTGCGCCGCCGGCTGGCCGTGGCCACGGTGCTCACCCTGCTGGTGATGCTTGCCAGCCTGCCCCACATGCTCGGGATGCACCTGGGCTGGCTGCCGTCCTGGTTCACCAGCCCCTGGAGTCAGCTGGTGCTGAGCGCCCCGGTGCTGTTCTGGTGCGGCCGGGAGTTCTTCAGCGGCGCCGTCTCGGCCTTGCTGCGCCGCAGCGCCGACATGAACACCCTTGTCGCCGCCGGCACGGGCATCGCCTGGCTCGCCTCGCTGGTGGCCACGGTGGCTCCGGGCCTGCTCACCGCCGAAGGCCTGCCGGCGGATGTGTACTACGAAACCGCCGCGGTGATCCTCACCCTGGTGCTGCTCGGCCGGCTGCTGGAGGCCCGCGCCCGCGGCCAGACCTCCGAGGCGATCCGGCGGCTGCTCCAGCTCCAGCCCCCCACGGCCCGTGTGCTGCGGGACGGCGTGGCCAGCGAGGTCCCCGTGGCGACGGTGGTGGTGGGAGATCGGCTGCAGGTACGTCCCGGCGAGAAGCTCCCCCTCGACGGGGTGGTGGAGGAGGGCAGTTCCTGGGTGGAGGAATCGATGCTCACCGGTGAGCCGGTGCCCGTGGCCAAGGGGCCCGGTGACGCAGTGATCGGCGCTTCGCTGAACCGCAGCGGCAGCTTCACCTACCGGGTTACCCGGGTGGGCTCCGACACCGTGCTGGCCCGCATCATCGAGCTGGTGCGCCAGGCCCAGAGCTCCCGCACCCGCGTGCAGCGGCTGGCGGATCAGGTGGTGGGCTGGTTCGTGCCGGTGGTGATCGCCATCGCCATCGCCGCCTTCGTGCTCTGGTTCCTGCTCAGCGGCAACGGCGTGCTGGCCATGCTCTTTCTGGTGAGCGTGCTGGTGATCGCCTGTCCCTGCGCCCTGGGCCTGGCCACCCCCACGGCGATCATGGTGGCCTCCGGCAAGGGGGCGGAGAACGGCCTGATCTTCCGCAGCGCCGAGGCGCTGGAGACGGCCGGCGGGCTGCGCACCATCGTGCTCGACAAGACCGGCACCCTCACCCGCGGCGAGCCTGAGGTGACCGATTTCGAGGTGCTGCCCGGAAGCGCCCTGCCGGCCCAGACCCTGCTGGGTCTGGTGGCGGCCGTGGAGTCGCGCTCGGAGCACCCTCTGGCCGAAGCGGTCACGGCCTATGCCTCCAGCCGCGCCGGCGCCGCCCCTGCGGTGACGCAGTTCGAGGCGCTGGCCGGCCGGGGCATCCGGGCCACGGCGGGAGGCAGGGACGTGCGGGTGGGGAGCCCCCGCTGGCTGGCGGAAGCCGGCCTGGACACCGCGGCCCTGGATGCCGTGGTGGCGCGGCTGGAGCGGGCCGCCCGCAGCGTGGCGGTGGTGGTGGTGGACGGGCGGATCGAGGCCTGCTTCGGCATCGCCGATCCGATCAAGCCCGAGGCCCGGGCCGCCGTGGCCGCCCTGCGGCGGCTGGGGCTGGAGGTGGTGCTGCTCAGCGGCGATGCCCGCCGCACCGCCGAGGTGGTGGCCGCCGAGGTGGGCATCGTCCGGGTGATCGCCGAGGTTCACCCCGGCGACAAGGCGTCGGTGGTGCGGCAGTTGCAGGCGCAGGGGAGCGGCCCGGTGGCGATGGTGGGCGACGGCATCAACGACGCCCCCGCCCTGGCCCAGGCCGATGTGGGCATCGCCATGGGCACGGGCGCCGACGTTGCCATCGCCGCCAGCGACATCACCCTGCTCTCCGGCCATCTGGCCGGGGTGCCCGCGGCGATCGAACTCAGCCGCCGCACGATGGCCACCATCCGCCAGAACCTGTTCTTCGCCTTCGCCTACAACGTGGCGGGGATCCCCATCGCCGCCGGCCTGCTGTTCCCGTTCACCGGCTGGCTGCTGAACCCGATGCTGGCGGGGGCGGCCATGGCCTTCAGCTCGGTGTCGGTGGTGAGCAATGCCCTGCGGCTGCGCCGCTTCCGGCCCGCCCCCCTTCCCGCCCAGGTGCCCGCATGATGCTCCACGTTGCCACGGCGCCCCTGTGGCGCACGATCCCCCAGCCCCCGGCCGTGCAGGTGCTGGTGGTGGCGGCGGGCCTGGTCCTGATCGCCGCCGAGCTGTGGTGGTTCCTGGGCCCCCGCGGCCGCGGCGTGACGGCCGGCGAAGACGGGCAGGGCGTCCAGGAGATCAGCATCACGGTGCAGGGCGGTTACACCCCCTCGCGCCTCCATGTGAAGGCCGGCCGGCCGGTGCGGCTGCGGTTCCACCGCACCGATCCCAGCGGCTGCGTGGCCCAGGTGATCTTTCCCGACTTCCAGCGCAGCCTCGACCTGCCCCTGGGCGCCACCACCAGCATCGACCTGCCGCCGTGCCGGCCGGGCGTCTACCCCTTCCACTGCGGCATGAACATGGTGCGTGGCAGCCTCGAGGTGGAGTGATGCCGGGCCCGGCGCGGGCACGGAGGTTGCTGATCACCACGAATGGAGACTTGTCGTCCCCGAGCATCGCCAACGCCGTTGCTTTCTGTTTCGCCTGGATGGGCCGAAACGGCAGGAGTTCAACAGTCTCCCCTGGTAGCGTCGATGCCACTGAAGAAGAAGCAATGAGCAGAACAACCACCGACAGAGTCCTGACGTGGGTCGCTCTCCTTTCCCTCAGTGCACCGGTGCTGACCCATTCCACGGCTGCCCTGGCCGATCCCAACCCTTGGGGCACCGGCGGCGGATCGCCGGGCTACGGCTACGGCCAGCAGGGCAGTGGTCCCCTGTCCTTCCCGGCGCAGGGGGTGATCTGCGACAGCTCCGTGGCTGTCTGCTTCAACGCCTCGGGGGCTGCCATCGCCGACACGGAGCGGGAGTTCGGCCGTCGCGCGCGCGTTCAGCTCGAGCGCAATCTGCTCAACAACCCCGTCATCGACGTCACCTTCGCCGATGGGCGTTACTGCAATTTCAGCCTTCGGGGGTGCTGGACGACCCGGCAGCGGACGATGGTCGACCAGCAACTGAATCCCTGGCTGTTCGGTGCCGCTCCCGGGAGCCCGGGCGGCCAGGGCACGGTGATCGGTGGTGCCGGCTCCAGCTGGGGTCCGGGCAGTGGCATGAACCCCTCGCTGCCGCCCGGCACCCCCTACCAGCCGCCGTTCACGCGGACACGCCAGAGCGGCACCTGCACCTGGACGAATGCGGGGATCTCCATCTACAACGGCAACTGCCGCTACGAGATTCTCCAGAACAACGTGGACGGATCCAGCAGCCTCACCTTCACCTTCGACCGGCTGCCGATGGCGAACCCGCTGCGCACGATCCGCTTCACGGCCGCGGGCAACGGTCCCTGGAGCATCCGCATGCCGAATGGATCCACCGCCGCGGTGCAGTCGAGGATCACTCCCGATCCGTACCGCACCCGGATCATGCTGGCCTGGGGCAATGTGTTCGATCTGCGTTTCCGAAGCTCCGAGCAGGCAACCACGGCACGGCTGAACCAGACCATGCAACCGGTGGATGCCTACGGGCAGCCGGTGCAGGGCAGCGAGTCGGAAGCTCTGGGGGAGGCCCTGGGCGGGCTGCTGAAGCGGTTGTTCGGGGGGAACTGAGGCTCAGGCCGCCACCGGCCCCACCCCTTCCGAGTCGTTGTGGAAGAAGTGGCGCAGGCTCACGCCCGCTTCATGGGCGGCCAGTGTGAGCTGCAGTTTCTGCTCCCCATCGAGGCCATCCCAGAAGGCATGGAACAGATCCAGGGAGGCCTTGACGCTGCCCACCACGCCCAGCGCCGCCATCGGCGCTGCCAGCCAGGGAAACACCAGCAGCACCACCGAGAGAACGGCGCCCACCGCCACGCCGGTCTTCGCTGATTCCAGGCTGGTGCTGAGCACCAGGCGCACCTGGGTGAGCCGATCCAGTTCGCCCCGTTTGCGCAGGGCCTCGGTCCGCAGGGCGGTGAGCAGGGCCTGGTAGATGGCGTAGAGCAGCACCCCACCCACGGTCGATTCCGAGAAGAACTCCCGGCCGCCGAAGGCCCCGCCGTTCTGATTCAGATCCACCGAGGCCAGGCCTGCCAGGGGAGCCGCCTCCCAGCCGGCGCGGGGGATGCGGAAGGGGTCGCGTTCGCGGGTCATGGTCGTCCTGGAACCGGAGTCCAGCCTGCCGCAGCCGGCGCAGGAGCGCCAATGGGGGAGAGCTGGATCCCCCGCCCACCCTCAGGAGAGGGGAGGGAGCTGGGCGGAGGTGGAGAACTGGTAGTTCCAGGGCCTGGAGGCATCGAAGGTCTGCCGGGTGAACAGATCGGTGTAGATGGCGTTCCAGTTGGAGATGCCGCCGTCGCCCATGCCGATGGCGAGGACGTTGACGTTGTCGGCGCCGCTCTTGAGGGCGACGGCATCGAGGGTGTTGTTGAGGGAGGCCTGGGTCTGGGCCCAGATGTCGACACCGGCGGCGTTGGGAACCTTGATGGGTGTGCCGTCGTTGGTGTAACGGAGGCCGGAGCTGGTGATGGGATCGCCGCCGAGGAAGGCGTCGGTGGGGATGGCGACGTTGACGCCACTCCAGCCTTTGCCGAGGTCGGGGCGGTTGTCCCACCAGGGCCGGCGCTCGGGGCGCCCGTCGGTGATCATCGCGACGGAGGTGAGGGTGTCGGTGGTGACGCCGGGGAGCTCCTTCTGCAGCAGGCGGTCGAGGGTGACGAGAGCGCCGAGCATCTCGGTGCCGCTGTAGCGGTTGCCGCTGGTGCCGGGAGCGGTGTAGGCGTCGAGGGAGGTGGGGGCGGGCAGGCCGCGGGCGATCCAGTCGGGGCTGGTGGTGCTGCCGTAGATGACGTCGGGGGTCTTGGTGAGAAGGACGTCGCGGGCGAGGATCTCCCCGAAGAGCGGGTTGCTGCCGGTGAAGGTGACGGTGGAGTGGGTGACGAGGTAGCCGAAGTCGACGACGTGGATGGTGATGGGTTTGGCGTTGGTGGTGCTGCCGTCGGTGGGATCGTCGACGAGGCGGTAGTTGAGGATCTCCGTGGCGAGGGACTGGGAGCTGGTGAGGTTGGTGCTTTCGAGGAACGGCTGGAAGGTGGAGCTGCCGCTGAGGGAATAGCCGTAGCCGGCATAGGCCAGGGCTCGTTTGAGGGCCTCGAAGGCAAGGCGGTTCTGGGCTTCGATCCGGGTGACGCCGCTGGGGTCGCTGCCCTTCATGGAGGTGGAGTTGTCGAGCAGGAGGTAGAAGTCGACGGGGCGGGGCTGCGTGGCCGGCGGGACGGGCGGTTGGGGAAGCGGCGAATTGTCGTAGTCGATCGAGATCGTGGCCTGGTTGCTGACGGCCCCCTGCAGATCGGCGATGGTGTACTTGATGGGTGTGGGATCCCCGAAGAAGCCGGCCTGCGGCGTGAAGCTGACCTCCTGGGTGGCGAGGTTGACGCTCCAGGTTCCCTGACCCGCCACCACCACGGAGGCTCCTGGTCCGGTACTGCCCGCAAGGGTGATGGAGTTCGGGTTGAGCTGGCCTTCCACGTCACTGTCGTTGGCCATGACGTTGATTTTCACCGTCGTACCGGCCATGGGGCGGTTGAGGCTGCCGATGAAGTCGTCGCCCGCCACGGGGGGATCGTTCACCGGGTTGACGGTGATGGCGACGGTGTCGGTGTCGGACAGGGGAACCCCGGCGCTGTCGGTGGAGACGACGGTGAGGGTGTCGGAGCCGTTGAAATTGAGATTCCCCTGATAGCTGAGGCTGGCCAGGGCGGCATTGATCTGGGCCTGGCTGCCGCTGAGGGTGAGGGAGGAGGAGTTGTTGGCGCCGGCCGAGATGAGGGCCCCACCAGCGAGGCTGACGGAGAGGGTGCCGCTGGAGACGCTGAGGCGCGTGGTGGCCAGGTTGCCGTCGACGTCGCTGACGCTGATGGTTCGGGCGCCTGAGAACAGCAGGGGCGTGTCCTCGTTGACGGCCTGGGGACCTGGGACGGTGTTGACAGGGGCGTCGTTCACCGATGTGACGGTGAAGGAGAGGGTGGAGCTGACGCTGGGCCCCAGACCATCGCTGACGGTGTAGGTGATCTGCGGAACGCTGCCGTTGTAGTTGGCGGCCGGCGTGAAGGCATAGTTGCCGTTGGCGCTGATGGTGAGCACACCGACGCCGCTGATGGTCGTGGGGGTGCCGAGGACGAAGGGGCCGGACTGTCCGGCGATGGTGAAGCCGGTGATGCTCACCGGCCCATCGGGGCTGCTGGTGCCGGTGAGGAGATTGCCGGAGCTGGTGCCGCTGTCCTCGGCGATGGTGATGACTTCGCTCGCGTCGGTGAAATCGTCGTTGACGGGGGTGACGTTGAAGGTGAGGGTGTTCGGCGCGGGATCGAAGGCGCCGGCGCTGTCCTGCACGCTGAAGGTGAAGGTGGCATAGGGGTTGCCGAAGCCATTCGACGCCGGTGAGAACACCAGCCGGCCGCCGGCGATGTCGGCGGCGGAGATGAGGGCTCCTGCGCCGACGGGGACTCCGTTGAGCCGCAGCGTGCCGGCGGCGGGCAGGGTGTCGATGCGCACGTTGCTGAGCGTCTGGCCCGCGTCTGCATCGGTGAAGCCGAAGTCGGCCACCAGGAGGGTGTAGCTGGTGTCCTCGGCGATGGTGCGGTTGGCGTCCGCACCGGCGGGCGGTGTGTTGGTGCCGACCGCCACCTCGACGCTGCCGGTGGCGGTACCGCCGGCGCCATCACTCACGAGGTAGGTGAAGGTGGCGGAGCCGCTGAAGTTGAGGGTGGGAGCGAAGGTGAGGGTGCCGTTGGCGTTGAGGGTGACGCTGCCGCCGGTCACCGCAACGGAGCCGCCCACCACGATGGCAGTGCCGTTGATCTGGGTGATGGTCAGGGTTGGGCCGTCGACGTCGCTGTCGTTGGCCAGCACGGCGATGACCACCGGCGTGTTGATGGTGGTGGAGGCCAGGTCGTTGACGGCGACCGGCGGATCGTTGACGGGGGTGACGCTGAGGGTGAGGGTGGAGGAGACGGTGGGACCGAGACCGTCGGTGAGGACGTAGGTGACGACGGGGACCGGCCCGAAGTAGTTGGCGGCTGGAGTGAAGGAATAGGTGCCGTTGGCGTTGATGGTGAGGCTGCCGACACCGGCGATGGTGGTGGCG
>JMRP01000049.1 GCA_000708525.1 Cyanobium sp. CACIAM 14
CCAGCGTCAACACCCGCGAAGCCGCCATTCCCGAGTGGTTCTAGGGCTCAGCCCAGAGCAGTGCCGGGCAGGCCCAGGCGTTCTCCCAGTCGGGCGAGCAGCTCCGCTTCCGGAAGATCCGCTTCCACCGGCAGGCTGAGCCCCCCCTCCTGCTCGTCGAGGGGCTCGATCACCCTGAGCTGGTGCTCCAGCACGGCCCCGTCCGCATCGGAGGGGTCGGTCCCCATCCGCTGCCGCTCGGCGATGCGTCGCTGGGCCTGGGCCACGGAGCTCCTGCAGTCCAGCACCAGGAAGCGGGCGCTCCGCTGACGGGCCAGCTCCGCCATGCGCTGACGCTGGGCGCGGACCAGGAAGGTGGCGTCCACCACCACCGACAACCCCGCCGCGAGGATCCAGCTTGCCTGTTCCGGCAGGTGACGGGCGTAGAGACGTTCGCTCACCTCCGGCCGGTAAGGATCTCCGCTGAGGGGGGGGCGTCGCCCTGGCCCCAGAGGCCGAAGAGGCGTTTGCGCTCCACGTCCGAGCTGAGGTGGATCCAGCCCGGCCGGCGGCAGATCTGCCGGGCCCGGTGGCTCTTGCCGCTGCCGGAGACCCCGTGGGTGATCACCAGGGCCGCCGGGGGGGACGTGGTGGCCAGGCCGGCGACGTCCAGATAGGTCTCCAGGTCCCGCTGGAGAGCGCCCGCGGCCGCGGCGGTGAGGTTCTCCTGCCCCAGCCGCAGGGCGCAGACCTTCGCCCGCACCAGGGCCCGGTAGATCCGGTACCAGCGCCAGGTGAGCAGCCCGGCGTAGTCGCCGCAGCGACCGAGCCAGCGGTTGAGCACGGTCGCCCCGAGGTCGGGCCGTCCTCGATGCTCGAGATCCATCGCCAGGAAGGCCATGTCGCTGATCACGTCGATCCAGCGCAGGGCCTGGCTGAACTCGAGGCAGTCGAAGACCTGGATGCGGTCTCCGTCCAGCAGCATGTTTCCCAGGTGCAGATCCCCGTGGCCTTCACGGATGTGTCCGTGGCGCCGGCGCAGGACGAAGGTGGAGGTGAGCTGCTCGAAGCTCTCGTCGGTCCAGGTGCGCAGGTGGGCGACGCTCCCGGCAGGGATCCGGCCACAGGCGCCCAGCACCTCCAGATTGGCCGTCGCCGGGGCCTTCACCTCCTGGGGGGAACCGTAGGGATCCTCCGGGCGGGCCACCGCCGCCGCGGCATGGAACCGGGCCAGATCGTCCGCCAGGGCCTCCAGCTGAGCATGGTGGAGACCGTCCCGGTCGAGCACGGCGGGCAGCAGGGCGTCCTGGGGAAACTGGCGCATCCGCACGGCCATCTCGATCACCGGTCCTGCACCGATCAGGGACGCGTGCTCCGCCGGACCGTGGATCGGACTCAGACCGAGGTAGAGCTCCGGCGACAGGCGGCGGTTGAGCCTGAGCTCCTCCTGGCAGAACCAGCGGCGGCGTTCCGGCGTCGAGAAGTCGACGAAGCCCAGATTCACCGGCTTCTTGATCTTGTAGGCGAAGGCTCCGGTGAGCAGGATCCAGGAGATGTGGGTCTCCAGGCATTCGATCCTGCCGACCGGATGGTCATAGGCGCCCGGTTCGAGCATGGCGGCAATCATCGGGTCCACGGCCGCTCCGGCTCTGCCTGAGGTTCAATCCAATCATCTGGAAGGTGACGATCGCCTCCACCGGTGTCCACAGCAGGGCGGGCACCAGCAGCCATGACGCCAGGGGAGACGCGGGCCGCACCAGCAGGGCCAGGATCAGGGTGGCCAGCCAGCTGAGCAGCCAGAGGGGCAGCCCGATGGCCAGCCTGCGGAACCGACAGATTCCCCAGGGATGGCTCCTCAGCAGGATCAGAACCACGACATAGGCGGCCACCCAGTTCCAGTCGCCCGTCCTGCTCCAGCAGGTGAGGGTGGACATGTAGATGGTGATGTTGATCAGGAACCAGGCGGCTGGAAACCAGAGATGCATGTTGATCCAGCCGGGTCGCTTGAGCGTGCGGTACCAGACGAAATCCCGCTCCGAGGGATTCATGATCTGGGTCACCACCAGCAAGGCGATCAGGATGACGGACCAGGGAGGCAGGAGCATCAGCGGACGGCGAGCATGTTGAGTCTTGTGGAGATCCGTCCATCTGGCGTCAGGGTCCAGGACACGGACTCTTCTTCCGGACTGCCGAATGGCCATGGCCTGGCATGCCCCCCAGGCCTCCCTCCACAGGACCGTGTCTGTTCGGGGGAGCGCACGTAGGTTTGAGGGGTCCCACGAGCTTGCTGGAGGCCCCATGCACACCCACGACCTCGAGAACCACGACAACCTCTACGCCGATGAAGGCACCATGGTGATGGGGGAGACGCGGGAGGACGCCAGGAACCATGCCCTCTGGGCCGTGGGTGCCATCGCCCTGATGGTGGTGGGCCTGGGCATCGCCCTGGTCATCTCCAGCTGAGGGCCCCGCCAGCCCCCCGATGGCCGCGAGGTTCTTGGCGGGCCTCGGGGGCGTCGGGGGCAGGTAGGAAGCGCCGCCGGAAGCCAGCCAGCGGCAGGGGGCCGCAACAGCGGATCCAGGCTCCGGCGACGCCCTGCCGCTGCCAGGCGGAGATCCGCAGCGGCAGGGTGGCCCGCCGGGGGCACACCAGCAGGTAGCGATGCCTCCAGGCAGGAGGCCAGGCTTCATCACCCGGCCGGGCCCATGGCCTGAGGTCCGGATCCAGGGGTTCCAGATCCCGATGCTGACGCAGCAGGGCCGGCAGCAGAAGGCCGGCCGGTCTGTCCGGGAGCTGCAGGCGCAGGGCCAGGCCGGCGGGGTGCCCCCGGCTGGGGACGATCAGATGGACTCCCCCCCAGCCGGGAAAGCCGGTACAGGAGAGCAGGGCCCCAGCGTCGCCTCCGGACGCTCTGCGGCAGGGGGTGATCGGGTCCATGCAGTGGCGGAACGGTGGCCATCCGTCCGGTGCCACCGCCTGTCACGGACCGGTGGACAGGGGCTGCCCGCTGGCAGGATCGACGGGATCGAAACGATCCCCTCGCTGCCGCCATGTTCGAGAACCGCGATCGTCCCGCCTGGCTCAACTGGGTGATCCTGGCGATCTTCCTCTACTCCTCCTGGCAGCTGGCCGGTTTCTGGTTCGAGCGGCTGCACGGCTGAGGGGCCCAGGGGTCTCAGGAGGAGCGGCGCTGGCGGAAACTGATGCCCCGCACCAGGCGCACGCAGCCGCCGATCAGCAGCAGCAGGGCCAGCAGCGCGAGCAGGGCCACGACGATGACGCTGCTCAGCTGCAGAATCCCCGTGAGGAGCCGCTGGATCCCGCCGATCAGATTGGCGATGGCATTGCTGACCAGCAGCAGGGCATCCAGCCGTTCCGGCAGTCGCATGAGCAGGCCGAGGATCGTGGCGCCGGCCAGGATGAGCAGCACACCCGCCAGCACCTGCCGCCAGCGGGAGGTGGGGCGGCGGCGGCGCCGCCGCAGCTGAAGGCCTTTGCCCGGTGTCGTTCCCCTCGGTTGCGGCAGATGGAGCGGGTAGGGGGTCTGGGGCATGGCCTGCGATTCAGGGCTCCAGCGGATAGCCGGCGCCCCGCATCCAACGCTCGAATTCCATCAGCACCAGTTCGTTGGGACAATCGATCAGGGACAGGTCGTTGACCGTGCAGTCCCCGTGGCCGCCGTGATGGAGGGTGAGGTGGAAATGGGAGCCGCTGAGGCCGCAGACCTCGGGGTCGCTGCGCACCACCACATCGAGGGCGGCTCCGATCCGGGCCACCCGGCGGCGCAGTTCCGACCAGGTCATGCCCATGGCATGGGGGAGTGAAGAGTGGAGGCTCGATCCCAGTGTGACCAGGGCGGCGCTGAAGTCAACACGGCGTCGGATCCGGGGCTGCTCAGCGGGGCGAGCCGGGCACGCTTTCCTGGCTGGCGGGGACGGCCGGCGACGGCAGGGGCGGACGGGCGGGTGGCGGCAGCAGAAGCACCAGGGCGGCGGAGACCGCCAGGACCGCTGCCCCCCCCAGGGGTGCCGTCAGGCGGCGATGGAGAGGAATCCGCTCCATGAGCTCCCGGGGGCCGAGGGGCTCAGGATCGGGCACCTTCAGGGGCAGCTGGAGCCTCGGGTCGAGCCGCAGCAGATCCAGGACCCGGACCAGGTCCGCCAGTTCCGCATCGTCGAGACGCATCTCCAGAGGAGGCGTGTCGGGCTGGCTGCTGCGCAGCAGCAGCCGGTGACCACCCTCGGGGTGGGGGCCGATGTCCACGGGCTCTCCCGCCACGCTGAAGTCGCGGCGAACACCGCTGATCAGGTGCCGGGCGTAGGGAAGGACCACCTGCATCAACGCCTGCAGATGCTCGCGGCGCCCCTCCAGCAGCGGACGTCCGACCCATTGCAGCTGCCAGCCGGTGATGATCCCCAGGGCCGTGCCGCTCTGGCCGATGGAGACATCCGGAAGCCCGTCCACCTGGAGGCGGCAGCTGAGCTGATCGAAGACGAGGCGCTGCTTCATCGCCGCACTCTGGATCATGACGTGCTCATGCGGCGGGGCTCAGGCGACCGCGTCCATCAGGCTCGCCTTGATGCGCTCGAAGCCGCCGTTGCCGGCACAGAGGCTGAGGCCCTGGACGAGCTGCAGACGCTGGCCAGCCCCTTCCTGAGGGTCCAGCAGCTTCTGGACACCGCTGCGACGGGGATTCATGCGCTCCCGGATCAGGTCCGCCAGCCTCCGCTGGAACAGATCCCATCGCTCCTGCGCCATCTCCTCGGGGTCGCTGCTGGAGAGCAGGGAGCGCAGCATCGGATAGAGACGGTCGGCCATCACGCAGAGGATGCGGATCAGGGCATCCGTCTCAGGGGCCGGCACCTCACCGCGCCGGCAGATGCGCCGCAGGGGGTTGTGACAGCGGCGCTTCCAGAGCTCCACCCGGTTGGGGAACAGAGGCCCGTAGCCCAGGTGCTCGCTCAGCCAGACCATGGCCTCGCCTCCGTTGAGGTCGAGCGCCTCCAGGCAGAGCAGCATCAGGTCGAGCCGCTCGAGCCCCCGGCGGGGAAGGGGACGGGAGGCCCGTTCCTGACGCGCCGCTTCGGATGTGTCCTTGGCCATGACTGCGATGATGCCAGCGGCGTCGTCCATCCGTCACGCCGCCGGTACCGGTCTTTCCACCAGCACGATCCAGTCGCACGATGCAAAGCAGCCCCCCATCGATCGATCTGCGCAGCTGGGTCCGGGACATTCCCGACTTTCCCAAGCCCGGCATCCTCTTCCGCGATCTGACTCCCCTGATGCGGGATCCGGAAGGCTGGGGGGAGGTGATCCGCCAGCTGGGCCTGCTCTGCGAGAGGGTGCAGCCCGATCTCATCGTGGGCATCGAATCCCGCGGCTTCATCGTCGGCACCGCCCTGGCCACCGTCAGCGGCCTGGGCTTCGTGCCGGTGCGCAAGCCCGGCAAACTCCCCGGAGAGGTGATCGGCGTCGAGTACAGCCTCGAGTACGGCAGTGACCGGCTGGAGATCCACAGTGACGCCCTTGGCGGCGGTCAGCGGGTGCTCATCGTCGATGACCTGCTGGCCACCGGCGGCACGGCGGCGGCCTGCGCCGAGCTTGTGCGGAGGGCGGGGGGCGAACTCTGCGGATTCGGCTTCGTGGCCGAACTGGCGGCTCTGGAAGGGCGCCGCCGGCTGCCGGAGGAGCACCCGATCGAATCCCTGATCGTCTACGGCTGAGGGCAGGCGGTTCAGTCTTGCTGGTCCTGCCAGGTGAGCACCTGATCGAACTGCTCGAGGCTGATCAGGCCGAAACGCCAGAGCACGGCCGGCAGCGGAGCCTGCTCCAGCTGGGACTGCTTGATGCCCAGCTCCAGGGCGCTTTCACTCAGGCCCACCTGATGGCGCAGGAACCGCACCATGGCCGGGGAGGGCAGGGGCTGGGGAGAGCTGCTGATGACCATGGCGCCATGGTGGGGCCGGCGCCAGCCAGCGGCAAGGCCCCAGCGTCATGGCAGCCAGGGCCAGGCTCCGGCAGCGGCCCAGGCGGGCCAGCTGCTCGAGGGCCAGGCTGCGAAGCGGCAGCAGCGCGGGATGGCGGTTGGAGAAGAGACGCACCAGCAGGTCGGTGGCCAGAAGGGTGAGCAGCAGATCCGGCCATCGACGCCGCCCGTAGACGGCGCCGATGCGGCGGGGATGCAGCGTTCCCCGGGCCGCCCGAAGCGCGAGGCGGTGCAGTTCCGCCACGTCCCGCCAGCAGAGGTTCAGGCCCTGGCCACCCACCGGATGGCAGCGATGGGCGCTCTCCCCCACCAGCACGGTGGTGCCGAGATGCAGCCGGCGGGCCAGCGCCAGGGCCACCGGGAAGCTCCGGGGGTGATCCAGCAGCGCATCGGGCTGGAGCGTGTCGGGGAGAGCACCCGCGAGGCGGTCGAGGAAGGGGGCATCCCCGAGGGTCTCCAGCTGCCGGCAGCGGCTGGCCGGGGCACTCCAGACGAGCTGGAAGCGGCGCTCGCCGAGGGGCAGCACGGCGAAGGGACCCTCGGGGCGCAGCAGCTCCCAGGCCTCGTCGTCGTCGCAGCCGCGCAGTTCCACCTGCACCGTGAGGCAGGCCTGGCGGTAGGGGCGGCTCCACAGGCCGATGCCCAGGGAACGGCGGGTGGGGGAGTCCGGCCCGTCGGCGGCCACCACCAGATCGGGGACGTCCCCGGTGGCGGGATCCCCCGGGGCGTCCGGGCCGTTCATGCCAAGGTCCAGCCGCACACGGGGGTGACCCGCCAGCCGGCGCAGCAGCAGCGCCATCAGCGGCTGGTGGGAGCCGATCCAGCCCACGGCCTCGGCATCCGCCAGGTCCGCCGGGCCGAAGATCACGGTGCGCTCTGCGGCCACGTCCCGCAGCCGCAGGCGGCGGAAGGGGGAGAGGGAGGGCAGCAGCTCGTTCCAGAGATCGAGGCGCTGCAGCAGCTCCCGGCTGGAATGGGTGAAGGCGTAGGCCCGCTGGCGCCGTTGCAGTTCCGTGGGCGGGAGCGGATCGCGCAGGGTCACCCCCCAGCCGGCTTCCGCCAGGGCCAGGGCCGCCAGGGCACCTGTGGGCCCGGCACCGACGACCCGGGCCTGGAGCGAGGGGGACATGGCCATGAAAAAGCCGCAGCAGGAAGTCTGCTGCGGCGAGGGGTACAGACGTGAGTGGGCGGACGCTGCCGGATCAGCCGATGCCGAGCAGGCCGCGGGTGAAGGCCTCGCCGCCCAGGGCGAACTCGGTGGCGAGCAGGGCGATGAACCCGAGCATGGCCATGCGGCCGTTGAGCTTCTCGGCGCGCTCGTGGAAGCCCCAGCCCTCCTCGGCGCTCACCACTTCCATGCGGGGCTCGGTGGCGAAGGCGTTGAGGCGGCCGCCGTCCTCGGTGGTGACGGTGGCGCCGCGGATGGCGGCGGGAGCCTGGGGGGTGGTGGCGGTCATGGACAACTCCTTGAGAAGTGTTGCGAGAATTGTAACGCATTGTTTCGATCCCTGGTCGCGCCTCTCACCCCAGGCGCCGCAGGCACAGCTCCTCGAAGGCCGGTCGCAGCAGGTAGGGGTACTCCCCCACCCACAGCTTCAGCTGGGGCAGCCAGCCGTCCGAGAGGGCGCCGATGCGGGAGAAGTCCCGCCGCTCACTCAGCACCAGGCAGCGGATCACCATGCCCCGGCGGATCAGCTCGTGCTTCTTCTCCAGGGGGAAGCGGATCCGGCCCAGGTAGCCGTCCTCGTCCTCCAGCTCCAGGCACAGCCAGGTGCGGCGGTTCTCCACCAGCTCCAGCCGCCCCTGCCGGTTGGCCTGCTCGCGCCGTTCCACCACCACCTCCCGCCGGAACAGGTCGGCCACGACCCCCTCGAAGATGGCGGCGGCCGGGTAGCGGCGCAGGGTGGCGTTGCGGCGTCCCGCCTCCACGATCGGTCCCCAAAGCACATAGAGGAGGAACACGAAGCCCACCACCAGGAACACCGGTCCCGCCTGGCTGCGGAACAGCAGCACCTGACTGATGAGCAGGGAGATCACGCCACCGATCACCGAGATCAGCACCCGCTGCAGCAGCTTGCGGGGGTCTCCGCTGCAGGCGGTGAACTGGGGACCGGTGGCCACCGCCGGGATCAGGCGGAACAGCTCGCCGGGTTTGAGGGGGATCAGCATCGGCTCAGCGGGGGCCTCAGAGGAGCCTTTCGAGCCCGTAGACCAGGCCGGCCAGGCTGCGCACCCTGCGGACCGTGAGCAGCACCCCGGGCATGTAGGCGCTGCGGTCGATGGTGTCGTGGCGCAGGGTGTAGGTCTCGCCGGGGGCGCCGAACATCACCTCCTGATGGGCCACCAGGCCGGGCAGTCGCACGGAATGGAGCCGCAGCCCGCTCTCCCTGAGCCCTCCCCGGCAGCCGGCCAGGCTTTCGTGCTCCTGCACCTGCGGGGGGTTGAAGTCCTTGCCGAGTTCCTCCATCAGCTCGGCGGTCTTCAGGCAGGTGCCGCTCGGGGCATCCGCCTTGCGGTTGTGGTGCAGTTCGGTGAGCTCGGCGTAGTCGTAGAAGCGGGCCGCCGCCGCCGCCGCCTGCTGCAGCAGCACCATGCCCACGCAGAAGTTGGGCACCACCGCGCCGCCGATCGACGCCTTGGCGGCGAAGGCGGCCAGATCCGCCAGCTGGTCGGGCCGCAGCCCTGTGGTGCCGATCACCGGATGGACGCCGTAGGCGATCGCCCCCCGGCAGTGCTCGTAGACGACGCTCGGATGGGTGAAATCCACCAGCACCGCGCCGCCCCCCGGCCCGGCCTGACGCACCGCCTGGCCGGCCTGGCAGAGGGTGCCCTCGAAATCGGCGCTGAGAGCCACCTCCAGCTCCTCGAGGCCCAGGGCCAGACCCACGTCCTCCCCTTCCTTCCCAGGGGTCGTGTCGATCGCCCCCGCCAGGGTGCAGTCGGGGGCGGCCACCACCGCCTTGATCACCTCCGCGCCCATGCGGCCGAGGGCCCCGGCCACCACCACCGGGATCGGGGCCGGGCTGACGCTGGGGTTGGGAAGGCTCGTCATGGCGAGGGCAAGGACCGGTGGGGGCTGGAGCCAGGGGTTGAAGTGATGGCTCCCGATTCTGCCGAGCCTATTGGTCGCGCTGAGCTCCGCCTCCAGGATGGGAGGCCTCTCCGATGCAGCCCATGGTCATCTCCATGCCGGCCACCGCTTTGCTGGCGGTGGCCGTGGTCATCGTGGTGGCCCAGCTGGTCGGCGCCCTGGCGGAGCGCTGCGGTCAGCCACGGGTGATCGGAGAGATCGTGGGTGGGATCCTGCTGGGGCCGAGCCTGCTCGGGGTGCTGGCGCCTGGGCTGGAGAACACCCTGTTCGCCGCCCCGGTGCGCAGCCAGCTCCATCTGCTGGGCCAGCTCGGTCTGGTGCTGTTCATGTTCCTGGTGGGGGTGGAACTCAACCCGAGACTGCTGCAGGGCCGCATTCCACTCGCCAGTCGCATCACCGCCGTCGGGGTGTTGCTGCCCCTGACTCTGGGGGTGCTGCTGGCGAGGGTGCTGGAGCGCTGGCAGCCGTCGCTGATACCCGGCGAGGGCAGGCTCGACACGGCTCTTTTCCTGGGCACCGCCATGGCGATCACCGCCTTCCCGGTGCTGGCGCGGATCCTGCGGGAGCGGGACCTGCTGCGCCGGCCCGTGGGGGCTCTGGCCCTCAGCGCGGCGGCCATCGACGATGTCGTGGGGTGGTCGCTGCTGGCGGCGGTGGTGGCCTACAGCCGCTCCGGATCCTTGCAGGGGGCCCTGCCCCCGCTGCTGGGCACAGCTCTCTGGGCCGTGGTGCTGCTCTGGGCCACCCGCCCGCTGCGCCGGACCCTGGAACGCCGGCATCACCGCCACCGGCCCATGGGTTCGCTGCTGCAGACCACCCTGTTCAGTGGCGCCCTGCTCAGCGCTGTGGTGACCGAACTCCTCGGAGTGCATGCGATCTTCGGCGCCTTCCTCTGGGGGCTGGCCATGCCCCGGGACGATTCGCTCCACCACTGGCTGGAGCTGCGGCTGGAAGCGGTGGTGCTGCGGCTTCTGCTCCCCCTGTTCTTCGCCATCAGCGGCCTCGGCACCAACCTCGGCAGCCTCGACCGCCCGGACCTGTGGTTCGCCGCCGCCCTGGTGCTGCTCGTGGCGGTGACGGGCAAGTTCACAGGAACCTGGGCCATGGCCCGACTCAGCGGGGTGGAGCCACGGGAGGCCCATGCCCTGGGCTGGCTGATGAACACCCGCGGCCTCACGGAGCTGGTGGTGCTGAATGTGGGTCTGGAGCTGGGTGTGATCAGCACCGAACTGTTCACGATGGGGGTGCTGATGGCACTGATCACCACCGCCATGACCGGACCTTTGCTCAGCAGGCTGGGATACGGCCGGCTGCAGGCGACTCCTGGGAGCCTGTAACGCTGCGCTGCAGCCGATCACGTCCCCGCCGCGGGCTCCGTAGGCTGCTTCACATTGCTAAACGCCTCCACCGCATGTTCACGCAGGTCCGTTCCGCCAACCGCCGGGTCAGCCCTGCCCCCAGCGACGGCGCCGATGGCCGTGTGGTGATGAAGGCCGTCTATGTGGTGCTGGAGCCCCAGTACCAGAACGCCCTCACCATCGCCGCCACCGGTCTCAACGACCAGAACGGTCCCCTGGCGGTCGAGCTGAGTGGCTATCTGATCGAGGAGCTGCGCGACCCGGCCAACTACGCAGATTTCTGCGCCGACGTGGCCGCCGCCGATGTCTTCATCGCCTCCCTGATCTTCATCGAGGACCTGGCCCAGAAGGTGGTGGAGGCCGTGGCCCCCCATCGCGACCGGCTCAAGGCGGCGGTGGTCTTCCCCTCCATGCCGGAGGTGATGCGCCTCAACAAGCTGGGCACCTTCTCGATGGCCCAGCTGGGGCAGAGCAAGAGCGCCATCGCTCAATTCATGCGCAAGCGCAAGGAAGCCAGCGGCGCCGGCTTCCAGGACGCCATGCTCAAGCTGCTGAACACCCTGCCGACGGTGCTCAAGTACCTCCCGGTGGAGAAGGCTCAGGATGCCCGGTCGTTCATGCTCAGCTTCCAGTACTGGCTGGGCGGGACGCCGGACAACCTGCGCAACTTCCTGCTGATGCTGGCCGACAGATACGTGTTCCCCCGGGGGGACGCGGATCGGCCCCAGCTGACCGTGGCCGACCCGGTGGTCTTTCCGGATCTGGGGATCTGGCACCCCCTGGCCCGGGGCATGTTCGAGGATCTCAAGGAATACCTCAACTGGAGCGCCAGCCGCGCCGATCTGAGCGAGAAGACCCGCCGCGGGCCGGTGATCGGCCTGGTGCTGCAGCGCAGTCACATCGTCACCGGCGACGACGCCCACTACGTGGCCGTGATCCAGGAGCTGGAGTACCGGGGGGCCACGGTGATCCCCGTGTTCTGCGGTGGCCTCGACTTCACCAGGCCGGTGAACGCCTTCTTCTACGACCCCCTGCGCCCCGAGGAGCCCCTGGTGGACGGGGTGGTCTCGCTCACGGGCTTCGCTCTGGTGGGCGGTCCGGCCCGGCAGGACCACCCGAAGGCGATCGAGGTGCTCCGGAAGCTCAACCGGCCGTACATGGTGGCGCTGCCGCTGGTGTTCCAGACCACCCAGGAATGGGAGGAGAGTGATCTGGGGCTGCACCCGGTGCAGGTGGCCCTGCAGATCGCCATCCCCGAGCTCGACGGCGCCATCGAGCCGATCGTGCTCAGCGGCCGGGACGACGCCACCGGCAAGGCCCATACCCTGCAGGACCGGGTGGATGCCATCGCCGAGCGGGCCATCCGCTGGGCTTCGCTGCGGATCAAGCCGCGCTCCGAGAAGAAGCTGGCCATCACCGTGTTCAGCTTCCCGCCCGACAAGGGCAACGTCGGCACGGCCGCCTATCTCGATGTGTTCGGCTCCATCCACCGGGTGTTGGAGGAGATGAAGGCCAGGGGCTACACCGTGGAGGACATGCCCCGCAGCCCGAAGGAGCTGATGGAGGCGATCCTGAAGGATCCGGAGGCGCTGGAGGGGCCCCCGAGCTGGCCATCGCTCACCGCATGAGCGTGGCGGAGTACGAGCGGCTCACGCCCTATTCCGAGCGGCTGGAGGAGAACTGGGGCAAGCCCCCCGGCCAGCTGAATTCCGATGGCACCAACCTGCTGATCTACGGCCGCCACTTCGGCAACGTGTTCGTGGGGGTGCAGCCCACCTTCGGCTACGAAGGCGATCCGATGCGGCTGCTCTACTCCCGCAGCGCCAGCCCCCACCACGGTTTCGCCGCTTACTACACCTACCTCGAGAAGGTGTGGGGCGCCGACGCGGTGCTGCACTTCGGCACCCACGGGTCGCTGGAGTTCATGCCGGGCAAGCAGATGGGCATGAGCGACACCTGCTATCCCGATTCGCTCATCGGTGCCCTGCCCAACCTCTATTACTACGCGGCGAACAACCCCTCCGAGGCCACCATCGCCAAGCGGCGGGGCTATGCCGAAACCATCAGCTACCTCACGCCGCCGGCGGAGAATGCGGGCCTCTACAAGGGGCTCAAGGAGCTTGGCGAGCTGGTGGGCTCCTACCAGCAGCTGCGCGAGAGCAGCCGGGGGGTGCAGATCGTCAATGCGATCATCGAAACCGCCCGCCAGTGCAACCTCGACAAGGACGTGGCGCTGCCCCAGGTCGACGCCGCCGAGCTCGATCTCGCCGGCCGTGACGGGGTGGTGGGGGTGGTGTACCGCCAGCTGATGGAGATCGAGAGCCGGTTGCTGCCCTGCGGCCTGCACACGATCGGCAAGCCCCCCACCGCCGAGGAGGCGATCGCCACCCTGGTGAACATCGCCGCCCTTGAGCGGGAGGAGGACGGCCTCCGCTCGCTGCCGGCCCTGCTGGCCGAGAGCCGGGGCCGCAGCATCGCCGAGGTGTACCGGGGCAGCGACGAGGGCGTGCTGGCGGATGTGGAACTCAACCGGGTGATCACCGAGGCCTGCCGCTCCGCGGTGGGCGCCATGGTCCGTGAGGTCACCGGCCGCGACGGCCGCGTGAGCCTGCGGCGCAACGTCGCCTGGCTGTTCGATCTGCTGGAGCGCTTCGGTGTGCAGCTGCCCAGCCCCTGGCTGCGGGCCTGCTGCCAGGCCGGCTTCGCCACGGTCGACCGGGCCGAACTGGACAAGCTCTTCGGCTATCTGCGCTTCTGCCTGGAGCAGATCTGCGCGGACATGGAGATGGTGAGCCTGCTGCGGGCCCTCGACGGCGAGTACGTGCTGCCAGGTCCCGGTGGGGATCCGATCCGCAACCCCGGCGTGCTGCCCAGCGGCAAGAACATCCATGCCCTCGATCCCCAGGCGATCCCCACCCGGGCCGCCATCGCCGCCGCCAAGGTGGTGGTCGACCGGCTGATCGAGCGGCAGAGGGCCGAGCAGGGGGCCTGGCCCGAAACCATCGCCTGCGTGCTCTGGGGCACCGACAACATCAAGACCTACGGCGAATCCCTCGCCCAGATCCTCTGGTTCATCGGGGTGCGCCCGATGGCCGATTCCCTCGGCCGGGTGAACAAGCTGGAGCTGATCCCCCTGGAGGAGCTGGGCCGGCCGCGCATCGACGTGGTGGTCAACTGCTCGGGTGTGTTCCGGGATCTGTTCATCAACCAGATGGCCCTGATCGATCAGGGCGTGAAGATGGCCGCGGAGGCCGACGAGCCCCTGGAGATGAACTTCGTGCGCAAGCACAGCCAGGAGCAGGCCGCCGCCCAGGGCATCTCCCTCCGGGAGGCCGCCACCCGGGTGTTCTCCAATGCCAGCGGCAGCTATTCCTCGAACGTGAACCTGGCGGTGGAGAACAGCACCTGGGAGGAGGAGGGCGAGCTCCAGGAGATGTACCTCTCCAGGAAGACCTTCGCCTTCAACGCCGACAACCCCGGCGAGATGAACCAGAACCGCGAGGTGTTCGAGGCGGCCATGAAGACCGCCGATGTCACCTTCCAGAACCTCGACTCGGCCGAGATCTCCCTCACGGATGTGAGCCACTACTTCGATTCCGACCCCACCAAGCTGATCGCCAACCTGCGCGACGACGGCAAGGCCCCGGCGAGCTACATCGCCGACACCACCACCGCCAACGCCCAGGTGCGCACTCTCTCCGAAACGATCCGGCTGGATTCACGCACCAAGCTGCTCAACCCCAAGTGGTATGAGGGGATGCTCAACTCCGGCTACGAGGGCGTGCGGGAGGTGGCCAAGCGGCTGAACTTCACCCTGGGCTGGAGCGCCACCAGCGGCCAGGTGGACAACTTCGTGTACGAGGAGGCCAACGAGACCTTCATCAACGACCCGGAGATGCGCCAGCGGCTGATGGACCTCAATCCCCACAGCTTCCGCCGCATCGTGGGCACCCTGCTGGAGGTGAACGGCCGCGGCTACTGGGAAACCAGCGAAGAGAACATCGCCCAGCTGCAGGAGCTATACCAGGAGATCGAGGACCGCATCGAGGGAGTGATCGGGTGAGAGCCAAGTGTTCCGAGAGGTTGAATCCATTGAATCTGATCGCTCTGAATCAGGCGTTGGGTGTGGTCCCTCGAGCAGTTCGCGCCACCAAGCGACTCTATCTTGCCATCGTTGGTCATGCCTATGCCATCGTTCAAGCCCCTACCGGACTCCTTGACCTGAAGTCAACAAGCAACATCCGAGTTAGCGGATATGTTGCAGGATCAGTTGCCTATCAAGCCATCGGAGTGGACAAAGCCAAAATCTTTACAAATCGACGTGACAATATTACTGTCATTCAAGGGAAGAGTCTTGTGCCTTATATTTCGTGGCAGCATCATAACGGCAAGCTCCTTTCTGACAAGGACAACTTTGTTCTCACAGGCAAGCTGAAACTTCGACATCCACCTCTTCATTTCAAGGGTGCTGTGCTTAGCCTGCTGACTGGCGAGCCCGGAAATTACAACTATTATCACTGGTTTTTTGATTCCCTTGCTCGCCTCGTCATCGCCGAGTCTCTTTCCAGGCAAGAAACATCACTGCGCTACCTGATTCCGGATGACATCTATGGCTTCCAGCGCGATTCGTTGGATCATCTTGGAATTACGCAAGACAAGCGCATATCCAGTGCTAAGGCTTCCTTCCTCTCGGCTGATCGCATCATTGCTACCTCTCCTTCCAGCCACCACCCCGAAGAGGTTCCTTTGTGGATACTTGATTTTATCAGAGACCGCTTTCTTTCTCTTGCGACTGTAGCAGATCAAAAGTCGCTCGTTTATGTGAGTCGAAATGACAGCTCAAATGCCCGTAGGCTCTTGAACGAGCCTGACTTATGGAATCCTCTTGAGCAACTCGGCTTTGTCAGGGTTGAGCTTTCAGTGTTGTCATTGAGGGAACAGATATCACTCTTTGCTAATGCAAAAATGATCGTCTCCGTTCATGGAGCAGGCTTGACCAATCTCGCCTTCTCGCATGAGGGGGCAATCGTCTATGAGTTGTTTGCTGAATCGTTCCAGCCACAGATGTATAGGAAAATCGCAGAATCGCTGCAATTGCGTTATCGTGCGGTGATTTGCCCTACTGATGATCGCAATCCCCAGTTAGCCAATCTCGCCATCGGCGACCATCAAATCCAGCGTATTGTAGATGCTGGTCGAATAGCAGCCAGATAGATGCCAACGCAATCTGAATAATCATATCACATTAGCGCAACACCATCTAAGGCCTTGGAGCTAATCTGCCTAGTGCTAAACTTTATTTTGCCTACGGAGTTATCGTCGTTTAGGCAAGATCTGGTCTTTCTCTTGATATCAGAGAGCTTCGCGTAGGAGATTCTGGCAGGACTCCAGTTGGTGGAAAATTGCGTCTTCGTTGACAATGACAGCTTTAATATTGTTGTCTTCTATTTGAATGGAAGAAATCACGTTCCTATTTCACGCCCAAAAACTCTGCCAGGGGATGGTTCACAACCCGGGGGCACGATGAGGGCGGCGAACACGGTGGTGGTGCTTTGGCGGATGTTGTCCTGAGTGACGCCCTTTAGGAGTTCGCTGAAATAGCCGCCAATCCAAGCCCTGCCACGTCGGATTGGTCTCCCCAGGCCATCGTCTGCGGCAATCGGCAGGCCGGTTTGGCCAGGCGGGCGGTTCTGGCTTGCGACACCACCTGTGCCCAATGGCCGGATCTGCGCGGATTCGCCTGCTTTGCCTGTTTCATGCCGCCACCACCTCCTTGGGGCTGAGCAGGTGGGCCAGGCAGATCAGGTTGTAGGCCACCACGTGCAGCCGGAACACCGCGCCGACCCGGGATCGTCCTCGGGCCTTGAGCTGCCGCAGGGCAGCGGCCTGTTTGATGCAGCCAAACACCTGCTCGATCCGCCTCCTGGCGTTGATCGACTTCTTGTAGCCCGGATGGCGGACGGTGCGGCCGTCGATGGCGGAGTTGCGGCGGGCCTGGATGTTCTGCGCCACATGGGGCGTGATCCCGGCAAAGCGGATGTCGGCCACGAAATCCCCGGTGTCGTAGCCCTTGTCGGCCCCCAGCGTCTTCTGGTAGGCACCCGGCAGTGACCGTGCCATCCGCACGGCCGCCGCACGCTCGCCGTAGCCGTCTGCAGGGGTCACCTCACTGGCCACCACCAGGCCATGGCGGTTCTCCATCAGGCAGTGGT
>JMRP01000050.1 GCA_000708525.1 Cyanobium sp. CACIAM 14
GGGGCGCCGCTGCGGCTCCTGGTGCGACCTGCCCTTCCGCCTCACCCACGAGCGGATCGGCGAGCTGATCGGCACCACCCGGGTCACCACCACCCGGCTGATCTCCCGCATCCGGGCCGCCCAGCTGCTGGAGACCCCCAGCGGTGACACCGGCCTGCGGCTGGCGCCCGAGCTGGTGGAGTCGGCACCGCTGGCGGCGGCCTGATGCAGCCTGCCATCTCCCGCACCGCCGACAGCCTGGTGGGCAGTCTCTGCCGCGAGATCGAGGCGGTCCGGCAGCGCGCCCGCCAGCTCCTGGTTCAGCTGGGCCGCTGCCGCGACGCCGATCTCCGGCGGCGTCTGCAGGGCGAACTGGTGAGGCTGGAGCTGCGCCGCCGGGAACTGGACCGCAGCGTCCGCACTCTCGAGGGCAGTGGTCTGAAGGATCGCCTGGCCCTGGCCTTCCTGCGGGAGCTCAGCCGCCGTCCGCTCGGGGCAGCCGCCCTCTGATCGATCCCCCGCCCCGCCCCAGGCCTCAGAGATCCGGAGACCCCAGGGGTTCACCAACCTGGGGGAGATTCGGGCCCGGGTTCTGGGGCGGGAAGAGCTGCAGTTCGGGCATGGCCTCATCCATCTCCACATCGCTGTTCGGAGGCAGCGTCAGCGATCCGGAGTCATTGAAGAATGGCACCTCCCCGTCCGTCTGCTGCGCGATGCTGAGATCCATGGATCCCATCAGCAGAGCCCAGAGCACCATGGGCACCAGCCATCTCTGCCAGCGGATCCCGGCGAACGACATGGGCGATGCGCGAGGTGTTCCAACCCTACGGGCTGCATCTCCGCTCGGGCCCCGCAGCCCGGGTGGGGCGTCCGCTGCAGGCTGAGGAGGGCTGCGGCGCGCGCAGGGTCCTCAGCACTGCTGAGCCACCCTGTCGGCAACGCAGGGGAGACCGGTCCGTAGGGGTGGGATGCAGGCGCCGTGGCCCAACTCCGGCGCAGCCCGGACTCTCGATGGCAAGGTGTGCGGCCTTGGAGCGATGCACCCTGGTCTGCGATGTGCTGGACATCAGCGCGTGTTCGGCCACGCTCTCACCAGGGCCAGGATGATCTCCGGCTGCGACACGATTCAACCGGTTCGGATCAACCCCTGAAGTCATGACATCCAGAAACGATGTGGCTCACGTCGCTCTTGCCGCAGGCGCTGACTCCCTGAGGCCCGTCGACGTCCGCAGAGTCATCCTGCTGCAGCTTCCCCGACCGGGCCGATCGACCGGCCTCGCCACCGGCGAGGCCGCGAAAGGGTTCCAGGAGTTGTCGATCGCGTCGTCGATCTGAATGGCCTGGCTTCTTCTCTGGCAGGGTTGGGCTCAGCCACGATGGATCCGTCCTTGCGTGATCTCTCTCCTCAGGAGGCGTTGGAGCAACTGGCCGCGAAGGCACCCTTCCGAAAACGTCATTTGCGGCTGTTTCTGATCTCGATCGGTGGGACCTTCATGGACGGCTACGCCACCCTGATGACCGGCGTGGCTCTGCCACTCTTCAAATGGCAGGAGCATCCCGACCCGGTCCTCGTGGGCCTGCTGGGGGCCGCCCTCGTCCTGGGAGCGGTGCTGGGGGCGATCCTCGGCGGTCACCTGGGAGATCAACGGGGCCGCCGATTCGTCTACCGGCTCGACATGGCCCTGCTGGCGGTGGCCTTCCTGCTCCTGGCGGCGGCCTGGGATCCGATCTCCGCGGTCGTTTTCCAGCTCCTGGTGGGGGTGGGCATCGGCATGGATTTCCCGGTCAGCAGCGCCTATGTGATGGAGCTGATGCCGGCTCGCCTGCGCACCCGCCTGCTCACGGCCACGATCAGCTTCCAGGCCGTCGGCGAACTGGTGGGAGCCGGTGCCGCCTGGCTGCTGCTGCGGAGCTTTCCCGATCCCGGCGCCTGGCGCGCTCTGCTGGGCTCGGGAGCGGGGTTCGCCGTGGCGCTGCTGCTCGCCCGGCTCGGGATGCCCGAAAGCCCCCATTGGCTGATGGAGAAGGGACGCAATCAAGAGGCATCCCGTGTAATCGCCAGCCTCAGCGACCAGCCCTCCGCCTCCGTGCTCGCCCTCGGAGCCCAGGCAGGGGATCGCCGGGAGGCCAGCGCCACCGCCAACGGCCGCCAAGCTCCCGGCGGAACGGGCTGGGGGCTTCTCTGGGCGAACTACCGGCGCACCACGGTGCTCACCGCCGGCAGCTGGTTCCTGATGGACATCGCCACCTACGGGGTGGGGTTGTTCACGCCGATCATCCTGGCCTCCCTTCTGGGCGCCTCGGGCCCGTCCCAGAGCGCGGGGGTGAACCTGATCGCCCGTGAGTTCCACACGATCTCGGGAACCGGCCTGGTCGACAGTTTCCTGCTGCTGGGCTTCCTGTTCGGCATCGTGCTGGTGCCCCGCTTCGGTCCGATCCGGATGCAGACGATCGGCTTTCTCGGCATGGCCGCCGGCATGGCCCTCCTCGCCGCCGGCTCCCTGCTGCCGGAAGCGAACAGCCATCGCATCGGCCTGGTGTTCCTCGGCTTCATCGTGTTCAACCTGCTGATGAACGCCGGTCCGAACTCCACCACCTTCCTGCTGCCGGCCCACCTGTACCCCACCAGCGTGCGCGCCACCGGCGCAGGATTCGCCGCCGCCACCGGCAAGGTGGGGGCCACCCTGGGCATCTTCCTGCTGCCGATCGTTCAGGAGCGGGCCGGCATCACCGCCGTTCTTGTGCTGATGGTGCTGGTGTCCCTGCTGGCCTTGCTGGTGACCGTGCTGTTCTCCAGGCACCTGCCCCGCAGGACCGGCACGGCGGCGGCCTCCCTCACCCCGGCCTGAAGGCGATGACGACCCCACCGACGCCCGGCTCCCGGCAGAACCTGCAGGCCGCCCCCAGCATCGATCTGATCGGCGCCACCGCTCTGGGGGTGGGCGGCATGATGGGAGCCGGTCTTTACACGCTTCTGGGCCTGGCCTCCCGCAGCGCCGGGGTGTTGCTGCCGCTGGCCTTCCTGCTGGCAGGGTTCGCCGCCTCCTTTTCGGTGTACTCCTATGCCCGGCTGGGTACGGCCTTCCCCAGTCGGGGTGGCGGTGCCCACTTCCTCCTGGCCGCGCTTGGTGACACCGATCTCTGCGCCTCCCTGAACGTCTTCCAGTACGTGGCGTACCTGATCGCCACCTCCCTCTACGGGGCGGGCTTCGCCGAGTACGTGGGGGCCCTGGCAGGAGGCAACCTGCCGGTGGTCGCCCTGCGGCTGATCGGGGCCGCGGCGGTGGTGGCGTTCACGTTGGTCAACCTGGTGGGCCCCGGCCTGGTAGAGCGCTCCCAGAAGTTGATCATCGCTGCCGAGGTGGTGATCCTGGCGCTGCTGCTGATCCTGGGCACCATCCACGCCGACCCCGGCCGGATCACGGCCACCCCCTGGCCCGCGGGCGGCGGGGTGCTCACGGCGGCGGGGCTCCTCTACGTGACCTTCCAGGGATTCGGCGTGGTGAGCAATGCCGCCCAGGACATGCGCTCGCCCCGGACCCAGCTGCCAAGAGCCATGTTCCTGGCTCTTGGCATCGTCCTGGTGGTCTATCTGCTGGTGAGCCTGCTGGTGGTGAGTCTGCTGCCGCTCGCCGAGATCGAGCGCGACGCCGGCCATGTGCTCGCCAATGCCGGTGGCGCGGTGCTGGGACGCACCGGCTTTCTCGTGATTGCCGCGGCGGCCATCCTGGCCACCGCCTCGGCGGTGAACGCCACCCTGTTCGCTTCGGCCAACATCGGCGCCGATCTGGCGGGCTGCCGGCAGCTGCCGGCACCGCTGGCCCGTCCCTGGCTCAGCGGCAGCAGCGTGGCCCTGCCCGTCTCGGCCGCGGTGGTGATCCTGCTGGTGCTGTTCTTCCCGCTCGATGCCGTGGGTCAGATGACCAGCCTGGCGTTCCTGATCGTCTACGCAGCCGTCAGTGCCGCCCATCTGCGCGTGCGGGGAAGGACGGGCGCTCGCGCCTGGCCGCTGCTGCTGGCGGTGGCGATCAATGCCGCCCTGTTCCTGGCCCTGCTGATCGACACGGTCCGAACCGGATCTCCCGCCACCTGGATCACCTTCCTTACCGTGCTGGCCGGTGGCTTCGGGCTCACGGCGGTGATCCGGCGCGAGCGTTGAGGCCACCCGGGAGAGCTCACTCCGCCTCCAGTTGTCGCCTGGCCGCCTCCAGCTGGGAGCGGGCATCGGCGCTGACCTCCGGGTAGTGGAGATCCAGTCCATCGAGCGTGTCGATCACCGCAGCGGCCACCACGAGACGGGTGAACCACTTGTTGTCGGCCGGAACCACGTACCAGGGAGCCTGCGGGGTGGAGGTGTGCTGGATCATCTCCTCGTAGGCCTGCATGTAGTCGTCCCAGTAGGCGCGCTCCTTGATGTCGTTGGCGGAGAACTTCCAGTTCTTCTCCGGGGTGTCGAGACGCTCCAGGAAGCGCCGCTTCTGCTCCCCCTTGGACAGGTGCAGGAAGAACTTGCGCACCACGATGCCGTTGCGGCCGAGATAGTCCTCGTAATGGCGGATGTCGGCGAAGCGCTCCTTCCAGATCTCCTTGCCCACCAGCTCCGGCGGGATCGTTTGCCGTTGCAGCAGTTCGGGGTGCACCCGCACCACCAGGGTCTCCTCGTAGTAGCTGCGGTTGAAGATGCCGATGCGGCCGCGCTCCGGCAGGGCATTGTTGCAGCGCCAGAGGTAATCGTGGTTGAGATCCACCGCGGAGGGCATCTTGAAGGAGCTCACCTGGCATCCCTGAGGATTCACGCCGCTCATCACATGCTTGATGGTGCCGTCCTTGCCGGCCGCGTCGATCGCCTGGAAGACCAGCAGCAGGGCCCAGCGGTCCTGGGCGTAGAGCTTGTCCTGAAGGGCGGAGAGCATCGCCACTCCATCGGCCAGGGCCTGTTTCGCCTCCGGTTTGTCGCCGGAATCGAAGTGCAGGGTGCAGCCGGGGTCCACCGACTTCAGCTGGAATCCCGCCCCGTCGGTGATCCGGAAGGGCTCGCTGATGTGGTGCGCCTGCTTGACGATGTCGTTCGGATGCATGGGAAAGGGCCTGGGGGAAGAAGAACCGTGGAGAAGGCGTGGTCCTGCAAGCAGGCTCAGAGGCTGGCCTTCAGGGGCATGGACAGGATCCGGCGGGTGCGGCCCATCAGCACCGAACGGTCCGGATCCATCAGTCGGTAGAGCAGCAGCTTCACCGCATCGAAGATCAGGAACCAGAGAAAGGCATAGCCCCAGCTGGCGGCGGTCCAGCTCCAGCCCACGGGGCTCATCAGCCAGCCGTAGGTGCCCATCAGGGTGGAGAGCGCCACTGAGGCGCCGGTGGCCCAGAGCATCTTCGCCGCCGGGCGGATTGACCAGAAAGGGCCTCGCACCCGGGTGCAGTAGATGGTGAGCATCCCACCGATGGCCAGCTGCAGATAGATCAGCGTCTGCACCCGATCGAGGGGCATGGCCAGCCAGTTGGCGGCGAAGTCGTAGAGCAGCATCGTTTCGACCACGCCCACCACGCCGATGACACTGGACATGATCAGCAGCCGCGGCATGTTCCAGGTCAGCGGCTTCGGTGGCGTCAGGGTGTTGTCGTAGGCGATCGTCACCATCGAGCCGTCATTGATCAGGGCCAGGATCACCAGCATGATCACGGTCACCGGATAGTTGCTGAACCAGAGAATCGCCAGCGTCGTGAAGATCAGGATGCGGACGGTCTCCACCACCCGGTAGAAGCAGTAGCTGTCCATGCGAAGGAAGATCTTGCGGCTCAGGCGGATGGCATCGATGATCACTGAAAGGCCGGGTGTCAGCAGAACGATGTCGGCGGCGGCGCGGGCGGCATCGGTGGCCCCGGAGACGGCGATGCCGCAGTTCGCCTCCTTGAGGGCCGGCGCGTCGTTGACCCCATCGCCGGTCATGGCCACCACGAAATCGTGCGTCTGCAGCGTCTGGACGATGTGGAACTTGTCTTCGGGAAACACCTGGGCGAAGCCGTCGGCCTGCTCGATCTGCCGGGCCAGCTGGCCCAGCTGGGTGGCCGGGGTCTGGCGGAAGATCACGGCGTCCAGCACGTTGTCGTGCAGACCCAGCTCGCGGCACATCTCCCGGGCGATCAGCACCTGATCCCCTGTCACCATCTTCACCGGCACACCCAGTTGCGCCGCGGCGGCGAGTGTGGCTTTGGAGTCGGGTCGGGGCGGGTCGGAAAGTGACAGGATGCCCAGCATCTCCCAGGAGGCATCGCCCACGGAGCGGGCCACACCGAGGGCGCGGAACCCACGGCCTGCCAGGGTCTGGATCTGGTCCTCCACCGGCCTGGCGATGGCGCTCTGATCCTTGATCAGGGCCAGGATCGCCTGCGGGGCCCCCTTGCTGTAGCGGATCTTCCGGCCGGAGGGATCGGTGAGCTGAACCTCCGTGCGCTTGCCGACCGGATCGAACGGAGTGAAATGATCCCTCCGGAAGGCCTTCAGGGTGGAGGGATCCTGGATGCCCTTCAGCACCGTCTGGTCGATGGCATCGCCATCCTGCTGTTCGCTGGCCAGGGCCGCTCCCAGCAGCAGCTGATCGGCGCTGATCCCCGGCAGGGTGAAGGGGGCGCCGAGACTGAGCTGGTTGAGGGTGAGGGTGCCCGTCTTGTCGGAGCAGAGCATGTCCACACTGGCCAGTTCATCGATGGCCGAGAGACGGGTCACCAGGGCTCCCTTGCGAGCCAGGGCCTGGGCGCCGATCGCCAAGGTGACGGCCAGCACGGTGGGGGTCGCCAGCGGGATCGAGGCGACGGTGAGCACCAGGCAGTACTTGATCACCCGCAGCACATTGTCGCCGAGGTGAATCCGCACCACCAGAATGATGCTCACAAGCACCATGTTGATGACGATCAGATAGTCGGAGAGCTTCACCACCGCCTCCTGGAGGTGGTCGTTGCTTCCGGCCTCGCCCACCAGCTTCGCCGTCTTGCCGAAGAAGGTATGGGCCCCTGTGGCGGTGACGACGCCTTCGGCACGACCCTGCTTGAGCACCGAACCCGAATAGAGCAGATCTCCCTTGCTGCGCTTCACCGCCAGCGATTCGCCGGTGAGGGACGCCTGATCCACCTGGAGCGGGTCGTCGGTGAGCACCGCCATGTCGGCCGGGACCACGGCGCCGATGGCGATGCGGACGCGATCACCGGGCACCAGCTCCCTGGCGGGGAGCTTCTGCCACTGGCCGTCCCGCTTCACCAGCGCCTCCAGGGCCAGCTTCGCCTTCAGGGCCGCCACGGCGTCGCCGGCCGAGGACTCCTCGACATAGGCGATGACGGTGTTGCCGACGAGCAATCCCAGGATGATCGCGAAATCCACCCAATCACCTACGATCGCGCACAGGAGGATGGCCGCCTCGATCATCCAGGGCATCGGACCCCAGAGATAGGACAGCAGCATCGCCAGCTTGCTGCGCTTCTTCTCCGGAAGGGTGTTCGGGCCCGTTCGCTCGAGACGCTGGGCGGCCTCCGCGCCACTGAGGCCATCTCCAGTCGTATGGAGTTGCTGAAGCCGCTCCTGGAGCGACGCTGCGCTTGCTTCGGTCATCCTTTCAGAGACACAGGCTGACCCCTGCAGAGTGGCGCTTGGGAGGGTCGGTGACCAACATCGTGGCCTTCCATCCCAGGCGATTCCTTCTGCCGTAATGAATCTGCAATCAGGATGCATCCATCCCGGTGCAGCAGATCGGCGACGTCCAACTGTTCCATGCACGCAGGCTCGCTTCGTGGCCCAGTCGCCCGCCAGCGGAGGTTCCTCAGGGGTCTTGAGAACACGGCGCATGTGTCAACACGTTGTCCGCAGACGACACCGTTGCCCGCCTGCGATAACGCTCTTCCGACAACGCCGGGAGGCCTGAACCGTCGCGTTATTCGCTCATCTTGTTGTTGCGCTGCGCGGCCTCGAGCTTGCGGATGTCTTCGGGACTGAGCTGCGGACGCTCGAGCTTCACGGTGAGCCTGTTGAGCTGGCCGGTGAAGGCGAAGGGCGGGCGGTAGTCGGCGTCATTCACCCCGGTGAGGGTGTCGGAGCCGATGTCGAAGCTCTCATCCCACTGCAGGATCATCGGCAGGGTCTTGGGCATGGATTTGGTGGCCACGACCTTGCCGTCCACCTTGAGGGAGCCCACACCGGGGCGACCGACGCCGGAGAAGTTGTTGAAGGCCAGGGTCCCGGCTCCCAGACCGTCGTACCTGAAGTCGAAGCTGACAGTGTGCCGACCGGGGCTGAGGGCTTCGGGCCCTTCCCACCTGAGGCGTTCCAGATCCACCAGGTTCCAGAGGAACACCGGCTTGCCCTTGAGCAGGTAGAAGCCATAGCCCCCGAAGCGGCCGCCGGAGGTGAGCAGCATGCCTTCCGCTCCGTTCGGCGGAACGTCGATGTCCGCCGTGACCGTGTAGGAGGTGTTGAGCAGCAGGGGGGAGTCCCCCTGGGGCAGGCCCGTCATCGGCCGGGTGTAGACGAATTCACTGCGGCCGGCGGTGATGTTGGGGCGCGGCGCCACGATGCGGGCGGCCACCGAGGCATCGAGCGGAAACACCTGGTGCCTGCGGGCCTCGTCGATGAAGGCCTGCTTCAGCTCCTGCACCTTCTGCGGATACCTGGCGGCGAGATCCTCGGCCTGGGTGAAACCCTGCTTGAGGTCGTAGAGCTGGAACACCTGGTTGTTGAGCGGATCGGGATTGGCCGGTCCGAAGGCTTCCCAGGGGGCACGGTTCACCTTGGTGCTGAGCACCCAGCCGTCCTTGTAGAGCGCCCACTGGCCCATCATCTCGAAGTACTGGGTGGAGTGGCGCGAAGGGGCTTTGGCGTTCTTCGAATCGAAGGTGTAGGCGAAGCTGGTGCCCTCGATCGGTGCCTGTGGGATGCCATCCACCACCTCCGGAGCGCGGATGCCGGCGATCTCGAGGATCGTGGGCATCACATCGATCACGTGCACGAACTGCTCGCGAAGGCCGCCTTTGTCCTTGATCCGCGCCGGCCAGGAGACCACCATGTTCTGGTTGATGCCCCCCAGCCGGGAGGCGTTCTGCTTGAACCAGTCGAACGGGGTGTCGAAAGCCCAGGACCAGCCAGCCGACATGTGGTTGTAGGTCTGCTCCGTGCCCCAGACGTCGTACCACTTCATCTGCACGTCAACGGGCAGCTTGTTCAGTCCGTTGAAGAAAGCCACCTCGTTGGGGGTTCCGAGCGGGCCTCCCTCGGCGCTGGTGCCGTTGTCGCCGTTGATGTAGAGGATCAGGGTGTTGTCCAACTTGCCCAGATCCTTGAAATGCTGGATGACGCGGCCGATCTCATGGTCGTTGTAGGCCACGTAGGCGGCGAACACCTCCACCTGGCGGATGAACAGCTTCTTCGCCTCCGGGCTGAGCTGATCCCAGGGCGTCAGGATGTCACTGGGCCAGGGTGTCAGCTTGGCGTCGGCGGGGATCACACCCAGTCGCTTCTGGTTCGCGAAGATGCGCTCGCGCAGCTTCTCGTAGCCATCGTCGAAGAGGTGCATCGCGTGGATCCGATCCACCCATTCCTTGGTGGGGTGGTGGGGAGCGTGGCTCGCACCGGGCACGTAGTGGAGGAAGATCGGCTTGGAGGGATCGGTCTGATGGATCCGCGTCATCCAGTCGATCGCCTCATCGGCCATCGCCGTGATCAGGTTCCAGTTTCCCTCCTTGCCCTTGAACGGGTAGATCTGCGTGGTGTTGCGGAACAGGTTGGGCTGCCACTGGTTGGCATCGCCTCCCACGAAGCCATAGAAGTATTCGAAGCCCATGCCGGTGGGCCATTGGTCGAACGGGCCGGCCTGGCTGGCCTGGAACGCCGGCGTGTTGTGGTCCTTGCCGAACCAGGAGGTGGCGTAGCCGTTCTCCAGAAGCACGCGGCCGATCGTGGCCTTGTCCTTCTCGATGATGCTGTTGTACCCCGGGAAGCCGGTGGACTGTTCTGCAATGACCCCGAATCCGGCCGTGTGGTGGTTTCGCCCGGTGATCAGCGCCGCCCGCGTCGGCGAGCACAGCGCCGTGGAGAACATGCGGTTGTAACGCAGCCCCTCCCGGGCGATCCGATCCATGGTGGGCGTGGGGATCACGCCGCCGAAGGTGCTCGGCACACCGAAGCCGGCATCGTCGGTCATGATCAGCAGCACGTTGGGGGCCTGGGTCGGGGGCACCGTGCGTGGCGCCCACCAGGGTTTCGAGCTGAGGGCGTCGTCACGGATCACGCCGCCGAACGGAGGCGCCGGGGCCGGCAGCTGGCGGCCCGAGATGGTGGCCGTGGCGCCTGGGCTGCCCATCACCCCCCGCATCAGTTGCTGAGCGGCGACCGGGGCCCAGCCGCTCTGCCAGCCCACCAGCAGCAGCACAAGTCCGAGAGCGGCCATCCGCCGGCCCCAGCCGAAGCGGAGGCCGCGCAGGCGCGTGATCAGGGCGGCGATTCGGAATTCAGCCATGGGTGGAGGAGGTGCCGGTGAGAGGGGCCATCAGGCGGAAGCCGATGTGGGGGGTGCCGGTGTCGGGGCTCTGGGCCTCGCGGGCCGCCGGGCGGTAGCGGCTGCAGTAGCTGGGCGAGCAGAGGAAGGAACCGCCCTTGATCACGTGCTTCGCCACCCCCGGATCGCGGGGATCGAAGGAGTCGCCGGCATCGGCGGCCACCGGGTCGCGGCGATCGGGCAGGGCGGCATGGCCGGGTGCATACCAGTCAGCCGTCCACTCCCAGACGTTGCCGGTCATGTCGCGCAGGCCGTAGCCGTTGGCGGGATAGGAGCCCACCGGTGCGGTGCCGGCGAAGCCGTCCTCGGCGGTGTCGCGGACCGGGAACTCCCCCTGCCAGGTGTTCGCCCGCCGGGGATCCCAGGTGTCCCCCCAGCTGAACGCCTGATCCTGCAGGCCGCCGCGGGCGGCGTACTCCCACTGGGCCTCGCTCGGCAGGGCGGCCCCGGCCCAGGCGGCGTAGGCGGCGGCATCCTCGAAGGCCACCTGCACCACGGGGTGGTCGAGGCGCTCGGTGATGGAGCTGCCCGGGCCCTCCGGATGGCGCCAGTCGGCGCCGGGGGCCCAGCGCCACCAGCTGACGTCCGCCAGCGTGCCGCCTGCATGGGGGCCGGCCTGCGGGAGGGCGTGGAACACCACCGAGCCCGGTCGGCGTTCGGCGTCGTCCAGGTCCGGGAACTGCTCGGCGGGAAGGGGGCGTTCCGCCACGGTGCGGTAGCCGGTGGCGGCCACGAAGGCGGCGAACTCCCGGTTGGTCACCTCATGGGTGGCCAGGCAGAAGGGGCTGAGGCGTACCGACTCCGCGGGACCTTCCTCCGGCAGACGGGCGGCCGCACCCAGCCGGAACCTTCCTCCGGGAATGAAGGCCATGCCAGGCGGGCAGGGGTCGCCGGCAGCCGCCACCGGGCCGGGGCAGCCCAGGATCACCAGCCCCAGCAGGAGTCCGATCAGGAGCAGGACAGCCCCTCGCTCAGGGGTCTCGAGCGATCCAGCAGCGGTTCGCAGGGCTGTGCCGGCCTGGATGTCGAAGGCCAAGGGGCAGCACGGCGATCCTCCTGCTCAACGTATGAGCAGTCCTCGGCCGGCCCCCTTCAGGAATCGGGCGATTCGCACGTTTCTTCATCGCCCCGGCCCAGCCTGAGGTTGCCGCTCCAAGGATCGGGAGCGTCACAGCCGGACGCGTCCCGGCGGTGCTCCCCAGTCGCGGAACGGTGGAATCAACGTCAGGATTCGCTCCCTCACGCGCTGCTTGCGATCCCTCAATCGGTTGTTTGCGATGAGGAAGTGGCGGTGATAATGCGCCCGGATCCTTTCTCCCCAGACCGCTTCGGATGACATCACCCTGCATCCCCCAGCCCAGCGCGCCTCTCGTCGCCGCTCTGGCGGGCACACTGCTGGGTTGGAGTGTCCTGCCTGGGGTGGCGGCCGAATCGCCGGCGGCTGCCGAGGCCACGACGGGGGGCACGGCCGTGGAGCGTCCCGCTGCCGAGGACCGCCTGGCCGAGGCCCCTCCTCCGGCCGCCGGCACCCCTGAACAACCCCCAACGGCGGAAAACCCCAGGCAGGAGCGGCCCTGGGCCGGCACCCTGGAGCTCTATGGGTTCGCCCCCCTGCGGGTCACGAACACCGCGACCGTGCGGGGTTTCAGTGCCACCACGGATGTGGGGCTCGGTGCGGTGCTCCAGCACCTCACCGACGTTTTCTACCTGCGCGGCAGCGTCGAATACAAGCGCCTCGGCCTGCTCACCGATCTCAGCTATGTGGGGCTCGGCGCCCAGCAGTCCAGGCGGTTCTCGCCCGCCCGCGGTCTGCTGGCGGATGGGCCCGGCTTTCCCGGCATCCTGAAGGCCGACCTGGCGACCACCCAGGGGATCTACGACATCGCCCTCCGCTATCGCCTCGGCAAGCGTGAGCGCGCCGTTGGCCGAGCCGGGGATCTCACCGTGATCCCCTATGCCGGCATCCGGATCCTCGATGTCGGCGTCGCCATCGACGCCTCCTATGGGTTCGGCCCATTCGAGTTCGTTTCCGTGAACCGGAGCGCCGGCACACCGCTGGTCCAGCCCCTGGTGGGGATGCAGGGTCAGGTGTTCCTGGCACCCAGGCTGAGGCTCTTCGCCCGGGGGGATGTGGGTGGCTTCAGCCCCTCCGGCAACCCTGGACTGTCGGGCAATGCCCAGCTGGGCCTCGGCTACGCCATCGGCAATTCCACCCAGCTCGATCTCTCCTGGCGCTACCTCTATCTGGCCCGCAACAAGGACACCGCGACGGGAACCGGGTACGCGATCGATCAGAACGGCATCGAAGCCGGCATCAAGTTCTTCTTCTGAATCGGCAGCCGGGCCCTCTCGGCCGTCCTCCCCCTGGGGGGCCTCCCCCACCGGCGACGCCAACAGGTGACCAAAGGCACCGCCGGCGGTGACCGCTGCCGCGGTGCCTGCTCCGGCGCTCCGTAGTGTCGATCGGGAAAGGCGTAAGCCCACCCTCTGCCTCCGATGCTCCAGCCGCCAGGTCTCCCAGACGATTCCGCCGCTGCCCGCGAGCGCGGCGGCTCTTCCGCCCCGCTGCGGGCGAGCAAGAAGAAGGGATGCAGGAAGAAGAAGTGCTCGAAGTGGCGGGGCGGCCAGTGCCGCTGCGGCCGGGACTGAAGGACCGACGCGATTCAGCAGGCCGCAGGCGGCTCAGCCTCCCCCCCGGCGTTCCAGGCTGGGCACCAGCGCCAGGGAGGCCGCCAGCCCCAGGCCAAGGATCAGCAGGGCAGGAATCAGGGCCGCCCCCACCCGCTCGTCACTGGCGTACTGGAACACCCGCACCGAGAGGGTGTCGAAATCGAACGGGCGCAGGGCGAAGGTGAGGGGCAGCTCCTTGACCACATCCACGAACACCAGCAGCGCTCCCACCAGCAGCGGGCCCCGCAGCAGCGGCAGATGGATGCGGCGCAGAACGGCGAGCCAGCCGCAGCCCAGGCTCGTGGCGGATTCATCGAGGCTTGGGGGGATGTGCTCGAAGGCGGCGTCGAGCCCCTGTTTGGAGACGGCCAGGAAGCGGTCGCCGTAGCCCCACACCAGCAGCAGCAGGGGGCTGAGCTGCAGGGGGCCGCCGATCAGCATCAGGGCCAGGGCCAGCACGGTGCCGGGCACGGCGTAGCCCATCCCGGCCAGGAAGGTGAGCCGGCCCATCAGGGGCTGGGAGATCCAGCGGCGGGCCACCGCCAGCAGGACGGCCGCCACCACGGTGATGATCGAGGCCAGCAGGGCCAGAGCGAGGCTGCGCAGGCTGAGGGCCGTGAGCTCCGCCATCGATTCCGCCTGCAGCTGGTCCCAGCTGAGGGCGGCCCAGAGGAGCGGCAGGCCGAGGGTGGCCAGGGGGGGCAGCAGGGTGAGCAGCTGGGCGATCAGCGACCGCCAGCCCCTCAGGGTCCAGGCCGGAGCCGCATTGCCGCCGTTGGCCAGGTTCCAGCGGCGGCTGCGGCGGCGCAGCTGACGTTCCGCCGCCACCAGCAGGCTGACGATCGCCAGCGCCACCAGGGCCAGGGCCACGGCCCCCTGGGGATCGCCGTCGTTCTGCCAGCGCTGCAGGATGCCACCCGAGAGGGTGGGCACGCCGAGCAGCTCCACCGCCCCCAGCTCGTTGACCACCTCCATGCCGCTCAGGGCGATCCCGGCTCCGATCGCCGGCATCGCCATCGGCAGGGCGACCCGCTGAAAGCTGCCCCAGGGCCCCACCCCCAGGCTGCGGCAGGCCTCCAGCTGGCGCCGGCCCTCCACCGAGAAGCTCTCGGTGGAAAGCAGAAACACGTAGCTGTAGGTGCCGAGGGTGAGGACGGTGATGGCCCAGCCGCTGCCGTAGACGCGCTGGCCCAGGCGGCTGCCCAGGTCGATGAGGGTGGCGGCGGTCAGGTAGGCCGGTGTCGCCAGGGGCAGCAGTTGGGCGATGCGCAGCCAGCGGCGACCCGGGAAGTGGCAGCAGGCGGTGAGCCACCCATTGGCGGTGCCCAGGGCGGCCCCGGCCAGACCCACCCCCAGCACCAGCCACAGGGTGTGCCCCACCTCGTTGCCGCCGGCGGCGCCGAGTCCTGCCAGCCCACCGCCCTGGCCGGCGAAGGCGAACAGGCCCAGGCCGATCAGCGGCAGGAGGGCCAGCGCGCAGATTCCCAGCACGGGCAGGCCCAGCAGGGCTCGGCGCGGAGCCTGGGTCATGACCAACCGTTGGCCTGCATCAGCTGCACGGCAGCCTTGTTCCTGGCGCCCATCTGCTGGGCCGAGACGCCGTCGTCCTGGAACGTCCCGAACCGCTTCAGCACGGGATTGTCGCCGTAGCCCCTGAGCGGGTACTCGTTGTTGGCTTCGGCATAGCCCCGGCCGCCGCCGGGGGAGGCCAGGAATTCGATCAGCCGCGTGGCGGCCGCCGGGTTGCGGGAGTGAAGGGTCACGCCGGCGCCGCTGATGTTCACGTGGGCTGGCCTGGGAAACACCATGCGCAGATTCGCCGCCAGGGCCTTGTCGGTGGCGCCGCTCTCGCCAGCAAGCATGCGTGCCACGTAGTAGGTGTTGACCACACCCGCGCCGCACGTGCCCCGGGCCACGGCCCGCGCCAGGGGGATGTCGGAGGTGAAGAAGGGCTGGCTCACGTTGGCGATCATGCCTTTCACCCATTGGCGCGTGGCCGGCTCGCCTCGCAGAATCAGCTGGTCGGCCACGAGCGACTGGTTGTAGACGCTGCGGCTGTTGCGCAGGCAGAGCTTGCCCTTCAGCTCGGGCCTGGCCAGGTCCGCATAGGTGCGGATGGAGGCGGGATTCACAAGCTTCGGGTTCACCACCACCGCCCGCACGCGACGGGTGAGGGCGAACCAGCGCCCCTGGGGATCGCGCAGGTGGCCCGGTACATCCCGCAGCAGCGTGGTGGACCGTACCGGCTGGAACAGCCCCAGATTGGCAGCCTTGTCGAGGCGGGCCGCATCCACCAGCACCAGCACATCGGCGGGGCTGGCCTTGCCTTCGCTGCGCAGCCGCTCGATCAGGGCATCATCCTTGCCCTCCAGCAGCTGCACCTTGATGCCCGTGCTGGCGGTGAAGCGGGCGTAGAGCTCCTTGTCGGTGTTGTAGTGGCGGCCCGAGTAGACACCGATCGTGGTGCCGGCCTGGGCCATCCGGGGGTCCTGCGTGCTGGAACGACCCGGGGAAAGCGCGGCGGCACCGACGGCCGCCGCGGTGATGGTGCCCGCAGCGAGAGTGGCACCCAACAACGCACGGACAGGGACCCTGCGGTCGTTCATCGGGATAAGGAGCGAATGCCCGGACCCTATGGACCCCAAGGGGAGGGAGGCTGAGCAAACGACGCGAGAACGCGTATCAAAAATTACGAACCTGCGGCATGGGCTGAGGCGTCGTCAGGCGTGTCGGTTAGGAGTTTGCA
>JMRP01000051.1 GCA_000708525.1 Cyanobium sp. CACIAM 14
CTCTCGCTGTCTTTCATGGCCGGGCACCGGGGCTGAGCAGCAGAAAGCCCGCCTCCGGATGGGAAGAGAAAGCCTCGATGGCGTCGGCATGGTTAAAAGGAGGGCCGCTGTTGCAGCGTTGCCGGCGTTACCGATGGCCAGGCAGATCACCTTGGGTGGAAAACCGAGGCTCACGCTGAGGCGCAGAAAATCCTCGTCCTTGGTCACCAGCAGTTCATCCTCTCGTCGGGCAACGTCCCAGATCGTCAGATCATCAGCTCCACCAAGCCCCAGGAGCCGCACATGCCTGGTACCGGGAAACCGATCCGAGAGAAGAGGCAGCAGGCGCTCCGACAGGTTCTCATCCAGCAGCAACCGGACGCTCACGCAGCCGTCGTCAGGCTGATCAGAAGGCGTTCACGGTCTGCGGCATAGGCCAGACAGGCCAGCACGTCGTCGTGGGTGAGCTGAGGGAAATCCTGCAGGAGTTCGGCCTCGGTCATGCCGCTGGCCAGACAGCCGAGCACATCCCCCACGGTGAGACGGGTACCGCGAACACACGGCTTGCCGAAACGTACGGCGGGATCGATGCTGATCCGCTCATGGAGGGCCATGGCCCGAACGCTAAACCGCCAACGCCATGGAGGCCATCCACGCCGCCGGGATCTCCCGCTCCAGCCGCCAGCGGATCGCCATCGGCCGCTCCCCCTCGTGGCCGTCGTAGCGCGCAAAGCCGAGACACCGGAACGGCTCGGTGACACCCCCGGCCCGGCCCCCCTCGCGCCGATGCTCCCGCACGAACAGCAGCACCCGCGACCCCCGCGCCTCGTGGTGGACATACCGCTGCCCGGTGGGGGAGGCCGCGGTGGTGGTGCTCTGGCTCTCCCAGTGGAACAGGGAGGGTCCGAGGGCCAGGTCGCGGTAGCGGGTGGTGGGAGAGAAGAGCGACTCGCTCTTGTTGAGGGTCACGAACAGCAGATCGGTCCGGCTGGGTTCGTGCCAGAGCACGCCCTCGCGGTGGATCCAGGGGGCGTCGTCGTGCAGGATCCCAAAGGCCGCTTCGATCTCGGCGCGGCTGTAGCGGCCATGCACCCGCAGCGGCACCGGCAGCGCCCAGGGCAGGGGGTGCAAGCGGCGCTCGCAGCGCCCGGCCAGCAGCTCCAGCAGCTGGATCAGCTCCGCCCGCCAGGCGTCCGCGGCCCAGAGCAGGGCCAGCCCCTCGCCCAGCGGCCGCCAGCGCTTGCCGGTGCCGAACAGCTGCACGGCGAGCATGCGCCACTGGCGCAGCTCCCGCTCGCCCAGGGCGCCGGGATCGGGCGGCGCGGGAGCGGCGAGGGCGGCGGTGAGCCAGCGCAGGCGCTCGGGATCGTCGAGGTGGAGCAGACCGGCGCCGATGGCGCGCGTGAGCCGCTCCTCTTCCGGGTGGGGCTCACCGTCGAGCCATCCGAGCTCGCGCCGCAGGACGGTGTAGCCGGCGCCGCGCACGCCGTAGAACTCGGCCGGCTCCATGGCCAGCGCGTCGAGCCAGTCGGCCAGGCCGGAGGCGGGGCCGATCACGTTCTCGGCCGAGAGGGACCGCAGTTCGGCCAGTAGCTGGGGGCGGCGGAGGGCGTGTTGGACGCCTAAGCAGGCATGTCATGGGGCATGGGAGCCGGTTAGCCTGGGTCTGATTCATGGGTGGGTGCATCCGTGACCACGATCGAAATCACCCTTCCCGATGGGCTTGCGGAGGAGGCAAGAAGTGCCGGTCTTCTGGCCCCGGATGTCATCGAGAGCCTCTTACGGAACAAGCTGGCTGCTGACCGCATTGCCCGCTTGCAGATGACTCGGGACGCTCTTGCCGCCCAGCCACCAGAAGTCATGACACGGCAGGAGATCAACGAGGAGATCCGTGCCTACCGCGAGGGGAAGCAACTTGCGGCTGGTTCTTGACACAAACACGGCCCTCTCCGGTCTGATCTGGAGAGGAGCTCCTGGAGAGCTCATTGATTCCGCCATCTCTGGAAGGGTTCAGTTGATCAGCTCTTTGCCTCTTCTTTCTGAATTGGAAGGGGTCCTGCGGAGGCCAAAGTTCCAGCAGTCGCTTCAGAAGCATGGCGTGAGCCTTACCGACCTCTTCGATGGTTATGCCGCTCTGGTCGAATGCGTGGTACCAGCCGATCTGGGAGGCCCTGTGAGCAGGGACCCCGCCGATGATCAGGTCCTGGCTGCAGCCGTTGGTGGGAATGCCGATCTCATCGTCTCCGGCGATGACGATCTGCTGGTCCTCGGCGGACATCTGGGGATTCCGATCGTTTCTGCCAGGGATGCCCTGAATTGCCTGGAGCGACAGGAAGATTCATCAGGCAATCGATGAGTCACCGTTCCGAAAGTGATCCGGTTTAGCCCTGGCGTCGGTGATGACCGCCCCCTCACACCGCCAACGCCATGGAGGCCATCCACGCCGCCGGGATCTCCCGCTCCAGCCGCCAGCGGATCGCCATCGGCCGCTCCCCCTCGTGGCCGTCGTAGCGCGCAAAGCCGAGACACCGGAACGGCTCGGTGACACCCCCGGCCCGGCCCCCCTCGCGCCGATGCTCCCGCACGAACAGCAGCACCCGCGACCCCCGCGCCTCGTGGTGGACATACCGCTGCCCGGTGGGGGAGGCGGCGGTGGTGGTGCTCTGGCTCTCCCAGTGGAACAGGGAGGGTCCGAGGGCCAGGTCGCGGTAGCGGGTGGTGGGAGAGAAGAGCGACTCGCTCTTGTTGAGGGTCACGAACAGCAGATCGGTCCGGCTGGGTTCGTGCCAGAGCACGCCCTCGCGGTGGATCCAGGGGGCGTCGTCGTGCAGGATCCCAAAGGCCGCTTCGATCTCGGCGCGGCTGTAGCGGCCATGCACCCGCAGCGGCACCGGCAGCGCCCAGGGCAGGGGGTGCAAGCGGCGATCGGTGCGCTCGGCCAGCAGGTCCAGCAGCGGGCGCAGTTCATCGCGCCAGTCGGATGCCTGCCAGAGCAGGGCGAGGGCATCGGGCAGGAGCCGCCAGCGCTTGCCGGTGCCGAACAGCTGGGCGGTGAGCATGAGCCACTGGCGCCGCTCGCGTTCGCCGAGTCCTTCCGGATCAGGGGGTGTGGGGGCGGCGAGGGCGCCGGCGGTGGCGCGCAGCCGCTCGGGATCATCGAGGTGGAGCAGGTCGGCGCCGATGGCGCGCGTGAGCCGCTCCTCCTCTTCGTGGGGCTCACCGCCGAGCCAGCCGATCTCGCGCCGCAGGGCGGTGAAGCCGGCGCCGCGAACGCCGTAGAACTCGGCCGGCGCCATGCCGAGTGCCTCCAGCCAGTCCGCCAGGCCAGACTCGGCCGCGATCGCCCCTTCGGCCGCGAGGGATCGCAGTTCGCCGCCCTGCAGGGAGCGACCGAGTGGACCAAGCGCCTCAGGTGCTCTGGCTTTTGGACCTGAGCTCCCTGTTGGTATCCCCGGCTGCTCGGAGAAGGCTGGGGCAGCAATGTCCCCATGGGTAGAACTACTGCAGAACAGCCTCGAATCGGTAATCCTGGAAGCACCTGCTCGATTCCCGATGGCCCTCCGCTCGGCTACTGAGTTCCCGGCGACCCCAGACCCTGAGGCTCTCGAAGAGACGTACCAGGAATGCCGTGCTGCGTTGGTGTCCGCCAACCGCTCCCGGGGCGTGCTCAAGGCCCAAAGCGACCGGCGGGGGGTGGTGATCACCGAGCTGCAGCGGGAGCTGCTGGAGTTGGAGGCTGATCTGGCCGATGAGGCACGGGCCAAGGCGAGGCTCCATGCACTCAACGCCAAGCTCGGCACCGTGATCCGCGAACTGGAGGAAACGGGCGATGCGATGGTGGGGCTGATCGACGAGAGTGAGCGACAAAGCGGCTATTGGCTCGTGGAGATGTTCCGCCGCTTGATTGAACAGGCGACCCGCTGGCGCTCGGTGAAAGCCAAGGCCGCTGCGCTGGCAGCCGATGCGGCTGAGGGGGGCAATCCGTCAAGCCAGATCGTTGGGCAGCCATGAGCGCAGGGCCTTCCATCGCCGATTTGCTAGAGCAGAGCCACCGGGAACTTGCGGGTACGGATGCCCGGGTGTACCGCCGGGTGGCGGACCATCTGCAGCGCTCCGCTTCTTCTCTCCAGGCCCTTCAAGATCGCGAGGCTGCAGGGAATCAGACCCCCAAAGCCCTGCTGGGCAAGGGGAGCCTCCTGAAGCTGTCCGTGGCCAGCCTCAAGCGGCTGTGCAGGGAGCATGGAATCAAAGGCACGTCCAAGCTGCGGAAGACAGCTTTGGCCAAGGTTCTGGAAGACCATGGCGTCACCCCATCGCCGCCGCCGTTGGAGAGTTTCACCAAGAAGGAGCTGATCGCTCTTGTGAGGCAGTTGCTTGGGGAGGGATGAGAATTGGCCACCCAGCGCTATTCCGTCACTCCACACCCGATCGACACGCTGCTCACCTGGGTGAAGAGCGGCGAAATTGCCATCCCTGAAATCCAGCGGCCCTTCGTGTGGGAAGCCACCAAGGTCCGAAACCTACTGGATTCTCTCTATCAGGGGTTCCCGGTGGGCTACCTGATCGCCTGGAGAAACCCCTCAGTAAAGCTGAAGGACGGAACCACATCTGCCGGCAAGCGCATCCTGATCGACGGCCAACAAAGGGTGACAGCGCTGATGGCCTCCCTGTTGGGAATGGAGGTGTTCACGAAGGACTACGAACGCGTTCGCATTCGCATTGCCTTTAACCCGCTGGCAGAGGGTGACGACCCAAGCTTTGAAGTGAGCAACCCTGCCATCGCCAAGAATCCGCTTTGGATTCCAGATGTCTCGAAGCTTTTCCAGACAGATGCGGATCTGTTTGATCAGACAGACGCCTACATTGCAAGAAACCCTGCGATCGATCGAAATCAGGTTGGCAAGGCTCTTCAGCGGCTCCTGAAAATCGTGAATAACTCGGTTGGCCTCATTGAGCTGGCTGAGGATCTTGATATTGAGACGGTCACCGAGATTTTCATCCGTGTGAACTCGGCAGGAGCCGAGCTCTCCCAGGCCGATTTCGCCATGTCGAAGATCGCCGTCAACGAGACCTATGGCGGCAATACTCTGCGCAAGGCTATCGAATACTTCTGTCATTTAGCGATCTCGCCAGACTTTTATCCTCAGATCGAGAAGAACGATCCGGAGTTCGCCCGATCCGAGTTTCTTCCGAAGATGGCCTGGCTGAAGGACGTCAACGATGATCTCTACGACCCCACCTACACCGATATGTTGCGGGTCGCTTTCACCTCTGAGTTCGGACGAGGCAAACTGCAGGATCTTGTGGCCCTACTTTCGGGTAGGAACTTCGCCAGCAAGCAATATGAAGAGAGCATTGCGGAGGAATCGTTTGCCAAGTTGAAGCAAGGAGTTCTTGCCTTCATGAGCAAGACCCACTTCGACCGGATCACCATGATCCTGAAGTCGGCGGGGTTTGTCACCAGTGACTTGATTCGTAGCCGTAATGCAATCAACTTTGCCTACATCCTTTATTTGAGGGGTCGGCGAGAGAATCTGCCGCCACACGAGATCGAGAGCCTGGTGCGGCGTTGGTTCGCGATGTCAATTCTCAGAGGTCGCTATTCGGGTAGCCCAGAAACAGCTTTCGACTTCGACATCCGCCAGATTGATTCTCAGGGTTTGAAGGCTTATGCGGAAGCCGTGATCGAGAACGAGCTGCCTTCGACGTTCTGGACAGGGATGCTACCCCAGTTGATGGACACGTCGTCTTCGACGAGTCCCTATTTCGTGGCCTACCAGGCGGCCCAGGCAAGGCTTGGTGATCGTGGATTCCTTTCTGCTGGCATCACCGTGCGCGACTTGCTCCTCAATCGTGGTGATAAGCATCATGTGTTTCCGCGTAAGTTTCTTCAGCGTGCGGGTGCTTCCAGGAGCAGTTACAACCAGATTGCCAATTTCGTGATGGCCCAGAGTGAGATCAACATTGCGATTGGTGATAAGGCTCCCGAGGTCTACTTCGCTGAGCTTCGCGAGCAGGTAAATGGTGGCTCCAAACGCTACGGCGGCATCACCGATCCAGAGGAGCTGAGGGCCAATCTCGTGATGAACTGCCTTCCCACGTCTCTGCTGGATGGCGAACCTTTGGACTACGACGCCTTCCTGGGGGAGCGGCGACGCCTGATGGCCGAGAAGATCCGTCAGTGGGTGGAGGTGTTGTGACCACCAACTTCCTCCACCTCCAGAGTTACGACGAGCAGCTCTTCCGCCTGGGGGTGCTGGCAGAGAGGTATTTCCCGGAGGATCCGAACACTACCCTGATCAAGCTGCGACAGCTGGGTGAGCGGCTGGCCCAGCAAGTTGCCTCCCGGTTTGGGGTGTTCACCAGCATCGAGGAATCCCAGCTGGCGCTGATCCGGCGTCTGGAGCTCGACGGGCTGATCGAACGGGAGGTGGCTGCCCTCTTCCACGACCTGCGCAAGACCGGCAACGCAGCCACCCATGGACTGCAGGGCGACCACGCCAGCGCCTTGAGCACCCTCAAGATCGCCTGGCAGTTGGGGGTGTGGTTCCATCGCACCTTCGGCGATCCGCAGTTCCGTAGCGGCCCTTTTCAGCCACCCCAGCCACCGCTCGATGAGGGTGAAGAGCTCAGCCGGGAGCTAGCCCGCCTCCAGAACGCTCTTGATGCCTTTCGAGCGAACGAGAGCGCGATGGCCGCCCAGCTCAGCGCCGCCGAAGCCCAGTTGCAGCAGGCCCTGGGCGAGCAACAGCAATGGGAACAACTCGCCGAGCAGGTGGAGGCCGACAAGGCAGCCCTTGCTGCCCAGCTGCAGGAGCTTCAGAGCGCTGCCGCTCAGCAACTGCCAGCCGTGGCCTCTAGCTTGCGGCAGGCGGCTCGCACAGCCGCGGCGGCGATCGAGCTGGATGAGGCCGCCACTCGCCAGCTGATTGATGAGCAGCTGCGGGCCGCCGGATGGGAAGCAGATACCCAAGTGCTCCGGTATGGAGCGGGGGCTCGGCCGCAGAAGAACCGCAATCTCGCCATTGCCGAGTGGCCCACCAGCAGCGGACCGGCCGACTATGTGCTGTTTGTGGGGCTCACGGCCATCGCGGCGGTGGAGGCCAAGCGGGCCAACAAGGATGTGGCGGGCGTGCTGCCCCAGGCCCAGCGCTACTGCCGTGATTTCCAGCCCAGCAGCGCCATGGAGGAGCCCACCCAACAGTGGGGACCTGAAGGGGAGTACCGCATCCCCTTTGCCTTCTCCAGTAACGGCCGACCGTTTCTGCAGCAGCTGCGCACGAAAAGCGGGATCTGGTTTCGGGATTTGCGCCGCAGCGAGAACCTGGCCGTTCCCCTCGATGGCTGGTACTCCCCAGAAGGACTCAAGGAGCTGGCCCGCCAGGACGTGGCCGCTGCCGATGCCCAGCTGCGCCGGGAAGCCTTCAGCTACGGCTTTCCGCTGCGCCCCTATCAGCGCCGGGCGATCGAGGCCACCGAGGCGGCGATCGCGGCAGGCCAGCGGGAACTGCTGCTGGCGATGGCCACCGGAACGGGGAAAACTAAAACCTGCATCGCCCTGATCTACCGGCTGCTCAAGACCGGGCGCTTCCGGCGGGTGCTGTTTCTGGTGGATCGCTCGGAACTGGGCACCCAAGCCGGCGATGCCTTCAAGGAAACGCGGATGGAGAGTCTGCAGAGCTTCGCCGACATCTACGGCATCAAGGAACTGGATGAGCGCGAGGCGGAATCCGACACCAAGGTGCACATCGCCACCGTGCAGGCGATGGTGCAGCGCCTGCTGCTCGGCAGCGAAGAAGACAAACCCACGGTGGACACCTACGACCTGATCGTGGTGGACGAATGCCACCGGGGCTATCTGCTGGATCGGGAGCTCAGCGATCGGGAACTGCGGTTCCGTGATTTCAACGACTACGTGTCGAAGTACCGGCGGGTGCTGGAGCGGTTCGACGCCGTAAAGATCGGCCTCACGGCTACACCAGCTCTGCATACCGTGGAGATCTTTGGGCAGCCGGTGTTTGTGTACAGCTACCGCGAGGCGGTGGTGGATGGCTACCTGGTGGACCACGAACCGCCGATCCTGATCTCCACGGAGCTCTCCAGTGATGGGATCGTCTGGGACGCAGGCGAAGAGGTGAAAGTCTTCGATCCACAAACGGCCCAAATCGAGCTCTTCACCACGCCTGATGAGCTGCGCTTCTCGGTGGAAGCCTTCAATCGGCAGGTGATCACCGAACCTTTCAATAGGGTGGTGTGTGACTTTCTGGCAACGGAGCTGGATCCCCTATCCCCAGGCAAAACGTTGATCTTCTGTGCCACGGACGCCCATGCCGACTTGGTCGTCGTCCTGCTGAAGGAGGCGTTCCGCGCGCACTACGGCGATGTGGCCGATGACGCGGTGGCCAAGATCACCGGCGCCAGCGACAGGCCCAAGGAACTGATCCGCCGCTACAAGAACGAAGCCTTCCCCAATGTGGCCGTCACGGTGGATCTGCTGAGCACCGGCGTGGATGTGCCAGCCATCTGCAACATCGTGTTCCTGCGGCGGATGAACAGCCGCATCCTGTACGACCAGATGATCGGCCGTGCCACCCGCCTCTGCGAAGCGATCGGTAAGGACAGCTTCCGCATCTTTGATGCCGTAGGCATCTACCAGGCTCTGCAGAACTTCACCCAGATGCAGCCTGTGGTGGCGAACCCGAAGATCAGCTTCTGTCAGTTGCTCCAGGAACTGGAGAGCACCCGCGAGGAGGAGAGCGAGCTGGTGCGGGAGCAGTTGATCGCCAAACTGCGGCGCAAGCAACGGCACCTGAGCGAGAACGCCGAGGCGCGGTTCCGGCTGCTCATCGGCGAGGAACCGGCCGCGTTCATCAGCCGGCTTCAGCAGCTGCCGATCGCTGAAGCGCGCCGCTGGCTGGGCTCAATCCACGGCCTGGGCGAGCTGCTGGATGAGCAATGGCAGGGGCCTGCTCAGCCCCAGTTCGTGTCGGAGCACGACGACGACCTGCGCTCGATCGAACGGGGTTACGGAGAGGCCACTCGCCCGGAGGACTACCTGGAGGGCTTCACCGCCTTCGTGCGTGATCCCGGCAATGAGTTGCCGGCCCTCACCACGGTGCTGCAGCGCCCCTGGGAGCTCACCCGCAAAGACCTGCGGGAGCTGAAGCTGGCCCTCGATCAGCGCGGCTACAGCGAAGCCACCCTGGCCACCGCCTGGCGCGAAACCACCAACCAGGACATGGCCGCCTCGATCATGGGCTACATCCGCCAAGCGGCCCTGGGCGATCCGCTGGTGCCCTACGAGCAGCGGGTGGAGAAAGCCCTGCAGCGCATCCTGGCCTCAAAGGCCTGGACAACGCCCCAACGGCAATGGCTGCAGCGCATCGCCAACCAGACCAAGGCGATCACGATCGTCGACCGGGAAGCCCTCGACGACGACGCCCTGCTGTTCCGCCGCGAGGGAGGGGGCTGGCCACGGTTGAACAAGCTCTTTGGCGGAGAGCTGGAGACGGTGCTGCACCGCTTCCAAGAAGCGGTGTGGGAGGCGGCGTGAAGATGGCACCTCGGTCTAGACTTGGTATCCATCACGCAGGGTCGATGCGCGCCAAGCTGTTCCGCAACGGCCGCAGCCAGGCCGTGCGCCTGCCTGCAGAGTTCCGCTTCGAGGGAACGGAGGTGGAGGTGCATCGCGATCCCGAAAGCGGAGCGGTGGTGCTCACGCCGGTGCGGCCATCGGCCAGTGCCTTGCTGGAGTTGAGGGATGCGTTGCTGGAGGACCCTGGCTTCCGCGCCGAACTGGACGCCCTTTTCGAGGGGTTGCATGACACCAGCCCTGCCGAACCAGTGGACTTCCCCTGATGGTTGCGGGGCAACAGAGGCTGATGCTGGACACCAATGCCGTGAGCGCCTTCCTCAAGCGACGCTCGCCACGCCTGGATGCCTGGGTGCGCGAGCAACGTTGTTGCCTGTCGGCGATTGTGGTGGCCGAGATCCGCTACGGGCTGGAGAAGCTGCCGGCGGCACCGCGCTTGCAGGCGCTGGCGGAGGCCACCATCGAGACCCTGGAGATCCTGCCCTGGTCGGAAGCCTGCAGCAAGGTGTATGGCCGGCTGCGCGCCGATCTCGAACGCCATGGCAAGCCTCTGGCGGTGATGGATCTGCTGATCGCCAGCCATGCCCTCAGCGAAGGCTGCGCCCTGGTGACGGCCGATCAGGCCTTCGCCAACGTGGGCGGGCTCACCCTGGAGGGCTGGTGATGGCGGGCAGCACCACCGGCGACATCGTCGCCAAGCTCTGGAACCTCTGCAATGTGCTGAAGGACGACGGGGTGACGTACCACCAGTACGTGACAGAACTCACCTACCTCCTGTTCCTGAAGATGGCCAAGGAGACAGGCCGGGAAGAGGGAATTCCAGCGGAATGGCGCTGGGACGTGTTGGAGACCCTGAAGGGTCTCAGTCAGTTCAATCATTACAAAGAGCTGCTTCTGAAGCTGGGGAGCTCATCCCTGGTCATCGAAGGGACGGACGAAGAAGAAGCGGAAGAAGAAAAGGAAGCCAGTCCTGTCTCACCCATCGTCACTGAGATCTACGCCAACGCCAGCACCTTCATCAAGAAGCCGGTCACGCTCAAAAAGCTGGTTGACGAGATCGACAAGCTGGATTGGTACAGCGCCCGTCAGGAAGGGCTGGGCGATCTGTATGAGGGGCTGCTGCAGAAAAACGCCGAAGAGAAGAAATCCGGGGCCGGGCAGTACTTCACGCCCCGGCCGCTGATCGATGCGATGGTGGCGGTGATGCAGCCCCGGCTGGGGGATGTGATCCAGGATCCGGCGGCCGGCACCGGCGGCTTTCTGATCGCGGCCCAGCACTGGATCCGCGAGCATCAGGACATCAGTGAGCTGGATGAGGTGCAGCAGAAGCGCTTCTACCAGAGCACCTTCTACGGCATGGAGCACGTGCAGGACACGCACCGTCTGGCGCTGATGAACCTGATGCTGCACGGCCTGGATTCGGTGAGTGGAGAAGGCGGTATCCGCTACGGCGACACCCTCAGCAGCGATGGCGAGGGGCTGCCGAAGGCCAGCCTGATCCTCACCAATCCGCCCTTCGGCACCAAGAAGGGCGGCGGCCTGCCGAGTCGCACCGATTTCACCTTCCCCACCAGCAACAAGCAGTTCTGCTTCCTGCAGCACATCTACCGGGCGCTGCAACCCGGCGGCCGGGCAGCGGTGGTGCTGCCCGACAACGTGCTGTTCGAGGGCAACGTGGGCAAGCAGATCCGCGCCGATCTGATGGACAAGTGCAACCTGCACACGATCCTGCGCCTGCCCACCGGCATCTTCTACGCCCAGGGCGTGAAGACCAACGTGCTGTTCTTCACTCGTGGCAGCAGCGAGAAGGGAAACACAAAGGAGGTGTGGGTGTACGACCTGCGGGCCAACATGCCGGCCTTCGGCAAACGCACGCCCTTGACCCGTGAGCATTTCGCGGACTTCGAGGCGGCTTATGGCTCGGACCCGTTGGGGCTGGTCCCGCGCACGGCCACCGGGCCCGAGGGCCGATGGCAATGCTTCAGCCGTGAGGAGATCGCCGCACGGGGCGACAGCCTGGATCTGGCCTGGCTGAAGGACGACTCTGCCGAGGATGGCGCCGACCTGCCCGAGCCGGCGCTGCTGGCCCAGGAGGCCATGGAGGAACTGGAAGGAGCTCTGGAGGATCTGCGGGCGATCCTGGCGGAGCTTGGGGAGGAACTGGAGGAGTTGGTGTGATGGAGGGGCTGGAGCTGCCGGAGTGCTGGGCTATGGCACGCCTGGAGGAAGTGACGGAGATCCTCGATTCACGGCGAATTCCTCTCAACGCTGATGAAAGGAAGGCAAGAATTGAAGGCAAGAGGGAGGAAGAGCTTTTCCCTTACTATGGAGCGACAGGTCAGGTCGGCTGGATTGACGATTTCTTGTTTGATGAACCGCTAATTCTCTTGGGCGAGGATGGAGTTCCCTTCTTCGATCCACTTCGCCACAAAGCATATTTGGTATCAGGAAAGATCTGGGTCAACAACCATGCGCACGTTTTGCGCGGGATCAACGGGCTGGTCGACCAAGGCTATCTGACTTCATACTTGAATCAGCTTGACTATACCGGTTTTGTCTCGGGGTCGACGCGCCTAAAGCTCACTCAGGCTGCCATGAGGGGCATTCCAGTTCTCCTCGCCCCCCTCAACGAACAACGCCGCATCGCCGCCAAGCTCGACACCACCCTCGCCGCTGTCGTGGCCTGCCGCCAGCGGCTCGATGGCGTAGCGGCGATCCTCAAGCGCTTTCGCCAGGCGGTGCTGGCGGGGGCGACGTCGGGGGAGTTGACGAGGGAGTGGAGGGAGAAGACGGGCGCTCGGGCTTGGTCAGTTGAGAAGGCAACTGATGCCTGCGCCAAGGTGCAGAGCGGCGGCACCCCGAAAGAGGGTTTCATCGATGAGCCAGGAGTTCCATTCCTAAAGGTCTATAACCTGGTAAATCAAGAGGTGGATTTTCGCTACAAGCCACAATTCGTCAGGCCCGAAGTCCATCTTGGACCACTGGCGAAATCAAGGGTTATGCCAGGGGATGTTCTGATGAATATCGTAGGACCGCCGCTTGGTAAAGTCGCAATTGCACCAGACGACTATGACGAGTGGAATATCAACCAAGCAATCACGCTCTTCAGGCCTAGCGACAAGATCAGGAGTAAGTAGATTTACTTCTTGCTCTGCGAAGGGACGGCAATCCGCGAGATCGAGCTTCGGACTAAGGGCAGTGCTGGACAGGTCAATATCTCGCTGACGCAATGCAGGGATTTTGACTTTCCAGTTCCAAGCATCAAAGAGCAAGACGAAATCATCGAGCGCGTTGAATTCTTCTTCTCCCTCGCCCACGAACTTGAAGCCAAGCTCACCGCCGCCCGCAGGATCGTCGATCGCCTCACCCCCGCTCTGCTGGATAAGGGATTCCGGGGTGAGCTGGAGCCCCAGGACCCCAGCGACGAATCGGCGAGCGTGCTGCTGGAGAGGATCCGGGCGGCCCGTCAGGCGGAAGCCGCTGCGGGCAAACCCCCGCGGCGCGGGCGGAGCAAGGCTGCAGCCAACCCGGAAAAGGACTCTCCCCCTGCCGACCCCGCCCCTACCGATCTCCTTGCCCAGCTGCTGCAGGAATGCGGTGCCCTCAGTGAGCGGGCGCTGCTGGCGGCCTCGGAGCTGGACCCAGGGCGGTTCCGTAGGCAGTTGGCAATGGAGTTGGAAGCCGGCAACATCCGAGAAGAGCTGGAGGGGGGGCAGCAGGTGTTAATGGCGGCAGGCGAATCGTGAAGAGCAGCTACAGGATTCAAGTTGCTATATCAGCGCCCACTTATCCCAAGCGGCCAAGTAGCCTAGGTGAAATGATCAATGCCTACATTCAGTCATCCAAGCGCAAGTAACATCTGCATTGCTCGTACAGAAAGCCTTCCATCTTAGATAGGTGGAGCAATACACAGGAAGCCTTGGCAATGGCATTGTCCGAACTCATCTCAACCAGATCGGTTCACCAAGAAAATCACGTAGTCAGAGTTCGTCTTCTGATCAAGCCTTTGGCTATGCGTGAAGCACAAGCTCAGCTGCACGTTTGCGGAAAAAGTAAATGCACACCAGTGATTGTACGCAAGGTTAACCCTGGAAGCCAATTCGTGCGTCAACCGAGTGAAGAACTGTCTGGAAGTCAGTGCCCATAAGATCCTGATGGCTGGAGAACTGCTGCGTATAGGTTCGGTGAAGAACCACACGCGATCGGATCATGGGCGATCGAAGGGCGAAGGCTACCTGTTCAGGCGAAGCGAGCCCCTTACGTATTGCTATCGGCAAGATTTCCAGTGCGGCAGGATTGGCTGACACTTGGCCTGCCTCATTCAGGGCATGCTGAACGAGGACGCTTAATGCCCCAGCGATCATATAGAGCCGCCTGTTCATAAGACGCATGACAAAATCACGCGCCCTCTTGCAAGTCTTGATCTTATCCGATGATACGCCGAGCGAGGCCTCGATCGCTGCGTAAGGTGCGCCGGTCAGCCATAAGTGCAAGGCCGGCTTGAGCAGCTCCATCTCAGCATCAGAACTGTCGCCTCCCGCCTTCTTTCCCCGTGTTACGGCCTTGACCGTTTCGACGTCTGGTCCAAATAGGGCAGCGTAGCTGGCACGATCCCCGATCATGAAGTCGATCAGCCAATAGCACCACTCAATAATCGTTGTCGGAAGGGATTCCATCTCCGCCGCGATCCGCGCGGCTAACGCTGTCAGCGGCTCAAGCTGCATTCCGCTGAATGCCGCTGTCTTGACAGTAATCACGTCCGCAGCCTGTGCTTCCGCATCCAGCGCATCCCTGAGGGAAGCTAACTTAGACTCCACAGATGCCTCATTGCCCGCTTTACGCGCCTGGAAGGCCGCAAAGGATCGCCTCATGATTTCGATGGAGGCGCTGGCATCCTGCTCCTCGCCCTCTCCGGTGCGTAGTCGGCTGAGAAAGTAACGAACGTCCGCATTGTTCACGTCTCCAGCCTGGATCCGGTCGAGGAGAGAACTCAGTGGATCGTCGATCTTTACACATTGGTCGGTGGCGGGAAGGACCAATGCGAGCATGTTGAGTGCTTCGTTGGAAGCTTTTCGATTGTCCTCAAATCCGACGGGAGGCTCTGGGATGAGTAGCACCGTTCCATTAGCGAGGTGACCGGCGCGGCCTGCCCGTCCAGCTGCATTAA
>JMRP01000052.1 GCA_000708525.1 Cyanobium sp. CACIAM 14
CGGGACGGCACACTAGAGCGGTTCGAAACCAGAGGCTGCAGGAGATACGACGGAAACGAACACAAGCGGTTCTTCTCCGGTATTCACCACACCGTGAACTTCGTTGCGATGGGCGACCAGCACATCTCCCTCGGCGATGTCCATCGTGTCCCCGTTCGTGCTGACGCGATACTCGCCGCAGCCTGACAGGATGATCCATGTATCCTGACCATCAGGATGCACATGGGCCGAGATGTGCTGGCCCGGCTTGACATGCCAGGCAACCACCACTGCGTCGGCCGACTCTGTGATGACCGAGCGGATGGGCTCACCGTCCGCCGGCTGGAGAAACTCTGCGAACTTGAACAACCGTATTGGGTTCATTATGGAGTGCGTGGAAAAGAGTTGGCAGGCTTGAGTAAGAATCGCCGGCCAGCGGCTGTCGGAGGCCTGACGCTGAATGGGCGGGACCGGCGATGACTTGGGATTTCCGGCTTCATTCAGTAAAAGTCCTTGGCGCTGAAATGTCCAATTATTTCAGATCGATTTCAGGACATGGGGTATCGCTTGTTGCGGTTTGGGGGGTCAGGCCTTGTCCTGATCAGATCACCGTCATTTCACTGAAATGACCAAGGGATCGCGCGGTCGATAGCGGTCGTCTGGATTATGTTTATATAATCAGCCTGATCCAGATGGTCCGGCAGTCCTTTGAGCATTGTCTTTGATAATTGTCTTCGAGCATGCTCTTTGAGCATCGTCATGGACCCTTTCATCGGGCACCTCATCGGTCCCCCGGCGATCCGCCTGAGCCGCCTGGTGCTCGGAGCCATCGGGGTGATCGCCAGCTCAGCCCATCGGATCCGGCAGGTCACGCCTCTGCCGCATCGATCATCTCCGGAGCCGTGAACCAATTGTTCCTGAGCCCCCAGTCCAGTTGATGGGCTGAAATCACGGCGATGCTGTCATCCCGTGCGCTCTCAGCTCCCCACCAGCTGCGCCACCCCCAGGCCGCAACCCTGGCACGGCTGCATCGGATAGGTGTTGAAGGGAAACCGCGGGGGCTGGAAAGGTTCGATGCCCCGACGTCTGTCGTACCGCACCATGCCGACGCTGCCGTCGTGGCCCACCACCAGGGCGGTGCGTCCCAGACGGCGCTGACTGCGGGCCCAGCTGCCGGTGTTGTAGTAGGTGATGTGGCACCGTCCGGCAGCTGGCCGGCCAGGCTCCCCCAAGGCCAGCGGCGTCACCTCGGGGATATGGGTGTGGCCGTTGATCAGTCCGTCGAGGGGCTCGGCGCCCTGCGCTGCTCGCCGCAGGTGCTGGAGGATCCGGCGCTTGATCAGCCGGTCGTGGCCGATGCGGCTCTTGAGCGCGCTCTCCAGGGCGAAGGCCAGGGAGAAGCCGCCGGAGGAGTTGAGCCCCCGGCTCACCGGGATCGGCCACTCCCGGTGGCTGGCGAGCAGCTCCACGGCGCCTGCCAGGATCGCCTCGGCGTTCCAGCCGGCCGGCAGCGGTGAACGCACCGACCCGTGGAAGGGTGAGCACAGCCCGTTGATGCCGGCGCTGTAGTGCTCCTGCAGCCGAGCCAGGGATTCCGCCAGACCGGCATGGAAGCGGATCAGCCGGTCGTATTCGTCCCCGTGACGCACCAGCAGCCTCAGGCCGGAAGGGGTGGTGTACAGGACTTGCCGGCGGATCCTGAACCCCGGACGTTCCAGGCCCGCATGCCGCCGCAGATGGGCGTCGTGGTTGCCGGGGATGAAGGTGATCTCCACTCCCTCCCGATGCAGCTCCTGGAAGCGCTCTAGAACACGGCGATGGGAGGCGCGCAGCAGCCGCTTCAGCTCCTCTTCCTCCGCGATCCCCCGGGCATCGCCTTCTAGCAGCCCGTCGATCAGACCGGTGAGGGAGGCGCCGTCGATGCCGGCGTTGAACCGGATCGCCTGAAGATCGATGATGTCGCCCACCAGAACCAGGTGCCTCGGCCGGATGCAGCCCAGAAAGGCCGCCAGAGGGCCGGCCTCGCACTGATTGGAGCCCAGATGCAGGTCGGAGAGGAACAGGGCGTCGCAGCTCAGCACGACCGGTGGGAGGGATCGGGCGCCTGAGTTAGCACTGCTTCCAGGTCGGCGTCTTCCAGCACCCGTGCCACGCCGCACCGGCCCGGGTGCCGCCCGGCACCGACCGAACCTGCTGCCCGCGAACCCTGGCTCAGCCGGCCTGTTGCCAGTTGCACAGCAGCTGGTCCCTCTCCGCCTGCGGCGGTGGCGGCAGACGCCGCACACCCCTGGCCAGCGGGTGCCGCCGCTGCCGTCGGGCCGGCGGAAGCCATGGCGCATCAGCACCGCCTGGGCCTCCGGGCCCGCCAGGAAGGCTGCGAAGCGCTCCCCGTCCTCCTCACTGCCGCTGGCGGCTCCCCGCAGCACCGCCGCGGCCAGCACCGTCTCGATCGTTGGATCGGGAACCAGCAGCCGGTAGCCCCCCGGCCGCTGCCGGGCGGCCTGGCTCTGCCGGGCGAGGGCGCTGGCTTCGTAGACCATCGCCAGGTCCCCTTCGCTGGGCCGCCGCTGATGAATTCCCGCAGCAGGATGCCCGTGGAGCGGGCCGGCCGGTAGACGCCGCGCTTCAGGCTGGCCGCGCATTCGGGACCGGGCTGGTCCCGGCACCAGAGCGCCAGGGTGAACTGCCCGGAGTTCGAGCGCAGCGGATCGGTGAGGCGAAGATCGAAGCTGCCCCACCGCGCCGGACCCCCAGGGCCGCCCACTGGCCCGCCGGCAGGCTCAGGAGGAACGTCTGCTGCAGCGGGAGGGCGAGGGCCCGCTGCGCCAGGAGCGCCGGCGTCTGGTGGATCAGCTGCGGCGCAACCTTGTCGCCGCCCGCCAGGGCATGCCCGAGGGCGAGTTGGAACCCAGCGGCTCACGGCGGAGTTGCTCGAAGGCACCGCCCCTGGCGATCCACCCGCCGATGGGCCTGGGCTTCACGGACCCCGGGCCCGAGCGGGTGCTGTTGTCCTCCCCGGGGTGCTGCACCACCAGGAAGAGGGTGGATTCGGCGGTGTCGAACCAGGGGCCGCACAGCTCGCACTCCATCGGGCCGGCGGCGAAGCAGAACGCCTCGACGCCGGCAGGGCCGCTGCGGGGCAGCACGATGGCCTGGGCGATCCCATGGCGGCGGAAGTCGGACGGGGCAGGGGATCGACCGGGGACGAGCGCTCCAGCGGGAGCCTCATGGCTGATGCGGCCGAGAAGCTGGAGCAGGTCGCGGCGTCTCATCGCCGAGGTGAACAGGGCCCTGGGCGGGCGGGGGCGAGCAGGGCCAGATGGTTGTCCTGCAGGGGGCTGAAGTTGTCGTCGCTGAGCAGCACCAGGCTGGGCCGGCCATCGGCCAGCCGGGGCCCCGTCGTCAGGGCCTCCCAGTTGTCGGCCGGAAGGCCGGCGGCGATCAGATCCCAGCGGATCAGGGGCTGCAGCGGGGCCGTCGCCGGCAGTGAGGCCACCGGAGCGGGCAGCGGATAGAGGGCCAGCAGGGCCTGCCAGCGATCCGGTGGGTCATGCCGCCGCAGCAGGGCCAGCAGCCCCATGGGGCCGGTGGCGCCGTCGAGCACCAGCAGGTCGCTGAGGCCCCAGCCCGGCTCCGGGGGAATGGCGAGGCTGGCCAGCGGCCGGGCGACGGGAGCCCCATCGAGGGACGACCAGCCCAGTACCCGCACCTGGCCGCGGGGGTCCTGCCGCAGGGGCCGCTCAGCGGCCATCAGCAGCACATCCGGCTCTCCCCTGCGTCGCAGCAGGGCCAGCGATTCCGGCCCCTGGTTGCTCTCCAGCCCCCGGCCCTCCCCCGGCTGCCAGTCCTGCGGCAGTGGCAGCGCCTGCAGCAGGCGGCCGCTGCGGGCCTCGAAGGCCAGCAGCTGGGCCGGTCGCTCGGCGCTCCGGCGCCCTTCGCTCGCCACCCAGGCCCGCTGACCCCGCAGCACCAGCCCTTCCCCGTCCATCTGCCGGGGCAGCGTCGCCGCTTTCGAGCTCTGCAGGGTGACCCGGAAGACTGGCTGCAGCGGCAGCGCCCCCAGGCTCCGCAGACCACGCCAGAGGCTCAGGCTTCCCTGGGGAGCGTCACTGAGCAACCACAGCGCGTCGCCCTCGGCCTGGTAGCTGGCGGCGGAAAACCCTCCCCATGCCGCTCCCTCGCGGTCGCGGCGGGGCAGGCGCATCTGAGCCACCGGCTGCCAGCCAGCCGCCGCCGGGCAGGGCAACGGCACGTACGGGGGGAGGGGCGCCGACGGCGGCAACGGCACGGCCAGGGAGGGCACCGGAAACGCCATTCTCCGGCCACGCTCCCGTGGTCGGCGGCATCGTCCGACACCCGCACCGGGGGCCCGGCCAGCAGACTGATCTCAGCACGACCCGGGCAGGAGCCGGAGATGACCGTTCTGCGCCTGGCGGCCTTCAGCGATGGAGAGCAGGGCGGCAATCCCGCCGGCGTGGTGATCGGGGAGCGTCTGCCCGAGGCACCGGAGATGCAGCGGATCGCGGCCGGCGTGGGGTACTCCGAGACGGTCTTCGCCGCGCCGGAAGGCGAGGGCTGGCGGGTGCGCTACTTCTCGCCGGCGGCCGAGGTCCCCTTCTGCGGCCATGCCACCGTCGCCCTGGGGGCGGTTCTGGCCGAACGCTCCGGGGAGGGGGTGTTCCCCCTGACGCTCAACGACGCCGCGATCACCGTGGAAGGCCGCCGGCAGGGGGATCTCTGGAGTGCAGCCCTGCAGTCGCCCCCCACCCGCAGCCGCCCTCTGCCGTCGCAGTGGCTGTCGCAGAGCCTGGATCTGTTCGGCTACGGGCCGGAGGCCCTGGATCCTGCCCTGCCGCCGGCGATCCTCCACGGCGGCGCCGACCATCTTCTGCTGGCTCTGCGCCGCCGCGAGGCCCTCGCGGCCATGCGCTACGCGATGGATGCCGGTGCCGAGCTGATGCGGGAGGCGGGGGTGCTGACGATCCTGCTGGCGTGGGCGGACGGGCCGCAGACCTTCCACACGCGCAATGCCTTCGCCGTCGGCGGCGTCTACGAGGATCCGGCCACCGGCGCCGCCACCGCCGCCCTCGGTGGCTATCTGCGGGACCTGGGCTGGCCCCATGGCGGCCGGATCACGGTGGTGCAGGGGGAGGACATGGGCTGCCGGTCGCTGCTCCGTGCCGGCATCGACGGCACCGCGGGAGGCTCGATCCGGGTCTCGGGGACCGTGCGCAGCCTCGGGGGGCCATGACCCCCGCCGACCTGCCGGCTGGCCCCGATCCGCTGCTGGGGGAACGCCTGGTCCTCCGTCGCGGTGTCAGCCTGCAGGTGTGCCACATGCCGGGACGGGCGCCTTCCCTGGTGTTCCTCCATGGGGCGCTGGGCAATCGCTTCAACTGGCGTCCCCAGATCGAGTTCGGCATGGCCCAGGGGTGGGAGTGTCTCGCCTACGACCAGGCCGGTCACGGCCAGTCGACGGCCTACCCCCGCTATTCGATCGGCCGTCACTGCCGGGATCTGGGGCGGCTGCTGCTGCGTTTCGGGATCACCACGCCCCTGCTGGTCGCCCACAGCTACGGGGTGCCGATCGCCCTGGAGTGGGCCCGGCGCCGGGCGGTCCGGGGGCTGGTGCTGGCGGCCGGCGGCACCCATGACCTCGACCCCTGGTGGGAGAAGCCCCTGATGCGGCTGATGCGTGCCGGTGGCCGGCAGCTGTTCCGCTGGCCCGCCGTGCAGGAGCTCAACCGCGGCTGGCTGAGCGGGTCGGCGAATCCGGCCATGGACCGCTTCTTCCGCGAGTCGCCGATCCCGGTCACCGGGGAGCCCTATCGCTCGGTGGAGATCTTCTGGGGCTACAACTTCCATCGCCGGCCCGCCCCCGTGCGCTGGCCCCGCATCCCCGCCCTGATCCTCTCCGGGGGGCGGGATCCCATGTTCACCCTGGCGATGGGGGAAGCGCTGGCGGGCCGTTTCGATCAGGGCCGCCATCTGCATCTGTCGCAGTGCGGGCATCTGCTGATGGCCGAGGAACCGGAAACCGTCAACCGGGCCATCGCCGCCTGGATCCAGGAGGAGGGTCTGGTTCAGGAGAGCCGGACGTAGTCCAGGAGCCGATCGCCCGAATCGAGGCGCACCAGGGCAAGCACCACATCCGGAAGGGCCGCCAGGCTCGGATAGATCAGGTAGCGGGGTTCCCAGGTGGGCTGGAACTTGGCCTTGTAGGTGTGCAGGCCCCGGAAGCCGTAGAAGCGGTCGAGGTGATCCGCCAGGCCCGCCATCGCCCTCTCCAGCCGTGGCGATTCCTGGCTGCCGCCCAGGCCCGAAAGGGCCGACAGCCCCAGGTTGAACCTGCTGAAGCCGGCCTCCTGGTAGTGCTGCAGCAGCGACGTGAACAGCACATCCATCGTGCCGGGCTCCAGCTGGCTGCGGCTGCGCATCAGATCGATCGCCACTTCGTCGGGACGCACCCCCACCAGCAGGTTGGCGAAGGCGCTGATCCCTCCCTCGGGGGTGCGGATCAGGGCGATCTCCGTGCCGCGTAGGTAGTCAGGGTCGAACCAGCCCAGCGAGAATTTCTTCTCCGCACCCTTCATGCGCTGCAGCCACTCGCTGCTGATCGGGCGCAGCTCCTCGATCAGCTGATCGCTCACCGGCGGGCCGTGGAACTCCACCTGGTGACCCAGCTTGCGCAGTTTGTTGATGGGCGTGCGCAGGTGGCCGGCGGCCTTGCCCTTGAGCGTGAAGGCACTCAGATCGACGATCCCCTCCTCGCCGATCTTGAGGGTGCGGAACCCCAGGTCCCGGTAGAGCGCGAGGTGGTCGGGCAGGGTCTGGTAGAAGGCCGGCTGCCAGTCGTTGCGGAAGCAGTGGTCGCGGAAGGCGGCGATGGTCTGGCGCAGGTCGCCTGTGGGCCCGATCGGATCCCCCAGGGCGATCGCGCCGCGGCCGCGGGCGCCGAAGGCGACCAGGCTGGAACGGGAGGGGCTGAAGAAGAAGGTCTTGTCCGGCAGCAGGCTGAAGGCCGCCAGCGAAGCATGGGCATGGGCCTTCACGATGGCGCCGGCCTCGCTGCGCTCCGCCTCGCTGGCACCGGCGGGCTGCAGCACCGGGCGAAGCACCATCACCAGGGCATAGCCGATTGTGACCACGCCGATCAGGTGGATCGACCAGGCGAATCGCCTGCCGTGGGGGGTGAGCGGCACGAGCCCGGCGTCGTTCTCGCTGAAGAACATGGCCAGGGTCTGGCCGATGGCCTGGTGCCAGTCGAAGTTGACCGAGTAGTGACGGTCGAGCAGATAGAAGCCGACGGCGCCGTAGGCGAGGGTGAACAGCACGGCCAGCACCAGTACCCGCACCCCCTGCACCAGGGACGGCCGGTCGGAGGCGGCGGTGAACAGGGGCCGCATCCAGAGCAGCAGCAGCAGCAGCCCCCCGCTGGCCAGGCTCTCCTCCACGTTCAGTCCCGTGAGCAGGTGGGACACGATCGAGGCGGCCAGCAGCAGACACGTGAGCAGCCAGGCCTGGCGTTTGCGCCGCAGCAGATGGAAGGCGAGGGTGAACAGCAGGAAGCTGGCGAGGGCGCCGAAGAGCCGGGCTCCCACCCGCACCTCCAGGGGAAAGACCTCCTCCAGCAGGGCCACCCGTTCGGGCAGTCCCGGTGTCACCGCCGCCAGCAGATCGATCAGCCCCACCATGGCCGTCAGCAGGCTGACCAGGCGCAGGGCCAGACGCCCGCGGCGGCCGCGGAGGGCCGCAGGGACCGCCGTCATGGCCGGCCCCCGGGAGCGGCCTTGCCGTCGTTGGCGGCGAAGCTGCGGCCCACGAAGCGGAGCGAGTCGTTCAGATGCTTGCGGATGTAGTTCCAGCCCACATCGGGGCCGCTGAGGCCATGGCCGCCGGGGAAGACATGCAGGGTGTTGCGGATCCCCAGGCGATCGAGGGTGGCGTGGAACTGACGGGTGGAGCGCAGGAAGGTGGGATCGCTGCTGCCCACGTCGAGGTAGATCCGCAGGGGTTTCAGGTTCTGCTTCGGCAGGCTGCCGACGAACTGCTCCGGACTGTTCGTCGGCCCGCTGGCATCGACGAAGTAGCCGTCATGGCTGAAGAGGGTGTGGAAGGCGTCGGTGTGGCGCAGGCCGATGTTCAGGGCCCCCCAGCCGCCGGAGGAGAAGCCGCCCAGGGCCCACTGCCCCGGCTCCGGCCGCACCCGGTAGCGCCGCTTCACCTCCGCCACCAGCTCCTTGCCGATCAGGGTGCCTACCCGGCCGTGGGGACCATCGAAGTAGTCCGGATCGAACAGGGGGCTGGAGCCCCGCGCGTCACTGCCGTCGGGGGTGATGATCACGCTCGGCGCCAGTTCCCTGCGGCGGTAGAGCCGATCGAGCGTCTCGGTGATGGCGTACTTGTCGAAGAAGGCACGGCCATCGTCGTGGCCGCCATGGAGCAGCATGATCACCGGATAGCGCCGCTCCGGTTCCCGTTCGTAGCCGGGCGGCAGGATCACCCCGTAGCTGCGGCGCCCTCCCATGGCCGCGCTCTCGAAGCTCTCCATCAGGAAGCGGAGATCCCTGCTGGCGGGAATGGCGGCCGCATCGAGCTGCGGGGCTCCCTCCACGAAGGTGTACCACCAGGCAGCGCCGACCAGAGCCGCCAGAACACCGGCGGCAGCTCCCAGGCCGATCAGGATCCGGCGGCGTCGCCCCATCGTCGCTCAGCCGCGCCTGGCCTGCTTCACCCTGCTCAGGAGGCCTTCTCCAGTCGCCTGACGATCCAGCCCATCAGCACCAGGGAGCCCAGCAGCGCCACGAGCAGGGCGATGGTCATCGGATCTCGGTCGCAACGGACTCATTATGGCGGCAGGGATGGCGGCAGGCTCCTCCCCCGATGCCACCGCACGTGAACCCGGATCCCTGGCTGGTCTTCGTCTACGGCACATTGAAGCGGGGGTGCGCCAACCACCGCTGGCTGGCGGGCTGCGGCTTCGAAGGCGAGGCCAGCGTCAGCGGGCTCGTGCTCCACGATCTCGGACCGTTCCCCATGGCGATCCCCGGGGATGGCGTGGTGCGGGGGGAGGTCTACCGGCTGGAGGCCTCCACCCTCGCGGGCCTCGACCGGCTGGAGGGCTACCCCCGGCTCTACGACCGGCAGCCCATGCCCCTCGGCGACGGACGCTGGGCCTGGGTGTACGTCGGACGGCCCAGGCAGGTGAGATTCGTGCCGGCCCTCCCGGACGGCCGCTGGCCGGGAGGCGGTACGGCCGGGCCGCGGACGATTCTGCTGGGGGCTGTGCTGGCGGTTCTGCTGACGGCCCTGCTGAAGGGGGCCGGCGGCCTTCCGGGGGCCCTGGCCCAGGGGCTGCCCCCATCGGGGGCCGTCGGAGCCAGCTGCCAGGCCTGGCAGCGGGCCACGGGGGAGGAGAAGGTACGGATCGGCAACGCCCTGGGGGCGGCCCACTACCTCACCCGCCGCCATCTGGTGCCGGCCTCGGCAGCGGACGGCCCGGAGACGCCGCCCGTGTCGCTCTACGGCAGTGCCGATCTCCGGCGTCTCTGCAGCGACCGCTGAGGCGACCTTCAGGCCACGAGCCAGCGGCCCCAGCTGCCCAGGCCAAGCACCAGGCCCGTGAGAATCAGCGACGGGCCGCTCCAGAGGGTGAGCTGCAGCAGCCGCTTCAGCATCAGCAGGGAGCCGGCCGCTCCCACCAGCACCGCCAGGCTCTGGCAGAAGCCGATCACGTGCCCATCGGCGCTCCAGGCCGGCAGCCGCCTGGCCAGATCGGGCCAGAGCCCTCCGGCGCTCACCGGCAGCAGCAGGCCCGCTTCCGCCATGCCCGTGGCCAGGTGCTGGGCCAGCAGCACGCCCCAGAGCAGCGGCAGCAGGCCGTAGAGCGTCAGCCAGGGCGCCGTGGCGGGACGCAGCCGGACCAGCAGGGGCCGCAGGATCAGCCAGAGGGCGGCCGGGACGGCCAGGGCCAGGGCGGCGAAGGCCAGGCGCGGCAGCAGGGGGCCCTGCGCCAGGGAGTCCGGCGCCAGGGGCAGCCCCGACAGCAGCCGCTGCCAGTGATGCAGGCAGACGCCTCCGGCGAGCACCAGGATCAGCCCCGCCTCCCCGGCCGGCGGTGCCATGTCCCGCTGCAGATCGGCGGCCGGGGGCCGCAGGCGGATCTGCACCGAGCGATGCGGACAGGCCTGGGCGCAGGTGAGGCAGAGCACGCAGTTGCGGTTGTCCTCCAGATGGGCCGGATGGGTGCCCAGGGGGCAGCCGGAGGTGGCCAGCCCCTCCCCCTCCGCCGGCCCCCCCTTGAAGCAGGCGTAGCTGCTGCAACTGCCGCTGCAGGTGCCCGCCTCGGCTCGCAGCTCGCTGATCGCCAGCTTGGCGAACAGGCCGTTCATGCCCCCCACCGGGCAGAGGTGGCGGCACCAGAACCGCTTCTCGAAGCGCAGCGAGCCGACCACGGCGCCGGCGGTGATCAGCAGCAGCAGGGCGCTGCTCTGCCAGGCGCTGTCACGCAGGTCGCCCAACTCCTCCCACAGCAGGATGCCCGCGAAGCCGGCCGCCAGCAGCGGTGCCGCCCAGCGGTCCGTGTCGCCGCGCGGCCAGCGGGCCGGGAGGTGCCCCAGGCGCCGGGCCAGTCGCTGGGCGATCTCCCCCCAGACCATGAACGGACAGAACGAGCACCAGAGCCGGCCCACCAGGGGGAAGCCCAGCAGGATCAGGGGCCACCACCAGGCCCAGAAGAGGTTCAGGGCCCCGTTGTGGACCCTCTCCGGGGGGCCCCACCAGAGCCAGAGATTCACCAGCACGAACAGCCAGCTCACCAGGCCGAACAGCAGCAGGTTCCAGACCCGCGGCGAGCGCATGGGGTCGCGCAGCTGCGGCTTCCAGCGCCAGAGGTGGAAGCGGGCCCGTTGGGAACGCCGCTGGATCCAGAACACGTCCTCGGGCAGTTCGTCGGGATGGGCGCCGCTGCACTGACGCAGGGCCCGGTCGATCAGCCCCAGCAGCTCCCGGATGTTGCCGGGGAAGTCGTACCCCTGCAGTCGCTTGACGAGCCCGTCCCCCACACTCGGCGGCCGGCTCCAGCCGAGGCTGCGGGCCCTCTGCCGCACGCCGTAGCGGAGCCATTCGCCCAGGTCCTGGCGTCGCACCCGCAGGGGCGGCACGCGGATGTGACAGCAGAGGGCGTCGAACGCGGGTTCGCTCTTCTCGGCGGTGAGGAACACACGCCCGGGGAAGACCTGCTCGCCGTGGTCCCCGTCGGGGGAGCGCCAGCGGCCGCTGCGGGCCAGCTCCAGCAGGGCGGGCCGCAGGCCGGCCGGGGCCCGGTCGATCTGATCCAGCAGCAGGCCGCCGCTGCCGAGACAGTCGATCAGGGCCATCCCGTCGCCGGGGGCGGCGAACAGCTCGGCCCCGTCGGGGCGGAGCAGGGCGCAGTTGATCCGCACCAGCAGCTGCTTGCGGGCTGCGGAGCCGAAATGGATCAGCGCGGCGATGTTGTCCTTCTCCAGGCCGGGCTCACCGCTGATCAGCACCGGCCGTCCGCCCGTGTCGGCGGCGGCGGCACGGATCGCATCCCGCAGCTTCTGGGCGTAGCGGCTGCTGCCGACGACGCCGCGGCGGGCGCGGCCCAGCAGGTAGGGCGCCAGACGCAGCAGGCAGGCCCTGGTGTCCGCGGCGCTCTGGTGCGGGCTGGACGTCATCGGCGACCCCGGGCTGGGACGATTCTCGTCGGAGAGGATGGGAGCTCCCAAGTCTTCGGCTCCCCCCATGACGCTCACCCTCTACGGGGGACCCCGCACCCGCGCTTCCATCGTGCGCTGGTACCTGGAGGAGAAGGCCATCCCCTACACCCTCCACTCCCTGGACATGCAGGCGGGGGAACACCGGCAGGAGCCCTTCCTGCACATCAATCCCTTCGGCAAGGTGCCCGCCCTCGTCGACCATGCCTTCACCGGAGCGGATGGGGAGCCCCTGCGGCTGTTCGAGAGCGGCGCGATCCTGATGCATCTCGCGGAGCACCGGGGCCGGGAATTCGAAGGATCCGGAGCGGACGCCGCCGTGCGCCGGTCGCTCACCGCCCAGTGGGTGCTGTTCGCCAATGCCACCCTGGCGCCGGCCCTGTTCCTGGCCGAGTCCCGGCCGGAGGAGCTGCACCGGATCCTCACGGCTCTCGATTCCCTTCTGGTCCCGGGCCTTTCCCTTCTGGCCGGCGTGGGGGGAGAGGTCCCCTGGGGGGCCGCGGACTGTGCCGTGCAGGCCACCCTGGCCTACATCCCCCTGTTCCTGCCCAGGCTCGATCTGAGCCCCTGGCAGGCCATCGGCGCCACGATCGCGGCCACCGGTTCCCGCGCCGCCTTCCGACGGGCCATGGATCAGCCGTGAGCCCCGTCGGGTCCGCCGAGTTCCACTGGCGGGGGCACCGCCTGGAGCTGCTGGGCGAGCGGGCCGTCTGGGATCCGCAGCAGGGCCTGCTGCTGGTGGCGGATCTGCATCTGGGCAAGGCGGAGAGCTTCCAGAGCCACGGCATCCCCCTGCCGAGCGATGGCGACGCGGCCACGCTCAACGCGCTGCTGGCCCTGGCCCACGGATACCGGCCCGCCCAGGTGGTGGTCCTCGGTGATCTGGTCCACAGCCGCCTCGGCCTCACCCAGGAACTGCGCCAGAAGCTGACCGCCCTGCCGGAGCTGCTGGGTTGCCCCCTGCGGCTGATCGGCGGCAACCACGAGAGGGGCTGCTGGCTGGAGGGGCTGGTGCAGGAGCCCTCGACGGCACTGGGGCCCCTCTGGCTGAGTCATGCGCCCGAGCCCGCAGCCGGTCGGCTCAACGTCTGCGGCCATCGCCATCCCGTCGCCCTGGTGGGTCGCGGGGCCGACCGGCTGCGGCTGCCCTGCTTCGCCTACGACGAGACGGTCGATCAGCTGGTCCTGCCGGCTTTCGGCCTCTTGACGGGAGGCCATCCCTGCCGTGAAGGTGAGGCTCTCTGGCTCGTGGCCGATGGGGCCATCGTTCCCTGGAACCCTCCACCCCGCCTCCGCAAGCCTCACCCAAGCCGATCCCGCCGTTCCGGCGGGGTGAAACCCGCGGCCTGAGGCCGCTGATCAGGGGGCGCAGACGCTGGCTGGCCGGCGGCGTTCCGCTGCTCTGCTTCACCGGCCTGGTGGCGATCGCGCCGCCGCTCGGCACCCCCCTCCCCCGCCAGCGATCCGCGGTGGCGCCCTCCACCCGTGAGGCCTTCCGGTACCTGCCCGACGACGAGGTCTTCGCCCTCGACTTCGATCCCCGCCGGGTGAGCGTGGATCTGTTCAGTGGCTGGGACCGGGAGCAGGAGGCCTATGCGGATCGCTCCTCGCTCGCCTTCGTGTCGGGCCCGATGTACGAGCGCTACGCCGCCGCCGGAGGTGAGAGCGTCGTGCCGCTGGGGGATCTGAAGCTCGAGGGGCGTGTCTGGCGCGGCCGGAACCGCACGGCAGCCCGACAGCGCGCCTTCGTCGGCATCCGCCATGACGGCCGGGTCGATTTCGGCTACGGCGAACTCACCCCGGAGCGGGAGCGGACCTACGACACCTTCATCGGCGGGCTGCACAGCGTCTACAACGACCAGCAGGCTCCGCCACCGGAGTACCGGGGCGCCTACAGCGTCAGCATGGGGCAGCAGATCCGCTACTACCTGCCCCGGATCCGGCTGGTCTACGGCCTGCGCAGCGACGGCCGCCTGGAGGTGCTGATGAGCCGCGACGGTCTCACCCTGGAGCAGACCAGGGCCCTGGCGCGGGACCATGGACTGGTGGCCGCCTACATGCCCGACCATGCCTCCAAGAGCCGCTTCATCGTTCCGGGCGTGAAGGGGTTCAGTGAAGCGGACGCCAACTGGATCAGCGGTGGTGTCACCAGCTTCGTGCACGTGCCCTACATGCTGCGGCTGCATCGCCGTTCCTCGCCGCTGCACGGATCCCTGCTGGCCAGCCTGGCGCCGGTGCTGCTGCGTCAGCGGTGCTCTGGTGTGGTGGACTGTGCGCCCGCCCTGGGGGGGCTGCTGCTGGATCGGGCCCTGGCGGGCTTCAACCGCCTGATGGAGCAGGGCGTCGAGCCGGTGGCGCGTCTGTTCTGGCAACCCCGGGCCCCGGAACTGCCGGGCCGTCAGCCCCAGGCCGCCCCGCTGCGGGAGCCTGTCATCACCGCCGATCCGCCGGCGGTGCAACGGCGCCAGGAGCGGGATCTCGGCCGCGGTTCCCAACCCTTGCCCGCCGATCAGGCGGCGCTGGCACCCCCGCTGGCGCTTCCCGATCCCGTGGAACTTCCGCCGCCGCCGTCGGGATCGGGCCAGG
>JMRP01000053.1 GCA_000708525.1 Cyanobium sp. CACIAM 14
CCGGCAGGCGGCCGATGAACTCGGGGATGAGCCCGTAGCGCACCAGATCCTCCGGTTCGAGGTGGCGCATCACCTCGCTGGAATGGCGCTCCTTGGCAGCACGGGACCGTCCGCGGCCATCGGCTGGCAGGAATCCGATCGCATTGCGGCCCATCCGCTTCTGCACCAGGTCCTCCAGCCCCACGAACGCTCCGCCGCAGATGAACAGCACCTGGCTGGTGTCGATCTGGATGCAGTCCTGGTAGGGGTGCTTGCGACCCCCCTGGGGGGGCACGTTGGCGACGGTGCCCTCCAGCATCTTCAGCAGGGCCTGCTGCACGCCCTCGCCCGAGACGTCGCGGGTGATCGAGGGGTTCTCGCTCTTGCGGGCGATCTTGTCGATCTCGTCGATGTAGATGATGCCGCGCTGGGCCTGATCCACGTCCAGATCGGCCTTCTGGAGCAGTCGCAGCAGGATGTTCTCCACGTCCTCGCCCACGTAGCCCGCTTCGGTGAGGGTGGTGGCGTCCGCCACGGCGAAGGGCACGTCGAGCATCTCCGCCAGCGACTGGGCCAGCAGGGTCTTGCCGCAGCCGGTAGGCCCGATCAGCAGGATGTTGGACTTGTGCAGGCGTGTGGCCGTCTGATCGGTCTCGCCCCTGCCGTCCCCCTGCCAGGCCAGGCGCTTGTAGTGGTTGTAGACCGCCACCGCCAGCACCTTCTTGGCTTCCTCCTGGCCCACCACCTGCTGATCGAGGAACGCCTTGATCTCCTGGGGCCTGGGGATGGTGGCCAGGGTGGGGGCGGGTTTGGAGGATTTCTTGGCCGGCGCCTTGCGGCTCCCATCGGTCACCGGACGGCCGTGGCCTCCGTGGCCATGGTGCTCGACCAGTTCCTCGTCGAGGATCTCGTTGCAGAGATCGATGCACTCATCGCAGATATAGACGCCTGGTCCGGCGATCAGCTTGCGCACCTGTTCCTGGGACTTGCCGCAGAAGGAGCACTTCAGATGGGCGTCGAACTTGGCCATCGGCGAGGAGGTGGCGGGGGCGGTGTTGGGCGTCCTGAGGGGGGCGGGTCGGGGACCCGTCCTCCAGGATCGGCCCCACCCGCCGTTTTGTCAGTCCTCCTGAAGGATCGGACCGGCGGCGGCAGGGCGGCGTCCTAGGGGACGGCGGGGACTGGGGCATCATCGACCACCCGGTCGATCAGCCCGTATTCAACCGCTTCCGCCGGCGAAAGGAAGTAGTCGCGGTCGGTATCTTCAGCGATCTTGGCGAGCGGCTGACCGGTGTGCTCCGCCATCAGGCCGTTGAGGGTGTCCTTCAGGAACAGGATTTCCCTCGCCTGGATCTCGATGTCCACCGCCTGGCCCTGGGCACCGCCCAGGGGCTGGTGGATCATGATCCGGGCGTTGGGCAGTGCCAGCCGTTTGCCACGGGCCCCGCCCGAGAGCAGGAACGCCCCCATGCTCGCCGCCAGGCCGTAGCAGATCGTGACCACGTCCGGGGACACCTGCTGCATGGTGTCGTAGATGGCCAGTCCGGCGGTCACGGAGCCCCCCGGGGAGTTGATGTAGATCTGGATGTCCTTCTCCGGATCCTCGGCCTCCAGAAACAGAAGCTGGGCCACGAGGGAATCGGCCACCTGGTCATCGATCCCGCTGCCGAGGAAGATGATCCGCTCCCGCAGCAGCCGGGAATAGATGTCGAAGGCGCGGTCGCCCCTGCCCGACTGCTCCACCACCGTGGGCAGCACGCCAGGAGCCGCCGAGGGTGCCGGGGGCGCCGACCCGGCCCAGGGGAGGGGGCCCTGCCAGAGGCTGCTGACGGGATGGGGGAGGGATCCCCCGGGGCCGCCCGGAAGGGAGGCAGCCCACTCGGGGATCGGGGACGGTCGGGCGTCGATCACGCGGTTTCGCTGGCGGACAGGGGAAGTGGTGCCAATCTATGGCTGGCCGTCTTCCTCCCGGGTCTCATCGCCGGCCGGGTCCGCAGCCTCCTTCTTCGCCCTGGCTGCAGGCTTCGCCGATTTCGCCGCTCCCTTGGAGGACGGTTTCTCCGGTTTCGCCGCCGCCTCCGTGGACGTCTCCCCGGCCGAACCTGCCTCATCGCTGGCCGCCGGGGGCTTGGCGGTGACGGTGCTGTTGGCCTCCAGCCACTCCAGCAGCTTCTCCTTCAGCAGATCCTCGGCCACGGCCAGCCGCAGGCGGTCGGGGTCGATGGAAGCACCGTCGCTCAGGCCCTTGCGGATCTCGCTCAGCTTGGCCTCGAGTTCAGCCGCGGCCACCTCGATCTTCTCGGCCGCCGCCAGGGCCCGGAGGGCCAGGCTGCGGCGCAGCCGCTGCTCGGCTTCGGGCCGGGAGCTGTCCATCAGGCTCCGGACCAGATCGGGGGTGAACAGCTTCTTGACATCCATCCCCTGCTGGGCGATCTGGCCGGCGGTCTGTTCGATCAGGTTGCGCACCTCCTGCTGGATCAGGGTTTCGGGGAGTTCCACCTCCAGTTGTTCCACCAGTGCCGTCAGCAGGGCCTCGTGACGGTTGGTGCGATGGCGCCGTTCGGCGTCGTCGCGCAGGCGCTGCTCCAGGTCGGCGCGCAGCTCGGCCAGGGTGGCCTTGTCGCTGGCCTGCTGGGCGAAGGCATCGTCGAGTGGGGGCAGCTCCCGGGCCTTGAGCTCGAGCAGGGTGATGCTGAACAGGGCATCCCGCCCTGCCGCCGCGTCCTGGGGATAGGACTCGGGAAAGCGGCAGGACACCTCGCGGGTCTCCCCGACGGTCATGCCGAGGATGCCGGCCACGAACCCAGGGATCATCCGGCCCTCCTCCAGTTCCACCTCCATCCCGTCGCTGCTGCCACCCTCGATGGCCTCGCCGGTGTCCACGTAGCTGCCGTGGAAGGCGATCTGGACCACGTCGCCCTCGCCGGCGGCCCGATCCTCCACGGGCACCAGCGTGGCCAGCTGGCGGCGCGACTGCTCGATCAGCTCGTCGAGCCGGGCGGGGTCGTAGGTCACGGGTTCCGCTTCCGCAGTCAGCCCGCGGGTGCTGCGCAGGCTCGGGGTGGGCTCCACGTCCATCTCCAGGGTGATGGTGAGCTCCTCGCCCGGGGTGTAGCGCTCCAGCACCCGCTCGAAGCCTTCGCTGAGCTCCGGTCGGCCGATGGCTTCGATGGACTCCTGCTGCATCGCCTCGCGCACGACCGCATCGACGAGGTCCTCGAGGGCGGTGGCACGGATCCGCAGCGGTCCGATCTGCTGGAGCAGCACCGGGCGGGGCACCCGGCCCTTGCGGAAGCCCGGCAGCTTCACCGTGCGGCTGAGTTTCTCCAGGGCGGTGTCGTAGCTCTTCTGGCTGCGGCCGCCGGGCACAGCGACCTCCACCGCCAGGCGGCTTCCTGGACGCGGCGAGGTGGTCACCCGCAGGTTGGCCTCCTCGCCGGCGGTGCGGGCGGTACTGGTGGTGCTGGCGGCAGGACTCATGAAACGGGGGTCGCTCGGGGCAGCCCCCCATCCTAGAAACTGGCCGTTTCGGGCTACCGCCACGTATTGTGCGATCGACGCACAGGCGCGCCCATATCCCCAATCGAATTCTTCCCTCCGACCTGCGGGTCGAAGGTTTCGTCTCAGGGTTCTTTTCCCTCGACCCTCTCCCGGTTCCGCATCCCGTCCCCGCTCCCCCCGTTGACCGCTCCCGCGACTCTTTCCTCCCCCCCTCGCCATCTGGCGGGGCGGCCCCTGCGCATCGCCATCCTCGGCGTCACCGGCGCCGTGGGCCAGGAGCTCCTCGCCCTGCTCGAGGAACGGGCGTTTCCCGTGGCCGAGCTGCGGCCCCTGGCCTCGCCGCGCTCGGCCGGCCAGACGCTGACCTGGAGGGGCGAACGGCTTGAGGTCCAGCCCGTCGGTCCCGAGGCCTTCGAAGGCGTCGATCTGGTGCTGGCCTCCGCCGGAGGCTCCGTGTCGCGGCGGTGGGCCCCGGTCGCGGTGGCTGCCGGAGCGCTGGTGATCGACAACTCCAGCGCCTTCCGCCTGGATCCCACGGTGCCCCTGGTGGTGCCGGAGGTGAATCCTCGGGCGGCCTTCGAGCACGCCGGAATCATCGCCAATCCCAACTGCACCACCATCCTGCTGACGGTGGCCCTGGCCCCTCTGGCCGCCCGGCGTCCGATCCGCCGGGTCGTGGTCAGCACCTACCAGTCGGCCAGCGGTGCCGGTGCCCGGGCGATGGAGGAGCTGCGCCGCCTCAGCCGCACGGTGCTCGAGGGGGGCGAGCCGGTGAGCGAGGTGCTGCCCCATTCCCTCGCCTTCAACCTCTTCCTGCACAACTCCCCTCTGCAGCCCAGCGGCTACTGCGAGGAGGAGCTGAAGATGCTCCATGAGACCCGCAAGATCATGGGGCTGCCTGAGCTGCGGCTCACGGCCACCTGCGTGCGGGTGCCGGTGCTGCGGGCCCATTCCGAAGCCGTCAACATCGAGTTCGAGGAGCCTTTCCCCGTCGCGGAGGCCCGCTCCCTGCTGGCGGCCGCCCCGGGGGTCGAGCTGATCGAGAACTTCGAAGCCAACCGCTTCCCCATGCCCACCGACGTCACCGGTCGTGACCCGGTGGCCGTGGGCCGCATCCGCCAGGACCTCAGCGAGCCCCATGCCCTGGAGCTGTGGCTCTGCGGCGATCAGATCCGCAAGGGAGCGGCCCTCAACGCCATCCAGATCGCCGAGCTGCTGCGCGAGCCGGTGCCGGCGACCTCCCCGCTCGGAGGTACCGCTTGAGCACGGTCAGCCTCGGGGAGCCGAGCACGGCTCCCTCGTCAGAAGCCCCCTTCGGACGCCTGCTCACGGCGATGGTGACACCGTTCCGGCTGGACGGCGCCGTCGACCTGGATCTGGCGGCCCGGCTGGCGGACCATCTGGTGGAGAACGGTTCCGATGGCCTGGTGCTGTGCGGCACCACCGGTGAATCCCCCACCCTCACCTGGCAGGAGCAGCACGACCTGTTCGCCGCCGTGAAGGCCACGGTGGGAGGGCGGGCGAGCCTCCTGGCCGGCAGCGGCAGCAACTGCACGGCCGAGGCGGTGGAGGCCACCCGGGAGGCCGCCGCCCTCGGCGCCGACGGCGCCCTGGTGGTGGTCCCCTACTACAACAAGCCGCCGCAGGACGGGCTGGAAGCCCATTTCCGGGCGGTGGCCCAGGCCGCCCCGCAGCTGCCGCTGATGCTCTACAACATTCCGGGGCGCACCGGCTGCAGCCTGGCGGCGGAGACTACGGCGCGCCTTCTCGATCAGCCGAACGTGGTGGCGTTCAAGGCTGCCAGCGGCAGCACCGAGGAGGTCAGCCAGCTGCGGGCCCTCTGCGGCGGTCGCCTTGCCATCTACAGCGGCGATGACGCCCTCACCCTGCCGATGCTGGCGGTGGGTGCCGTGGGCGTGGTGAGCGTGGCCAGCCACCTGGTGGGTCCCAGGATCCGGACCATGCTCCTGGCCTTCCTGGGCGGTGACATGGCCGCTGCCCTCGCGGAGCACGAGCGCCTGCTGCCGCTCTGCAAGGCCCTCTTCTGCACCACCAACCCCATCCCCGTCAAAGCCGCCCTGGAGATCAGCGGCTGGCCGGTGGGTGCCCCCCGTCTTCCCCTCCTTTCCGCCGACACCTCCGTGCGACAACGCCTCTCCTCGATCCTTGCCGCCCTGCGTCCCACCTGACGCCAAGGCTGATTTCCGGAGTCCCGTCCGCCTGCACGCCACACCGTTTCCAGTTCACCCCCCTCAACCCTCCGTTCCTCCTTCATGACAAGTCAGAACCCCAGTCCCGCCGTCCGTTCCGGCCAGGGCGCCAAAGCCAGGCCCCAGGCCCTCAGGGTCATCCCTCTGGGGGGCCTGCACGAGATCGGCAAGAACACCTGCGTTTTCGAGTACGGCGATGACCTGATGCTCGTGGATGCCGGCCTCGCCTTCCCCAGTGATGGCATGCACGGCGTCAACGTCGTCATGCCCGACACCAGCTATCTGCGCGAGAACCAGAAGCGCATCCGCGGCATGGTGGTGACCCACGGCCACGAGGATCACATCGGTGGCATCCCGCACCACCTCAAGAACTTCAACATCCCGATCATCTATGGCCCGCGGCTGGCCATGTCGATGCTGCAGGGAAAGATGGAGGAGGCGGGTGTCACCGATCGCACCACCATCCAGACGGTCGGCCCCCGGGACGTGGTGCACGTGGGCCAGCACTTCAAGGTGGAGTTCATCCGCAACACCCACTCGATGGCCGACAGCTTCACGCTGGCCATCACCACCCCCGTCGGCGTGATCATCTTCACCGGCGACTTCAAGTTCGACCACACGCCGGTGGACGGCGAGGCCTTCGACCTGCAGCGTCTGGCCCACTACGGCGAGCAGGGCGTGCTTTGCCTCTTCAGTGATTCGACCAACGCCGAGATCCCCGGCTTCACGCCTCCCGAGAGATCCGTCTTCCCGAACCTGGACCGCCACATCAGCCAGGCGGAGGGGCGGGTGATCATCACCACCTTCGCCAGTTCGGTCCATCGCGTCTCGATGATCCTCGAGCTGGCGATGAAGAACGGCCGCAAGGTGGGGCTGCTTGGTCGGTCCATGCTCAATGTGATCGCCAAGGCCCGGGAGCTGGGCTACATGCGCTGCCCCGACGAGCTGTTCGTGCCGATCAAGCAGATCCGGGATCTGCCCGACAGGGAAACCCTGCTGCTGATGACCGGCAGCCAGGGTGAGCCCCTGGCGGCCCTCAGCCGCATCTCCCGCGGCGAGCACCCCCAGGTGCAGGTGAAATCCACCGACACGATCATTTTTTCGGCCAGCCCCATCCCCGGCAACACCATCTCGGTGGTGAACACCATCGACCGGCTGATGATGATGGGCGCCAAGGTCGTCTACGGGAAAGGAGAGGGCATCCACGTCTCCGGTCACGGCTGCCAGGAGGACCACAAGCTGATGCTCGCCCTCTGCCGGCCGAAGTTCTTCGTGCCCGTGCACGGCGAGCACCGCATGCTCGTCTGCCACGCCAAGACGGCCCAGTCGATGGGCGTGCCGGCCGATCACACCCTGATCATCGACAACGGTGACGTGGTGGAACTCACCGCCGACAGCATCCGCAAGGGCGAGCCCGTGAAGGCGGGGATCGAACTGCTCGATGCCTCCCGCAACGGCATCGTCGATGCCAGGGTGCTGAAGGAACGCCAGCAGCTGGCCGAGGACGGCGTGATCACGCTCCTGGCGGTGATCACCACCGACGGGGTGATGGCGGCACCGCCCCGGGTCAACCTGCGGGGGGTTGTCACCGCCGCCGATGCGCGCAAGCTCTCGGTCTGGGCGGAGCGGGAGATTGGCTGGGTGCTGGAGAACCGCTGGAGCCAACTCGCCCGCAACACCGGCGGCAATGCCCCGGAGGTCGACTGGGTGGGGGTGCAGCGGGAGGTGGAAGTGGGCCTTCAGCGACGCCTGCGCCGGGAGCTGCAGGTGGATCCCCTGATCATCTGCCTGGTGCAGCCCGCCCCCGCCGGTACGCCCGCTTACAAGGGCCGGGCCGATGCCGAACCCGACACGCGTCCGGCCCCCCGCGCCGGTCGCCGTGACGGTCGCGACGGTGGTGGCCGCCCGGCGCCGGCCGCCGTTCCCCAGCGTCAGCTGGTGACGGCAGGGGCAGCCTCGGCGGCCGTCGTCGCCGCTCCGGTCCCGGCGGCCGCGGCCGCCCCGAAGGCCGCCCCTGAGGAGCCGGAACCCGTGGGGCGCACCCGTCGTCGCCGCTCCGCCGCCTCCGCCGGCTGAGCAATCAGTGCCCGGCTGAGGCCCATGACGGGCTTCAGCCGATCCGCACCAGCAGCAGGCCCCCGACCAGTTCCTCGTCGTCCCTGGAGAGCTCCGGGGAGATCCCCGGTGTTTCCGCGCCCGGTGCAGAGGCCTGTTCTTTCCAGCTGACCTCCACCTCCTCGGCCAGAGCGGGATCGGCCTGGTGCAGCTCGATCAGCTCGGGCTCCTCCACAACCTCCGGGATCAGCGATTCCCCCTGCCAGGGGGGGGCAGCGCTGGCGGCAGGGGGCAAGGGGGCCGCGGGGGATGGGGGCGGAGCCACCGCGGCGGCGGGAAAGCTTGTGGGCGGCTCAGCCGGTGTCGTTGCCTCAGGCACTGCGATCGGCGGGACCGCGATCGCTGCTGTCGGGATCGATGCTGCCGCGATCGCTGGCGCCGCGTCCGTCAGCCAGGGAGCCGCCGGGCTGGTGATCTTCTCGCTGACCGGGCCCGGGGTGGCGGCCGGACCCGGAATGGCAAAGGGGGCCGGGGCCGGAGTGGGGAGAAGAGCCTCGGCCGGGCCGCCGAACGGTTCGGGCGCAGGAGCGGACTGGGCCGGGGCCGTGGCGGGCGGCACCGGAGTCGCTGTCGGAAGGCTCTCCAGCTCGGGGACAGGCGCCTCCGCCCGGTTCGCCGGGTCTTTGGCCGCGGGCGGATCGGTGGCCTGGCATTCCTTCAGCCCCTGTTCGGCGATCTTCGTCAGGGGGGCTTCGATGCTCTCGGATGCCACGTCCCCGTAGCAGCGGGCGGCTGCGGCCCTGTCGGCGTAGCCGTAGAGATGGGTGTGGCCAAGAAGCAGTTGCAGCCGCAGGCGCAGGCCGAGGAACTGGGGGGTGCCCGTCTGCCGGAGCTGCTGCAGCAACTCCTCCCCGTCGCGCAGCACCAGGCCCCAGTCCTCCTTCGAGTAGGCCTGCTCGATCACCGCATAGCGCCGGGCGACGTCGTTGGCGGTGGTCTCAGCCATGGAGCTCATCGGGTTGGCGCAGCCACAGTGTGCTGTGATCCCAATGGAGCTGCCATCCTCCGGCCAGATTCAGTCGGCCCGGCTCCGTCGCCCGGCCCAGACGGTCCACCAGGGTCTCGAGCGTCCGGGATCCCGGGTCCCTGGCCAGGCAGCCGCGCAGCCAGTGCTGCAGCAGGCGGCGCTGGCTGGCTGCGGCGAGCCCGGTCAACCGCCGGCGCTGCAGCCGGAGAGGGTCCCCATCCGCCTGCAGCCGCCCCAGAGCCAGCTCCAGCAGCTCCGCCTCTCCCTCGGACTCCTCCTCCAGCCGCTGCGCCAGCGCGCTGATCCTCCGGCTGGCGCCGGGGTGCAGGGCCTCCAGCACCGGGATCACCTCGGCCCGGAGGCGGTTGCGGGCCCAGCGGCGATCCTGGTTGCTGCTGTCGTTCCAGACCGGCAGCCCGCGTTCCCGGCAGAGGCGGCCGGTGTCCTGGCGGGTGAAGATCAGCAGGGGGCGGACCAGCCGCAGGGGTTCGCCGCCCGCCGGGTCCGCTGCGTTCTCTTCGTCTTGGGCCAGCAGCCGGCTGGCGCCGAGGCTGGCCAGGCCCCGCAGGTGGCTGCCACGGGCCAGGTTGAGCAGCAGGGTTTCGGCCCGGTCGCTGGCGGTGTGGCCGGTGAGCACATGGCTGCAGCCCCCGCGGACGGCCGCCGCGGCCAGCCGCCCATAGCGCCACTGGCGGGCGGCGGCTTCGCTGCGGGGCACCGGATCGGCCCGATCGAGCCGGAGGAGCAGCTCCTGCTCCCGGGCCCAGTGGGCCAGCTCCGCAGCCTGGCGGGCCGCTTCCGGTCGCCAGCCATGGTCCCCGTGCCAGAGCTGCAGGCGCCAGCCGTGCAGGTGCCGCAGATCCAGCAGGAGCGTGGTGAGGGCCATCGAATCCTGCCCGCCGGACACCGCCAGCAGCAGGGAACTCCCCGCCGGCAGCAGGGAGGGTCGCCGCAGCAGGTGGCGGTGCAGGCGTGCCTGGTCGGCTCCCCAGGGCCGCCGCTGCTGGCCGTCACCGGATGAGAGGATCACCACAAGCAGCCATCCGCCCGCCGATGTCCCGACTCTCCAGCCTGCCCACCACCCTGCAGCAGGCGATCCGCCAGGGGCGCCTGCTGAAGGTCATCGCCGGCCTCGACAACTTCGATGCCGCCAGTGTGCAGCGGGTGGCGGCGGCGGCCGCCGCCGGTGGGGCCGATCTGGTGGATGTGGCCTGCGAGCCGGCCCTCGTGCGGCTGGTGGCGGCGGTGGCACCGGGGCTGCCCGTCTGCGTCTCTGGGGTGGATCCCGCCCTGTTCCCCGCGGCGGTGGCCGCCGGAGCCGCCATGGTGGAGATCGGCAACTACGACAGCTTCTATCCACAGGGACGGGTCTTCGATGCCGCCGAGGTGCTGGAGCTCACCCGCCGCAGCCGCGATCTTCTGCCGAACACGGTGCTGTCGGTCACCGTGCCCCACACCCTGCCCCTTGATGAACAGGAGCGGCTGGCGGTGGATCTGGTGGCGGCCGGCGCCGACTTGATCCAGACAGAAGGCGGCACCGGCGCCCGCCCTGTCAGCGCCGGTGCCCTGGGGCTGATCGAGAAGGCGGCGCCCACCCTGGCGGCGGCCCATGCCATCAGCCGGGCGGTGCCGGTGCCGGTGCTCTGTGCCTCCGGCCTCTCGGCCGTCACCGTGCCCATGGCCCTGGCGGCCGGGGCTGCCGGTGTCGGCATCGGTTCGGCCGTCAACCGTCTCCAGGACGATCTCGCCATGGTGGCGGCGGTGCGGGCACTGCGGGAAGCGATGCCGGCGGCCGTGATGGTCCGCGGCGAGCAGCCTCAGTAATCTCAGGGAAACGCTGCGTCGCCTGCCATGGGTCCGATCACCTGGCTGTTGCAGTGGCCAATCAGGGCCCTGATCCTCCTCCTGGTGGCCCGCTTGCCCCTGGGCGTGGAAATGGCGAGCTTCCCGGTCGCCCTGCTCTCGGCGATCGTCATCGGTCTGTTGGGAACCCTGCTGATCCTTCCCCTGAAACTGCTGCTGGGGCCGGTCTGGTTCGTCACCTCCCTGGGGGGACTGATCACCCCGGTCTCGTTCCTGTTCAACTGGCTGATCACCGTCGTCCTGTTCGGTCTGGCCGCCTGGCTGATCGATGGCTTCCGGCTCAGGAACGGCCTGGTCAGCGCCATCCTCGGCAGCCTCGCCTACAGCATCCTGAGCACCGTGGTGCTGCGCTGGATCGGCCTGGAGGTTCCCCTCACGCGGGCCATGCAGGCCGCCACCGGGGTGGCCTGATCGGTTTTCCCGCCTGGAGCGGTCCCAGGCCATCGCCGCCAGAATGGTTCGATGGCTTTCCAGCTTCAGAGCCCCTACGACCCTCGGGGTGACCAGCCCGCCGCCATCGAGGCGCTGGCGAGGGGTGTCGACGCCGGGGAGCGGTTCCAGACCCTGCTGGGGGCCACCGGCACCGGGAAGACCTTCACGATCGCCAACGTCATCGCCCGCACCGGACGTCCCACCCTGGTGCTGGCCCACAACAAGACCCTGGCGGCCCAGCTCTGCAACGAGCTGAGGGAATTCTTCCCCCATAACGCCGTCGAGTACTTCATCTCCTATTACGACTACTACCAGCCCGAGGCCTATGTGCCGGTCTCGGACACCTACATCGCCAAGACGGCGTCGATCAACGAGGAGATCGACATGCTGCGCCACTCGGCGACCCGCTCGCTCTTCGAACGGCGGGACGTGATCGTGGTGGCTTCGATCAGCTGCATCTACGGCCTGGGGATCCCGAGCGAATACCTCAACGCCGCCGTGAAGTTCCAGGTGGGGGAGACGCTCAACCTCAGAGGCTCCCTGCGCGAACTGGTCAACAACCAGTATTCCCGCAACGACCTGGAGATCTCCCGCGGCCGCTTCCGGGTGCGGGGCGATGTGCTGGAGATCGGTCCGGCCTACGAGGACCGGCTGGTGCGGATCGAGCTGTTCGGCGACGAGGTGGAGGCGATCCGCTACGTGGATCCGACCACCGGCGAGATTCTCCAGAGCCTGGAGACGATCAATATCTATCCCGCCAAGCACTTCGTGACCCCGAAGGAGCGCCTGCAGGAGGCGATCCAGGCGATCAGGGCGGAACTGCGGGAGCGTCTCGACGAGCTCAACGGCCAGGGGCGCCTGCTGGAGGCCCAGCGCCTGGAGCAGCGCACCACGTACGACCTGGAGATGCTGGAGCAGGTGGGGTACTGCAACGGCGTCGAGAACTATGCCCGCCACCTGGCCGGCCGGGAGGCCGGCACCCCGCCCGAATGCCTGATCGACTACTTCCCCGACGACTGGCTGCTGGTGGTGGATGAGAGCCACGTCACCTGCTCCCAGCTCCAGGCGATGTACAACGGTGACCAGAGCCGCAAGCAGGTGCTGATCGAGCACGGCTTCCGTCTGCCCAGCGCCGCCGACAACCGGCCCCTCAAGGGAGACGAATTCTGGGCCAAGGCGCGCCAGACCATCTTCGTCTCGGCCACCCCCGGCCCCTGGGAGATGGCCCAGAGCCAGGGCCGGGTGGTGGAGCAGGTGATCCGGCCCACCGGCGTGCTCGATCCGATCGTGGAGGTGCGGCCCTCCGAAGGCCAGGTCGACGACCTGCTCGGTGAGATCCGGCTGCGGGCCGATCGCCAGGAGCGGGTGCTGGTCACCACGCTGACCAAGCGCATGGCCGAGGACCTCACCGACTATCTCGCCGAGAACGGCGTGCGGGTCCGCTACCTGCACTCGGAGATCCATTCGATCGAGCGGATCGAGATCATCCAGGATCTGCGCAACGGTGCCTACGATGTGCTGGTGGGCGTCAATCTTCTGCGGGAGGGGCTGGACCTGCCGGAGGTGTCGCTGGTGGCCATCCTCGATGCCGACAAGGAGGGTTTCCTGAGGGCGGAGCGCTCCCTGATCCAGACCATCGGCCGTGCCGCCCGCCACATCGATGGGGTGGCGCTCCTCTACGCCGACAACCTGACCGACTCGATGGCCACGGCCATTGCCGAGACCGAGCGGCGCCGCGAGATCCAGAAGGCCTACAACGAGCGACATGGCATCACCCCGACCCCGGCCGGCAAGCGGGCCGGCAATGCCATCCTCTCCTTCCTGGAGATGTCCCGCCGCCTCAACGAGGACCAGCTGGAGGAGGCGGCCGAGCAGGCGGAGCAGAACGACGTGCCTCTCGACGCCCTCCCCGAGCTGATCACCCAGCTCGAGGAGAAGATGAAGGCGGCGGCGAAGAGTCTGGAGTTCGAGGAGGCCGCCAACCTGCGCGATCGCATCAAGACCCTTCGGCACAGGCTGGTGGGCCGGCCCTGATCCCTAGTGTGCCGTCCCG
>JMRP01000054.1 GCA_000708525.1 Cyanobium sp. CACIAM 14
CCAGCTTCCCTGGTAGAGGGGGAACAAGGAGAAGAGCTGCTCGAGTTCCAGTCGCTCGAACAGGTAGAAGAAAGTTGAATCACACGGCACCTTGGGCCCCTCCAGATCGAGTGCCGTGCTGAACGCCCGGTGATGCCGCTTGGAGAACCGTTCCAAATCCCTGGCGCTGCGGCAGCCGCTGAGGCTGCCGAAAATCGCGATCAACAACAGCAGCCACTGGGGATAGCGCACGTCTCGGCGCTTGCGTCCTTCAGGAAGGGCCTGCAGGAAGGCGATCAGATCAGCACTCGCAGAGGGCTGGGACAACGGACAGAAGAAGTCCCGGGAATAACGGCACCAGCATGAAGGCACCAGGCGCATTCTGGCTGAATTGCACTCGGCCCTGCCCCCCTCCAGGCGAAGGGCCGGCCGCTGGCCACGCCTCGATGCCTTGGCCGAGGCGGCGAGCAGAGGTTTCTAGGATCAAGGATTCTCGGAACTGCAGCCCATGGCCATCGGCGTCGGCTTGCTCGGACTGGGCACGGTAGGAGCCGGTGTGGCCACCATCCTCACCAACCCCGAGGGGCGCCATCCGCTGGTGGCGGAGCTGGCCCTGCGCCGGGTGGCCGTGCGGGATCCGAAGCGATCCAGGCCGGCGGACCTGCCGGCCACGCTGATCGTCACTGATCCGAAGGCTGTGGTGGACGATCCGGCCGTGGAGATCGTGGTGGAGGTGATGGGGGGGCTGGAGCCGGCCCGCTCCCTCATCCTGCGGGCGATCGCCGCCGGCAAGCCCGTGGTGACGGCGAACAAGGCGGTGATCGCCCGCCATGGCGAGGAGATCGCTGCGGCGGCCGCCGCCCACGGGGTCTACGTGCTGATTGAGGCGGCCGTCGGCGGGGGCATCCCGATCATCGAACCGCTCAAGCAATCGCTCGGCGGCAACCGCATCCAGCGGGTGAGCGGCATCATCAATGGGACCACCAACTACATCCTCAGCCGGATGGCCGACGAGGGGGCGGCCTATGCCGAAGTGCTCGCCGACGCCCAGCGCCTTGGTTACGCCGAGGCCGATCCAGCCGCTGACGTGCAAGGCGACGATGCTGCCGACAAGATCGCCATCCTGGCGGGCCTGGCCTACGGGGGGCCGGTGCCCCGCTCCGGCATCGCCACCGAGGGAATCGATCGCCTCGAGCCCCGCGACGTGGCCTACGCCGCCCAACTTGGTTTCGTGGTGAAGCTGCTGGCAGTGGCCGAACATATGGGCCGCGTCGAGGACGGCAGCGAGCTGCTGGATGTACGGGTGCATCCCACCCTGCTCCCGAAGGGCCATCCCCTTGCGGGTGTGCACGGCGTGAACAACGCCATTCTTGTGGAAGGGGATCCGGTGGGCCAGGTGATGTTCTTTGGCCCAGGGGCGGGGGCGGGCCCCACGGCCTCCGCAGTCGTGGCCGACATCCTCAACATCGCCGGCATCCGCCAGGTGGGAGGCCCCACGGCCGGCCTCGACCCGCTTCTGGCAGCAACGAGCTGGCGCCGCTGCGTCTTGGTGGACAGCACCCGCACACGCCATCGCAACTATGTGCGGCTGCGCACCCGTGACGAAGCGGGAGTGATCGGCAAGATCGGCACCTGCTTCGGCGATGCGGGCGTCTCGATCCAGTCGATCGTCCAGTTCGCGGGCCATGAAGGCGCCGCCGAGATCGTGACCATCACGCACGAGGTCCTCGAATCCCGGTTCCGGGAGGCCCTGGCAGCGATCCAAGCGCTGAGGGAGGTGCAGTCGGTGGCAGCCTGCCTGCGGACGCTGTGATGCGGCCTCGCCGAGCGCATCAGGGCTTCAAGTTCCATGGTTCCAAGGACAGAGCGCGTATTAAGGGCTACCTTTGCCCTGACCTCCAAGAATTCCCGACAGGATTCCACCCTGAGATGCTCCACCCCCTGACAGGTCAGAACATCGACCCGAACGAGGACCAATCCGACGAGCCCATAGACGAGTGGACCACAGCATGGGTGACCGTGAGTGATCTCCTCATGGCGATCGGCCAGGGTCTGTTTCTCGTTTTCCTGGCGTACGCCATCGTCGATTCACTGCCTTTGGCCCTCCTCAACCCAAGGTGGCAGCTTGGCTTTGTGGCACGCCTGCTGAGCCTTGGATTGATTCCTGTTGTGGGTTTCATATGCTTGCACCTCGCCTCTATCCTCAATCCGGCCAACAGCCTCTACCGTCGCCGTGTCCGGACGGTACGGCAGTGGGCGATCATCGCCGCCATCGGCTTCCTGCTCCTCATTCCACTTCAGGGTTTCGCAACCTGGCGCGCCTGGAGCTTGGCGAAAAGCAATCAACAAACTCTTATCCAAAGAGCTACCAAGCAAGTGGCTCCTTTGAAACAGGCGATCGAATCGGCCACCAGCATCTCAGACCTCCAGAAGAAACTGGCGCGTCTACAAGGGACAACCGTCAAGCTGGCAGAAGAGGATCTTTCTAAGCCTGTGAAGGAGGTCAAGCAGGCTCTTCTGGACGGCATTGCCCGATCGGAAACCATCTACATCGATCGCATCTCCGGCCCCAAGCCCCAACAGGTCTGGGACGCACTCCAAGCAGCCGTCCGAACGGTTCTGGTATCCCTGGGGTATGGCCTCGCCTTCGCCGCCGGTGCCCAGCCTGGCCGTTCCTCCCAGACGCTGTCGGACATGATGGCGCGAAGGTTCAATTCACTCCTGGGGCGACGAAGGCCGTCGCGCCGAGCTCATTGAGCGAGTGCCGGATGCCCGACTACACTGCCAGCAGGGAAGAGGTCTCCGCCGGCTTCAGCCGGCTGTTCGCCTGGGGCGGCGCCTGCCTGCTGCTGGTCTTCCTGGCCTTCGTGCTGGCTGATTCCCTGCCGCTTCAGCTGCTGACTCCGTCCTGGCAGCTGCGGTTCAGCAACCGCCTGATCAACACCGCGCCGATCGCCCTGCTCGGCTTCGTGCTGCTGCACCTGGCGCTCTACATCGAGCCGAGCAACGGGTTCCTGCGGGCGCGGCTGGTCACGGCACGCCAAGGAGCCATCGCCGTTACCTTCGCCTTTCTGCTGCTGGTGCCCCTGCACAGCTTCGCCACCTGGCGGGCCCTCGCCCAGGCGCAGGGGACGCAGGCGATGCAGCGCGCCGTCCTCGATGAACGGGTGACGATGATCCGCAAGGCCATCGAGGCGGCCGCCAGCCCCGAAGACCTGCAAGACCGCTTCTCCCGGCTGCCGGGCCCGCGCCCCCAGCTGCCCCCCGCCGCCCTGGCCCTTCCCCTGCCGGAACTGAAGCGCGCCTTGCTGAACGAACTCGAGAAGACGCAGACCCGCGCTTCCGAGCGGATCACCCGACCGACCCCAGCCGATTTCTGGGCTCTCGGCCAGGGGTGGGCGCGCGTCACGATCGCCTCGCTGGGCTATGCCGTCGCCTTCGCGGCCGGCGCTCAGAAGCCCGGTGCCTCCCTGACCCTGCTCCAGTCGCTGGGGCGAGGGGCGGCCTCGCGCAAGAGCCGCAGCACGAAAGCCAGCCGGCGTCCCAGCTGAGCCGATCCCCAGCGGATCCGGCGGCGACATCACGGCTGCTGTCGGCCCGCTTGAATGGGCCCCACCGGAGCACAGGCGCTTGCCGACCACCAGGGCGCGGAGAGGAAGGCAGCGGGGCCGCCGGTGGGCCTTGCTGGCGATCCCCGGTCTCTCCCTCGCCCTGCTGGCGGGCTGCCAGCCACAGCGGCCGGGCGCCTCCCTGATCGTGGCCAGCAAGAGCCGGATCGACTCGCTCGATCCGGCCCAGGCCTCCCGCATCGGCGTCATGCAGGTGCTCAGCGGCCTGGGGGACCCTCTCTACGCCATCGGCAGCGACGGCCGCCTGGAGCCGCGGCTGGCCACCGCCCTGCCGTCGCTAAGTGATGACGGTCTGCGGGCCCGCGTCCCCCTGCGCCGGGGCGTGCTCTTCCACGACGGCACGCCCTTCGACGCCGCCGCCATGGCCTTCTCGCTGCGGCGCTTCATGGCGATCGGCACCCTGGGCTATCAGCTCAGCAGCCGGGTGAAGGCCGTGCGGGTCAGCGGCCCCCACGAGATCGAGCTGGAGCTGAAGCGCCCCTTCAGTCCGCTGCCCCGGCTGCTGAGCGCCATCTTCCTCACCCCGGTCTCCCCCACCGCCTACCGCCTCCATCGCGACAGGCCCCTCACCGACCGCTTCGTCGGGACCGGCCCCTACCGGCTCGCCTTCTTCAACGGCCAGCAGCAGCGCCTGACGCCCTTCCCCCGCTACTGGGGCCGGCGGCCGGCCAACGGCGGCATCGATCTGGTGACCCTCAGCAATTCCACAGCCCTGTTCGGGGCCCTGCGCAGCGGCGAGGTGGACCTGCTGCTGAACAGCGGCCTGGAGATCGATCACCAGCGCAGCCTGCACCAGGACGCCGTGGCGGGCCGGCTGCGGGAGGCGGTCGGACCCTCGCAGGAACTGGGCCTGCTGTCGCTGCTGAGCGACCAGCCGCCCCTGGAGCGTCTCCTCCTGCGTCAGGCGGTGGCCCGCAGCCTCGATCGCGCCACGATCAACCGCCGGGTGACCCTCGGGCTCTACGCCCCCCAGCGCCAGCTGATCCCGCCCTCCCTGCCGGGTTCGGATCCCACCGCCTGGCCGGCCTACGACCCCGCCGCGGCCCGGGCCCTGTTCCGCCGGGCGGGCTATTGCCATGGCCGGGTGTTCACCCTGCCGCTCACCTACCGCTCCGACATCCCCACCGACCGGCTCTTCGCCCTCACCTGGCAGGCCCAGCTGCGCCGCGACCTGGGCGACTGCGTGACGCTGGAGGTGAGCGGCCTGGAATCGACCACCGCCTACGCCCAGCTCGACAAGGGCACCCTGACGATGCTCTTCTACGACTGGATCGGGGACTATCCGGATGCGGAGAACTTTCTGATGCCTCTGCTCTCCTGCAGCAAAGCGAAGGGCAACCGCTGCCTGGAAGGGAACAGCGTGCTGGGCGGCACCTTCTGGACGGCGCCGGGGCTGGAGGAGGATCTGCAGCGCAGCAGCCAGCTGGACGGCCCTGCCCGGACCGCTCTGCTCATCGCCATCCAGCGCCGGGTCGCGGTGGCGAGCCCCTACCTGCCGGTCTGGCTCAGCGCGCCGGTGGCCTGGGCCCGGCCGGGCATCAGCCGGCCCCGCTTCGACGGATCGGGACGGGTGGTGCTCAGCGAACTGCGGCGCCTGCCGGGCGTGGGGCCCGGGGCCTCGACCGCCGGTGACGCCGGCAGAGAGGCGCCATGAGCCGTCGCTCGGAGCTGGCGCGCTACCTGGCCTCCCGGGTGGCCCTGGCGCCGCTCATGCTCTGGCTGATCGCCACCCTGGTGTTCCTGCTGCTGCGGGTGGCCCCCGGCGATCCGATCGATGCCCTGCTGGGCCCGAGGGCCCCCGAGGCCGCCCGGGCCGCGCTGCGCGCCCAGCTGGGACTGGATCGCCCCCTGCTGGAGCAGTACGGCCAGTTCCTGGGACACCTGCTCCAGGGGGACCTGGGCAGCTCCCTGAGCTCGAAGGAACCGGTGGGCGCCATCATCCGCTCGAGTCTTCCGGCCAGCCTCGAGCTGGGCGTGGTGGCGCTCCTGCTGGCGGCGGTGGTTGGACTGTCCGTGGGGTTCAGCGGCATCGCCAGGCCCGAGGGGAAGGTGGATCTGGCGGGACGTCTCTACGGCATCGGCACCTACGCCCTGCCCCCCTTCTGGGCGGCGATGGTGGTGCAGCTGGTGTTCGCCGTCTGGCTGGGCTGGCTGCCGTGGGGGGCCGCTTCCCGGCCACCCTGCTGCCGCCGGAAGGCACGGGGTTCTACCTGCTCGACAGCCTGCTGGCCGGCGACTGGCGCCAGCTGAGCGGCAGCCTGCGCCATCTCACGCTGCCGGCGGTCACCCTGGGGCTGCTGCTGAGCGGCATCTTCACCAATGCCCTGCGGCTCAACCTGCGCCGCGCCCTGGACTCCGACTACGTGGAGGCCGCCCGCAGCCGGGGGCTGAGCGAGCGGCGGGTGGTGCTCCACCACGCCCTGCCCAACGCCCTGCTGCCGGTACTGACGATCACGGGAATCACCGTGGCCTCCCTGATCGGCGGGGCGCTGCTGATCGAGGTGACCTACTCCTGGCCGGGCATCGCCTTCCGCCTCCAGGAGGCGATCTCCCAGCGCGACTACCCCCTGGTGCAGGGCATCGTGGTGGTGGTGGCGGCGCTGGTGGTGCTGGTCACAGTGGCTGTGGATCTGGTGGTGGCCCTGCTGGATCCACGCATCCGCTTCTGAGGTCAGGGCCCCAGGCCCGCATTCCAGCGCCGCGCCGCGGCGGCATCGAGCACATCCAGGGTCACCCCCTCCTGGAGGCGTCGCTGCGCCGGCAGCAGCAGGGGCTGCTCCAGGCTCTCGAGGAACTCGCTGGTAAGGCGCAGCACGGCCGCCTGCACCCTGCTCGGATCCACCCCCACCAGATCCGCATCGAGCTGGATGAGCACCTCGTCGGAGGGCATCAGGCGTACGGGAGAGAAGTGGCTGCCCCCCTCCACAAGCACCAGCCGGTTGCGGCGATCCCCCCCCGAAAGGAACAGGCGCAGTTGCTCCTCCAGGGGCGGGGTGACCAGATCCAGGCTGCCGCCCACCATCAGCACCGGCACGGCCAGGGCCGCCATCCCCCGGTCGGGCCAGAGCAGGCTGCCGAAGCCGTTGAGCAGCACCAGTCCCCGCAGGTCGGGCGGAGGGGCAGGCAGCTTCGGCAGGACCGCGCTGGGCAGCTGACACTGCAGCAGCCGGGAAGGATTGGCGATCGGCAGACGATCCAGGGCCTTCCGGCAGCGACCGGCCAGGCCTGGCTCCGGAACCAGCCCGGCCGCCAGCAGGGCGGACAACCCACCCATGGAATGGCCCACCAGCACGACGCCCTTGCCATGCACCGGCAGTTCCCCACGGCGCTGGGCCGCCAGCACCCCCTCCACATCGGCGAGTCGGACGGCGAGCGTTTCGGCTCCCGGTGGCGGTCGCTGGCCATCCAGGGCGGCCTTGAGGGCGGGGCCGTCGCTGCCGGGATGCTGCACCACCACCACCGGCCAGCCCCGCTCGGCCAGCTCACTGGCCAGCCAGGCGAACTGGTCGGCATTGCCCCCCAGACCCGGCATCACCAGCAACCAGGGACGCTCCTGCGGGGCATCGCCCGGCAGCCCGCCGGCGGGCAGCGCCGGCCAGATCTCCAGGGGCAGGGGCTGGCTGCGATGGGCCACGGCAAGCCCCCGCCGCAGCGGCCGCAGGCTGGTGCTGTCGCCGAAGACGAGGGGAAGCGTGCGGCGCTCCGGCAGCCCCAGGGACTGGAGGCGGCGGAGGGCCAGGCGCTGCAGGTTCAGCTGCTGCCGCCACTGCAGCGCAAGCTCGTAGAGACCGTCCAGCTGGAGACTCAGGCGGGGGAGGGGGAGGGCCCGCAGCAGGCCGATGGCGGAGACGTCCTGACGTACCTCCAGCAGCCGTCGCAGGGTGGTCTGCAGCACCGCCGTGGTGCTGAGGCCGTCGGGAGTGGTGAGCAGATCGCCGAGGCGGGCCAGCATCTGGCTGCCGGCCCAGCTGTCCAGCAGCTGCCGGCCGAAGCTGGTGTCCCGCAGCAGCGGTGCCCGCAGCAGGTTCTGCAGATCCCTGCGGCTGCGGGGTTCCAGCAGATCCAGCCAGACCGCCAGATCCCCGGCGGCTGCGCGATCCCCGCCCCCCCGGGACCAGCCGTCGAGCTGCTCGAGGTTGAGGGGGATCTCCAGCCCGTCGAAACGGAGCTCCAGCACCTCGGCGGCGGCGGCCGGCCGGACCGCGGCCGGCGCCGCGATCAGCAGACTGGCCAACAGGACCTTGGGACCGAGTAGGCGGATTGGAACAGGCACAGGGAGGAGCCAGGGTGTGGTCCTGGTACACCCAGTTTCCAGCAGGACTGCGGGAGGTCGCCCTGATCCGCCTGATCGCCATGCTGGGAGCAGGCGGGGTCCTCTACCTCACGCCAATGGTGTTCCACCACGCGCACTTCAGCGCCGGCCGGGTGACCGAGGGACTGGCCCTGGCCGCCGTGGCCGGCACACTGGGGAGATTCCTCAGCGGCACCCTGCTGGACCGGGGCCTGAACTGTTCGGTGCCCGTGCTGCTGGCGGCCCTGATGGCGATCGCCGGCGACACCAGGCTGATGGGCACGGGATCGTACGGCGGTTACCTGGAGGGGCAGGTGCTGCTCGGAATGGCCGTGGGCTTCTACTGGCCGGCGGTCGAGCTCGCTGTGCCGCTCAGCTGTCCTCCGGTCCCCTCGGCCCGGGCCTTCGCCCTGATGCGCAGTGCCGACGCCCTGGGGATCGCCAGCGGTGCCCTGCTTGGGAGCCTGCTCGCCTGGAGTGGATGGCTGCGGGGGATCTACGCCGTGGACATCGGCTGCATGCTGGTGCTGCTGCTGGTGCTGCTGCGCCGCAGCCTGCCGGATCCCCGCCCCAGGGACCGGCTGGCCCATCCCAGTCCCTGGAGGGAATGGCTGCCGGCGCTGCTGCCACTGCTGGGGCTGGCGGTGCTGGCCACGGCGATGCCGGCCCTGATGCAGAGCGCCCTGCCCCTCGACCTGGTGCGGGGCAGCCTGCTGCGGCGGGCGCTGCCGGACAGCCTCGGTGCCCTCACGATCGGGCTCCAGCTGGGGCTGCTGGTGCTGCTCCAGTGGCCGGTGGGTCAGGCCCTGGCCCGGCGGCCGGTGACGACGGGCCTGCGGCTGTGCCTGCTCTGCTTCAGCGCCGGCAACCTGCTGCTGGCGGCCTCCGCCTTCAGCGAACGGGGCCTGCTTCTGCTGCTGTTCGCCCAGCTGCCCCTGGCCCTGGGGGTGGCCGCCTTCCTCCCCACCGCCACCGAGGCGGTGGTGGAACTCAGCCCGATCGAGCATCAGGGGCTGGCCATGGCCCTGCTCTCCCAGTGCTTCGCCATCAGCGGGTTCACGGCGCCGCTGCTGGCCGGACGTCTCCTGGACGGCCAGGGGCACGGCGTGGGGCTGTGGCTGCTGATGGCCCTGGCCTGCCTGGCGGGTCTGCCGCTGGTGGGCCGCCTACGTCCCCGCCGGACGTTCGCCTGAGGCGGAGGCGTGCTTCGCCAGCCAGGCCTCGTGGGGCAGGGGCTCGGTGCCATATTCCCAGTCGTCGTAGTCGGGGTCGTTGCGGATCCGCCGGTGGATCTCCTTCTGGACCTCGAAATCATGGGGATGGTCCGCCCCCTCAGGGTTGCCCTGCGCGGGGGCCTGCTCAGGACCCCCCGGGCGGGGGAGCGGGGTCTCGGAATGGTCTGCCGCGGCCATGGCCCTTCCCTCCAGCTGGGCCCATCCTCGCCGATCAGGTGCCCCGCCGGCGCTCCAGACGGTCGGGCATGGTGGCGGCCCGATCGGCCAGCCCCACCGAGACGGGAGCTCCAGGGCTCCACGCTCGAGGGCGCTTCGGGAAAGACCGGCCAGTTCACCCGGGAGGGGCACGTTCTCCAGCACCGACAGGGCGGGGACGAGGTTGAAGAACTGGAAGACGAAACCGATGCGATCACGGCGGAGGGGGGGTCGATGCCGCCGATCAGGTGGAGCGCCTACAAGGCAGGGGCCGCCCCGTCCGCTCCGGGACCGGACGCGAACCAGCGGGCCAGGGCCGCCACGTCCTCATCGCCATACCCCGCAGCGATCAGGGCGTCCTCCATGGCTGCAACCTGACGGGCAACCGGAAGCCCGAGGCCGCTGGCGCCGGCCGCCTCCAGGGCGATCCCCAGATCCTTGCGGTGCAGCCGCAGGCGGAATCCCAGCGGGAACTCGCCCCGCAGCATGGCGCCCGCCCTGTGCTCCAGAGCCCAGGACGCGGCGGCGCCGCCCATCAGGGCCTGGCGGACCTCCTCCATCGGCAGGCCCAGCCGCTGCCCCAGGGCCATGGCCTCCGCCACGGCGGCGTAGCTGCCCGCCACCAGCACCTGGTTGACGGCCTTGGCCTCCTGGCCGGCCCCCACCGGCCCGAAGTGGGCGATGCGCCCGCCCACCGCCTCCAGCACAGGGCGAGCCCGCTCCAGATCGGTGGCGGCGCCCCCCACCAGCACCGAGAGGCTGCCGGCACGGGCCCCTTCGGTGCCGCCGGTCACCGGGGCATCCAGATAGGCCACGCCCCGCTCCGCCAGGGCAGCGGCCAGCCGGCGGGAGGAGGCCGGCGCGATGGTGGAGAAGTCGATCACCAGGGTTCCCGGCGCCAGCCCTGCCAAGGCGGCGGTGGCGCTGCCAGCGTCGCTCCCCAGCAGCACCTCCTCCACGGCCGCGTCGTCACTCAGACAGAGGGCCAGGAGGTCCGCACCGCTGGCGGCCGCGGCCGGCGTGGCCGCCCGCCGGGCCCCGGCGGCGGACAGGCTCTCCTCCCGCTGGCGCCGGCGGTTGTGGACCGTGAGCGGGAAGCCGCCGGCCAGCAGATTGGCCGCCATCGGCATCCCCAGCGCCCCCAGACCGATGAAGCCGACAGACGCAGGCGTTGCCGGGCTCACACGTTGAACAGGAACTCCATCACGTCCCCTTCGGCCACCACGTAGTCCTTGCCCTCGCTGCGCAGCCAGCCCCGGTTGCGGGCCTCGGCCAGGGAGCCGGCCTCCAGCAGCTGGCCGCAGCCCACGGTCTGGGCGCGGATGAAGCCCCGCTCGAAATCGGTGTGGATCACGCCGGCGGCCTGGGGGGCCGTCATGCCGGCGGTGATGGTCCAGGCGCGGGTCTCCTTCTCGCCGGTGGTGAAATAGGTGCGCAGCCCCAGCAGCCGGTAAGTGGCACGGATCAGGCTCTGGAGCCCGCCTTCGGTCACCCCCAGGCCGGCCAGGTAGTCGGCCCGCTCCTGTTCGGCCAGGTCCACGAGTTCGGCCTCCACCTGAGCGGAGACCCGCACCGCCTCGGCCCCCTCCCGCAGTGCCAGGGCCTCCACGGCGCTCACCCAGGCGTTGCCGCCGGCCAGTTCGTCCTCGCTGACGTTGGCGGCATAGATGATCGGCTTGGCGGTGAGCAGACCGAGCGTGGGCACCAGGGACTGCTCCTCCTCGCTGAGGCTCACGCGACGGGCCGCACCGCCCTGCTCGAGCTCCGCCTGCAGCCGCTCCAGGGCGGCGTCCTCCAGCTGGGCTTCCTTGCTGGTGCGGAGCTGCTTCTTCAGGCGCTCGCGGCGCCGCTCGATCTGGGCGAGATCCGCCAGCCCCAGCTCCAGATGGATGACCTCCGCATCCCGCACCGGGTCGACGCTGCCCGAGACGTGGATGACGTCCTCGTCCTCGAAGCAGCGCACCACGTGGACGATGGCGTCCACCTCACGGATGTTGGCCAGGAACTTGTTGCCCAGTCCCTCCCCCTGGCTCGCCCCTCGCACCAGACCGGCGATGTCCACGAACTCCACCCGGGTGGGGATGATCTCCCTCGAACCCGAGAGGTCGGAGAGCTGCTGCAGCCGCTCATCGGGCACCGCCACCACCCCGACGTTGGGCTCGATGGTGCAGAAGGGGAAATTGGCTGCCTGGGCCTGGGCATTGGCCACCAGGGCATTGAACAGCGTCGACTTGCCCACGTTGGGCAGCCCGACGATTCCGGCTTTGAGCATGGCTGGAATCTAGTGGGCACCAGGACAGCGGCCTTTCGGTCCTCCCCCATCACAGCCCTGGTGCAGCCGCGCGACACTGTGCCCAGCGACAGGCCGGCCCATTCCCACGATCACCCCTCTGCAGCCTGCCCCTTCCCCGCCCCGGGACACCGCACAGCCCCCCACTCCCATGGCGGAGCCCCGGCGGGTCCGACGTCGCCGCCTCTGGATCGGGGCGGCGGTGGGCCTGGTTCTGATCGCCTCAGCCGGGATCTGGCAGCGGCAGCGCCTCAGCGCCGGCCGCAATCTGGCCCCGTACACCGTGGTGGCCAGGGAGGGATCCCTTCCCGGCATCATCACCGCCAGCGGCGAGCTCGATGCGGTGCAGCGGGTGAACGTCAGTCCCAAGCGCCAGGGGGTGCTGATGGAACTGCTGGTCGACGAGGGTGATCCGGTGCGCAGAGGCCAACCCCTGGCCCGGATGGACGACGGCAACCTGCGCGACCGGCTGATGGAGCTGCAGGCCAACCTGCTCTCAGCGGAGGCGGAACAAAGCCGCAGCGACAGCGAGCTGCTCCGCAACGAACCCCTCTACCGGCAGGGCGCGATCAGCCTCGATGCCATGAACAAGTTCCGAGCCGATGCCCAGGTGCGGCGACTGGCCACGGCGGCAGCCCGCGAGCGTCTCAAGCAGTTGCTGGTGGAGAAGGACGAGCTGATCGTGCGGGCCCCCTTCGATGGGGTGATCAGCCAGCGCTATGCGGACCCCGGCGCCTTCGTCACCCCCACCACCACCGCCTCGGCCACGGCCGGCGCCACCAGTTCGTCGATCGTGGAGCTGGCCGAGGGGCTCGAGGTGGTGGCCAAGGTGCCCGAGAGCGACATCGGCCGTCTGAGGGTGGGCCTGCCCGCGTCCGTGCGGGTCGATGCCTTCCCGGACCGGCGCTTCCGGGCCCGGATCCGGCAGATCGCGCCACGGGCCGTGAAGACCAACAACGTGACCTCCTTCGATGTGAAGCTGGAGCTGCTCGATCCCTCGCCGGAGCTGAGGATCGGGATGACCGCAGACATCGACTTCCAGACCGGGAACCTGCCGGAGAAGACCCTCGTTCCGACGGTGGCCATCGTCACCGAGAACGGCCGCCGCGGCGTGCTGCTGGTGGGCAAGGATCAGCAGCCCACCTTCCAGGCGGTCGAACTGGGAGCCAGCAGCGGCAAGGACACCCAGATCCTTTCGGGACTCCCAAGCGGCACCCGCGTGTTCATCGATCTTCCCCCCTGGGCGAAGAAGCGCCGGTAGTCAGGAGTTGGCGAGGTTCGGGGCTCCGGGGCGACCTCAGGAGGCCACGGGGGTGGGCACGCCTAGTGTGCCGTCCCG
>JMRP01000055.1 GCA_000708525.1 Cyanobium sp. CACIAM 14
CGGGACGGCACACTAGGTGTGTAATGCCAGCAGCTTGTTCCGGCTGACAAGCAGGGCACCTGGCCACCTGCGAGGAGTGCGACCCGCCCACCCAGGCCATCGATGGGATCGGCAGGTGCGGGTGCAGCAGCATCCACCGAACCCTTCACGCCCCCAGCGATCCATCCCGGGCCTGCAGTCACTCCGCACCCGTACCCTTCCAGGTACACCCGTCTCCTGCGGCATGCCCCAGGAACCTTTCCCCGAGGCGGTCGACGCCCTGCCGGAGTTCATCTTCGGTCCCCTTTCCACCGCAGCGGGGCGGGTGCGGCAGGCGCGGCTGGAGCGTGCCGGCCTGCGGCACGACGTGAACCGTGCGGTGCTGGCGCCCGCGCCGGGCGAGGCGGTGGTGATCCGCGTGCGGGTGGGGCCCGAGCTGGCGGTGGCAGGCGTTGAGCTGCGCTTCAGCACCGATCCTGGCCTCGATCCCGCCGCCCCCGGTCCCCCCGCACAGGGGGTGCACTGCCTGGCGATGGTGCGCACCCGCCTGGAGTGGGACGACCTGGCCTGGGGCTATCTGGAGGAGTGGAGCGCCGCGATCCCCGGCCAGAGCGCCGGCACCGTCGTGCTCTATGCCCTCACGGCCACCACCGCCTTCGGTGAGCGCATCGGCTGCCCGTTCCTCGATCCGGAGCTGCTGCGGCGCAGCGTGCTGGCGCCGGAGGAGCTCGACCTCGACAGGTTGGCCCGCCGTCCGCCGGAGCCGGGGCCCCGCACGTACGCCTACGGGGTAGGCCGCCGGCCGATCCCGGCCTGGCTGCGGGAGGCGGTGATCTACCAGATCCTCGTGGATCGCTTCGCCCCCGATCCCGGCGCCGCCTTCCACAGCCCCGAGGATCTCGGCGGCTTCTTCGGCGGCACCCTGCGGGGCGTCACCGCCCGCCTCGATCACCTCGCGTCCCTCGGCGTCACCTGCCTCTGGCTCACGCCCATCTTCCCCAGCCCCTCCCACCACGGCTACGACCCGATCGATCCCGGCGCCGTTGAGCCCCGACTGGGCACCCTGGCCGACTGGGACACCCTGGTGGCCGCCGCCCGCGCCCGAGGCATGCGCCTGCTGCTCGACTACGTGGTTAACCACGTGTCCAGCGAGCACCCCCGCTTCCGCGCCGCCCAGGCCGATCCCGCCGATCCCGCCTGCGCCTGGTTCCGCTTCCGCGACCATCCCCACGACTACGACTGCTTCTTCGACGTGCCCGGCCAGCCGGAGGTCCGCTCCGACCATCCCGAGGTGCGCGCCTACTTCCTGGCGCACGCCCGCTTCTGGCTCAACCGGGGCTGCGACGGCTTCCGCCTCGACTACGCCGCCAACGTCAGCCATGCCTTCTGGTCACTCTTCCGCGAGGGGACCCGCGCCACCAGGGCCGACGCCGTCACCCTCGGCGAGATCACCCAGCCCCCCGCCGTGATGCGCTCCTACGTGGGCCGCATGGACGGCTGCCTCGACTTCCGCCTGCTGGAACTGCTGCGGGCCTTCTTCGCCCACCGCAGCCTCACCGCCAGCGCCTTCGAGCACGCCCTCGGTCAGCACCTCGCCTTCTTCGGCGCCGACCTGGTGCTGCCGAGCTTCCTCGACAACCACGACATGAACCGCTTCCTCTGGCTGGTGGGCGGCGACCGGCGCCGGCTGCGGCTGGCGGCCCTCTGCCAGTTCACCCTGCCCCAGCCGCCGATCCTCTACTACGGCACCGAGGTGGGCCTCAGCCAGCGCGCCGCCGTGCGACGTCTCGAGGAGGCCCGCCTGCCCATGCCCTGGGGGCAGGAGCAGGACGCCGAGCTGCTCGGCTTCTTCCAGCGGCTGATCTCCTTCCGCCATGCCCACCCCGCCCTGCGCAGCGAGCCGCGCCAGGCCTGGCTGCTCGACGACGACCGGAGCCTCCTCGGGGTGCGCTGCGGCGAGGTGGCGCTGCTGCTGAACAACGACGAGCGCCCCGCCGCGGTGTCCCTCCCGCCCGGCTGGGAGCCCGCCGAGCCCACCCTGCTCACCGCGCCCCTGGAGAGCTTCGACGCGGCGGCGGGCACCCTCTCCCTGGCCCCGTGGGCCGGGGCCGCCCTGCGGCTCAGGGGGCCAGGATCACCATCCCCGCCGGCGGCAGGTCCACCCGCACCGTGAGCCGCCCGTCCGGCTGGCGGCTGAGGGGCAGCCGCTCCAGGGCGGGGTCGCCGGGGTCCACCGGCCGGCGCAGCTGCTCGTCGCTCCAGTCGGCCCGGTAGAGCACCGCCAGATTGCCGCCGGGATGCAGCGCGGCGTCCACCGTCACCTCGGCGCCGCGGGCCTCCAGGCCGTGGGTGTTCATCGCCACCAGCACCTCATGGCCGGCCAGCACCCGCGACCAGGCGAACACCTCCCCCGCTCCCGGGAGTCCGAAGGGAGCCCCGCAGATGGAGGTGTCGCGCGGGTAGCAGAGGCCCAGCCGCAGGGTGCGGCCGATCGGATCCTCGCCCTTGCGCAGCCGGCCGATCGCGGCGATGCGCAGGTAGGTGGGATGGCTGGTGTCGAAGAAGTGGCAGCCGCTGGTGGCGAAGGCGCCGAAGGGGCCGCCGAACATTCCCTCGCGCACGTAGCGGTCCTCGCCGAAGCGATGGGGTTCGATGCCGTAGTCGTGGTAGCCCTCATTGCCGTCGAAGGCCTGCTCCGTGCCGTAGTAGATGCAGGGGATGCCGGGCGTGAGCACCTGGATCGCCACGGCGTTCGCCACCTGCCAGTAGCGGTGCGGTGTGTCGTTGCCGGCGGCGAAGCGCTCCTTGCGCCCCTTGCACGACATGTCGTGGTCATCGAGGATCGACACGTGGATCCGCCCCGTCTGCACGTAGCGGGTGAGGTCCGAATCGAGGCGGAAGCGGGAGAAGAAGGCACGTGGATCCATCGTGCCCTTCGCCGCCCCTGCCAGCAGCAGCGGCGAGTTGTTGATGTCGAGCACGGCGGTGAGGGCCCGGTCGAATACACTGCCGAACAGGGAGAGGTAGTTGCGGGCGATCAGGTTGTCGGTGATCTCGCCCACCAGCAGGAAGTTCTCCTTGCCGATCGACTGGGCGTAGGCGCCGATGGCGTAGCTGAAGCGCTGGCAGATGTCCTTGGGGATGTGCTTGGCGGCGTCGATGCGGAAGCCGTCGCAGTCGCTCAAGGCGATCCAGTACTGGAAGCAGCGGATCACCGCCTCCATCGTGGCGTCGTCGTGGCCATCGAGCTTCTTGAGATCGAAGAAATCGCCGCGCCGGAACTCGGCGTTCGGATCCATCGGATCCGGGTTCGACCAGTTCACGATGGCGCCACGCCGGTTGTAGGCCTCCAGCCGCTGGAACTCCCGCGGCCAGCAGCCGTCCTGCGGTGTTTCGATCGCCGCCACGCAGGCGCCCCTGCCCGATCGCCAGCCACCGAAGCTGTAGGGCGGGTCGTAGCGATAGGGCAGCGATTCCTCGGTGATCCCGGTGAGATCAGGCCCGTAGAACCAGTTGTTGCCGGTGTGGTCGATCACCACATCCAGCACCACCACCATGCCCCGGTCGTGGGCCGCGTCCACCAGATCGCGCAGGTCCTGACGGGTCCCGAAGCGGGGATCGATCTCCAGGAAGTTCTGGATGGCGTAGCCGTGATAGGTCTGCAGGTCGGCCCGCTGCTGGAAGGGCGGATTGAGCCACAGGCCGGTCACCCCCAGACCTTCCAGATAGTCGAGCTTGCTGAGGATCCCCCGCAGCGTGCCCCCCGTGAACTCCAGCCCGGCCCGCATCCAGGCGCCCAGGTCGGCCACCCGGTGGCGCTCCGGATGCTCCCGGTCGAACAGGGGCCGCTGGTCCTCCTTCCCGTCGCTGAAGCGATCCGGGAGGATCTGATAGAAGACGTGGTTGCGCCAGAGGATCGGGCTGGGGAACACCCTCCCTCGGGGCGTGAGATCGAGGTCCGCCAGATCCTGCGGTGAGCGCTCCTCCACCACCGTGGCCATCGGAGCCTCCGCTGCATCAGCGTCCACCGTAGGCAGAGGGCGCCGGGGGCCTGGCCACCCGGCGTCCAGGGCTACGACCTCAGCCCCAACCGCTGCAGGGCGCTGGTGGACGAAGAGGTGGAGCACCGCCCGGCGCTGGAGATCCTGAAGGGGATCGAGGTACTGGAGGGGATGCTGCGATGACCCAGGAAGCCATCCAGGCCACGGAGGCCGGTTAGGCTGGTGTGCCGGCCCGGGAGCTGCCGACGGCCGAGGAAAGCCACCGCTGGCTGGAAGAGCAGGTGTGGACCCGGCCGCTGCCGGATGAACGCAGCGCTGACGGAATCCCCGGCTACGGCGAGGACGGTCTCTGCTGACGCGCCCCGACCATTCTGCGTTGCGGAACTAGGATCCAGCCATGATCCGGTCGTTCCGATGCACCGACATCCGATCCCTCGCCAATGGATGGGCGGTACCTCGCTTCCAGGCCTTCGAGCGGGTGGCCCGCCGCAAGCTGCGGCAGCTCGAGATCGCCAACCGGCTCGACGACCTCCGCATTCCACCCGGTAACCGCCTGGAAGCCCTGAGAGGTGATCGGGACGGTGAACACAGCATCCGCATCAACGACCAGTACCGGCTCTGTTTTCGTTGGTCGGACAGCGGCGTGGAAGACGTTGAAATTGTTGATTACCACTGAAGCAACCCCATGAATCGTCTCCCTCCCATCAGCCCTGGCGAACTTCTCCAGGAGGAGTTCCTCGAACCACTGGGCATCAGCCAGTACCGACTGGCCAAGGCCATAGGGGTTCCCGCATCCCGCATCAGCGAAATCATTGCGGGCCAGAGAGCAATCACGGCCGACACCGACCTGCGCCTCTGTCGTGTGCTGCAGCTCAGTCCCGGCTATTGGCTGCGGGCCCAGGCTGCCTACGACACGGAAGTGGCCACTGTCGAACTGGCTGACGTTCTGGACACCCTCCAGCCGCTCGTGGGCTGCTGAGTCCATGCTCAGCATCGCTAGCAGTTCGGCGCTTTGCTGCCCCCATCAGCGCTCAGCGCGCCAGGCCCAGGAACACCAGCAGCGAGCGGTTGAGCCGCAGAAGGTCGTCATCGTTCAGGCGGCCAATCTTCTGGCCAAGACGGCTCCTGGGCAGGGTCGTCAGCTTGTCCACCATCAGGCGGCTGGTGGCGCGGAGACCGTTCCTCGGTGTTGGTTCCACCAAGAGGCGCAGGATCGGTGCATCGATCGGCTCACTGGTCAGCGGGCACACCACGATCGAAAGCGTTTCCGAGAAGCCGTCGTCCTGAAGGATCACGGCCGGCCTGGGCTTGCTGGCGTCGCCAGGGCCACCGGCCATGCTCCAGATCTCCCCTCGCTTCACTGGCTGTACTCGTCATCGGGCCACTCATAAACGGAGTCGATGAAGGCCTGGATCTCGGCCTCTTCAGGGCTCTGGGCCACCAACCGCGACTGCCGCCGCGCCTCGGCCTCGAACCCAGGCGCATGGACATCCGGCACCCAGATCTGGATCGGCCGCATCCCCTGAGCCCGCAGGCGCTGGCGATGCTCTCGCACCTTGCGGCGGTTGGCGGCACGACGGGCGGCCTGGCGCTCGGCAGGGCTGGCGACCGGTTGGCCAGCCGCCGGAGGGGTCTCGCCATCCATCGCAGCCTTCCAGTAGTTACATGTCATTCTAGGTGGCCAGGGCAGCCTGGTTTCCGCCGGTGCATGAGGGGGTGGAGCGCTGCCTGGCGCCGGGGGATCCTGCGCTTCGCCTTGCGCTGGCATGCCGTGACGGGCGACGGTTGCGGTTGTGGTTGCCGTGCGAGGTCTGGCGGGGGCCGGTCGATGAGCGCCCACGCAGTACCGAACGCCTGCTGGGCGCCCTGAAGCATGCCACCAGCGACACTCTGCCCCCGGCAGCGGGACGCGCCGGCGGCTGGCGTCGAGGATCTGCGGCACTGGGTCGATTCCGCCCGTCGAATCGCCCGCCACCTGCAGGAGCTGATGCCCTCCAACCGGCCCCCTCTCCACGCCGATGACATCTTCCGACGCGCGAGTGGATGGTCCCACCGGGGGCGGCCGGCAGAACCCCGGTGCCCTCCACCTACCCTGATCTGAACGCCCCTCGCCTCCGCAGGGCCCCATGCTCACCCTGCCCCGCACGCTCCATCTCACTCCGGCGCAGTTCGCCGAGGTGTGTGCGGCCAATCCCGAGGCCGTGCTGGAACTGGACGCCGACGGCACCCTCATCGAGATGACCCCCACCGGCGGCAGCACCGGAGCCCGCAACTTCCGTCTGCTGGCCCAGCTGCATGGCTGGGCCGATGCCTCCGGCGACTGGCTGGGGTTCGACAGTTCCTCCGGATTCCTTCTGCCCGACGGCTCCGTGCGCAGCCCCGATGCCAGCGTCTTGCGGCGGGAGCGCTGGCGAGCCCTCAGCGAGCAGGAGCGCGACGGCTTCCCGCCGCTCTGCCCGGATCTGGTGGTGGAGCTGGCGAGCCCCTCGGATGCGCCGGAAGCCCTTCGGCGGAAGCTGGCCGCCTACATGGCCAACGGCGCCCGGCTGGGCTGGCTGCTGCTGCCCCAGACCCGGTCGGTGGAGGTGTGGCAGGCCGGCTCGGTCCAGCCTCGGGTCGTCGCCGGTGCCGACCGGCTGGAGGCGGGGCCGGCCTTCCCGGATCTGGTGATCGACCTGGCGCCGATCTGGGAGGTCTGAGGCTGAGGCCGATCCCATCGGCTCCTCGCCTGCGGCGCCCATCGCGGCCCGGTTAGGAGCTTTTATGGTTCAGCCATAATTAGAAGCCTGCCCTAGAACGCCCCAATTTTCTTGGCCGAGGTCTTCCGCCGTCCCCAGCTGGCCGCCGAGCTGGCCCGCCGCCTGCTGGAGCCGGGCGTTCTCGACGAGGGGCTGCGCTCCGGGCTGTTCCTCGCCGGCATGCGGCGCACGGGAAAGACCACCTTCCTGCGCACCGACCTGGTGCCCGAGCTGGAGGCCCGCGGCGCGGTGGTGATCTACGTGGACCTCTGGAGCGACACGAAGGTGAGCCCGGCGGCGCTGGTGCACGCGGCAGTGCGCCGGACCCTGGCGGAACTGGCGGCCCCCGCCTCGCCGCTGCTGGCCCGCCTGCGCCGTATCCGGGGTCTGGATCTGGGCGGGATGGGCTTCCGCTTCGGGTTTCAGCTGGAGGAGCTGGGGGAGGCCGGCGGCGCCACCCTGGCCCAGGCCTTCAGCGAGGTGGTGGATCAGGCCGGTGGCGATGTGGTGCTGATCGTGGATGAGGTGCAGCAGGCCATCACCACCGAGGAGGGCAACCAGATGCTGCTGGCCCTCAAGGCCGCCCGCGATGCGATCAACCCGAGGCCGGACACGCCGGGCCATTTCCTGTTCCTGGGCACCGGCTCCAACCGGGCGCTGGTGAGCGAACTCACGGCCCGGCGCAACCAGGCGTTCGCCGGGGCCACCTCCCTCTCCTACCCGGTGCTGGGGGAGGACTATGTGCGTCACGTGCTGGAGCGCCTGGAGGCCACGGGGGTGACCCTGCGGCCCTCACTGCAGGCGGCCTGCCGCGCCTTCGAGACCCTGGGCCACCGGCCCGAGGAGTTCCTCAGGGCCCTCTCCCAGCTCCAGGCCGGCAGCAGCCGGGGCTCGGGACTGGCGCCCGACCAGCTGCTGCCCGTGATCGCCGCCACCCTGCGCGGTGCGGCCGCCGACCTGGAGCTGCAGAAGGTGGAGCAGATCGGCGGGCTGGCCGTGGTGATCTTCGATCGGGTGGCGCGGTCGGAGGGCCCGGCCCGGTGGATCTTCTCGGCGGAATCCGCCGCGGCCTACGGCCAGGCGATCGGCCGCGAGGTGCGGGTGGAGGAGATCCAGCCGGTGGTGAACGAACTGCTCGCCGCGAACGTGCTGATGCGGCTGGGCCATGGCCGCTATGGCGTGACGGATCCCTGCGTGCAGGAGATCTGGCGCGAACGGCAGCGCTGATCGAAGCGACGGCGGCCCACTCCGCCGAGCCCCAGCATCCGCCGATGCCCCAGGCTGGGGAGCCGCCATGGCGACCGTGACGGACGATTCCCGCAGCCGCCTCTTCGCCGCCCTGCGGGCGGAGGGGATGACGGAGGTGCCCGAGGGCTTCTCGGTTGCCCCGGTGCACCAGGAGATCCCCGCCGCGGTACTCGCGGAGATCGACCTCTTCCTTGAGGTCTTCGAGCGGGTCACCACCCGGGCCAGCTGGCAGCGGGGGGTGAGCGCCTCGGCGCCGGGGATCGCCAGGCAGCCGCGGCGGGAGGTGTGCTTCTTCAGCGCCTGGGACGTCCACCTCCCCCCGGGAGCCCCCGAGCGCTGGCAGCTGATCGAGTGCAACGACAACGGCTCCGGCTTCCTCTTCGCCGCCCTGATCAACCACCACGTCTTCGCTCTCTCCGGGCTGGCCGCCCGTGGGTCGCTGGAACCACCTCCGACCATGGCGGCCTTCCGCGGGTATCTGGCCGGCCTGATCGCCCGCGAGGCGGCGGGGCTTCCCGCGGCGGAAACCGGTGCCCTCACCCTGATCCTCGACGACCCGGAATCCCTGGTCCACGGCAAGTTCCGCGACGAGCTCCTGCTGCTGCGTGACCTGCTCCGCCAGCAAGGCCGCGATGCCGAGATCGCCCCTCCCGGGGCCCTGGCCTGGAGCGGCCGCGAGCTGCTCCTGAACGGACGCAGGGTCTCCTTCGTGGTGAACCGCTCCACCGACTTCCACTGGCAGGGCGAGGCCTTCGCCGCCCTCCGGGAGGCCTGGCCGGAGGGAAACGTCTACATGGCGCCCAACCCCTTCAGCCACGCGACCCGCAGCGACAAGCGGCTGCTCGAAGCCCTCTCCTGCCCCGAGCGCGATGGCGAACTCGGCGTCCGGCCCGAGGAGCGGGCCCTCCTGAGCGCCCACGTTCCCGAAACCCGCCTCGTGACGGAGGAGACCCTGGAGGAGCTGGTGCGCCGCAAGGAGGAGTTCGTCTTCAAGCCGGCCTGCGGCCACGCCAGTCGCGGTCTGCTGCCGAGCGATCAGGTGGGGCGCTCGCGCCTGCGCCGGCTGCTGCGCCGCGGCGACGCCTACGTGGCCCAGCGCCGGGTGGCCAGGATGCCGCTGCCGCTGCCGGATGCCGCCGGGGGCGGGCCCCTCTGGGCCGATCTGCGGGTCTGGGCCTACCGGGGGGAGCGCTATCTGCTCTCCGGCCGCGGGTCCCGCCGGGAGGATGGCCTCGACCTGCGGCCGCCGGGGGGCTGGCTGGCCACCTACGCCCTGCGAGGCTCCCCCTGGGTGTGACGTGTCACCAGAGCGTCAAGCGGGGCGGGTTGGTGTCCAGGCGCCAGAGCTGGCGATGGGAGCGGAGCAGTTCCTGGCCCACGATCGCCTCCACCCCGAGCGCACGGAACACCGGGTTCGCAGTCTCGATGGCCTGCACGGGAGCCGCAGGGCCTGTGCCCGGCAGGTGGGGGCCGAGCACCTGCGTCGCGCGGGCTGGCTGCTGGCCGCAGGAGCCGGCCACCTGCAGGGGGCGGCCGGGCGCGAGGGCCTTGAGGGTGGCCGCCAGCGCGGGGGTGACGAACAGCCCCTCCGCACCGGTGTCGGCCAGGGCGGGCACGAGCGTCGTCACCGGCGACCCCGCGGCCCGGGGGCGATCCAGCGCCAGCGGCAGCAGCGGCACGCCGCGCCGCCAGCGCAGCCGCAGCGTGGCGGCCGCCTCGGGAGCCTGCGCCTCGAGGGCCTTCCCACCGAGGGCCAGGCGGTCGCTGCGGGGATCGATCCAGACCGGCAGCTGGCGCAGCTGCGGAGCTCCGAGCACCCCATCCACATCGGCCGGCAGGCCGGCCACCGGCAGCATCAGGGCTTCGGCCCCGCTGAGCCGGAGAGCGGGGCCGCCTAAGCCTTCCGAATCGCGCAGTCGCAGCGCTGGCAGCCGGATCCGTTGCGGCTGCAGGCCCCGGCAGCCTTCGCCGGCCCCGGCCAGGCCGAAGGATCCCGGCGCCACGGGACGAGGGATCAGGCCGAGCCGCTGCAGCAGCGCCGGTGTCACCAGCATCGCGGCGGCGCCGGTGTCCAGTAGCAGCCTCACCGTGCCGGCCGGGGCGTCGACCACGAAGGTGAGCACGGGCGTGTCGCCGCCGCGAGCCCGCTCCAGCCTCACGCCGGCGGAGCCGGCCATCGCCCCCGGATGCAGGGCGGGCCCCCGCAGCTGGATGAGCGCGGCGGCTCCGGACGCCAGCGGCATCGGCATGGCGGCTCCCGGTTCACTGCAGGCAGCTTGCCGCAGATCGGGCCAGAATCCGCCCAGGCAAGCAGGGTTCATCCATGGCGCCCGGTCCCCCATGACCCTGACCGTGGCCCTGGCCATGCTGGAGCGCGACGGCCGCTGGCTGCTCCAGCTCCGCGACGACATCGAGGGCATCATCCATCCCGGCTGCTGGGGGCTGTTCGGTGGCCATCTCGATCCGGGGGAACGACCAGGCCAGGCCATCTGCCGCGAGTTGCGCGAGGAGATCGGCTGGGAGGCGGAGGGGCTGCCGCTCTGGTTCGAGCACCATGAAGCCCGGCTCACCGTCCACTACTTCCGTGCTCCGCTCACGGTGCCCCTGGATGACCTGCAGCTCAACGAGGGGCAGGACATGGTCCTGGCCGGCCTCGACGAGCTGCGCAGCGGCCTGGTCTGGAGCCCCAGGCTCCGGGAGCGGCGAGCCCTTGCCCCCACCCTGGAGCGGGCGGTGCGCCGCCTCGGCGGAGAAACGGGCAACCACTAACGTTTACTGAGCCGTGCCTTAAGATTTGCGGCATTACGCTCCGCCTCTTCGGCCAGGATCCCTCTGTGGGTGCGCTCCCCGGCAAGTTCCGCAACACCGGCGGCAGTGTCCCGCCCCCATTCGCCGGGCCATCCTCTCCCGGGAGGCACCGATGACCAGCGTCTGGTGCGTGCGCTCCGGCGGTGGCATGTACGCCGACAATTTCCTCCGGGGTGGCTTCGTAGGGATCGGCTGGCGTGAGATCGGCGAAGACCTTGGACCGCTGAAGGACCGGGAGGAACTCTTCTCGGTGGTGCGGCGCTATTTCCCGGAGATCCAGAGTGCCATCCTTCTCTCCAACTACGTCAACGAAATCCATCGCTTTCTCTTTGAGATCAAGCCCCATGACTATGTGATCATCCCTTCCTCCGATGCCGAGGAGATCATCTACGGCATCGTCGATGAAGGGCCGGTCTACTACGACCCCACCGGCGAGGACGGCTGTCCCCTGAGGCACCGGCGCCCGGTCAGCTGGGCCGCCGAGCGGATCCGGCTGGATCGCCTTTCCCAGCCGTTCCGGGATTCCATCCGCACCTTGCTGGCCGTTCCCGCCCATACACGGATGCGGTCGCTGCTCACGGTGTTCCTCGTGGAGCACAAGGAGGAGTTTCTCCAGGCCATCGGGCGCGCCGACGGGCCGGCGGAGCCTCCCCGGCCGGTCACCCGGAAGGACAGTCATCGGGTCGTGCTCGAGCAGGTGCTGCAGCTCACCGCCGCCGACTTCGATCAGCTCGTGGAGCACCTGCTGACGGCGCTCGGTTGCGAGGACTGCCGCTGGAGCCGGGAGCATGGTCCCGGGCGGGACGTGGTCGATGCCGCCGCCGAGCTGCGGCTGGCGTTGCCTGCCAGGATCCGGGTTCATCTCCGTGTGCATCGCGGCAACCTCGGTGCCCGGGTGGTCGCCCGGGATGTGCGGGAGCTGCGCCAGTTCATTCCCTTCGGGGCCCATGGGGTGTTCATCACCACGGCCGATTTCGAGCCGGCGGCGGCGGCCGCCGCCGTGGAGGAGGGCTTTCCCAGGATCAGCCTCGTCGACGGCGATCAGCTGGCCGATCTGATCGCCCGGCACTGGGCCGGTCTTCCCGCCGGCCTGCGCGAGCGACTGTCACTGGAGCAGGCCCTGGTCAGGAGCTGAGGCCCGGCGGTCCAGGTCCGGCCATGCCTGCGGCGGACGGTAGATCCTGTTACCGGCCGGGTCCGCGTCAGCCCGCAGAGTGGCGCAGCAGCGACGGGATCCGGGGCGTGCAGGAACGGGTGGGAACGGTGGCCTCGCTCTGGCGCTATCCGGTGAAATCCATGCGCGGGGAGTCCCCGACGCGTCTGGAGGTCGATGCCCGCGGCATCCGTGGGGATCGGGCCTATGCCCTGTGGGACCACGCCAGCGGCCGGGTGGCCAGTGCCAAGAACCCACGCCTCTGGAGGGATCTGCTCGACTACGGCGCCCGCTACCGCCAGGAGCCCGAGGCGGCCGCTCCTCTGCCTCCGGTCGTGATCAGCTGCCTCCGGGAGCCTGGAGACGCTGGAGACGGTGAGCTCTGCAGCGACGAGGCCGATCTCGGCGCCTACTTCAGTGAAGTGTTCGGCCGTCGGGTGAGTCTGCTCGACACACCGCCCGAGGGCGCCAGCCTCGATCAGTACTGGCCGCCGGTGGAGGGCCGCGCCTTCCAGGACGTGACCAACGCCCTGGAGCTGCCGGCGGGAACCTTCTTCGATGCCTGCCCCATCCACGCCATCACCACCGCCACCCTGGAGCGGCTGCGCCAGCTCGAACCCCGGCTTGATTTCGCGGTGGAGCGGTTCCGGCCCAACCTGCTGATCGCTGTCCCGGAGGGTGTCGCGGGCTTCGTGGAGGAGGCCTGGAGCGGCTCCTGCCTGCAGATCGGTGAGCAGCTGGTGCTGCGGGTGGACGGCGGCTGCCCCCGCTGCGTGGTCACCACCCTGGCCCAGGGGGAGCTGGGCGAGGACCTCGAGATCCTGCGCGCCACCGCTCGCCACAACGGCGTGGTGGCCGGCATCCGTCTGAGCGTGGTGACGCCCGGCCCGCTGGCCGCGGGCGACCCGGTGCGGCTGCTGCCCTGAGCGGAACCGGCAGGGCTGGAGGGTACCGTCCCGGCCGGCATCGCTAGTGTGCCGTCCCGG
>JMRP01000056.1 GCA_000708525.1 Cyanobium sp. CACIAM 14
AGAGAGTGAGGTCTTGCCTGCCCAAGGTCCTGGGCGCTGCGGGGGCCAGTGCGCGTCCACGGCCGCTATTCCCGCGCCGAGATCGAAGCGGCGTTCGGGATTCTGAACGACGACGCCCCCTGGATCCACCGCGAGGGCGTGCTCTGGCACGAGCCCAGCCAGACCGACCTGCTGTTCGTGACCCTCAACAAGAGCGAGTCGCTCTTCTCCCCCACCACCCGCTACCGCGATCTGGCCCTCGGCCCCTCCCTGTTCCACTGGGAGAGCCAGAGCACCACCACCGCGTCCTCGCCCACCGGGCAGCGGTATGTGCATCATGAGGCGCGGGGCTCGCGGGTGCTGCTGTTTGTGAGGGAGCACCGGCGGGAAGGGGGCCGGGCCGGTGGTGTCACCGAGCCGTTTCGGTGTCTGGGGTTTGTTCGGTTCGAGGGCCACGAGGGGGAGCGGCCGATGGCGATTCGCTGGCGGCTCGAGCGGGAGATTCCGGCGGCGTGGATGGCAGGCTGTTGCTTGGCACAGCAGCGGCGTTGGCGGTGTGAGGGCCGTAGCCTCCTGGCGCGACCGATGTGAAACGGCCTTCAGCTCCTTGCTTTGCGGGCTGTCGTGGTGGTGGCTCAGCCCCGTCGACTCAGCGGCAGGATTCGTACCCGTTCACGCCGTACATCAGCCACCACGAGTGCCCCTTGCTCGATCTCGGCGGCATAGGTTTGCAGAAGCGACAGCACCAGAGAACCGATGGCTTCAGGGAGCACGTTGAGACAGCGCACCTGCACCACGCTGGGTCCATCGGCGCCGCTGAGGGCAAGCAACATTCCAAAGTCCAGGTCGTGCGTGAAGACGGCGCAGTCGTTGATCATGGCCCAGTGCATCAGAGTCCTGTCAGAAGCCTTCGGGTCGCCCACCTCTGACCAATGCACAGCCTCATGGCCTGCGGCCTGAAGCAGCGGAATCCATTCGGTCGAGAGGCTGTTGTGTTGAAACAGCCATGTCGACCAGGAGCCTGGCCATCAGCCCAGGACCAGAGCCTCTTCCCTCTCTTCCATGCGCCAAGCCGCGTAAGCCAGAGCCTCATCGATGTCGGCCGGTTCCAGCAGCGGGTAGGCCTGAAGGATTCGCTCGCGGCTGCTTCCGCTGGCGACCAGTCCCACGATCGTACCCACGGTGATCCGCAGCCCACGGATGCAGGGCTTGCCACCCATCACGGCGGGATCGTGACTGATGCGCGGGAATGCCATGGGGCGATCGTAGGAACAAGAGGACGGTTTGCCTTGAGCTGGATGCGTTTCAGGCAGTGAGGCGAAGGTGGTGGGGTGGTGGTGCTCACCACCAGATGGAACGGCATCGCTCGGCACCCCAGCCGCTGGGCGGTCTGCAGGCAGTGTCACCTCCTTGCGGGTCGACGGGCTCGACGCTCTGGGCGTGGAGACGGACGACTTCCACGGGGGACGGGGCGCAGGAGTAGCCGCTCACCCGCGTCATCGGCGCCGGCCTGCTCCACCTCGATGATCCCGGCTGCTGGCCGAGCGCTGCGAGCGCCGGTTGCACCCGCTGCCCTGGGCGCTGCCGGTGCCGCTGCGTGTGCACGGCCGCTACTCCCGCGCCGAGATCGAAGCCGCGTACTGCTGCGCAGAAGCCTTCGGCTTCGGGATCCTCACAGGCGACGCCCCCTGGATCCACCGCGAAGGCGTGCTCTGGCACGAACCCAGCCGGACCGATCTGCTGTTCGTGACCCTCAACAAGAGCGAATCGATCTTCTCCCCCACCACCCGCTACCGCGACCTGGCCTTCGGCCCCTCCCTGTTCCACTGGGAGAGCCAGAGCAAAACAACAGCCGCCTCATCCACCGGGCAGTGGTATGTGCATCATGAGGCGCGCGGGTCGCGGGTGATGCTGTTCGTGCGGGAGCACAGCAAGCAGGGCACGGTCACCGAGCCGTTTCGGTGCCTGGGGTTCGCCCGCTACGAAGGCCACGAGGGGGAGCGGCCGATGGCGATCCGCTGGCGGCTGGAGCGGGAGATTCCGGCGGCGTGGCTGGCAGTGATGGCGTTGGCGGTGTGAGGGGGCAGCGCGGCAAGAGGTCCACGGGTCGCCCCGCTGGATGCTGCCACTCTTTGCTGTACCTACACTGATTGGAATGTGAATCCGAGGCGGGGTTGATGAAGGGGGAACTGACTGCCGTGATCGAGCCTGCCCCGGAGGGTGGCTTCTGGGCGATCTGCCTGGAGATTCCCGGCGCTAACGGCCAGGGAGAATCCATGGAGGAAGCAAGAAAGGATCTGCTAGCCGCCATTGAGCTGCTCCTCGAAGACCGTGAGGCTGATATCTGCCGTGGCCTGCCACCTGAAGCCGTGCGCATGCCCCTGCAGATCGGATGAAACGCCGCGATCTGGAACGGCGTCTACGCATGGCTGGATGTGTTCTTAAAAGGGAAGGTGCTTAACACTCCATCTGGATCAACCCAGCGACTGGAGTCAAGGAAGCCATCCCAAGACACAACGAAATCAAGGAACCGCTGGCCCGAAACATTCTCTCCAGCCTCGGCGGGAGTTGAGGACTGGATCACTGCTGCGCAGAAGCCTGGCGGCTTCCTCATCCTCACACGCGAAACCCCCGGATCCACCGCGAGGGCATGCACTGGCACGAACCCAGCCAGACCGACCTGCTCTTCATGACCCTCAACAAGAGCGAGTCGCTCTTCTCCCCCACCCTCCGCACCCGCGACCTGGCCCTCGGTCCCTCCCTGTTCCACTGGGAGAGACCAGAGCACCACCACCGCGGCTTCCGCCAGCGGGCAGCGGTACGCGAGTGGCGGCTCACAGGTGCTGTTGGTTCAGGAGCAGCGCCGGGAGGGCGGCCGGGGAGGTGGTGTCAGCGAGCCGTTCCGATGCCTCGGGTTCGCCAGCTACGTCAGCCACGAGCGAGCAGCCGATGGCGGGGGACTTTTCAGGGGTGGCGGCTGGAACGGGAGATCCCGACGGCGGGGCTGCCGGTGATGAGGTCGATCGGATCAGGACGAACAGCTGTAGTGGGACAAGCCTCCGGCGTTGAAGAAGTCCCGCGGCCTCAGGCGGTCGTAGATCGCCGCCACTGCCGCTGAGGGCTCGTCATAGGGGTGGCGGAACACCTCCTGGAGCTCCTGGATCCGGCCGTAATCACCTTGCGCCGCCTGTTCGTAGGCGGGCGCGATCAGCCATTCGCGCCAGGTGATGGCCGGGTTCACGCGCTTCATCGCTGCGGATGTTTCGCGGAGGTCGCCGTTGGCGGCGAGCTGAACACGCCAACGCTCCAGCCATGCCGTCCACTGCGCATCGAGCTCGTCCGAACTCGGCAGGTAGAAGCTCTCCTTCAGGGTGGAGAGATCCCCGGGAATCTCGGACAGCCTGCGGAAGACGATCGTGTAGTCGACCTTGGAGCGCACCATCAGCTCGAGCAGCTCGTTCACCAGCGTGGCGTCGTAGCGGACCAGGCCTAGCTTGCGGGCCCACATCGCCTCGAGCTCCAGGCCCATCGCTTCGGCGAAGCCGTCGCGGATCTCATCCAGCCGCGCCAGTGCCTCGAGATTGCCCTTGAGCAGGGGCCGCAGAGAGGCCCAGAACATCCGATAGTTGGCCTCGGCCGCCGCCGGTTGGTTGAAGAAGCAGAAATGCTCGCCGCCGCCGGTCCATGGCTGAAAGCCGGGATCGAACAGTTCGCAGAATCCGAAGGGGCCGTAGTCGAGGGTGTAGCCGCCCGCGGCGCAATTGTCGCTGTTGAAGTTGCCCTGGCAGTAGCCGACGCGGATCCAATCGGCCACCAGGGCGGTGAGCCGCCCCCGGAACAATCGGGCCAGCTCCAGCACCTGATCGCTGAACCTCAGCGCCGGATCGATCTCCTGCCGGTAGTTCCGCTCGATCAGGTGCGCCACGATCATCCGCAGCTCGTTCAGCGCCCCCGGATGGGCCTGGCTGCGGGCGCGACGGGCGAACAGCTCCAGCTGTCCCACCCGCAGAAACGATGGCGCCACCCGTGTACTGATCGCCGCCGGGTTGTCCACCAGGACATCGGGCTCGAACGAACGGGAACCCGCTGAGTACCAGGGCCGGCGCACGGTTTCCGATCGCGACAGATAGAGCGTGAGCGAGCGTGAGGTGGGAACCCCCAGGGCGTGCATCAACTCCTGCGCCAGAAACTCGCGCACGCTGGAGCGGAGCACGGCGCGTCCATCGGCCCCGCGACAGTAGGGCGTCGGGCCACCGCCCTTCAGCTGCATCTCCCAGCGGCTGCCGTTGAAGACGCCTTCGAACACGGAAATGGCCCGGCCATCGCCGTAGCCGTTGCCGGTGCCGAACGGACACTGCTGGATGTATTCGGTGCCGTAGATGGAGAGGGCATAACCGGTGGCCCAGCCGAACGCTCGCATCGGCTCCGTGGCCACGCTGATATCGCCGGAGAACAGACGGCGGAACAGATCGTCGTGGGCCAGCGCATCGCTCAGGCCCAGCTCCTGGAAGAGGGTTCGGCTGTGCGCCACGTACTCCGGCGCTGGGATCGGCGTGGGCGTCACCGGCACGTAATGCCCGGTGAACACCTGGCGGGGCTGGTGATCGTGGCCATCGCCGGTGGCCTGAGGATCCGCCTGCAGTGAATCCAGCAGCGAATAGTCGGCCCGCTTGGCGAACTCCTCGAAGGTGGTGATCGGCACTGCTGTCGGGACTGCTGTCGGCACTGGTGGTGGGGCTGTCGTCGGCACGGGTCTCTCGGTTCCTGGGCTGCCTGGGCACGGCCCCGACGCTGAGATCGCCATCCTGGCGAAGCGGACGCCATCCTTGGCGACCTGGCCCTCGGCCCCGGCTGCCCGGCCGCCGGACATAGGCTCACCGCCACACCCTCCCCACCCCATGGCCGATCCCACGTTCCAGTTCGAGCCGCTCGAGAAGTTCGGCGAGGGGCTCACCACCCGCCGCCCCTGGAATACCGCAGCCCTCGAGGGGGTCGAGCGGCTCAATGGCCGGGTGGCCATGGTGGGCTTCGCCGCCGCCCTGCTGGGCGAGTGGGTCAGCGGCCATGGGCCCGCCGGCCAGGTGCTGGCTCTGCTGCGCTGGTACCTGGGCTGGGGGGCCTGACGCCATGAACCCAACCCTCAAGGGCGTGGTGTACGTGAGCGTATGGGTGCTGCTCTGGGGCACCGGCGCCTCCCTGGCCGATTTCGTGCTGCTGGAGCGCGGCGCCTACGAAGCCGGTACGGCCGGCCAGGCGGTGACCTTCGCCTCCTACGGGATCGCTGCGGTGGTGCTGGCCGTGCGCCTTGCGGGACGGTTTCTGAAGTCCGAATCCTGAGCGTCCGGCCCGCAAAGCCTTCACCTTCCTGGCCGGTGTGTCTCCGTCAGGCCCCCATGCCGGAACGGATTCCCTGCGGGTGATGAACAACGAGGATGTCTCTTGGCTGCCTCGTAGCCGGATCGACTGCCGGAAGGTGTGAGCGTTGGCAGACTCCGGCCGAGCCCCGTTCCGCAGCGGTCTCTGTCGACGGACAGCGCACGTCTGCCGCTTCCGTTCTCGCTGGCGCGATGGTGGGGCGCTCCCTCTGGCTCCTTGCCGCCGAGCCCGGCTTCCCCAACCTGCTGGGGCAGGAGGCCGAGCATCAGCGCAGCAGGGCGGACAGTTCCTTGCCACATTCCTGATGGGCACCCAGGCGTCCCGGCAGATGGGCCACCTGATGAGCCACCGACGCCAGGGCCTGCATGGATGCGAGCGATCGCGGTGGCGACTGATCGGCGATCACCACCGTGAGCGGCTGCCGCAGGGAGCGGGCGGCGGTGAGCCAGGCCCGGGGATCCCCGTAGGGATCCAACCCGCCGGTGACGAAAGCCGCGCTGGCGAAGCGGGCCCCCGGCTGCCGGGCGATGCGCTGCCGCTCGACAAGTCCCTCCCGCGTCAGCCCAGGCCCGGCGACATCGACATGGCGGCGGCTCATCCAGCCGAGGACGGCCCTACTGGTGTTGAGGCGGTAGAGCAGCGGACCCAGCAGCGGCATCTCCACCAGGCCGCGAACAGCCGCAAACACCCGGCGGCGGCGGCCGGCCATGGTGGGCAGCGGCCCCCGCCAGGTGGGGGCCACCAGCAGCCACTCCCGGAACTGCAGGCCGTGGCGCTCCGCGGCGAGCAGCGCCAGGCCGGCGCCATGCCCGGCGGCGATCAGGCCGCAGTCGGCGGGACAACGGTCGCGCCTGAAGTCCCGCAGGAAGTCGGCCAGCACCTCGGGGGTGTAGGGAAGGCGGGGCCGCTCACTCTCCCCGAAGCCCGGCCAGTCGACACTGATCAGCCGTGGGGCGTCGCAGGAGAGAGCATCGCTGAGCGGTTGCCACTCCGCGCGGCTGGAGATGGTGCTCAGGGCCGGCAGCAACAGCCAGGCCGGACGTCTGCCACCGCTGTCGGAGAAGGCGATCCGCAGGGAGCGGCCCCGGTGGTTCCACCGGTAGGTCGCAGGCTGGAGATCACCGGCAGGTGGCCTGGGCATGGAGCTGGGGCGGGGACTGGGCCTGAGCCGACGGAGGCGACACTGAACCGTTTACTTGTATACACTCCTACGGGCGTGAGGGTCAGGCCTGTGGCTGCCAAGCGATGCACCTCCAGCCGGGAGGGCAAGGTGCTGCTCTCCTGCTGGATCCCGGCCGAGCTGCGCATGGAGCTCGATCGGCTCTGGGCCGCCAAGGGATTGCGCCCCCACGGCCGCACCCAGAAGGGCATGGAGGAGATGATCGCCGCCTACCTGGCGGCCCACCAGGAGCGCTGACGATGCCCCCCCCGCAGCGACACGACGACGCTCACCACGCGCACGGCCATGCGCACGACCATGCGCACGATCACGGTCATGAACACGGGCACGGGCATCAGCACGATTCGGACTCCCCTGGCCGTGCGGCTGCCGCCTTCCGCTGGAGCATCGCGCTGAACAGCGGCCTCACCGCCCTGCAGCTGGCCATCGGCTTCGGCTTCGGCTCCCTGGCGCTGATCGGCGATGCCCTGCACAACCTCGGCGACGTGGTGGGGCTGGTGCTCGGCTGGGGGGCCGATCAGCTCAGCCGCCGTCCAGCCGGGGGACGCTTCACCTTCGGCTACGGCCGCAGCACCCAGATCGCCTCCCTGGTGAACGGCCTGCTGATCTTCTCCGCCGGCGTGGTGGTGGTGGTGGAAGCGATCCAGCGGCTGCTCCACCCCGTGCCGCTGATCGCCGGCCCGGTGGCCTGGGCGGCTGCGGCAGGCATCGCCATCAATTTGCTTTCGGCCCGCCTGTTCGGCCATGACCATCACCACGACCTCAACCAGCGTGCGGCGGTTCTGCACCTGCTCACCGATGCGGCGGTGTCGGTGGCGGTACTGGTCAGCGCCATCGTGGTGGGGGCCACGGGCTGGCTCTGGCTGGACGCCCTCACAGCCATCGGCGTGGGCGCCGCAGTGATCGGCAGCGCCCTCGGCCTCCTGCGCGAAGCCATCGCCCTCAATCTCGATGCCGCCCCCCGCCATGTCGATCTGGCCCAGGTGGAGGTGATGCTGGCCTCCCTGCCCGGGGTGGAGTCCGTGGAGGATCTGCATGTGTGGGGACTGAGCACCTCACGCACCGCACTGATGGCCCATGTGGTGATCGACCCCGCACGGCTGGCGGGAGAGGATCTCAGCCGCGATCAGCTGCTGGCACGGGCGAGGGCCCGGCTGGCGGAACTCGGAATCCGCAAGAGCACCCTCCAGCTGGAGGAGTCGCATCGGCATTGATCCAGGGCAGGCACAGGCCCAGCGACGGGAGCGAGGTCCCGGATGCCTTGCAGGGGGAGATCCGCATCGTGTGGCGCCGGCTCGAGCGCCCGGCGTCGGCCCCCTTCAGCCCTGGGCGCTGCGTGGGGGTCGGCAGGCCGCCAGGAACACCGAGCAGCCGGTGGGGAGGGATCCTCCCCGGCGAAGCCAGGCGTGCTCGAGCCACGCCATCGCGCCGCAGACGCTCTCCACCGCCGACGGGTAGGCCTGCACGTCGCTGGTGGGGGAGCTGGGTGGGAACAGCTTGCGACGCGCGATGATCAGCGGAAAGACCAGCATGTTGGCGTAGGTCGCCCGGGTAGGACGCAGCCCGCAGTCCTGCACCAGGCGCAGGAGTTCACTCCTGCGATAGCGATGCCGCGTCTCGCAGGTGTCGTCGTGGTACGACCACATCCACTGGTAGGCAGCCACGTTGATCACCACCACACCACCCGGCCGGAGAACGCGCGCAAACTCACGCAGAGCCAGGGATCCATCCCAGACCTGGGAGAGGACATCGGCGCAGGTGACGATGTCGAAGCTTTCGGCGGCGAAAGGCAGATCGGTGATGGAACCCTCCACGATCTCCGCGGATGTGCGCTCGCGCGCAAGGGAGCAGGCGACCGGGGAGAAATCCAGGCCAGTGATGGCCCAGGCGGGTTCGTGGCTGGCCAGGGTGCGGATCAGCCCGCCTGTGCCGCAGCCGGCGTCGAGAACCCGCGCAGGCCTTCCCCGCCAGCGGCGCAGTGGCAGAAGCATGCGCCGGTTGAGGGCATGGAAATACCACATCCCATCCTCGGTCTCCGCCAGCTTTCTGTACTCGTCGATCTGCATGGAGTTCAGCAGGGCACGCTGGATTCAGTGTCTCTGAGATGATTTTTCGAAAGCCGGGTTCGGACGGCAGCCATCGACCCTGTAAAGAAGCCTGGTCAACACGAAGGACAATAGGCTCCAAAGCGTGTAGGTGAGCAGAGCGATCAGCCATTTGCCGGTGCCAGCCCGCTCCAGCGCAAGCCCGAAGAGGAAGGCGAGAACAAATCCGAGCACCTGGATCTGCAGGTAGCCGAGCAGGAGTCGCCTGCCGAACGGGACCCGGAAGGTGACCCGGGAATGGGAATAGGCGTTCACCACAATGCAGATGCCGCCAGCAAGCGCAAGGGTCGCGGAGGTGCTGCCGGTGAGAGTGAGGATCGCGCCGTATAGCAGGAAATAGAGCGCTTCACCTGCCAGAGCCACGATGCCGAAGCGCACCACCGTGAGGCGGAGCAGGGGCCACCGTCGCAGCCGGTTGACCAGGATCATCAGGCCGTGGGAGATCGGGAAGAGTATCGGTCAAGAGGTGGCGCCTTGGATCCACTCCACTCGACCGTGCGGACGTGAGCCTGAGGTTTGCCATGGAGGGTGAGATAGATCCGGCCGATGTACTCCCCAAGCACACCCAGAAGCAGGCACTGGATACCGCCAAAGAAAAGAATCGAGGATGTCTCCGAGGCCCAGCCGGCCACCTCGACGGTGCCGAAAATGGTGGTGACGAGGATGTAGAGGAAGCTCAGACCTCCAAGGCCCGCGGATCCCAGACCCACGAACGTGGCGATGCGAAGCGGCATGAGCGAAAAGCTGGTGAGGATTACCAGCCACAGACGGATCAAGCGCCGCAGGTTGTATCCACTCTTGCCGGCATCACGCGGGTCATGCCGCACATCGAGGCTGCCGATCCGATTGGTGACCTGGCAGAGAAGACCATCGATATAGACATAGGGACTACTGTTCGGGGTGATCAGTTGACCAATCTGACGACTCACGCAGCGGAAACTGGAGAGGTAGTAGAAGTGGGGCAGATCCAGCAGGAGCCTGGCGGTGAAATTGGCGAAGCCGCTGCCGAGGTTGCGGAACAGGTCATGATTCTTGACGATGTAGTTGCCGTAGACGACATCCAGATCGTGAACGCGGGCGTACTCCAGCAGACGCAAGGCCTCTTCGGGTGGATTCTGGAGATCATCATCGATGTTGATGAAAAACTCTCCCTCCGCATGGCGATAGCCTGTGAGCACGGCCTGGTGTTCGCCGAAATTGCGGGTATGACGCACGAGCAGGGCGGCGAGTGAAGACCGGCGCAGTCTCTGACTGAGCAGGGCATGGGTACGATCCGGGCTGCCGTCATCCACGAAGATCACCTGCCAAGGCTGCGGAAAGCCGATAGCCTCGAGACGGTCGACCAAACGCTCGATGGTTTCCTCACTCCTGTAGAGGGGAACGATCAGGCTGAAGGCATAGGGAGAGGCTTCCGACATAAGAACTCACACTACAGAGACAAGAGCGTGCAGATGGCTGCTCACCGCCTGTACATCCTGCTCCGTGAGATAGGGATTCAGGGGAAGGGAGAGAACGCTTGCCGCCAGTCGCTCGGTATGCGGAAGGTGAACCGGAGTCGCTTCCAATCGCTGAGCGATGTAGGCCTGCTGGTGACAGGCCAGCGGGTAGTGCACCGCATAGGGGATGCCATCGGCGACACCTCGTGACAGAATATTGGTCCGCACCATCGGATGCACAGTGATCACATAGAGATGATAGCTGTGCTTCCAGTTGATCCCGTCTCCAGGCAGGCTGATTCCCTCCTGTCCAGCCCACGGCCCGATCAGGTCCCGATAGCGCCCGGCGAGGCTCCTCCTGGCTGAGATGCTTTTGCTCAGATCCTTGAGTTTGGCCCAGAGGATCCAGGCCTGCACCTCATCGAGGCGGCTGTTGACCCCGAATTCCACTGCCTCCCTTTCTCTGTTCCAGCCATACGTCCGCAGACGTCGTGCGGTACGCAGCCTGGAGAGATCAGACTGCCGGCCCAGAACCAGCATCCCTCCATCCCCAAGGGCGGCAAGATTCTTGGTGGGGTAGAAGCTGAAGCTGGCGAAATCCCCCCAGGTTCCGATGGAGCCTCCCTCATACATTGTGCCCGTCGCCTGAGCACAATCCTCTATCAAAGCAACGGACCTGTGGTCGCAGATGTCGCGCAGGGACCGCAGATCGCAGGCTTCTCCGTAGAGATGCACCGCGATCACAGCACGGATCCTCCGGGTGCTGTGCCTTCCGGCCAGAAGTCGCTCAACCTCCAGAGGGCAGATCACCGGCCGAGAAGGCGCGACATCAGCAAAGTGCGGGACGGCACCGATCCGTAGCAAGGAGGCCACCGTGGCGTAGGCCGTGAAGGAGGGAACGATCACCCCATCGCCCGGTGTGACGCCGGCACAGCGCAGCGCCAGTTCAAGGGCGTCGGTGCCGTTGCCCACACCAACACAATGCTCGGCTGTGAACCCATCGCCGAGCCAGGCGGCGAAGGCTTCCTCGAAGGCCTGGACACCTCCTGAAAGAATGACCTGGCCCGAGGCAATGACGCGCTCGAATGCCAAGGCGATGGCTTCGCGGTAATTGCTCGCGTCCTGCAACGGGAAATTGCATCGTTCAAGCAGCGAAGAAGTCATAGAAGGTCCTATGGGCGAAAATGAAGATTGAAATCAGAGATAATGCAGATAATGTCGTTGGTAGAAGCTGATGGTTCGCTCGAGAGTTTCCTCCAAGGTGATACGGGGCGACCAGCCTGTGAGGGAACTGAACTGATTATGGGAGGAATAATAGTCACCAATATCGATTCTGCGGCGATCGCCAGGGAACTCTCGGATCTCGAGCTCTCCCGAGCCATGGAGGGCAATCATCATTTCCGCAAGCTCACGCAGGCTGACTCTTCGGGTTGACCCCAGATTGAAAACCTTTGCCTGGACGCTGGCGCTCAACGCTGCGATCAACATGGCATCAACAACATCCTCAACATCGTTGAAGTCTCTCAGCTGGTCACCGCCCCAGACATCGATTGGAGCGCCCTCCATCAATTGGCGTATCCAGACGCCGACGAAAGTCTGTCGAGCGTCTTTGATCCGCATACGGGGGCCTATCGTATTCGTGAGCCGCAGAATACAAGCCTGGATGCCATAGACCTGGGAATAAAGACTATAGTACTGCTCGGCTGCATATTTGTGGATACCATTGATGTCCACAGGAGCGATTGGATGATGTTCGTCAACCGGCAAATAGCGTGGCCTGCCATAGATCTGCCGCGTACTGGCGAAGACGATGCGAATCTCCGGGTTGACGCTGCGGCAGGTCTCGAGCAGGTTCAACTGGGCAGTGCAATTGATATTGGCATCCGTATAGGGATCGGCCATCGAATCCATATGACTGGTCTGCCCTGCGAGGCTGAAGAGAACATCCACATCCTTGATCAGAGGCCTGAGGGAGTATGGATCTCGTATGTCCGAATAGTTGATCCTGATCTTCTCCTGGCATTCCTCAAGGTTGAAAAGATTGCCTCCGTATTCCGGGATCAGGCTGTCGATCACGGTCACCCGGCTTCCCAGGCTGGCCAGACGAATGGCCAGTGTGGATCCGATGAAGCCAGCTCCTCCTGTGATGAGAACACGCCTGTCGCGCCATATCTCAGTTGGGAGAGTGTGCGAGTCCACCTGCTCAGAAGACTCCAGCCGAAACTGCAGATGGAAAACGCCTGAGGCGATGCCTGCTGGAACTGGGGGCCAGGAACGGCTGCATGTCCTCAACCTCCCCATGCTCAACTGACGACTCAGCATTGAGACGTGGGCACCCATTGTCCAAGCCAGGGACCCCGCCATGGCCACGGATCGGTGGCCGCTGTCCCACTGGGGCGACGAACGATCGCGGCATGATCCTCCCGCCGTCCGACTCCGCTGAGTGGGATCTTCTCCAAGGACACGCCGGCAACTCCCCAGACCCGCGTGGCAGGTCGCTAACTTCCTTAGCTGCCTGTGAGAGGGGGGCGTTGGGGGTCTTGGAACAGAGCAAGTTCTCAGGCCGACGGGAGCACGTCCACGGGAAGATAGCTGGAAGACCGAGGTTCCGTCTGATCCATTTCAGCTCCACCTCAGCCAGCTCCCTCCCGCTCTCACGCTCGCTGACGGCGGACTGGCCAAGATTGAGGCCGCCAGGATGTCCAGCGCGGGGACGAGGAGTCCGGCAGGGTGCCTCCTGCCGGAGGCCGTGTGCGGCGAACCGACCAGAAAGGATGCCGACCAAGCCCAGCGCTGGCCAGATCC
>JMRP01000057.1 GCA_000708525.1 Cyanobium sp. CACIAM 14
CGGGACGGCACACTAGGAAGCGGCGGGCCGCGTCCACGATCCTTCCACTGGCCTGACCGTCTCCGAAGGGATTGTGGGCCCGGGCCATGGCCCCGTAGGCCTCCGGATCCTCCAGCAGGCGGCTGGTCTCGGCCAGGATTGCAGCGCTGTCAGTACCGATCAGCTTCGCCGTGCCCGCCGCCACGGCCTCTGGCCGCTCGGTGGTGCGACGCAGCACCAGGACCGGTTTGCCGAGGGCAGGAGCCTCCTCCTGGAGGCCGCCGGAATCGGTGAGCAGCAGGGTGCAGCCGCGCATGGCCGCCACCAGCCGGTCGTAGTCGAGGGGTTCGGTGAGAAAGGCGCGGGGATGGGAGCCGAGCAGGGCCTGCAGCGGCTCGCGCACGGTGGGATTGCGGTGCAGCGGCAGCAGCAGGGCAGTGTCGGGGAAGCGTTCGAGCACATCCAGGAATCCCTGGCCGATGTGCTGCAGCCGCTCACCCCAGTTCTCGCGGCGGTGAACCGTGGCGAGCAGGACCCGCTGCCTCTGCCAGTCGAGCCCTGGCAGGTCCCAGTCGGGTGCGGTGCGGGCCATCAACAGCAGGGCATCGATCACGGTGTTGCCCGTGGTGAGGATCTCGCCCACCACCCCCGAGGCCCTCAGATTCGCCGCCGACTGCTGGGTGGGAGGGAAATGCAGCCGGGCCAGCTGGGAGATGAGGCGCCGGTTGGCCTCCTCCGGGAAGGGATCGAGCAGGTTGTCGGTGCGCAGGCCCGCCTCGACGTGGCCCACGGGAATCTGTTCATAGAAGGCCGCCAGGGCACTGGCGAAGGCGGTGGTGGTGTCGCCCTGCACCAGCACCAGATAGGGGCGATGGGTCACGAACTCCTCCCGCAGACCCTGGAGCGCCGCACAGGTGACATGGGTGAGTGTCTGGTTCGGCGCCATCAGGGCCAGGTCGTGATCCGCAACCAGACCGAACAGACGCATCACCTGGCTGACCATCTCGCGGTGCTGGCCCGTGAGCACCACACGGGTTCTGAACTCGGGCGCCCGCTGAAACGCCAGGATCACGGGGGCCAGCTTGATGGCCTCCGGGCGCGTACCCAGGACGATGCTGACCAGAGGCGGTGAGGACACGGTCCGGAGCGGCGATTCCCGATCCTAGGGATCGCACGAACGGTCCCTCCCGGCTTCGGAAGCCGAACCGATCACATGGGCTGCCCGCGAAGCGGCGGCGGAAAGTCCACGGTTGAGAATCCGCACCTAGGATGGTTGGGATCGTGTTGAACCCCTCAACCGGAAAACGCCTCCGTTTTGCAGAGTTCTTCCATGCCACCGGCACCCCCACCGCCCCCGCCGACGGTCGTCAATTCGGGCTCCACGTTCCTCTCGGAACCAGCCACTCCGATGTCCTTCAACGGGGGCGCGTCGCCGAAGCTCGAAGACATCGTTCGGGTGGCCCACGAACGCAATTTCTCCGACATTCATCTTGGCGTGGGGGAGGAACCCCGCTTCCGCAGCCGAGGTGACATGGTGCCGGCAGGGTTGCCCGTGACCGATGGGAACACCTTCAGGGAGTGGCTGCGGGAGATCATGGATCCCGCGGAGATCGATCACTTCATCCAGGACAAGGAGTTCGACGGATCCTTCGCCTTCGACTTCGTGCGGGTGAGGATCAACCTCCTGGATGCGCTTCTGGGCCCCGCGATGGTGATGCGGCTGATTCCCCAGACCATCCCCACCATCGATGACCTGAATCTGCCCCAGGTGCTGAAGGACCTGGCGCAGCGGCCCAAGGGCATGCTCCTGGTCACAGGTCCCACGGGATCCGGCAAGAGCACCACCCTCGCAGCGGTGATCGACCACATCAACCGCACCATGAAGCGCCATATCCTCACGATCGAGGATCCGGTGGAATTCGTTCACAAAAGTCGCCAGTCCCTGATCCGCCAGAGGGAACTCGGCACCAACACCAAACACTTCAAGTCGGCGCTTCGGGCCGCGCTGCGGGAGGATCCCGACGTCATCCTGGTGGGGGAAATCCGTGACCAGGAAACGCTCACCACCGCCATCGAAGCCTCCCAGACCGGCCACCTGCTGCTGGGCACCCTGCACACCAACTCGGCCGTGCGAGCCGTCGAGAGGATGCTCGGCATGTATCCCGCGCAGGAACAGGAAGGCGTGCGGAGGGCCGTATCCGATTCCCTGCTCGGGGTGATCTCCCAGGGCCTGATCAAGACGGTGGATGGCAAGCGCACGTCCTTTCACGACGTGTTCATCAACACCGATGCCTGCCGTGATTACATCCAGCGAGCGGATCTCGATGAAATCGAAGCGATCATGGAACGCAGCGGTTTCGATGGAATGATCACATCGAACCAATACCTGGCAAAGCTCGTGCAGGAAGGGAAGGTGCTCGGTGAGGAGGCTCTCGCGGCCAGTCTCAAACCCAGCGAACTGGCCCAGACTCTACGAGGCCGCACCTGAACACGGCCCCTACGGCAGAGCGTGTCAGCCTCCTGCCAGCCTCACCAGCAGAAGCACGCTGAGCCCCACGGAAAGACCGAGCATGGCCAGCCGGCCATTCCAGATCTCGGCCTGGGGGGTAAAACCGCGGCGCCAGGCGTTGAGCTCCTGCCGGGACACCGGCTGGGTGTCCGGACTGTCGGATCCGAGGACGTCGGTTCCGAGGACATCGGTGCCGGCGACGTCGCTGAGGCGAGGGTCGGTGGCGAGGACGTCCGTGGCCAGGGAAGTGGCCTCGATGGGATCCAGGGGCAGGGGATTCGCGGGGGCCATCGGGCCTGACCTGCGACAACCTTTCCACCATAGGGGGATCAGAACGGCGGCTGGGGGGCGTAGAGCTCCGCCGCCCTCTCCAGGGAAAGGCGGGCCGCCACCCCGAGGCCGATGCCGCTGCAGCCTCCGGCCTCGAACCGTTCGACCGCCGCCAGACCCACCATGGCGGCGTTGTCGGTGCAGTAGGCCAGCGGCGCCACCCGCCATAGCAGCCCCCGGGCGCCGGCCTCCTGCTCCATGAGGCGCCGCAGGCGGCGGTTCGCGGCCACCCCTCCCACCAGCACCACGGTGGCAAGGCCGGCCTCGACGGCGCAGCGGCAGCTGCGCTCCACCAGCACCTCGGCCACGACCTGCTCGAAACTCGCGGCCAGGTCGGACACCGGCAGCGGGCTGCCCTGCCCGCCCAGGGCCTGCACCTGGCGGAGCACCGCCGTCTTCAGGCCGCTGAAGCTGAAGTCGTAGGGATGGAAGCCGCCCTGGGGCAGGGACACCCTCCCCTTGGGAAAGCGGAAGCGGCCGGAGTCGCCGCCTGCCGCCGCCGCTTCGATCGCCGGGCCGCCCGGGTAGCCCAGCCCCAGCAGACGGGCGACCTTGTCGAAGCATTCGCCGGCCGCGTCGTCCCGGCTGCGGCCCAATCGGGCATAGCGGCCCGGAGCGTCGACCCGGATCAGCTCGGTGTGGCCACCGCTCACCAGCAGCACCAGGTAGGGCCCTTCGGGCAGCGGCTCGCCCAGGTGCACCGAGCAGAGATGCCCCTCCAGGTGATGCACCCCCAGAAAGGGCTTTCCATGGAGCCGCGCCAGGGTCCGCCCCGTGACCGATCCCACCAGCAGGGCGCCGGCCAGTCCCGGAGCGACGGTCGCGGCGATGGCATCGAGATCTGCCATGGCCAGCCCGCTCTGCTCGAGCACCCGGCCGATCAGGGCTGGCAGGGCCTCCACATGCCGCCTGGAGGCGATCTCCGGCACCACCCCGCCCCAGCGGGCGTGCTCCTCCACCTGAGAGGCGACGACGCCCGCCAGCACCCGCCGTCCGGAGACGATGGCCGCCGCCGACTCGTCACAACTTGTTTCGAGCGCCAGAACCGTTGTCATGCGCCCCGGAGAGCTCCCCTACTGTCCGCACGAGCCATCCTGCCCCGCGGCAGTTCACCCGCGGCCCCTCTCCATGCGCCGTCCTTTCTTCAGCCGTTCCTTCGCCAGCAGGCTGTTCGCCCTGCTGGCGTGTGCGTTCCTCGTCTTCGGCTTCGCCCCCGCGGCCCGGGCCGACATCGGCGGACTCACCCCCTGCAGCGAGAATCCCCGCTTCCAGCAGCGTGCCGCCGGAGCCAGCACCGATCAGGCCAAGGCCCGCTTCGCCATGTACAGCCAGGCCCTTTGCGGCACGGATGGCCTGCCCCACCTGATCGTGGACGGTCGCTGGAGTCACGCCGGTGACTTCACGATCCCCAGCATCGCCTTCCTGTACATCGCCGGCTGCATCGGCTGGGCGGGCCGCACCTACCTGCAGGCGGTGCGCAGCGGCAAGGACGCCAACATGAAGGAGATCCAGATCGATCTCTCCCTGGCCTTCAAGAGCACACTCGCAGCCGCCACCTGGCCCCTGGCCGCCTTCAAGGAATTCACCGGGGGCAAGCTCCTGGAAGCGGACAGCAAGGTGACGGTCTCCCCCCGCTGAGCCCACGTCCCGCCGGCCCTCTGCGATCCGCAGCCTGGCCACACCTTTCCCCCTCAACCCCAGTCATGAAGAAGTTCCTCACCACCGCCCCGGTGTTCGCCGCCATCTGGTTCGGCATCACCGCGGGGATCATGATCGAGTTCAACCGGTTCTTCCCCGATCTGCTGTTCCACCCGCTCTGATCCCCCGGCCGGATCGGCAAGCTTCACCAGGGCGACCCTCAGGGTCGCCTTTTTGATGGCGGCGTTATGGGCAGCTGGGCAGCCATCCCGGGCCGCCAGAGCCGCTGAGGGGGTCTCAGGGCGCAGGCGGCGTTGTCACGGCGAGTCCCACGATCCGTTCCAGCGCGTCCACCGCGGTCTCCAGATCCGCATTCACCAGCACCGCATCGAACTCCGCCTCCGCGGCCAGTTCCACCCGGGCGCGCTCCAGCCGTTTCCGGATCGCTTCCTCACCGTCGGTGCCGCGGCTGCGGATGCGGCGCTCCAGCTCGGCAAAGGAGGGCGGCTTGATCAACAGCTGGAAAGCCGCCGGGTAGCTGCGCCTCACCTGGCGCGCGCCCTCCAGTTCGATCTCCAGCAGCACCGGCTGGCCCTGGGCCAGGTGCTCCTCCACCGGCCCCCGGGGGGTGCCGTAGAGGTGACCCGCGAAGGAGGCCCACTCCAGGAAGCCGCCCTCGGCGATCCGACCCTCGAAGTCCTGGCGGGAGAGGAAGACATAGTGCTGCCCGTCGACCTCCCCGGCCCGGGGGGCCCGAGTGGTGGCCGACACCGACAGCCAGAGATCCGGATGACGCTGCAGCAGCCGGGCCACCAGGGTTCCCTTGCCCACCCCGCTGGGTCCCGTGATCACCGTCAGCCGGCCTTGGGGAGGGGAGGAATCCATGGATCGCGGAGGCTGAGGCGCACAGTAGGGGTGGACCGCACCAGAGGCGATGGCCCCATCCCCGCCCATCCAGGCCATGGATGTGACCAGCCTGCGGGCCGTCCTGGCGGAGCTGCGCCCCCTGCTCCTGCCCAGCCGCTTCGAAAAGGCCCAGCAGCCCGATGCCCACACGCTGCAGCTGGGCCTGCGCAGCCTCGACGGCATGCACTGGCTCGAACTCAGCTGGCTGGCGGAAGCCCCCCGGATTCTGGCCATCGCCCCACCGGAGCGCCAGGGCGACGGCAGCACCCTGGCCCGGCAGCTGCAGCACGGCCTCCGGGGCCTGGCCCTGGTGAGCCTCCAGCAGCAGGGCTGGGAGCGGGTGGTGGAGCTCGGCTTCGCCCCCCGCCCCGGCGAGCCGCTGCAGCGCCACCTGGTGCTCGAGACGATGGGCCGCCACAGCAACCTCTTCCTGCTGGACGGGGAGCGGCGGGTGATCGCCCTGGCCCGGCAGGTGCGTCAGGACCGGTCGCGGCTCCGGCCGATCGGCACCGGCGACCCCTACGGACCGCCGCCGCCGATGGCCGGGGAACCACCCCGACCCGCGGAGGACTTCCCCTCCTGGCAGCGGCGCCTCGGCCTTGTCCCCGTGTCCCTCGGTGAGGCCCTGATGGGGGCCTATCAGGGGATCGGCCCGACCCTGGCCCGGCAGCTGGCCGTCGATCTGCTGGCACTCCCGGTGACGGCGCTGCAGCCGGATCAGTGGCAGCGCCTCTGGCGGCGCTGGCGGTGCTGGCTGGAGGCGGTGACCGAGGAGCGGTTCCAGCTGCATTGGGGTGGCCCCAGCGACTACCGCTGCTGGGACCCCGAAGCCGGTGGACCGGCCCCGGCGCCCGATCCCTGGGCGATCAACCGGGGACTGGCCGACTACTACGCGGAACGGCTGGGACGCCGGGCCCTCGAGCAGCGGCGGTCGAGTCTGAGGCAGCAACTGCTGCAGGCCGCGGCCAGGGAGCGACGCCAGGCCGACCATCAGCAGGCCCTGCTGGCGGCCGTGCCCGGCAGCGATGGCCTGCAGAGCCAGGCCGACGCCCTGCTCAGCCTGCCGGGACCCTCACGGGAACAGGTGGAGGAGGCCCAGCGGCTGTACCGCAAGGCCCGCAAGCTGCGCCGTTCGCTGGCCGCGATCACGCCCCGGCTGGACCTTCATCAGCAGCGGCTGACGGCGATCGAGACCAGCCTCACCTTCCTGGAGCAGGCAGAGACCATCGAGCAGGTGGCGGCCGTGGCAGAGGACCTGCCGGCCCTGATCCCCGCCCGGGATTCCCAGGGGGGCGGCCTCACCCGACGCTCCCGCAGGGGAGCCGCCGGCGCCACACCGACAGCCCTCGAACTGCGCAGCAGCAGCGGCCTGCGGCTGCAGGTGGGCCGCAACCACCGCCAGAACGAATGGATCAGCCTGCAGCAGGCGCGGCGTGGGGATCTCTGGTTCCACGCCCAGGAGTGCCCGGGCAGCCACGTGGTGCTCAAGGGCTCGGAAGGCACCCCCACGGAGGAGGACCTGCGCGAGGCGGCCGACCTGGCGGCCCACTTCAGCAGGGGGCGCGGCAACGGACGCGTGCCGGTGGTGATGGTGCCCACCGAGGATCTGCAGCGCATCGCCGGGGCCGGCCCCGGCACGCTGCGCCATCGGGGCGGCGAAGTGATGTGGGCGGTGCCTGAGCGGGCCGCGGGACTCCTGGCGCCCACCCCTAGGCTGCCGGGAACGGAACGGCCATGAGCGACATCATCCCCGAGGACGACTTCCCCGGCGAGGTTCAGATGAGCCTGGTGGAGCACCTCGAGGAGCTCCGCCGGCGCGTGCTGCGCAGCCTGCTAGCGGTGCTGGTGGGAGCCGCCCTCTGCCTGCTCACAGTGAGGCCCCTGGTGCGGCTGCTGGAAGTGCCGGCGGAGGGAATCCGCTTCCTGCAACTGGCCCCCGGGGAATTCCTCTTCGTGTCCCTGAAGGTGGCGGGCTATGCGGGCCTCACCCTGGCCCTGCCCTACGTGATCTTCGAGACCCTGGCCTTCGTGCTGCCTGGGCTGACCCGTCGGGAGCGTCGGCTGGTGGCCCCTGCCGTGGCCGGCTCCAGCCTGCTCTTCGCAGCTGGGCTGGCCTTCGCCTGGTGGGCCCTGGTCCCCGCCGCCCTGCGCTTCCTGGTGTCCTACGGCGCCGACGTGGTGGAGCCGATCTGGTCGATCGAGCGGTATCTGGACTTCGTGCTGCTGCTGATGGTGGCCACGGCCCTGGCGTTCCAGCTGCCGGTGCTGCAGCTGCTGCTCGGGGCCCTGGGCCTGATCGACTGGCGGACGATGCTGGGGGCCTGGCGCTGGGTGGTGCTGATCGCCGCCCTGGCAGGCGCCGTGCTGACCCCTTCCACGGATCCGATCACCATGCTGCTGCTCACCGGGGCGATCACATCGCTCTACCTCGTGGGGGTGGCCCTGGTGGCCCTGGCGGAGGGCCTGCGCACCTCGCCGTCACCCTCCAGCTGAACCGGCTCCAGAGCAGGAGGGAGTTCAGAGCATGAATTCACTGGCCCGGCCTGGCGGCAGCTCCAGCGGCAGGGAGAGGGCCTTCCCGAGCCGTGGACGGTCGGCGGTGGTCTGGAGCCACTGCCGCACCTGGGCGGCCACGCCGAGCCCATTGAGGGAGGCCACCAGCTCCTCCAGCCGCTCTTCGTAGGCCTCGGGGGTCAGGGGGAACGACTGCTGCTCGAGATAGCCCCACATCACCTGGAGATAGAGACGGCCCCGGCGCTGCACCAGCTGCAGGTCGTAGGACGCCCGCCATCGTGCCCGCAGCAGGTCCAGCAGTTCCTCCCGGCGCAGCGGTTCGGGCGAGGTCATGGGGGACGGAGCGCTCCACAACAGCATGTTGCAGCCCGCCTCGGGCGGGTGCGGCGGGAGCCCGGGCCGGGAAGGGCAAGGTTCATAATGGGCGCCACGTCGACCGGACCCACCGAGCCGTTCCCTATGACCCAGATCCCTGCGGCCTCACCGAACGCTGGTGGCTCCGGTGATGTGCCCGGCATGGGCCGCCGGCAGTTCATGAATCTGCTCACCTTCGGCTCCGTCACCGGTGTGGCCCTGGGCGCTCTCTATCCGGTGGTCAACTACTTCATCCCGCCCAGGGCCGTGGGCAGCGGTGGCGGCGTCACCGCCAAGGACGAGCTCGGCAACAACGTCACCGCCTCCGGCTGGCTCTCCAGTCACAAGGAAGGCGACCGCAGCCTGGTGCAGGGTCTCAAAGGCGATCCCACCTACCTCCTCGTCGATGGAGGCGACGCCATCGGCGACTACGGCATCAATGCCATCTGCACGCACCTGGGCTGTGTCGTGCCCTGGAACAGCGGCGCGAACAAGTTCATCTGCCCCTGCCATGGCAGCCAGTACGACGCCACGGGCAAGGTGGTGCGCGGCCCGGCCCCCCTCTCCCTGGCCCTGGCCCACGTCAGCGTCGAGAACGACACCGTGTTCCTGAGCCAGTGGACCGAAACCGATTTCCGTACCGGCGAGAAGGCCTGGTGGGCCTGATCGGCGCCTGATCCCCCTTCACGCCTCCCTATCCGACGCCAGCCCGCCACCGCCACCCCATGCGCCGCTTCCTCTCCCCCCTGCTCGGCAGCCTCCTCAGCCTCAGCCTCCTGATGGGCGTTCTGCTGCTGGGGGCCTCCCCCAGCTGGGCCTACCCCTTCTGGGCCCAGCAGAACTACGCTTCGCCGCGCGAGGCCACCGGCAAGATCGTCTGCGCCAACTGCCACCTGGCCAAGAAGCCCACGCGGGTGGAAGTGCCCCAGGCCGTCTTCCCCGACACGGTGTTCAAGGCGGTGGTGGAAATCCCCTATGACTCCTCCGTGCAGCAGGTGTCCGGCAACGGCAGCCCCACCGGCCTGAACGTGGGCGCCGTGGTGATGCTGCCCGACGGTTTCACCCTCGCTCCCCAGGACCGCCTCTCGGAGGAACTCAAGGAGGAGACTTCCGGGATCTATTACACCCAGTACAGCGACGATCAGCCCAACATCCTTCTGGTGGGTCCTCTCCCCGGTGACCAGCACCAGGAGATCGTCTTCCCTGTGCTGTCCCCCGACCCCGCCACCGACAGTTCGATCCATTTCGGCAAGTATCAGATCCATGTGGGCGGCAACAGGGGCCGCGGTCAGGTGACCCCCCAGGGCGATAAGACCAACAACAACCTCTACACGGCTCCCGCTTCGGGCACCGTCAGCGCCATCACCCCTGGTGAGAACGGCGCCAGCATCGTGGAGATCAGCACCGCCGACGGCAGTGTCAGCGAGACTGTGCCTGCCGGCCCCACCCTGACCGTGGCCATCGGCGACAGCGTCGAAGCCGGAGCCCCGATCACCAACGATCCCAACGTCGGAGGGTTCGGCCAGGTCGATGCCGAGGTGGTGCTCCAGAACCCCGTCCGCATCTACGGTCTGCTGGCCTTCTTCGCGGCGGTGGCCCTGGCCCAGATCATGCTGGTGCTCAAGAAGCGCCAGGTGGAGAAAGTGCAGGCAGCGGAGGGCTTCTGAGCTCCACCCTCGGCCTGTTCACATCGCCGGGCCCGCTGATCTTCCAGCTGGGCCCGTTGGCGATCCGCTGGTACGGCCTGCTGATCGCCCTGGCGGTGCTGCTCGGCCTGCTGCTGGCGACGCGCCTGGGCCGCCAGCGGGGCATCGATCCTTCCCTGATCCCCGACCTCCTGCCTCTGCTGGTGCTGGGGGCCGTGGTGGGGGCCCGCATCTATTACGTCGCCCTGGAATGGCGTCAGTACCGCGATGACTGGCCCTCGGTCTTCGCCATCTGGCGCGGCGGCATTGCCATCCACGGTGCCCTGATCGGCGGCACCCTGGTCACGATCCTGTTCTGCCGGTGGCGCAGGCAGCCCTTCTGGGCCCTCCTCGACGTGCTCGTTCCTGCCGTGGCCCTTGGGCAGGCCATCGGGCGCTGGGGAAACTTCTTCAATTCCGAGGCCTTCGGCCTGCCCACCAACCTGCCCTGGGCCCTCACCATCCCCATGGCCAACCGGCCGGCCCAGTTCATCGAGCAGGCCTCCTTCCATCCCACCTTCCTGTACGAGTCCGTCTGGAATCTCGGGGTCTGCGCCCTGCTGCTGGTGCTCTTCCGTCGCGGCAGCCAGGGGCACCTGCGCCTGCCCGCCGGGGCTCTTAGCTGCACCTACCTGATCGCCTACAGCGCCGGCCGTTTCTGGATCGAGGGTCTGCGGCTCGACCCCCTGTGCCTCTTCTCCCAGCCCCCCTTCTGCGACGGAGGGCTGCGGATGGCTCAGCTGATGAGCCTGCTGCTCATCCTGCTGGGGACAGCAGGCCTGATCTGGCTCTATCGCGTCCGGCGTGCGCTCCCCGATCCCTCCGGTGTGGCCCCATGACCGCCACCGTTCAGATCGTGGGCGCCGGCCCCGGTGCTCCTGACCTGCTGACCCTCCGCGCGGCCCGCGCCATCGAAGCGGCGGAGGTCCTGGTCTGGACCGACTCCCTCGTGAGTCCCAGAATTGCCGCTCTGGCGCCGCGGGACTGCGAATCGGTCCGCACCAGCAGCCTCACCCTGGAAGAGGTGATGGCCGTGGTTCTGGAGCGGGCCCGGGCGGGGCGACGGGTTGTGCGTCTCCATGACGGCGATCCCTGTCTCTACGGCGCCATCCAGGAGCAGATCTGCCGGCTCGCCGACGCGGGCGTGGCCGTGGAGGTGGTGCCGGGCCTGAGCGCCTACCAGGCCACCGCCGCCGCGCTGGGGGCTGAGCTGACGATCCCGGGCCTGGTGCAGACGATCGTGCTGAGCCGGGCCGGCGGACGCACAGGCATGCCGGAGCGTGAATCCCTGGCCCGGCTCGCTGCCCTGCAGGCCTCCCTCTGCCTCTATCTGAGCGCCCGGCATGTGGAGGAGGTGGAGGCGGAACTGCTGCAGCACTATCCGCCCGACACGCCGGTGGCGATCGGCTACCGGGTGAGCTGGCCCGACCAGTGGCTCACCGTGGTGCCCCTGGAGACCATCGCCCGGGTCAGCCGTGAGCGGAACCTGATTCGCACCACCCTCTACGTGGTGAGCCCCGCCCTGCGGGCGGACCAGGCAGCCCGTTCCCTGCTCTATTCGCCCAGCCACAACCACCTCTTCCGCGGCGGGGCGGGGTGACTCCCGATCGGCCCCGCCTGCGCCACCTGCCCGGCTGGGTGGCGGGCCCCGAGGCCGACCGCTGGCTGCGGCGACTGCTGGAGGAGGTGACCTGGAAACAGGAGCACATCACGGTCTACGGCCGGCGCCATGCCATGCCGAGGCTCACCTGCTGGATGGCCGATTCCGGCTGCGGTTACCGCTACTCCGGCCTGGAGAACCGCATCGAACCCTGGGCACCGCTGGTCGAAACGATCCGCCGCCGCGTCGCGGCGACAGCAGGCCGTTCCTTCAACTCCCTGCTGCTGAACCTCTACCGCGACGGCCGCGATGCCATGGGCTGGCACGCCGACGACGAACCGGAACTGGATGCCGGCGCCCCCATCGCCTCCCTCAGCCTGGGAGCCAGCCGGACCCTGCGATTCCGCCCCCGCCAGCGGGACGCGGCTCCCAGCGAGGCGATGGAGCTCGGACACGGGGATCTCCTGTTCATGGACCCTCCCACCCAGCAGCACTGGCAGCACGGCCTGCCCCGGCGGGTGAAGGTGACGGGACCACGGGTGAACCTCACCTTCCGGGTGGTGACGGCAGGCGGCTGAGGCCGGGCGCCGACAGTGCCGCCGCGGCGGGCGGCCGCGGCGAGGGCTTGGGCCCTGGGCCGGATGGCGACAATGGGGCCTCCCACTGACCGGAGTTCGAAGGACGATGGCCAGGTTCTGCCGCCGCGGAAAGCCGCGCCTCCTGCCGGTGCTGCTCGGCGTCACCCTGCTGGCGGGAGGCTGCCAGCCCAACGGCGTGAGCTCAGCCGGGCGGGACCGCTGCCGGCAGCGGAGCGAGGTCGCCGGCGATCCGTTCAGGGCGGCTCTGACCTACTGGCGCTGCCTGCCGGCGGTGGACCGCGAGCTGGCGGCCGAGAGAGCGGCCGCCACAGCAGCCACCGCCAAGCGGGCGGCCCGAGAGGCCTGCCGCCAGCGGCAGCAGAAGATCACAGCCCTGATGGTCTCGCTTCGCAAGGCCGAGCAGGAACTGGCCGCCGCCAGGGACACCCCTTTCCGCCCCTCGGTGCCGCCGCCGCCGCCCCTGGACAGCCGCACGGAATCCCGTTACCGCCCGGAGGATCAGCAGCTGGACCGCGAGCGCTACGAGGCTGCCCTGGCAGCCTGGGAGCAGCGGGTCGCCGGACAACGGGCCCTCTGGCGCCAGGAGAGGGCTGCGCGCATCGAAACCGCCCAGGCCCGGCTCGATCGGGAGTTCCAGGCGCTGAAGTCGCTCCAGCCCGATCTGTTCACCGGGCCCGACAGCATCGAATTCGACCCGGCCGTTGTGCGTCGGCTGAGCAGCGGCTGCGACGGCACGGGCTAGTGTGCCGTCCCG
>JMRP01000058.1 GCA_000708525.1 Cyanobium sp. CACIAM 14
CATGAAACGCTCGAGGGTCTCCTGACGGTCGGCCACAAGCACGGGGAAGTCGCTCAGGGCCATATCCCTGCCGGGCGTCAGACCCTGGGGGGTCTCACCCAGCCATTTCAGCGGGCAGCCCACTTCCTCCAGAACCAGCCAGGCTGCCGCCAGGTCCCAGATCTTGGGTGTGGCCTCCAGGGCCGCCACGGTCTGCCCCATGGCCACGGAGACCAGATTCAGGCTGGCCACCCCGAGCAGACGGATCTTGCCGGGGAACGGGCGGTGGGGCAGCTTCTGGAGCACCCGGATCGAGCGGCTGCAGAGAGAGGCGCAGCCGGCATTGTGCACCTGCAGCGACGGTGGCGGGATGGGCTTGCCGTTGCGCCAGGCACCGGATCCCCGCCGGGCCACGATCCGCTGACGCAGCGGCGGCACGTCGAGGATGGCGAGCACCGGCACCCCGGCCTCGAAGCGGGCCATGGAGATGGCCCAGTAGGGGATGCCCGCGGCGAAGTTCGTGGTCCCATCGAGCGGATCCACCACCCAGTAGGCGGGGGTGTTCGGAACCTGCTGCCTGCCCTCCTCGCTGAGCACCCCTTCCCCCGGAAACAGCGCCGTCAGCCCGTCCACCAGGGTGATGTCGCTCCAGCGATCGCAGGCGGTGATCAGGGTTCCATCGGTCTTGAAGTCGGGCTGGCTGTGGCCGAAGTCCGAGCGCTGGCGCTCCGCGACCTGATCGATCAGCGCTTCCAGACGGGGATCGAGGCTGGCTGGGGAAAGGGTCGTCATCCAAGCTCCAGCGCCATGACCTTGCTGAGGCCCCGAGCGGTGTCCTCCCGGAACTGACGCACGTTGACCCGGTCCAGCAACAGCAGAGCCGCCAGAGCCACCAGCAGCTCGACCGCCAGCACCAGGGCGAACGGGCCATAGGGGCCTGCTCCGAGGGGCAGGGCACGACCGATGTCGTAGAGCCCGCCACCGAGGAGCTTGCCGATCGCGCGGGAGAGGGCCTGGGCCAGACCCCAGACGCCGACGAAGGTGCCGGCGGCCTGGGGCAGGGTGAGATCGAGCATGAGACAAAGGGCACTGTTGGTGCCGATGCCGGCCGCCAGCCCGAACAGGACCATCACGGCCTGCAGGAAGGGAATCCGGGCGGTGAGACCGGACAGCAGCAGCAGCAGCAGGGAGAGAGCGATCAGCTGGATGCCGAGGCGGGCGGTGGCCATCTTCCCGAGCCGCGGCACGACCCACAGGCCGGCAATCAGCAGACCGACAAGGGTGCCCACCCCCCAGAACGCATTGAGCTGGGCGGTGGCGGCGATCGGCATGGCGAAGACCTGGGCGCCATAGCTCTCGAGCACCGGATCCTGGAGGAAAAGGGCGAGGGTGAACAGGATCAGGAAGCCGAAGAAGATCAGCACCTGGCGGCTGGAGGTGATCAGACTCCAGGACTGCACCAGGCCGATGGCATCGTCCCGCTCGGAAGCGCGGCCATCGCGCCTGCCGCGGCCAGGAGGTTCCATCCCCCAGGTGGCCAGAAGGGTGAGCAGCCACACCACCGCCGCCACGATCGCCATGAAGCGGGTGAGGGTGGCCTGGAGCAGGGTCCGGTCGCTGACACCGTCGAGGGAGCGCAGGCTCAGGCCGATCGCGACCGCGCCGATGACGATCCCGACGGTGAGCATGCACCAGATGATGCCCACGGCCCGGGGGCGCTCCCGCTCGGTGGTGCGATCGATGACCAACGCCAGATAGGGGGTGGTGGCCAGGGAGACCGCCAGGCCGTACAGGGCGAACAGACCGCACAGGGCCGCGATGCCGAAGGCGGTGCCGGGTTGGTCACCAGTCTCCAGGAGCCGGTCCACCCGAAAGATGAGGGGAACCGAGAGCACGGCCAGCAGACAGAACAGGGCCGTACCCATCAATACATAGGGGACCCGGTGTCTGGAGCCCAGCGGGTGGGCATCGGAGATCTGGCCGAACAGCACCCGGGACGGCGCCACGAACTGCTCGAAGGCGAGAGCCCCGCCCACGAGCAGGCCCGGGAAGGCCAGCTCGCTGAGCATGATCCGGTTCAGCAGACCGGAGAAGATCACCGCCAGACAGCCGAGACAGGCCTGGAAGAGGCCGAGCCGCACGGTGGCGGGGAGAGGCAGACCGGGGCGGGGGGAAGCCGACAACGGCGTCAGGATCCCGGTGACGCGGCAGCGGGCCCCCTGGGAGTGCCCGCCTGGCAGGCCGGAACGAGGGGCTGGGGTTCCACCGGGATGTCCTTCGTGCCCGGGACGGTGGGTTTGGTCGCCGGCAGGCTGGGCCGCTGGCAGAGGCTGATCTGGTCGAGCCCTGTGCGGCGCCGCAGCCGGGCCAGGGCCTTGTTGTAGTCGGCGATGGCCTGGGACCAGCGGACTTCCGCCTGGGTGAGATCGCGCTGGGTGTCCACCACCTCCCGCTGCGTGGTGACGCCGGCCTGGAAACGCAGCCGGGCCAGGCGCAGGGATTCCCTGGTGGAGATCACCTCACGGGAGGTGGTGGCAATGTTGCGATTGTTCTGCTCGAGGAGAAAGAAGCTCTGCTCCACCTCGTTGCGGATGGAATCGCGCCGATCGGCGAAGCGGAAGGTCTGCTCCTCGGCCCGCTGCTTGTTCTGCCGGTAGAGGGCCCTGGAGCGGCCGCCATCGAAGATGTTCCAACTGAAGTTCAAGCCCACGGAGTTTTGGAACTGCCAGTTGTTCTGAACCTGCCAGCCTTGATTGGTAAAGCTACCTAATCCATCGTTGGAGAAGGGGGCGTAGGTGCTCAGGAGTTGTGTTCCCCTGGTGCGCCCTCCGGTGAGTCCGTAGACGATGTTGACGAACGGTTGGGAGCGCCCGAGCTCGGTGTTGGCGTCGCTGTTGGCGATGGAGATGTCCAACAGGATGTTGTCGAGCTCCTCGCGGAAGGCATAGGCGGCAACGATGCTCTCCTGCAGGGACGGCAGCCAGGAGCCCACCACGCGGGAAGGCTCCTTGGACGTCGGGGTGACGTCCTGGGGCAGATCGAGCAGCGCGGCCAGGTTGCGACGGGCGGCGGCCTGACCGAGCTGCCCCGAAGCGCCGCCGAGCAGGGCGGTGGTGAGCAACTGCTGGTCACGGGCCAGCTGGGTCTCGGCTTCCAGCACCTCCAGCCTGGTGGCCACCCCCGCCTGGAAGCGGGCCTTGGCATCCCGCAGGCTCACGAGGGAGGAGCGCACGGACTCCTGGCCGATGCGCACCGACTCGTCGGCGGCCTGGAGATCGAAGAAGGCTTCGGCGGCCTGCAGCCGCAGATCCCGCAAACCGATCAGGTACTGGTTCTTGGCCTTTTCGAAGGCATCGCGGGCGGCGGCGATCTGGGGGGTGCGGGTGGGGTTGATCAGGCCCCAGCTCGCTTGCAGCACCGCCTGCATCTGCCAGATGCTGGTAACGGTGTTCGTGATGCCGTTGGAGACGGTGCGGGTAGTGGTATTTGGAATATTGAGGTTGCTGGGATTGGTAAAAATGGAATTCAAGGCCTGACCGCCCGTATAGGTGGGAAGGTTGTTGGCGTTGAGGTTGATCGAGGGATACCACTGAGCGATCTGGGCCCGCAAAGCCGACTGCGCCTGCTCCACCTGGCTGGCGAGAGCCTTGAGCTGTGGGTTGTTGACCTCGACCAGGGTTTCGACATCGGCCAGCCCCAGGGGCCGCAGCTGCCGGATGCGCACCTGCGAGGGCCTGACCGGCAGGGCCAGGGACCTGGGAGCGGCCAGATCCTTCAGCCCTTCGGGGAGCTCGGTGGCCGCCGGAGGCAGCACGGAGGGATTGGACTTCGGCCTTGATCCCTTGACCTGCGGCGCGAGTGGAATCGGCGGCAGGGCGGGCAGGCCGGAGTTCGGCGCCGATGCCGCGGCGGGGGTGGGAGCAGGGGCCGGTTCCGCGCGAGCCGGAGAAAACTGGAAGCCAACCGACGGGACTGCCACCAGTGCCGCGAGCAGAAGTGGGTGGCGCCTCACGTCGGAATCGTTCGCAACCGCCAGAGCTTAAGCATCCTGCCGGGGGGTGCCGAGGCAGGCGGCCACCAGATCGTCCGCACCCCCCAACAAGCGCACCGGAACGGGAAGTCGGCGGCGCAGCTCGGACAGCGGGGTGTCGTCGAGGAACACCTCCTCCCCCTCCCGCAGCATCACCCTGGGCAACAGCAGTTCCTCCCCCAGATCCCGGCCCGCCAGACCCTCGAGCAGATCCGCCCCGGTGAGCAGGCCGGTGACCACCTGCTCCTGCCCCCAGTAGGGACTGGGCAGCCCGTGGAGAAGGAGTTCGAGCCCATCGACGCCGTTCAGCCGCTCCACCACAGGCTGCAGAGCCCCGGCCACCAGACGGCCCACCACCCAGCTGCAGCGGCGGGGGCGGGCGATCGCGCGGGGCAGCCCCCGGGTGGCCTGCTCCAGCTCCTCGAGGAAGGCGCGGATGCTGCCGACACCGTTTTCCCGCTGGGGCAGATCCTCGTAGCTGGCCCTGGGCGGCAGAGGCAGGCCGGCGATCAGGTACCACTCATCGGAGAGCCAGGCGAAGCGGCTGCCGCTGCCTGCCTGGAAGGTCCGCTGCAGCCGCTCCACCCGTTCGATCACCGTGATGGCATCGTCCCGGTCCACCGGCCGCAGGGCATCGCCTGGGGGGCGGAACCGGGTCAGACCGACTGGCACCACGGCGGCCGACAGCACCACGGGCCAGCGCCCCCGAGCGAAGCGGGCCAGGTCGGTGAGGGTGCGCTCTAGGGCTGCGCCGTCGTTCAACCCCGGGCAGACCACCACCTGGGCATGGATCTGAAGACGCCGCTCGGCGAACCAGGCCAGCTGCTCCATCAGCAGGGCGGCGCGGGGGTTGACCAGCAGGCGGCTGCGAAGCTCCGGATCGGTGGCGTGGACCGACACGAACAGGGGGGAGAGGCGCTGCTCCTCGATGCGGCGCCAGTCGGCCGCGGTGAGGTTGGTGAGGGTGAGGTAGGAGCCGTAGAGAAAACTGAGCCGGTAGTCGTCGTCCTTGAGATAGAGGCTGCGGCGCCGCCCCGGGGGCTGCTGATCGATGAAGCAGAAGGGGCAACGGTTGTTGCACTGGCGCAGGCCGTCGAACAGGGCTTCGCTGAACCCCAGCCCCAGGCCCTCGTCCGGATCCTTTTCCAGTTCCACGACATGGACGGTGCCGTCGGGGTCCTCCACCTCCAGCACCAGCTCCTCCTCCCCCTGGAGCACCTGCACGTCGATCAGGTCACGGGGCCGCACGCCGTTGATGCTGCGTAGCCGGTCGCCGGGCTGAAAGCCCAGCTCCTCGGCAATGGACCCCGGCTCGACTGTGGCCACCACCGCCGGCTGGGGTTGGCTGGCGGTGGCGGCGAGGCCAGCGGAGGACTCCTTCCACACGGGGAATACGGCTGGGGCGAGCGGGAGTGGTTCCAGTGTGGCGGCCCGCCCCACTCAGGGCGTGAAGCGCTCCAGGCCGCGGAAGCCCGACAGGATCACCAGCCCGAACAGGAGCCGGTAGACGACGAAGACCCAGGTGCTGTTCTGCTGCAGAAACCGGAGCAGCCAGGCGATGGCCAGCCAGGAGACCAGGGTCGACGCCGCGATGCCCACCAGCATCGGGATCACGCCGCCGTTGTGGCCGGAGGCGAGGGCGCTCTTGAGTTCCACCAGTCCGGCCAGGGTGATCGCGGGGATGCCGAGAAGAAAGGAGAAACGAGCGGCATCGGAGCGGTTCCAGCCGTCGAAGAGGGAGGCCGTGAGCGTGCTTCCCGAACGGGAGACGCCGGGGATCAGGGCGAGGCTCTGGGCCAGACCCACCAGCAGCCCGTCGCGAGGCCTGACCTCCTCGAGCCGCCGACGGCGACGGCCCACCAGCTCGGCCAACGCCAGCAGGAGGGCCATCCCGATCGAGACGATGGCGATGGCCTCCAGGCTGCGCAGCGGGGAAGTCTCGTAGTTGGGGAGCAGCACCTTGATGGCCAGGCCCCCCAGCAGGATCGGCAGGGTGCCGAGGGCGATGGCGAGCCCCAGCTGGGCCGACGGATCCCGCCAATGGCCATGGCGGAAGGCACGGGCGATGCCGCCGCTCACCTCGGCCAGATCCCGGCGGAAGTAGGCGATCACCGCGACGATGCTGCCGAGCTGGATCACGGCCGTGAAGGCCACCCCGGGATCGCCCCAGCCCAGGAGCACGGGAACCACCTTGAGATGGGCGGTGCTGCTGATCGGCAGGAACTCCGTCAATCCCTGGACGACCCCCAGGACGAGGGCATGCCAACAGGCCTCCGCCAGAGACAGGGAGGTGCTCGTGGCGAGCAGAGGCATGGAGGGAGCCGATACTGGGCCCGACCCTATGGCGGGAAAGGTCGCGGAAGGCCCCATCCCGCCCCTTAAGGTTGGACAACTTTCTTCATAACCAGGTGATCGGGGTCCCACCCACCCATCCATCGCTCAGCGGCCCATGGCCTGCCCTGCAGCTGCCCGCCGTTCCGGCCGCCGCCCGGATGCCCCTGGCAGCGGTGTTCCTTGTCACCGTCCCGGTGTTCCTGCAGGCTCCCTGGGTGCGCGTCGCTCCGATGGCCGCGGCCCTGTTCACCATCCCCCTGCTGACCGTCGCCCTGCTCCTGGAGCGTCATGGCCGGGGGGACTGGCAGGCGCTGGGGGTGCTGCTGGTGGGCTTCAGCGGCAGCTGGCTGGGAGGATCGCTCTTCTGGGGCTGGTGCCGGCTCCATCCGGTCCTGCATCTGCCGCTGGAGAGCTTCGCCCTGCCGCTGGCGCTGGCCGGGCTTGGGGGCCGCTGGCGCCTGGCCGGAGGCTTCTACCTGGCCTCCCTCCTCGGCACCGCTGCCACCGATGCGGCGATCGCCGCCAGCGGCCTGATGGATCTCTGGCCTCAGGTGCTGAACGCCCCCCTGGCCGAAGCTCCCCAGCTGCTTCAGGAGGCCGCCCTCCAGGTGCTTCAACCATGGCCGCTGACGCTGGTCATGCTCGCCGGGGCCTTGCTGGCGTGGATCGGGCTCCTTCTCTGGCGGAGAGGCGGCCCCTGGCGTGTGGGCGCCGCGGCCCTGGGCACCACCGTCGCGGTGGATGCCCTCTTCCTGTTGGCCGCGCTGCTGTCCCCCCAGTTGAGCGGTCTGATCTGAAGAACTGCAAACCCGGGTCCGGGGGGCCGTGGCCCTGGGGGGTGTTCTGTAACGTTGATGTTGTGATCTCAGGATCACCGCTCCGGCACTGCCGGCGCGTACCGCCTGTGTTCCCCTAAGGAGTGACGTGATGAAGCGGCTGCTTGCCTGGTTGATGAGTGGTGTGGTTCTGGCGGGTCTGCTCGTGACCCTGCTTCTGCCTGATTCCGCCTTCGCCGCGGAACTCCGCAACGAGATCGACGACAAGATCGCCGAGAGCGGTGGCAAGGTGGATCTGAACAACGCCTCGGTCCGGCGCTTTCAGCAGTATCCCGGCATGTACCCCACGCTGGCCGGGAAGATCGTCCTGGGAGGTCCCTACGACAGCGTGGATGACGTGCTGAATCTGGATCTCACCGATCGCCAGCGCGAACTGTTCCAGAAGTACAAGGACAACTTCACCGTGACCCCTCCGACGATCGCCCTCAACGAGGGTTTCGACCGCATCAACGACGGCGTCTATCGCTGAGGCCCCCGTCGGCCTCCGAGCCCATGCCGCCCCCCTTCCCACCGCCGTATCACGGCGGTTTTTTTGTGGCTGGAACTGTCCCTCCTTCCCGTCCCATAGGCTCTGCTGAACGAGGCACGGAGCGCCGGGGTGAAGCAGCCGATTGGATGAGCCGGAGCCGCTGATGGCGTCCCACTTCGACGTGGTGGTGGTCGGCAGTGGTGCCGCCGGCCTGATGACCTGCCTGGAGCTGCCCCCGGATCTGCAGGTGCTGCTGCTCAGCAAATCGAGCAGCCCCCCCTCCGCCAGCCGCTGGGCCCAGGGAGGGATCGCCGCGGTGACCAGTGCGGAGGACAGTTTCGACAGCCATGTCGCCGACACCCTCAGGGCCGGTGCCGGGCTCTGCGATCAGGAAGCGGTGGCGGTGCTGGTGCGCGAAGCCCCCGCCTGCGTGGAGCGTCTGCTGCAGCTGGGCATGGCCTTCGACCGCACCCCGGAGGGCCTCAGCACCACGCTGGAGGCCGCCCACAGCCACCGGCGCGTGCTCCACGCCCAGGACCGCACCGGCGGAGCCCTCGTGGACGCCCTGGAACGGGAGGTGCAGCGCCGCCCCGGTCTTGTGCAGCGCAAGGGCATCCCCGTCCTGCAGCTGTGGGTGGAGAACGGCTGCTGCGTGGGGGTGCAGGTGCTGGAGGGCGATCGGCTGCGCTGGCTGCGGGCCGGGGCGGTGGTGCTGGCCAGCGGCGGCGGCGGCCATCTGTTCGCCCACACCACCAACCCCGCCCAGGCGAGCGGCGATGGCGTGGCCATGGCCTGGAGTGCCGGAGCCGCCGTGCGGGATCTGGAGTTCGTGCAGTTCCACCCCACGGCGCTGATGCTGCCGGGTGCCCCCCATTTCCTGATCAGCGAAGCCGTCCGCGGGGAAGGAGCGCGGCTGTTCGATGCAGCCGGACGTTCGCCGGTGAGCCGGCTGGAGGGGGGTGATCTGGCCCCTCGCGATCAGGTGAGCCGTGCCCTGGCCCGCTGCATGGCCGAGCAGGGCGTCACCCATGTCTGGCTCGACCTGCGGCCGGTGGGGCGGGAACGGCTGGAACGCCAGTTCCCCACCATCCTGCGCCGGTGCCGCGAGCTGGGGCTGGACCCCTGCGAGGCGCGGATCCCCGTGGCACCGGCGGCCCACTACTGGATGGGAGGCATCGCCACCGACCTCCAGGCCGCCACCAGCCTGCCGGGCCTCTACGCCGTGGGGGAAGTGGCCAGCACCGGGGTGCACGGGGCGAACCGTCTGGCCAGCAATTCGCTGATGGAGTGCCTGGTGTTCGCCAGGAGGCTGCGCCGGCTTCGGCTCCAGCCACCGCCCCCGGTGCCGCTGCCCACGTCGGGGCCGGTGGCCGCTCTCGCCGGACAGGAGGCCCTGGCGGGCCCTGACGAACCCTCCCTGATGGCCGCGATCGGGGAACTGCGCCGACTGTGCTGGCAGGTGGCGGGCGTGGAGCGACGCGGGGTGGATCTCGAGGCAGCCCTGCGCCGGGTGCGGCGCGAACGCTCCGGCCATGAGCGTTCAGCCCTGCTGCGCCGGGCCCATGACCTTCCCCCCGGCCGGGAGTTGCCACTGACACCCGCCCAGAGCCGGCGCCTGCTGCTGCTCCAGGACCTGCGCCAGCGTCTGGTGCTGGCGGAACTGCTGATGGAGGCGGCCGCCTTCCGAGGCGAGAGCCGCGGCGGCCACTTCCGCACCGATGCACCGGCACCTCAGCCGTTCTGGCGACGGCACACTGTTCAGCTGCGGGGAGAACCTCCCCTCACCACGCCCGTGGACAGCCGCTGAAAGGGCCTCAGTGGGGCAGAGCCCCCTTGTAGCCGCTCATGGCGGCGAGCTGGGCGAGGGACTTCTGGCCGGAATCGAGCCGGCCGTTGATTTCCCAGGTGGGGTAGCCCTCGATCTTCTTTTTCGCGCAGAGGTCGGCCTGGCTGTTGCGGCCATCGGGAGCGCACTCGACGATCTTGAGTCTGGCGATGGCCTCCTTGCCGAAGAGTTCCTTCTGGTCGTGGCAGTGGGGGCACCAGTAGGCGGTGTACATGACCGCACCGATCGCCGTGAGGTGATCGGCGAGGGCCAGGGTGGCGGGGGTGCTGGCGGAGGTGACCGGGATGGGCATGCCGGGACCGGTCGCCGTCTCGGGCCTGTTCACGGAGGTGGCCCAGCCCAGCCCGATCAGCATCACGGCCAGGGCGGTGAGCACGCCGCGGAAGACGAGAGCTCCGGTGTCCTCCCATTCACCACCGATGAGGCTGAGCACGAACAACGACAGACTCAGCAGGGCCGAGAGCAGGCAGAAGGTGCAGAAGGCCTTGATCTGGAAGGTCATGACCCCGACCAGCACCAGGCTGAACATGGCCATGCCGGCACTGACGAGAAACAGCCCCCACCAGCTGAGCCGGTTGAGGCTGAGCCGGGCCTCGCCCTGCAGGACCAGGGGCAGCACCGCCATCAGCAGAACCGCCGCGTAGGCCAGGAAGCCGAACAGGGACAGGGGCTGACCGAAGACGGTGCCCCAGGGGCTGTTGAGCACCTTGTCGCAGCCAGCGGCCCCTCCGGGGCAGCTGAGGCCGCCCAGGATGCCCCAGCGGTTGAGGGTGACGGAACCGGTGTCGATCGCGCCGATGGTGGCGAGCACAGCCATGACCACCCGCACCCAGCGGCGACCGGGCTCCGTGCGTCGGCGACTCGTGAGGCGACTGGCGAGACGGGTTGAGGTCAAGGAGGCGGTCCGAGGCGCCTTCCGATTCTCGCAGCCGCCGGAGCTTGCATAGGGTGGTCAGCGGCGCGTTCCGCCCACCTCCTGGACCCGGGCCCGCCAGCCTCGGCCCTGCCTGCCCTTCCTCCACTTCGCGATGCCCCCCCAGCCCAGCCGCGAACGGCCCACCGTGGCCTTCACCCATCTGGGTTGCGAGAAGAACCGCGTGGACACCGAGCACATGCTGGGCCTGCTGGCCCAGGCGGGATACGGCGTCAGCGCCGACGAGAGCGAGGCGCGGGTGGTGGTGGTCAACACCTGCAGCTTCATCCAGGACGCCCGCGCCGAATCGGTGCGCACCCTGGTGGAACTGGCCGAGCAGGGCAAGGAGCTGATCATCGCCGGCTGCCTGGCCCAGCACTTCCAGCAGGAGTTGCTGGACTCCCTGCCGGAGGCCCGGGCGATCGTCGGCACCGGCGACTACCAGCACATCGTGGAAGTGCTCGAGCGGGTGGAGGCCGGGGAGCGGGTCCACCGGGTCAGCCCGGTGCCCACCTTCGTGGCGGACGAACACCTGCCCCGCTACCGCACCACCTCCGAGGCGGTGGCCTACCTGAAGGTGGCGGAGGGCTGTGACTACCGCTGCGCCTTCTGCATCATCCCGACACTCAGGGGCGACCAGCGCTCCCGCACGATCGAATCGATCGTGGCGGAGGCCCGTCAGTTGGCGGAGCAGGGCGTGAAGGAACTCATCCTGATCAGCCAGATCACCACCAACTACGGCCTGGATCTCTACGGCAGTCCGCGGCTGGATGACCTGCTGCGGGCCCTCGGCGAGGTGGAGATCCCCTGGATCCGAGTGCACTACGCCTATCCCACGGGCCTCACCGACGCGGTGCTCGCCGCCTACCGGGACGTCCCCAACGTTCTCCCCTACCTGGATCTGCCCCTGCAGCACAGCCACCCCGAGGTGCTGCGGGCCATGAATCGCCCCTGGCAGACTGGCGTCAACGGCGCCCTTCTGGAGCGGATCCGGCAGCGACTGCCCGACGCCGTGCTGCGGACCACCTTCATCGTCGGCTTCCCCGGTGAGACCGAGGAGCAGTTCGAGCATCTGCTGGCGTTCGTGGCCGAACAGCGTTTCGACCATGTGGGCGTCTTCACCTTCTCCCCGGAGGAGGGCACCGCCGCCGCCCAGCTGGGCGATCAGGTCCCCGCGGAGGTCGCCGCCGAGCGGCGGGATCGGCTGATGACCCTGCAGCAACCGATCGCCGCGGCCCGCAACGAAGCCTGGGTGGGCCGGATCGTGGACGTGCTGATCGAGCAGGACAACCCCTCCAGCGGCGAGATGATCGGTCGCTGCGCCCGCTTCGCCCCGGAAGTGGACGGGGAGGTGCGCGTCCGACCTGGCCAGGGGGGGCTCCGCGCCGCTCCCGGCACCATGGTCCCGGTGCGGATCACCGCCGCCGATACCTATGACCTGTGCGGCGAGGTGGTGGGGGCCGCGGCGATGGTGGACGAAGCCCAGGCCGCGCTGCGGAGTCCGGCTTGAGCGCGGGCCCCGGGGGCGGCTGGAGGGATCGCCGCAGCGGCTGGCAGCACCGACACCAGCGTTCCGTCTTCCTGCTGGCCTCGGGCCTCAGCACGTCAGGGTCCTTCGCCGGACTGACGGCCAAGGGCTGGATCCTCATGGCCGGCACCGCCAATCCACTGTTGCTGGCGCTCCATTTCGCCGCCCTGGCTCTTCCGAGCCTGGTGGTGAGCGGCCCGGCGGGGGTGCTCACCGACCGCCTGGGGTGCGAGAAGGTGCTGGTGCGGGCCCAGTGGGGGCTGTTCGCCGGGGCTGCCCTTGGGGCACTGGCGATCCCCCTGCTGGCGGGCATGGCCCAGGTGCTGGTGCTGCTGCTGAGCACCCTGGTGGTGGGCGTCGCCAGTTCGTTCGAACTGACGGCCCGCAGCAAGTACTGCGCCCTGCTGGTGGAGCGACCGGAGGAGGTGGCCCCCTACCTGGCGAGCTTCTCGGTGGTGTTCAACATCGGCAAGCTGGTGGGCCCGCCGCTCGGGGGCTGGCTGGTGGCCCTCTCCGGGCCGGCCATGGCCCTGGCAATCGATGCCGCCAGTTACCTGCTGCCGATCGCCACCATGATCTGGCTGCTTCGGCCCCATCGGGAACGGGAGGTGCGGAGCGGCCACGGGGGANACCGCCAGCCTGATGGCCGCCTGGCGGGGCTGCGGTTCCACCCTGCGCCATGTGCTGCGC
>JMRP01000059.1 GCA_000708525.1 Cyanobium sp. CACIAM 14
CTGCCTCCATCTCGTCCTTTCTGCCGATTTGATCCCTTGCCTTGCAGCCGGCGCCGACCAGGGCTTCGGCAGTTGTGAAGGGCTCAGGGCCACGGCTGGTTGCCCATGCGTCAAGCGCCGGCTGCCAGGGGTGCTCTTGTTCGTAGGCCCCATTCCGGCGGTTGCTCTCGACCTGATCGACCTTATCGAGGCAGGGCTTCTCTCCGCTACGGTAGGCGTTGACGGCCGCTTTCCAGATTGCATCCCGATCCTTCAAAACGCGGTCAACGTCGATCAGCTCGCCCTTGTTGAATCTCTGGGGGCACTCGATCACCCAGAAGCGCCTACTTCCCTCTTCATCCCTGAGAAAGGTCGGTCCGTTGACAGTGCCAACGAAGATGCTCTGGCGCGGCCGTGAGGCTGTGGCCTTGCCATAGGGAACTCGGATCATGTCCACCGAGGTGGTGATCAGGTTGCGGAGTTGTCCGACCTCCCGCTTTGAGGTGATGTTCTCCAGCTCGGCAAGCTCGAAGATCCAGCAGGCGTGGACATTCAGAATGAGGTCTTTATCATTATCCGGCGCGGTGCAGTTGAACCATGCGGGGGAGGCCAGCACCTTCCAAAAGCTTGATTTCCTGATTCCCTGTTCCCCGCGGAGATTGCAGACGGAATCGAACTGGCAGCCCGGGTCATAGACGCGAGCAACGGCACCGATCAGCGTCTTTCGGAGCATCGCGTCATAGAGGCGGTCCGACGTGCCTAGGTAGGTGGTAGCCAGGTTCGATAGATCTACAGGCTGCAGGTCGGCCGATGCGGCCACCGTGTCCAAGTAGTCGCGCACGGGGTGGTAGCGGTGGCCGTAGGCCAGCTCCAGGATTGCGTCGATGGTGTGCTGAAGGGTGACCTTGTAGCCATGCCGCTGCAGCTTCACGTAGAAGACCTCGGCCTCGTCCTCCCGGATTGGATCGCAACGGAACTCGATGCGGCGGGTGAGATCGTTGAACCGGGTCAGGCCATACGCATGGTGATTGATGATCTCGGACAGGTCGCCGGCGTCAACCTTGCACTTCAGTGGTGTTTCTCCCCTATCACGGATCCAGCCGTCTGGGATGGCGTAGAGCAGTCCGTCCAGCCCTGCTGGAGCTGGGGGCACCTCCAGCTTCTGGGGCTGCTGCTGGGCGGTGCTGGTGTTGCCTTCAACCTTGCGTGCTGCCGGTGCCGGTGCTGATTGTTTGCGGCTGAGCTGGTATCCGTTGTCCTTGGCTATGGCCCAGAAGCTCGCGGCCTCGCGGGTGGTGGAGCTGGCCAGTACCTGCTCAGCGTCCTTTCGGTTGGGCCAGCGGGGCGCCAACAGGTCGAGGGCCTGGGCATCAGGATCAGCAGCGCCAGCCTCAGCAAGGGCAGCAGAACACCCGCATAGAGCACGGCGATCGGCCTCATAGGTGTTGTTACCTGGGATCCGCCGCGGGATGTAGGCCGCGGCTGCGCGAATCTCTTCGAAGGTGCGAGGGGGCAAATTGCCGCCCGACTTCGATCGTTGCGAGGGACGATCCTTCAGCAGGGTCAGAGTGGGCGACGGCAGGCTGGCGGCGATTTCGACGGCGCTGTAGGTGTTGCGGCTTGAGTGCAGCACCTGGGCTTGGCCTGTGATCTTGCCGGTGCGGTCCTTGCTCCAGTACGGGCTACCGGCCAGCCTCATCACCCGCGAAGGGTTGCTGATCTTCGGGTCAGCGCCGGTATATGCCAGCAGCGCCTTTTGCTGGGTGCGCCACTGATCAGGCGGTAAGGCCTGGTCGAGGGTCCAGTAGCAATGAACGCTCTTGCCGCCTGTGGCGAGCATCAGAGAGGGCTCAGGTAGCCCGAGCTCCTTCCATGCCTGAAGCTGCCAATCGATCGGCTTGTTGTCCCATTCCGCGAAGAAGTGACGACAGGCCATCACGTCGTCATCTGCGACCGCCAATCCTTTGCTCGAATCGGCCTCACCGATCACGACATAGAGGTTCGCTCCGTCGGCAGCATCGGCCGCTAGGGCGTTCGCATCAAAGCCGTGGAGGTCTTTCCCATGGCGTCTATGGTTCGCTCCCGCTCCTGGCTTGATGCTGCGGAACCAGGCGCGAGTGGCGTCCTTGCCCAGCCCGCGGAGGGAGTCGAGAGCCGCTTCAGCGTCAAAGGTGCTGGAGTTCGATGTAAAGGTGGCCATTACGCGCCCACCTCGCGGCCTTTGACCGGCTTGAGGTACGGCAGGAGCAGGCGCCCCTCCGGTGATGTGCTGAACCCCAGGGCGTCGATCTGCCGATCTGTAAGGGCGGACCTGAGGAGCTTGGCGCGATGCTCGGGGGTGATCCTCTTCATGGCTGACCCTCCACCCCCATCGCCAGCGAAGCCAAGGCCGCGATCTCAGCTGGATCTCGCCACTGGTCAAGCGACAAGCGGCGGTATACCCCGGTGCGCTGGCTGCGGATCAGGACCCGCCCATCGGCCTCGAAGCGGATCAGCTCATAGCCAGAAACCCACCGGCCGGTGCTGCTGAGCACTTCCACCAAAGGGGTGGGAGGTGTCTTGCTGTCGAGGACTACGGGATCTTTCCGGTCGGGCAACTCCTCACCGAAGGGCTGCAGCACCAGGCCACGTTCTTCTGAGCGGCTGACACGATGCCGCCACTGAAGACCACCGGCGGCGCCGGCAGAGTCGGAACAAAGTGCTTGTTCCTTGCTGTCCCCTTTCTCCCTTGGCACGTGAGTCGGGGGTTCTTCTTGTTCCGGCATCGCTCAGCTCCGACCGGTGGGGGCGGGCTTGCTGGTGGCGCAGCGGCGGACCTCAGGCTTCGGCCGACCGATGCCCTTGGCACGTTTCGCCATGGTTTCTTCGACTCGGGCCAAATCCCAGCGGAGCTTCGGCTTCTGGAGCCCCACACCTGCGCTGGTGAAATGCTCACCGGCTCGAAGTACATCAGCGGCGCGAAGTCTGGTGAGAGTGTTTGTAGACACGCGCAAAGCAGCGGCCACCTCGGGGGTGCTGTGAAGGAAACGCATCGTCGGTAGTTACGGGAAGAAGTGGTTGGGCTATGTCTGCCCTGTTAACACTCTAAGGGCCGCAAATCATGGAAGACCAGCTATAGAAAATGACAGCCTTCTCCTGCTGCTGTCATTAATCGAAGTGCGCCAGTGCTGGCGCGGGAAGTGCGCTAAGCCTCTGCCCTGCTTTTCACCAAGCCTTTAACTTTCGCCAGAAGGGCGGGTCCGTCCAGCCGCCTCCCATAGGTCTGCAAGTGCACCTGCGGACTGTGCCCCATCAGCTCGGCAGCCTCCCGGACGTGGAGGCCCAAGTCGAGGCCCAACCGCAGGGCGAAGGCATGGCGCGCGGCGTAGCTGCTCACGTCATCCGGCATATGGAGACGTCGCAGCTGTTTGGTCATCCGCTCGCCGGGGGAGGCGGTCGTATCGACCCAACGGGGTAGCCCGTGTTCCTGCCATCGCTCCAGCAGCCGGTGGCAGTCGGGGGGCCACCCTGCAGGTGGGACGGCGGGCACCGGCCGCGGCCGGGTCGCTCCCTTGCTGCTGACCTTGCTGCGGGTGACCATCGCCATCAGCTCGCCGTCGCGCCGTTGCAGCTGCAGACCGATCAGTTCCTGGGGCCTGATGCCAAAAACAAACATGCAGTCCCACGCCACTAGATCGGCGGCAGTGAGCTTGCTGCGCTCGATACGCTCCCGCAGGTCCGCGATCTCCTCATCAGTGAGGGTCCGCACCCCTTCAGGGTCAGCCGCAGCCTTGCCGTTACCGCGCAGCTTGGCCAGCTCCTCCGGCCAGCTCCAGCCCGCTTCCTTCCATAGGCGACGGGCACGGTCGTAGGCCATCTGCCGGGCCCTGCTGTTCGAGGGCCAGTGGCGTAGGTGGTGCTCCAGCAGGGGGGCATCCTCAGCCCAGCGGCGCTCACCAGCCGCGGCCACCAGCCGGGTGAGGTACGGGGCCCAGCATCGCTGCCAGGTTCGCGGTGCCATCTGCTCCCCCACCAGCCGGGTCTGCAGCTCCCCCACCAGCCGCTCCAGTGCCGTCGGCGCCAGGTGTCCGGGGTCATCGCCCGCAGGGGTGGCGTCCGGGTCGGGCCAGGCCCAGGTGCCCGCCAGGACGGCGTCGAACACGGCGCAGCACTCCGTCAGGGCCGCGGCGGTATGGGTGGGGCCTGGCGGTGTCTTGAGCGTCAGAGCCCGTTTCTGGGTGCCCTGCCCCTCTGTCTCACCGGGCCGCGGCGGGAACTCGCTGCTCAGCAGGCGGAGCTTGTCCCGGTGCTGCTGGACGTGCCAGCCGGTGCGGCCCAGCCGGTGCGCCTTGAAAGACAGGGAGAGGCTCCGCAGCCACGGGGGCATCCCCATCGGTTCTTACCCCGGGTAAATCCTGGGTAAAACTCTGGCATTCTCCGGGGGTTTCGGGGTCATTCTGACACCATAGACGAGTCGGGCAGGCCACCCGAGAAGGCCCGTCCTGACTCGGATTTTCCAGTGCTGGACTGGCTTTTCCCTTGACGCCCCCTGCAGGATTCGAACCTGCGGCCGGCTGCTTAGAAGGCAGCTGCTCTATCCAGCTGAGCTAAGGGAGCTCGTCGGGGGCATTGTGCCAGCGTTCCGCCAGCGGGCCACCCCGGTAGCCACCCCTACAGTGAGCGACCGCGCCCGATCCGTTCCATGGCGGCCACACGGCTCAGCGACAGCCAGAAAACCCAGCTGGTGGACCGCTTCCGGGGAGGTGGCAGCAGCCAGGAGCTGGCGGAGGCCTTCGGCTGCAGCCCCAACACCGTGAACCGGGTGGTGCGCACGGCCCTTGGCGAGGAGGCCTACGAGCGCCTCAAGCGCCAGCGGACCCGTCGGCGTAGCCAGGCGGCGGAGGGCGACAGCGGCGCTTCGGAGACCCTGCAGACGACCCTCGGCATCCCCGAATCCGAACCCCTTCCCGGTGAGGCGGTCGTAGCGCCCGCGAAGGACGACGTGGAGGACGGCCCCGGAGTGCTGGCCATCGAGGATGCGGATGACTTCGCCGCCGAGGACGACGACGATCTGCTGACGGACGAGGAGTCCAGCGACGAGGACCTCGGCCAAGAAGACGGTCTCGAGGCGGCGATGGATCCCTTCCAGCCGATCCCGGTGGCCCTGCTCGACGAGGGCGAGGGAGAGGCTGGTGATGCCCGGCTGCAGACCCTGCGCACCGCAACTCTGCCCGCCAGCGCCTACATGCTGGTGGACAAGACGGTGGAACTGCAGGCCCGTCCCCTCAGCGAGTTTCCCGAACTGGGCCGGCTGCCGGCCGATGAAATGGAGCGTCAGGCCTTGGTGGTGTTTCTCAATCCCCGCCAGGCCAAACGCCAGTGCGGCCGCACGCAGAGGGTGATCAAGGTTCCCGATCTGAGGGTGCTCGAGCGCACGGCCCCGTACTTGCTCGCCCAGGGCATCAGCCGGGTGGTGATCGAGGGAGCCCTCTACGCCCTGCCGGGCAGCTGAGCTTCAGCCCTCGTTGGCGGGAGGACGGCCCGGCAGGAGCAGGGCTGCGCTGGCTCCGCCGCTGATCACCCCCAGGACCAGGGCCACGCCGACGATGAAGCCGGTCGGCAGGGGGGCGCTGCGCCCGAACCCTAGGCTCAGCTGGGGTCTGACCTCAAGGTTCTGGGCTCCCAGGCAGAGCAGGGCCAGCAGGAGGGTGCCGCCCAGCAGGCTGCCGACCAGCAGGCGCAGGCGCAGGAGCATCGGGGCGGTGGCGACGGTCGTGCCCAGTCTGCCCCGGCGTTAGGGAGCTGCCGGCGGAGCCGGTTCCGCCGGCTCCCGATGCAGCAGGGCGTAGAGGGCCCGGCGGCTGTGACCGCTGCGCTCGGCCAGGGTGCGGGCCGCCTCCCGGTTGCTGAGCCCGTCATCCACCAGATCCTTCAGCTCGCGGCGCAGGGCGCCGTCGTCCCAGACCGGCGCCGCTGCCCGTGGGGCCCCGCCCAGCACGAGGGTGCACTCCCCCTGGGGTGGCGTTCGGCCGAAGTGCTCCAGCGCGGCGCTCACGCTGGGGCCCACCTGCTCCTCATGGCGCTTGGTGAGCTCGCGCGCCACCTGCAGCGGGCGGTCGCCCAGCACCGCCATCAGATCCTCCAGCAGGGCCACCAGCCGATGGGGAGCCTCGAACAGCACGATCGTGCGTTCCTCCCCCGCCAGCTCCCTGAGCCGCTGCCGCCGGGCGGCGCCCTTCGGGGGCAGGAAGCCCTCGAAGCAGAACCGGCCACAGGGCAGTCCGCTGCTCACCAGCGCCGTGGTGACCGCGCTGGGACCGGGAATGCAGATCACCTGGCGACCGGCGGCGCGGACGGCCGCCACCAGCTCCTGGCCGGGGTCGGACACCCCAGGCAGGCCGGCATCGCTGATCAGGGCCACCGCCTGGCCCGCCGCCAGGGCCCCCAGCAGCTGGGGGATGCGGGCCGCCTGGTTGTGCTGGTGGAAGCTCAGCAGGGGCACGCGGATGCCCAGGTGGTGAAGCAGCAGCCCGCTGCGGCGCGTGTCCTCGCAGGCGATCCGATCGGCACCGGCCAGCACCCGGCGGGCTCTCGGCGAGAGGTCATCCAGGTTGCCGATGGGGGTCCCCACCAGATACAGGACGCCGGCGGCGGGTTCGTGCTCCTGCACCGGCTCCTGCACAATGCCGTTTTGCTGCTCCCATGATGGCGTCTCTTCCGGCCCTGCCTGCAGGCGTTGGCCGTGAGCAGCTGCTGGTGGAACTGCGCCGGCTGGCCTGGGGGGCGGCCGACATCCTGCGGGCCTATGCCCGCGGCGAGGAGCCGCCTTATGGCTTCCCGCCGGCGATGAGCGTGGACGACGGCGGCGAGGGACCGGTCTCGGCGGCGGATCTGGCGGTGAACCACTGGCTACTGGAGGGTCTGCGCGGGGCCTTCCCCTCGGCCGGCTGGGCGCTGCTGAGTGAGGAGACCGCTGGAGAGGTGCTGGTGCCGGGCCAGCCTCTGGAGGCCGAGTGGCTGTGGATCCTGGATCCCCTCGACGGCACCAGGGACTTCCTGCAGGGCACCGGCGAGTACGCCGTCCATCTGGCCCTGGTGCATGGGCAGCGGCCGGTGCTGGGGGTGGTGCTGCTGCCGGAGCCCGAGGAGATCTGGTTCGGCCTGCCGGGCGGCGATGGCGCCACCCCTGGCGAGGCCTGGCGGGAGAACCGCGCCGGCGAGCGTTTCCCGCCGGCTCTGAGCGGCCGCAGCGAGCAGCTGGTGCTGGTGGCCAGCCGCAACCACCGCGACGGCAGGCTGGAGGAGCTCCTGGCCGCGCTGGCTCCCGAGCGCAGCCTGACGATCGGCAGCGTCGGCGGCAAGGTGGCCATGATCCTGCGGGGGGAGGCCGACCTCTACATCTCCCTTTCCGGCAGGAGTGCGCCCAAGGACTGGGACATGGCCGCCCCCGAAGCGGTGCTGCTGGCCGCTGGAGGGGGCTTCGGCCATGCCGACGGACGGCCCCTTCTCTACAACACCGGGGATGTGCACCAGGCCGGTTGCCTGATCGCCAGCAACGGCCGGCGCCATGCCGACCTGTGCGAACGGGCCCGGGGGGCGATGGCCCGCATCGACCCCGGCTTCCGGGTCTGAAGCGGGCCGGATCAGGGGCCCAGCCCTGAGGATCAGACGGGGGCGGGTTCCTGCTGGGGGACGCCCCGCAGGGTGAGGTTGATGCGGCCGCGGTTGTCGATTTCGCGCACCCGCACCGTCACCTGGTCGCCGACGTTGACCACGTCTTCCACCTTCTCCACCCGAGCTTCCGAGAGCTGGGAGATGTGGATCATCCCCTCCTTGCCGGGGAGGATCTCCACGAAGGCGCCGATCGGGATCACCCGGGTGACCGAACCGTTGAACACCTCCCCTTCGCTGACGCGGCGGGTGAGACCCTCGATGATGCGCTGGGCCTCCTCGGCAGCGGCGCCGTTGTGGCTGGCGATCGTGACGATGCCGCCGTCCTCGATGTCGATCTTGGTGTTGGTGCGCTCCGTGATGCCCTTGATGGTGCGGCCGCCGGGGCCGATCACCGTGCCGATCAGTTCCGGATCGATGCGGAAGCTGAGCAGGCGCGGGGCGTGGGGGGAGAGGGTGTCGCGGGGCTTGTCGATGGCCTCGAGCATCTTGCCGAGGATGTGCAGACGGGCGGGCCGGGCCTGGTTGATCGCCTCGGCGACGGTCTTGACCGCCAGGCCGGTGATCTTCATGTCCATCTGCAGGGCGGTGATGCCCTTCTCGGTGCCGGCCACCTTGAAGTCCATGTCACCGAGGAAGTCCTCGATGCCCTGGATGTCGGTGAGGATGCGCACCTCATCTCCCTCCTTGATCAGGCCCATGGCGGCGCCGCTCACCGGGGCCAGCAGGGGAACGCCGGCATCCATCAGGGCCAGGGTGCTGCCGCACACCGAGCCCATGGAGGTGGAACCGTTGGAGCTGAGGCATTCCGACACCACCCGCAGCACGTAGGGGAAGCTCTCCTTGGGGGGCAGCACGGGAATCAGAGCCCGCTCGGCCAGGGCGCCATGGCCGATCTCGCGGCGGCCGGGGGAACGCATCGGCCGGGTCTCGCCCACCGAGTAGGGGGGGAAGTTGTAGTGGTGGAGGTAGGTCTTCTCGCTGCTGGGGTTGAGATCGTCCATCTCCTGGGCGTCGCTCGGGGTGCCGAGGGTGGCGCAGGAGAGCACCTGGGTGAGTCCTCTCTGGAACAGGCCCGAGCCGTGCACCCGCTTGGGCAGCACGCCGGCGGCGGCCTGGATCGGGCGCACCTCGTCGAGGCTGCGGCCGTCCACCCGCTTGCCTTCGGAGAGGATCTGCTGACGCATCAGCTTCTTGGTGAGGCCCTTGTAGGTGTTGCCGAGCAGCTTGGCGTTGCCGGTCACGGCCGCCTTGATGGGGTCCTCGTCGTCGAGGGCGCCGATCTTTTCGCTCACCTCGGCCTTGATGGCATCGAGCTTCTCGTCCCTCTCGGTCTTGGTGAGCTGGAACTGCTTGAGCACCTCCCCGATGGCAGGGGCGCAGGCCTTCTCCAGAAAGGCGGGCAGGGCGGGGTCTTCGCTGCGTTCCTCGGGGAGAACCTGTTCGATGCCCAGCTCCTTGAGCAGGGCCTGCTGGGCCCGGATCAGTTCGCCCACGGCTTCGTACCCGAAGTCGATGGCCTCGATCACGTCCTGCTCCGGCAGCTGGTTGGCGCCCGCTTCCACCATCACCACACCGGCGGGGGTGCCGGCCACCACCAGGTCGAGCTCGCTGCGCTCGATCTCCCGGAAGCTGGGGTTGAGCACGAAGTCATCACCGAGCAGGCCCACCCGCACGGCGGCCATGGGGCCCATGAAGGGGATCCTGGCCAGCAGGGTGGCCATCGAGGCCCCGGTCACGGCGAGCACGTCGGGCGGCACCCGCTCGTCCAGGGACATGCAGGTGGCGACGATCTGCAGGTCATCCCGCAGCCACCCCGGGAACAGCGGCCGCATCGGCCGGTCGATCAGCCGGGCGGTGAGGGTGGCCCGCTCGGGAGGGCGGCTTTCCCGGCGCATGAAGCTTCCGGGGATGCGGCCGGCGGCGTAGAGCCGTTCCTCGTAGTCACAGATGAGGGGCAGGAAATCGATTCCCTCCCGGCCTTTCGAGCGGGTGGCGGTGACCAGGATCGCCGTATCGCCGCACTCCACCATCACCGAGCCCCCGGCCTGGGGCGCAAATCGGCCGCTGGTCAGCCGGATCTCCCGACCATCGAAGGAGACCGACTGAGTTTGTCCTTGCACTGGGCGTTATGTCCGTTTTGTTGTCGCGCAGCATTCTCGCATCCGCCCCTCCCGGGCCATGAAGAAGGCGCCCCGCAGGGCGCCTGGTGCGGCATAAAGCCGTTGCGGCGGAGGGAACCTCAGGCTTCGCTCACCAGCTGGACTTGACCAGGCCGGGGAGTTCGCCCTTGTGGGCCCGCTCGCGCAGCTGGTTACGGCAGAGGCCGAAATCGCGGTAATAGCCCCGGGGCTTGCCCGTGGCCCAGCAGCGGTTGCGGATGCGGTTGGGAGCGCTGTTGCGGGGCAGCGACTGCAGCTTGCGGTGGATCTCCAGGCGCTCCATCGGATCGGCCGCCGCTTCGAAGGCCTGCTTGAGGGCGGCACGGCGCGTCGCGAAACGCTCCACGATCTTGCGACGCTTGACGTCGCGCGCGATCATCGACTTCTTCGCCATGCGGCCGGGGAGAGGAATACAGGTCAGTTGCCTACCTTACCTGTTCGGCCTGCCCCCTCCCGCTGGCCCGCCCGGGGCCTCCCCGCCGCCGGCTTCCCGGCAGCGGGGCAGAGATCGGCCAGGCCGCAGCCATGGCAGCGCGGCTTGCGGGCGACGCAGACGGCGCGGCCATGGAAGATCAGCCGGATCGAGAGGGTCTCCCACTGCGGCCGGGGCACCAGCTTCATCAGGTCGGGTTCGATCCGCTTCGGGTCGCTGTGGCGGGTGAGCCCCAGCCGCTGGGCCAGCCGCTTCACATGGGTGTCCACGGTGACGCCGGCGTTGATGCCGAAGGCGTGGGCCAGCACCACGTTGGCGGTCTTGCGGGCCACCCCCGGCAGCGGGAGCAGCTCCTCCATCGAGGCCGGCACCGCGCCGCCGTGGCGTTCCATCAGCAGCCGCGAGGCGGCCACGATGTTCCGGGCCTTGTTGCGGTAGAAGCCGGTGGACTGCACATAGGGCTCGATCGCCTCGCTCTCCACGGCGGCGGCCGCTGCCGCATCGGGGAACCGGGCGAACAGGGCCGGTGTCACCTTGTTGACCCGCTCGTCGGTGCACTGGGCCGAAAGCATCGTGGCCACCAGCAACTCGTAGGGGGTGCGCCAGTCGAGGGAGCAGGTGGCGTCGGGATAGAGCGCGCCCAGCCGCTCCAGAATCAGCGGTGCCCTGGTGCGTGCGGAGGGGAAGCGGGGCACCTCAGCGGCTGAGCAGCTGCTGGATCGCCGGCAGCTGGCTGGTGTCCTTGACGATCAGGACCAGGGACAGGCCCACAAGGAACACGAAGCCCGACTGAAGGAAGGCCATCTGGAACCGGTCGGGGAGCGGGCGTCCCCGCAGACCCTCGATCAGCAGCAGCAGGAACTGGCCGCCGTCGAGCAGGGGCAGGGGCAGGGCGTTGAGCACCGCCAGGTTGATCGAGATCAGGGCGCTGAACAGGAAGAGGCTGCTGCCGCCCTGGCTGGCCAGGGAGGCGCCCATCTCCACGATCTTCACCGGGCCCGACACCTGGGAGGCGGTTTCGCCGAAGTGGGTGAGCAGGGTGGCGAAACCTTCCACCGTGCGGCCGGTGAGCAGCAGGAAGTCGTGGTTGGCCTGGCGGATCGGCTCCAGGGGACCCCGGGGGGCGCGGAAGGCTTCGCTGCCGCTGGGCTGGAGCTGGGCGCCGATGCGTCCGATGCCGCCGCTGCCGGCGGGGGTGAGGGGAAGGTTGAGGCTGGTGCCGGCACGATCGGCCTGCAGGCGCAGCGTCCGGCCGGGAGAGTCCTTGATGCGTTCCACCAGCTCCAGCACCGCGTCCTGACCGCCGCCCAGGGGAGTGCCATCCACCGCCAGGATGCGATCCCCGGGCCGGAGGCCCGATCCGGCGGCCGGCTGACCGGCCTGCACGGCGGCCACCACCACCCCGGGGGTGGTGCTGAAGCCCGCGGGGATGCCGAGCACGAGCCCCTGGGCCAGCAGCACGGTCCAGGCCAGCAGCAGGTTGGCGATCACCCCGGCGGCGATCACCAGAGCCCTCTGGGCCAGGGGACGATTGCGGAGCAGGTCGGGATCGTCGGCGGGAATGGGGCTGTCCTCCTCATCGTCCGGGAAGGCCACGAAGCCCCCGAGGGGGATGGCCCGCAGGGCGAAGAGCACTCCCCGACGGCGCCGTTCGATCAGGGCAGGACCGAAGCCGATCGAGAAACCGCTGACCCGGATGCCCTGCCAGGTGGCGGCGAGAAAGTGCCCCCCCTCGTGCACCAGGATCAGCCCCGCCAGGATCAGCAGTGCGGTGAGAACGCCCATTCAGCCTCGCGGTTCCTCTGGCGCCATTCTGGGGGACCCGGTTCGCCGCCGGGGCGAAGGGGCGGGCGGTCCGGCGACGAGGGTGGCCGCCGATCCCTGGTGGAACTAAGTCATGCCACTAACTTGTGCCTCGTCATGGTCTCGAAGCGATGGTCGGAAAGGTCGGTGATGGTCATTCGGAATCCCAGGATCTGCGGTCCTCTTTCCGACATGCTCTCCCCCGGGGTGTCTCCGCCAGCATGAGGACGGCCTCCGGCCGCATCGTGCACGTTTCTGTGAGCGACATCAGCCGCACGGGTGCCTGTGTGATCCGCCGCGGCGGTATCGATGTCGAGCCCAAGGAAGAGGTGATTCTGGATTTCGGTGATGCCGACCGGCAGCAACGACTCTCGCTGCCTTCTCTGGTGAAATGGGTGAACGGAACCAGCTACAACACCGTGATCGGACTGCATTTCGTGCAGGGTCCCCTGCTGCCGGGCACCATGCTTGACGAGTATCTCGATCTCTGTCTGGTGCCCAGGGCGAGGGCGTAGA
>JMRP01000060.1 GCA_000708525.1 Cyanobium sp. CACIAM 14
ATTGACGGTGATGCGGAGGGACGCAGTGGCTGTTCCTCCACTCCCATCCGAAATCGAGTAGGTGGCGACGGGGAGGCTGCCGTTGTAGTTGACGACTGGCGTGAACGTATAGCTGCCGTTGCTGTTGATCTGGAGGGTTCCCACACCGGCGATCGTTGCGGTCTGACCGGCCAGGAACGACTCCTGGGTCCCGTTGTTATCGGTATCGATCGTGAACTGCGTGACGCTCAGGACGTCGCTGTCGGGACTGCCATCCAGGTCATTGGCGAGGACATTTCCTGTGAGGGTTGTGTCTTCATTTGTGCTGCTCGTATCGTTGACAGCGATGGGTGGGACGTTGTTGATCGTCCAGTTGAAGCTCTGGGTGGTGGAGCTGCCCTGGTCATCGGTGCCTGTGATCGTGACGCTGTAGATCCGGCTGCCGGTGACGCCACTGGCATTGGCCGCTACCACGCCACTGATCTTGCCGGTGACTGGATTGATGCTCAGTCCTGCAGGCAGGCCCGAGGCGCTGTAGTTGGCGATCGTGCCATCAACGTCACTGAACTTGTTGTCGACGTCCAGATCGATGTACTGACCGTCGGTGTTCGTCTGCGAACTGATCGGGAGAGAGGTGGGAGGATTGTTGACTCCATTGATCGTCAGAGTGACGGCGGCAGAGCTGGTGCCCCCTTTGCCGTCGCTGAGCACATATATGAAGTTGTCGGAAGCCGTCTGACCGACGCCAAGGGAATTGAACTGTCCGTTGGGGCTGTAGCTGTACGTGCCGTTCGGGCTGATCGTGAGAAGGGCGCTCGAAGGCAGCGTGATCACCGTGTTCGCAACGAGGATCGGGGTGCCATTGACGGAGGATACGCTGAGTGGATCGCCATTCGGATCGGAGTCCACACCGAAGCCGTCATTGTCGGTGATCACGTTGGCGCCGATGAGGGTGGCGTTCTCGTTGAGTGTCCTGGCGTTGTTGGTGGCCGTTGGCGGGCTGTTCCCCGGAACAGGAACCGTGATGATGTCGCTGCTGGAGTCGGATGCATCGTTGGCATCCACATAGACAGCCGTGAGGACCTGGCCCGCAACGAGGCTGGCGAAGTTGGGTGTCAGCGCTGCTTCGAAGATCCCGGTGTTGGCTCCGGTCTCGGTCAGGGTGAAGGTGATGCCGTTCACCTTGGCTGTGACGGTCTGGATCGTCAGAGGATTGGTGTTCTCATCCAGATCCGTGACTCTCAGGAAGGCCGTATTGCCAACGTTGTACTGATCAGGGTTGGGTGCGGATCCACCCAGGGCGGTGATGAACTCGGTGATCGAAGGCGTCCCGAGATCAAGCGCCGTCACCGTGAACGTCGAACTGGCCGTGGCCGTGATGCTTTCGAAGCCTTCCTGCGCAACGACACTGACCGTGTAAGTGCCTGGGTTGTAGACGGTCTGCCAGGCATACTCGTAGGTCTTGAAGGCAGCACCATCACCGGCGGCATTGATCACGTTGGCGTTGGTGAGCACCACATTGCTGAGATCACCGCTGGTGCCGGGACCGTCCAGATTGAGGGTCAGACCTGTGATGTCATAATCACCGAACGGGTCTTGAACCTTGACGCGCAGATAAACGATCTGACCAGCGCTGGCCGATGCGGAGGCGATCAGGCTGCCCCCAATGGAAAATGGTTTATCGTAGAAGCCGATCAGTTGGACGCCATTGCCGTTGTTGTTGTCGATGAGGCCATCGGCATTGGTGTCGATGCCATCCACATCGACGATGTTGATGACCGTGGTGGTGGGAATCTCAATGCGGGATCGGGCGCTGGTGGCGTTGTCGTATCTGATCTGGAACGACGACCCGGCCAGATCGTTGTTCGTGATGTCCAGCTTGATTTGTTGCCCCTTCGGTACAGTAAGAGCCCCAGGCGTTGTATAGGTCCAGGTTAATGTGCCAGCGCCAGCGTTGTAGACAGGGGCGCCCAGGTTAATGAACGTTGTTCCGTTGTAAGTGATCCTGCCGTTGATTTGCGAGGGAACCAGGGTCCCTGTAATGCTGCCGATATATGTGACGACTTGAAATGTACCATTGGCTGGAACACTCAGTGCCGACTCCATCGCCAGGCTCTGGGTGAACGTGGCGCCCGTTGTGGTCGTCGTGGTTGTTGATCCAGAAACCTGGAACAAGAAGTCTGAATTGGCAATGACTGTTCCGGTATTGCTGAGCGCCTGGCCACTTGCATAGGAATCGGCACCTGTTCTCTGCCAGTTGACGTCCTTGTTGGTTGAGTTGGTCAACTTAAGGATGTACGATGCCGATCGGCTCAGGCCTGTTGCGGCAAGATTGAACGTGACCGGAGCGTAGGTATTGGGTAGTGGGCTGGCATTGGAGACGGGAATGCTGGCCGTGGCCAGAGCAGTTCCTGTCCATGTCGAAAGCAGGGTAAGCGTCAGGGTTCCATTGTTGTTGCCTCCTGGATCCTGAAGGTACAGGGAGACTGAATTCAGATCGAAAGTCCCTGAGCCTCCGGCAATAAAACTCTGACCACGTACTTCGTTCTTCTTGACAACTTCCGTCTGCGTCCCGTTTGTCGTCTGACCAGTGGAAACACCCGATGTTGACGTCGTTGTTCTGATCGCCTGCGTGCTCAGTACGGGGGTGCCGGTGGGATCGATCCTGTCCAGATCTCCGGTCGTGTCATTGGCTGCGGCATCGGCGGACAGGTAAAGAATCTTCGTCCGGGTCGGAGTCGCCACAGTCGCCGTGGCTGAATTCGGATTGCCTGTATTGACGTTCCCATCCGCATCGGTGGGCGTTCCGGGTTTGCTCGGGTTGTCGAAGACACTGCCGAAGATCGGATCGGTGTAGTCAACACGAAGGCTGTCCCCCTGCACCATGAACAGGGTTCCCGTGTTGTTGCCATTGGAGGAACTGCTCGTGGAAGTGGCCAGGGTGCCCCGGAAGATTCCGGTGTTGATCCCCGTCTCCAGCAAGGTGACGGTTTCCGTTTCCCCGGTCGTTGTATTGGTGACGACGACCTGCAGACTATCGATCGCGCTGGTGTTCCGATTGGGGTCGTTGTCGGTGACCTGGATCCCGATCGTCGCTCCTTCCTGGAAGCTGGTGGCGATCCCGGTGAAGCCAGCGTCGTAGAGAAACACCTGGCCGTCCGTGCTGGGCACGCTGACCTGGGTCGTATTGAGAACGGTCTTGCTGATCTGGGTGCCACCACCGGCCGGATCGCCGGTGAGAGAGGCACTGTTGCTGATGGAGTAATTGGCGCTGGCCAGCGCCGCGTCGATGTCATTGCGAACCAGGACCCGATACTTGATGACCGCCTGATAGCCCCGTTGCAGGGGGGTGGTGATGGTGTAACCGCCCGTGGCTGGATTCAGTGGGAAGAGATTGCTTGCCCCATCCAGATCGCTGATGCTTGTATTGACTGTTCCGTCGGGATTGTAGATCGTCAGATTGGCGCTGTTGGCGATATAGGTAGCGCTCGTGCCCGGGGTGAGACTATCCGTGATGTTGGTGTTGAACAGATCGATCACCGCACGGTTGGTGACGCTGATCGTGTATTCAATTTGCTCTCCAAGTTGGGTCAGGGTATCGTTATTGCTGACTCCAGCTCCATAGGTCACCGTGCTCGCTTCCCTGGATGTCTTGCTGAAGACGTAATCGGGGAAGGGCAGGATGGTGGTCCCCATGTCGAGATAGGGACTGCCGGGGCCTGCCACGGCAGGATCCTCACCCCATGCCGCCGTGATCAGGGTGCCGTCGAGGGTGTAGACCGTCAGGCCACTCTGATCATTGTCGATGTCCTTGATCTGATAGGACTCGAGCCTCTTGAGGTTGTAGGTGGTGTCACGGGCATCATTGGCATCGCCGTTTCTCCAGCCATCACCGTCGAAATCTATGTAGATCGTTGTGTCCCTGGCGGCGGTGACCCAGACCGGGCTGGCATTCAGGGCCGTTGTGGGTGGGTTGTTGGCATTTCCGGGCGCCCAGGCAACGACGAACTTGCTGGTCAGGTAGCTTTCCGGAACCAGGGAATAGCTCCAGTCGTGCGTCTGGTTGTTGACCGCATCGGAGTCGATCGTGCTGACGGCATAGAACTTCCTGCCATCAAGTGTGTAGAACTGTGCGGCAGAATTCGGCATCTGCACGTATTCCGTGCTGTTCGCCGCAATGGTCTTGGTCAGCCCCTTGCTGAAGAGCGTGTCATAGGTGACGGTCAGGGGGGTGGCGTTGGGGTTGTAGAGGAAGACATAGGTGGGATCGATCGCCAGGGTCGTCCCCACCGGGGCGTAGTAACTGTTCGACCACTGGGAGAGGGCAGGAATCGCAAACCAGCGGTTTTCGTAGGATGAGCCCACGTCGCCGGCAATGCTGTAGACCTGAATGGCCTTCGTGGCGTTGACCGTCGCCCCTGCCAGAACTCCCCCGTTGACGAGATAGGTTTCCCCCTGGTTGAGGTTCAGCGTGAGATCGGTCGTGCCGTTCCCGTCTTTGTCAATGGTGATCGTCGTGTTGTTGGCGGTGGCGAGGATGTGTAGCGATGTATATTCGAATAGTCGGTTGGCGATATCTCCCGGAGCCGCCGTATTGGTGACGACATTCTCACCAATGGGTATCCTGTAGCTCGTGCCGGAGTTGCCGACGTCGTAGGCGTTGATGGCTCCGGCCAGCACCGTCCCCGGCGTGGTGGCCCAGCCGGCCCGGGTCAGGTTGATCGCCTTGGTGGTGCCGATCCTGTCGCGGCCGTCGTAGTCGATGAGGAGCGGATTGTTGACATCGACGACGTTGCTCAGGGTGACGACCCTGCCGATGGGCAGAAGATCATCCGTGGTGCCGGGGGCGATGCCATTGCTCAGGTTGCCGTCGCCCCAGATCTGGGTGGTGCTCTGGGTGGGATTGTTGAGATCCGCTTCGTAGCCGTCCTCCCAGTGGTCGTAGACGACAACGGTGCCGTTGCTGGTGGAGACGAACGAGATGACGGTCTGAATCAGGCTGCCGACGTTGGTATTGATCTTCTTCAGGGACGTCTGGATGTCCTGTTCCCTCAGGGGCACGAAGAAGGTCTGGGCAATGCCAAGCCCAGCCGCCTCGATGGCCACGGACTGGCCGTCCACGCTGATCCAGCGATGGTCATCGTCCTGCAGTGCGGTGAGCCGATTCGCTTCGGTATCGGTCCCGAGCAGCATCCTGGAGAACCGTTCCCCCTCGTCTCCCGGGCTGTCGCTGCTCCCGTTGAGCCGACGGTCAATATCGTGCCCGATTTCTTCCAGCAGAACGGCCTTGATGCTCTCGGCCGTCGCCGTGGAGAGCCACTCGCCGTTCAGGTAGATCGTGGGTTGTCCTGTGGTGCCGGTGGGGCTGTAGCCCGCCAGCCACCCCTGCATCTCGCCGCTGCTGCGAACGTCGAGGCGGATGGCGTAGGCGCCGCTGAGGAAGGCCTGTCGCAGCTCGAGGGCGCCGGCTGTCCAGCTCTCGGATCCAGCCGTGGCGCTGAAGGGGATCGCCGCCTGGGTGAGATAGTCCTCCCGGGAGAACCAGTTCACCAGAAGATCGCGGACCTGTTGCCGGATCGGCTCGGAAATCGCCCCGATCCTGTTGTCCTGATCGGGTGCCGCTGCCTCAGCAGAACTCACCTGCCACAGCCCCGCCCTCTGGGGGGCCGTGCCCGCGGTCGCCCCATCGGCCGACTGGGCCAGCAGGCGGGCGGCAAACAGCGTGGCCACTTCCTCCCGTCCCTTGCGCTCACCGTTGAGCCAGTCGTCGATGGCCTGGCCCGCCACACCCAGCAGCAACTGCAGCACCGTCAGTTCATCGGACACCCTGGACAGCCAGGCCCCGTTGACGATCCATCGGCCGGAGTCCGGCTGGCTCCCGGCGGAGAAGGCGGCGGGCTGGCCCGCCAGTTCCGCATCACTGCCCGGTTCGATCCGCAGCGCGAGCCCATCCCCCTGGAGCCTGCTCGCCAGCTCGGCTGCGCGCCCCGCGAACACCTCAGAATCGGTGCCGCCGGATCCGAAGATCTCCGTGAGCAGGGAGTTGAAATCGCTTCGTTCCGGCAGCTGTGTCAGCCGCTGATTGGCCTGTTGCAGGGCCGAGGTCCAGAGGACTCCCCTGAAGGGCGAACGGATGTCGCTCGCTTCATCCAGGCCACCCGTGAGGCTGTCGGCATCATGGAAAATCAGCTGATGGGGATCTCCTTGGCGCGCAGCAAGGCCAGCATTCACGAGGAATGTCAGGGAGCTCATCGATTTTCCGGGAGGCTTTGTCGTTATCGGCGGACTCTATCAATTGACCATTCCTCTGCCAGCTTGTGGCATCCAAAAGTGGGATTGGCACGATGCTCTAAGCGCTCATTCTGCGACCACTGCGTCACTCTAAAAAAGCATTAGAGAGTGGATAAAGGCGCGTCAGAATACGCCTTTGAAATGGCTTTCTCTGCGCGACTTCGGGTCTTCTGATCCTCTACGGTCTCTTGGATGGTTCCATGGCTTTGCACCTGTTATCTTCAGCCGGCCGTGCAATCACTCTGAGCTTTTGGTGAGCAAGTCTGACTCCCTGGGCCCCCGCTCCCCTCGTCTGCGATTCGTCTCCCCCTCGCAAGGGATCCGTGGCCTGGTCGGACTGTTGGTCCCCCTGCTGCTCGCCCCATCGCTCACGGCCGGGCCCGCCAGGGCCGAGATCTGTCCCGATGGCACCGAAGCGGAGTTCTGTCTGCCGCCGGAGACGCCGCCCACGTCGGGGAGCCGCCCTGCTCGCGAGGAGGCCGCCGCCCCGCCTCCACCGGTTCTGGTGGATGTCTACCGGTTGGATGCACGCCTGCTGCCTCTCGGTGCGGCGCTCGGCTGGCAGACCTTCAGCCGCGAACTGCTCGACACCCTGCCCCAGGAGGTACGCCGGGAGTCCCCGGCGGCCGACCCCGATCCCCAGGCGTCCGCCTCCTCCAGCTTCCGTTTCAGCCCCCAGCCCCGCGCCGCCTATGCCAGCCTCGGCTGGCAGCCGTTCAGCCCCGATCTGCTCGAGCCGCTGCCCCAGCTGACGCGCCTGAATTCCGGCTTCGCCCTGGCGGATCCCAAGGGCACGATCGCTTCAGGGTTCCGGTTCAGCCGCGAACCCCGCAACTATTACAGCGCCCGGGATGGCTGGCGACTGCGGGTGTTCGGCCAGGGCTTCGGCGGCCCCCTCGTGAAGGGCGCCTCCGGCGGCCCTTCCTCCTTCAGTGCTGCCCAGATCGGTTTGCGTCTGGACTATGCCAGCGGTGATCTGCTGATCGGTGCGTTCGGCCGTTTCGGCCAGCTCTGGACCCAGGGCGGCTCCCTCGACACCCTGGGCACCAGCTTCGGTGCCCGCTCCACCCGCGCCACCCTGGGGGGCGGTGGCCTGCTGCTGCAGCTCAACAAGCCGGGCTGGTTCGTCGGGGCGGCCGTCGGTGGTGATGGGCTGACGGCCGACCAGCCCTTCGCCATCCGCAGCACGAACGCCTTCGGGATCCGCACCAGCACCCCTGGGGTGGGAGGAAGCGCCTTCAACGTGGCCACCCAGCTGGGCGGACGCATCCGGTTGTCGCAGAGTCAGTTCCTCGAACCCAGCGCTCTGCTCACTCTCACCAGAGTGTCGCTGGGCGGGGTCACCATCTTCGATGCTCCTACCGGCAACCTCTGGAATGTGCCCGGCTCCAGCAGCACCCTGGGCACCGCGGATCTGGGCATCACCTGGCGAGCTCCGATCCGGGAAGGCCGCAACCTGCTCGTGCCCTCGCTGCGGTTGAGCTGGCTCAGTGCCGGCTTCCTCGGCGGGGCGCCGTCGAGCAGCGTCGGCAACGGCCTCGGGCTGGCCGCCACGCAGCCGGCAGGGGCCCTGATCCAGGGCAGTGGCCTGGGCCTGCAGGGGAGTCTCGCCTACACCCTGCGCGACAACACCACGTTCTATGTGCGCGGGGGAGCCGGGTTCTACGGAGGGGGCACCGCCTGGGACGTGGGTGGCGGGGTGCAGCTGCGCTGGGGAGGTGCCCCTCGCCGATCCCGTCCGCTCCCGGCCTCCTGAGGGGTGTCTGGGCCCGTGAGCCGGTGCAGGGCGCTGTAGTCGAGGCCGTCGATCCCTGCCTCGCTGCCCCGTGTCAGCAACCGGCCCAGCCCCTCCAAGGCGAGTGTCTCGAGGCCGAAGGTTTCGGCCGTCTGCAGGAACAGGTTCAGGTCCTTGCGCAGATGGGCGGTGGGGAAATTGGGCTGGCTGTAGTCATCGCTCCGCATCCTCGCCAGTTTCTTGTCGAAGGTGGGGGCGTAGAGAGCGCTCTCCCGCAGAATCTCGAGGAAGGATTCCTCCTCCACCCCGGCTGCCTGCACCAGCCGCAGGGAGAGGCTGAAGGCATGGGTGAGGCTGGCGATCAGCTGGTTCAGCGCCAGCTTGGCCACCATAGCCGCGCCCACGGCACCCAGCCAGCGGGGCTGCCCGCACAGGTCCTCCAGCAGGGGACGCGCCTGAGCGAAGAGGTTCTCGCTGCCGGCCGCCATCACCTGGAGCCGGCCGCTGAGGGCTTCCGGGCGGCTGCCCAGCACCGGCGTCTCCAGGTAGCTGCCTCCCCAGTCCTCCACCAGCCGGGCCAGTTCCAGGCTCTCGCCGGGGCCGATCGTGCCCGTCTGCAGCACACGGCGTCCGTTCAGCGCAGAGCCGATCCCCTCGATCAGGACGTGCCGGGTGGCGTCGCCGTCGCTGAGCACCGTGATCAGCCAGGGGCTGGCCGACGCGGCCTCCTCCGGGCTGTCGGCGGCCTGTGCTCCCGCCGCCACCAGGGGAGCCATGCGCTCGGGGGTCCGGTTCCAGACCGTGAGCCGATGGCCCCGCTGCAGCAGTCGCTCGCCGATGGCGCTCCCCAGCAGTCCGGTGCCCAGCAGGGTGATGTCCATGACTCTCGCCGAACGCCGGTCCGACCCTATCGGTGGCTGGAAGGCTGGCTGGAAGGCTGGCTGGAAGGCTGGCTGGAAGGCTGGCTGGAAGGCTGGCTGGAAGGCTCGCGTGATCTGTGGCTGACCTGGGGGTCCGTTCCTCGTGGCGCGGTTGGAGGGGTGCCGGGTCTTCAGCCGGCGTCGCCCAGCATGGCGAAGCCGGAGCTTGATCCCTGATCCGATCCTTCCCGGGTGGTGCCGTTCGCTCCGGAGGACGCCTCGAGCAACTCCGCCACCATGCCGGCGTCGAAGGAGTAGCGACCAGGACCCATGAGCAGCACGGCCAGGCTTCCGCCCAGGTAGAGCACCACCAGCTCCAGCACGTAGATGTTCAGCCCGCTGGTGAGGATGTGGTGGTACGCGGCCACCGCCATCGTGCCGGTGAGGGCCAGAGCCCCCAGGGGCGAGAGCAGACCCAGGATCAGCAGCCAGCTGCCGACGATCTCGGCGTAGCCGGCGGCACAGGCGAAGACCAGGGGGAAGGGGAGATGCAGGGGGACGACGTAGTTGTCCGCGAAGGACTGGGGGTTGGACAGTTTGTCCTGGCCGTGATGGATCATCATTGCGCCGATGGCCAGCCGCAGCAGCAGAAGGCCGATGCTGGCGAGCCGGCCTTCCCGCAGGAAGTAGCCCTGAAGGACACTCCGCAGCATCACCGCCATGGGACGCGCGGCGCCCTTGCCTCCTGTGGATGGATCAGGGGAAGGCCCGTGGGCTGACAGGACCGCTGGGCGGTTGAGCACGATCACCCAGAGGGCCACGAAGGCGGCGAAGAAGCCGGCGAAAAGTTCCAGCAGGAGGGCGGTGGTCATGACGGAACGAGAATTATGAAGATTCTGGCGTTTCAGGTAACGGAACGTGAAGCGCTGCGGCTGCCCGGGTCCGGGTCCAGGCCCAGGTCCAGGCAGAGCTGGCCGGCGGCGCTCCTCCGGCCTCGCCGACCCCTGGGCGCTCCTGTCGGGGGCAGGCCCGAGCGGCGCGAGCCGTGCCGTTCCTGGATCGCGGCGGCTTCCGCCGCGAAGCCCGGCAGGTGCCGCAGGGCCCAGAGCCGCTCCCTGGCCTCCCTGGCGGCGGTCTCCAGGTCCACGATCGGGGCCGGGTAGTGGCAGCCGATGCGGCAGCCGCTGCCGGCCTGGGTGTGTGGATCCATCCGCCAGGGCTGGTGGCGCCAGGCGGCGGGAACCCCGGCCAGTTCCGGCAGCCAGCGGGCGAGGAAGCGTCCGTCGGGATCGTGATCCTGGCCCTGCTTCAGGGGGTTGTAGATCCGGATCGTGTTGATCCCGGTGGTGCCGCTCTGCATCTGGCACTGGCTCCAGTGGATCCCTGGCTCGTAGTCCACGAACTGGCGGGCCAGGTGCAGGCCGGACGCTCGCCAGTCGATCCAGAGGTGATGGCTGGCGAACGAGAGCAGCATGGCCCGCATGCGGAAGTTGATCCAGCCGCTGGCCCGCAGGGCCCGCATGCAGGCATCCACGAAGGGCACGCCCGTGCGTCCTTCGCTCCAGGCCGCCAGGCGTTCGGGATCGGTGCGCCGCAGGCCGCGGGTGGCCGGGTGCAGCTCGAGGATCTCGATCGAGGGCTGGCTCTCGAGCTTCTGGATGAAATGGCAGTGCCAGTGCAGCCGGGAGAGAAAGGCGTCGAGCGCCCGGGGCCAGCCGGCCGCCTCCTCCGCCGGCAGGGCCGCCAGGGCCTGCCGCCGCTGGCGGGTGCCCTGCACCACCTCCCCCATCGAGAGGGTGCCCCAGGCCAGATGGGGCGACAGCCGTGAGCAGGCCTCGAAGGCCGTCCCCGGGCTGGAGAGCCGGCGGTGGTACCCCCGCCCCCGCCGGAGCAGGAATCCCTCCAGCAACTCCACGCCGGCGCGGCGGCCGCCCCGCTGTCTCTGCGGGCAGGGGTCCGCCGCCAGGGCCAGATCCGTGGCGCTGGGCAGTGCCCCGGGATGGATCCCGTCCAGTGGGGGCAGGCCTTCGGGTGGCGGCAGCAGGGGCTCGCCCATGCGCCGTTCCCAGGACTGGGCCCAGCCGCGACGGTCCCTGAGGCCCCGGATCACTCCGAAGCCTGCCGGTTGGTGCCAGCGGATCCCTCGCTCCCGGGCCCAGTCGGCCACTCGCCGGTCCCGTTCGTAGGTCCAGAGGTTGCCGGTTTCCTGGTGGCTCCAGAGGCCGTCGATGCCGTGACGGCGATGGGCAGCCTCGAGCACGGCCACCACCTCCCCGACGCGCACCACCAGGGGCTGGCCCAGGGCGGCCAGGTCATGGCGCAGCTCCAGCAGGCTTTCCCGGCAGAACTCCCACTGGCGGCCGGAGGCATCCGCACGCCGCCAGAGGTCCGGTTCCACCACGTAGAGCGGCAGCACCGGACCGTGCCGGAGCGCCTCCGTGAGGGGGCGGTGGTCGTGGACGCGCAGATCGCGCTTGAACCAGACGACCTGCAGCGCCATGCCAGGGAGAAGGCGGGTCAGCCCAGCAACCCGCCCCGAGGAACTTTAAGAAGAGTAAAGATCTCTCGGCTGAGGCGTGAGGCCGGGCTGCGGCCGCTTCTGCCGCGCCTCCCCGCAGGCCACGTCAGAATCTTCATGTTCCGTTACATCAGCCATGACGGTCGGCGAGCTCTACCTCGAATCCCTCTCCACCGGTGTGATCACGCCCTGGGAGCTCTCCTGGCTCACCCAGGGTCAGCAGCGCTTCTCCCGCCTCGAGGAGGCCACGGCGCTGCGGATCGGCCGGCTGCTCGACCAGGGCGAGATCCAGCTGGGCTGCCGCCTGCCGGGAGGTGCTCCGGCGGCTGAGGCTCCCACGGCAGAGGCTCCCATCGGGATGCTGGAGGAGTGGATCGAGCCCCTGGGCCGTCAACGGCATCGTTGACGACAGTCACACTCCTTCACGAGGCTTTACAATGGCTTCAAGTTTCTCAAACTCCTCTCTCCCATGACCGACTCCACCCCCCGCTTCGGCTTCGTGGCCTTCGCCGAAACCTGGAACGGCCGTCTGGCCATGCTCGGTTTCGTGATC
>JMRP01000061.1 GCA_000708525.1 Cyanobium sp. CACIAM 14
ATGGACAGTCCTGTGTTAATGCTTGATGATCAGCACAGAAACTCCAAAGTGCCTCATATTTTCCCTCCTCATCCGATCAGGATCGGCGATCACGCCAAGGTCGTAAACAACAAAAATAATATGCCGCCATCTTGTTCTATATGCAGCTATATCTGCGGCGAGCTCTTCTTGTATTTTGCTTTCGCTGTGCCCAGGTTTAGCAAGTTTTACCTCAATTGCGAGATCTAGTTCTTCAATCACAAAGTCTGGCTTGAATGCCCTTGCTCCAACGGGTGCTGTGTCTTGCTCACGAGTAAAGGCCACGCCAAGCGCATTTAGAATGATCTCTAACTGATCCTGTACATCTTTCTCTGCTGCTGGAGGTGCCGAGCGAAAGGCTGGCCTCAGTGAGCGTTCAATCGCAGAGGATATATCAATAGACTCTCTGTGTGAAATACTTACCAAGCCTGTCTCATCGCGCAAGTTTTCGTATACGCCTATTGCTTGATCGCACATATCGGCAACAGTGGGAATCACCGACCGTCCCCAGAAGTCTTCAAGCACTGAAGTAAATGGATTGATATTCTGCGCAACTGTGCCGCCAACAGCGGGAGGAGGGGCAATTGTCATTGAGACCATGCATCCAGCTTGTTTGACTGCAGACTCTGCAGCCTTGGTGCTTCTATTAATACGTGATCTAAGGCCAGCCTTGCCTTCTGGCCCATAGTCACCGTTGAACCATTTCAGGATCGCATCTCGGTACTGATGTAGCAAGGCGATCCTTGAGTCGTATGTGCTCGGCGGTTGGGTCTCGGTCATGTGGGCAGGGTATCAAAGTTCCATCTAACTACAAAATGGACAGACCCTGTATCCACCCACTTCCATCCCGCGTTGCCGTGTAAGCAGCAAGGCCGCTCGCATCGACCGGCTGAAACGCCACGCGACAACAACCACCTTTGCAGGCGGGTGCAGATCCCAGAGCCGATACACGGACCCGCGAAACCATCCCCCAGGGCGATCGAACCCCGCCCTGGGGAAGCTGGCGCTCCTGGGGCGCAACCCGCCATGTGGTCCTGCAATGTTCCGCCCGCAACTTCCGCCGCTTCCCTTCTGCCGCCGGACAGGGACTGACACTCCATCCGCATGGACGAACCGTACCCAAGGCAAGCCGATCAGCCACCCAAGCCCTGCCCGGCTCCCCTACTCCCTCACCGTCACCGGCACCCCCACCGCCACCCGCTCGAACAGCCAGCGGGCCGTGGCGCTGCTGGTGCGGATGCAGCCGTGGCTGCGGCGCACGCCGAAGGGCTGGCCGGCCCGCTCCTGCCACGGGGCCGGGTGCAGGCATACCGCGTCCCCCTTCAGGCCGCCGCCCCCCAGACAGAGCACGTTCGGCACATCGGGGATGCGGTAGGCGGGGGCGGTGAGCGTGGTGCTCGGGTACTTCGAGGCGATGCGGAACTCACCCGCCGGCGTGGGGGTGGCGGTCACACCGGTGGACACCGGCGCCGCATAGAGCAGCCGCCCATCCGAATCGAACGCCGACAGCCGCTGGGCCGAGAGATCGATCACCAGGGCCGCCACCACCTCCACCGCCACCAGCAGCAGATCCACCGACGGCCTTCCCTCAGCTGTGCTCGCGCAGAAAGCCGATGGTGCCCTGCAGCTCCTCGGCGAAGCGGTCGATCTCCTCGGGGGTGGTGGTGAAGCTCAGGCTGGCGCGGGCCGTGCCGGCCAGGCCGTAGTGGCGGTGCAGGGGCTGGGTGCAGTGGTGGCCGCTGCGGATGCAGATCCCCGCCGAATCCAGCAGGGCGGCGATGTCGTTGGCGTGCAGCCCCTCCACGCTGAAGGCCGCCAGGGCCGCCCGATCCGGCTGCTGCTCCGGCGTGGGCCCCAGGATCCGCACCCCCTCGATCGCCTGGAGCCGCTCGAACAGGTGCCGGGTGAGCTGCTGCTCCCAGGCATGGATGCGCTCCATCCCCAGGTTCTGCAGATAATCCAGGGCGGCGCCCATGCCGATGGCCTCCCCGATCGCCGGCGTGCCCGCCTCGAACTTATGGGGCAGGTCGGCCCAGGTGCTCGTGTCCAGGAACACGTCCTGGATCATCTCGCCGCCCCCCAGGAACGGCGGCATCGCCTCCAGCAGCGCCTCGCGGCCCCAGAGGAAGCCCATGCCCGTGGGTCCGCACAGCTTGTGGGAGGAGCCCACGAGGAAATCGGCGCCCAGGGCGGCCACGTCCACCGGCTGGTGGGGCAGGCTCTGGCAGGCGTCCACCAGCACCAGGGCGCCCACGCCATGGGCCAGAGCAGCCACCTCGGCGATCGGGTTGAGGCAGCCCAGGGTGTTGCTCACCTGCACCAGGCTCACCAGCTTCGTGCGCTCGCCGAGCTTGGCCCTGAGGTCCTCCAGATCCAGCTCGCCGCTCTCGGTCACCCCCGCATGGCGCAGCACGCACCCCGTCCGGGCCGCCAGCAGCTGCCAGGGCACCAGGTTGCTGTGGTGCTCCATCACCGTCAGCAGCACCTCGTCGCCTGCGCGCAGGTTGGCTTCGCCCCAGGTGCGGGCCACCAGATTGATCGCCTCGCTGGCGTTGCGGGTGAACACGATCTCCCGGGCGTTGGCGGCACCGATGAAGGCAGCCACCTTGGCGCGGGCCGCCTCGAAGCCCTCGGTGGCGCGCGCGCTCAGCTGGTGGGCGCCGCGGTGCACGTTGGCGTTGTCGTGGCCGTAGTACTGCTGCAGGGCCTCGAGCACCTGGCGGGGCTTCTGGCTGGTGGCGGCGTAGTCCAGGTAGATCAGCGGCTGCCCCAGGCAGGCCGTCTGGGACAGGAGCGGGAAATCGGGCCGGGTGAGGGCCGCCAGGTCGGTGACCAGGGACGCACCTGCCACTGAGGACGATGACGTAGCGGAGACCATGGGATTGGCGGAGGTGGCGGTCATCGGCCCTCCTCCCCCAGCAGGCTGGCCAGGGGCCACCACGACTGGGCGGCTGCGGGCAGCTCCCGCAGCACCTCCTCGCAGAAGCCGCGCAGCAGCAGCCGGGCGGCCTGATCGGCGCCGATGCCGCGGCTCTGCAGATAGAAGAGCTCGTCCTGCTGCAGGCGGCTCACGGTGGCGCCATGGGCGCAGCGCACGTCGTCGGCGACGATCTCCAGCTCGGGCTTGGTGTCGATCCGGGCCCGCTCCGAGAGCAGCAGGTTGCGGCTGAGCTGGGCCGCATCGGTGCGCTGGGCCGCCCTGGGCACCTGCACCGCACCGTTGAACACACTGCGGCCGTGGCCATCGGCCACGGCCTTGTGGAGCTGATCGAGCCGGCCCTCGGGGCCGCCGAAGCGCATCTGGCAGTGGGTGTCGCTGATCTGGCGGCCAGCCGCGATCTGCAGGGCCTTCAGAGTGGTGGTGGCCGTCCCCTCGCGCTGGATCAGCCGCGGCTCCAGCCGCCCCAGCCCCCAGCCGCCATGGGCGCTCACGCCGTTGAACGTACTCCCCGCGGCCTGCTCCACCGCCAGGGTGGCGAGCAGGCCGCCGGACTCCGCGCCGGGCGCCAGCAGGCCGTGATGCAGCGTGGACCCTTCACCCAGCCGGGCCTCCAGCACCACGCTGGTGAGGTTGGCGCCCGCCGTGCGGTGCACCTGCAGCACCTCCAGCGATGCCCCCGGCTCCAGCAGCAGCAGCAGCCGTAGAGGCAGCACCCCCTCGCCGGCCCCCGCCTCGCTCACCAGCTCGAGGGTGGGGGCGAAGGCACCGCTCACCCGCAGGGCCAGCACCCGGCTGGCCGTGGCTGCGTTGAGCAGCACCGGCCACAGACCCTCGCTGCCGGTGGCCGCCAATGCATGGCCCAGCTGCTCCTCGAGCTCGGCCCCCGTGAGCGGGCTCAGGCCCTCGGGCAGGGCCACCCCCGCGAGGGGATCGGCGTGACCATCAAGCCGCAGCCGCAGGCTGCCGGCCGCGCCGGCCGGGATGGGTGCCGTCGCCGGAGGGGCGTCCAGCAGCACCGGAGAAATGGCCGTGAGGGGGGCGACATCGGTGAAGCGCCAAGCCTCGTCCCGCCGGGAGGGCAGGGGAGTACGCAGCAGCGCCTCGGCGGCCTGCCGGCGGACGGGGGCCAGCGCGTCGCTGCCGACAGTCACCTGGGCCAGCAGCGCGGCGGTCCAGCCGGCCCCGGCAGGGGCGGTTGCCGAGGGGGCTGTGGTGAGGGGAGCGGCCACCATCTCAGGCCACCTCCACCGGCGCGCGATCGGCGGCCGCCAGCTCGGCGTCCACCCAGTCGTAGCCGCGCTCCTCCAGCTCCAGCGCCAGCTCCTTGCCGCCGGTGCGCAGGATCCGGCCCGAAGCCATCACATGCACGTAGTCCGGGGTGATCGCATCCAGCAGCCGCTGGTAGTGGGTGATCAGCAGGGTGGCGTTATCGGCGCTGGCCAGGTGGTTCACGCCGCCGGCCACGATGCGCAGGGCGTCGATGTCCAGTCCCGAATCGGTCTCGTCGAGGATCGCCACCAGCGGATCGAGCAGGGCCATCTGCAGGATCTCGTTGCGCTTCTTCTCGCCGCCGGAGAAGCCCTCGTTCACGCTGCGCTCCAGGAAGGCCGGATCCATCTGCACCACCTTCAGCCGCTCGTGCACGAGATCCTCGAAGGCGAAGGTGTCGAGCTCCTCCTCCCCCTTGCAGGCCCGGCGGGCGTTGGTGGCCACCCGCAGGAACTCCAGGTTGCTCACCCCGGGGATCTCCACCGGGTACTGGAAGCCGAGGAACAGGCCGGTGCGCGCCCGCTCCTCCGGCTCCAGCGCCAGCAGATCCTCGCCCCGGTAGCGCACGCGGCCGCCGGTGACGGCGTAGGCCGGATGGCCCGCCAGCACCTTGGAGAGAGTGCTCTTGCCACTGCCGTTGCGGCCCATCACCGCGTGAATCTCGCCGGCGCGGATCGTCAGCGACACCCCCTTGAGGATCGGCTGATCCTCCACGCTGGCGCGGAGATCGTCGATCTCGAGCAGAACGGGGGCGTCGGGGCGGATCACGGCGGAGAGAAAGGGAAAGGGGGTGGGGGATGGGAGGAGAGGCGGGGGCAGCAGGCCCCGCCGGGGGGTGCGGCCGGGGTCAGCCCACCGAGCCCTCGAGCTTGAGGGCCAGCAGCTTGTCGGCCTCGGCGGCGAACTCCATCGGCAGCTGGTTGAAGACGTCCCGGCAGAAGCCGCTCACCATCATCGACACCGCCTCCTCGAAGCCGATGCCCCGGCTCTGCAGATAGAAGAGCTGGTCGGCGGAGATGCGGGAGGTGCTGGCCTCGTGCTCGATGCTGGCCTCCGGCTGCTGGGAGCGGATGTAGGGGTAGGTGTTGGCGGCGGCCTGATCGCCGATCAGCATCGAGTCGCACTGGCTGTAGTTGCGGGCGCCCACCGCCTTGGGCCCGATCTGCACCAGGCCCCGGTAGCTGTTGGCCGAATGGCCGGCGCTGATCCCCTTGCTCACGATCGTGGAGCGGGTGCGCGGCCCCACATGGATCATCTTGGTGCCGGTGTCGGCCTGCTGGCGGTTGTTGGTGAGGGCCACCGAGTAGAACTCGCCCACCGAATCGGCCCCCTGCAGCACGCAGCTGGGGTACTTCCAGGTGATGGCCGAACCGGTCTCCACCTGGGTCCAGCTGATGTGGCTGCGTGCCCCGCGGCACTGGCCGCGCTTGGTGACGAAGTTGTAGATGCCGCCCTTGCCGTTCTCGTCGCCCGCGTACCAGTTCTGCACGGTGGAGTACTTGATCGAGGCGTCATCGAGCGCCACCAGTTCCACCACGGCCGCATGCAGCTGGTTGGTGTCGAACATCGGCGCGGTGCAGCCCTCCAGATAGCTCACCGAGGCCCCCACCTCCGCCACGATCAAGGTGCGCTCGAACTGGCCGGTGTCGCCCGAGTTGATGCGGAAGTAGGTGGAGAGCTCCATCGGGCATTCCACGCCCTTGGGGATGAACACGAAGGAGCCGTCGCTGAACACGGCGGAGTTGAGGGCCGCGAAGAAGTTGTCGTTGGCGGGCACCACCGTGCCGAGGTACCGCTCGATCAGCTCGGGGTGCTCCTTCACCGCCTCGGAGATCGAGCAGAAGATCACGCCGTGCTCGGCGAGCTTCTCCTTGTAGGTGGTGGCGATCGAGACGCTGTCGAACACCGCGTCCACCGCCACGTTGGAGAGGCGCTTCTGCTCGCTCAGGGGGATGCCCAGCTTGTCGAAGGTCTCCAGCAGCTTCGGGTCCACCTCGTCGAGGCTGGCCTTCTTCTCCTGCTGCTTGGGAGCGGCGTAATAGATGATGTCCTGATAGTCGATCGGCGGATGGCCCAGGGCGGCCCAGTCGGGCTCCTGCATCTGCAGCCAGTGCCGGAAGGCCCGCAGGCGGAACTCCAGCAGGAAGGCCGGCTCCTCCTTCTTGGCGGAGATCAGCCGCACCACGTCCTCGCTGAGGCCCTTGGCGATCTTCTCGGTTTCGATGTCGGTGACGAAGCCGTATTTGTACGGCTGGCTCACCAGATCGCCGACGCTTGCGGTGCTCGCCATGGGGAAGGGGGCCGGATCAGCCGGCGGTGAGGGACTGGATCTGCTCGAGGGTGATGGTCTGGCTCTCGCCGCGGAAGGGGTTGTCCTCGGTGAGGAAGAGCATGCAGTGGCACTCCTTGCGCTCGCGCATGGGGACGCAGGGGCAGTTCCAGAAGGCCTGGGCCACCTCGGCCTCCTTGTCCTCGTAGTGCCGGCAGGGGCAGAGGGCGCCGCCCAGTTCGTCCTTGTGCCGGGCCAGACCCTCCAGCACCACGGCGGTCACCCCCGGATCACTGCAGAAGTAGGTGCCGGTCCGCTGGGCATAGGTTTCCGCGAAGCGTCGGATCACCTCCAGGCTCTCCGCACCGGCTGCGGGGGTCGGCGTGGGGGCCTGGATGGGGGCGTCGGTCATGGGCAGGAGGTCGGGACGTGCGCACCTGAGGGCGAATAACGAAACATCCAGGTTTCGTTACTGCTGGAGCCTAAGGCAAGGCCGAGGTCCGTTGACGGCGGGGAAAAGTCATTGTGACGCCCCGGTGGACGCTGACCGCAGCGGCCGCCGGCGCGGCCGGAAGCCCAGGCCAACCGTTGGGCGCCCGGAAGCCGACCATCGGGATCACCTCAAGGCGGCACCCAATCCCTCAGGGGGCGTGGCATGGTGTTTCCGTCAGCTGCGTGACATGAGCGCCCCCGCCCAGTCCCCCGGCCGTTCGGCCGCTCCCGTCGAGGGGGCCCATCCCACCCGGGAGGCCGTGCTGTCGCTGCTGTTGCGGGAAGGGGAGGCGACGGCGGCCCGTCTGGCCGCTTCGCTCGGCGTTTCGGTGCAGGCGATGCGACGCCATCTGCGCAGCCTCGAGGAGGACGGCCTGGTGGAGGCGAGCGCGGCCACCGAAGGCCCTGGCCGCCCCAGCAACCGCTGGCACCTCACGGCCCAGGGCCAGGGACGCTTCCCCGATGGCAGCGAGAACTTCGCCCTTGGTCTCCTGCACACCCTCAGCGAGAGCCTGCCGGAGGACACCCTGGAACTGGTGCTGCGCCAGCAGGCCGAGGAGAAGGCCGCCGACTACCGCCGCATGATCGGCTCGGGGTCGCTGCAGGCCCGGCTCGAACGGCTGGTGGAGCTGCGGCGCAAGGAGGGCTACGTGGCCGAATGCCGCCGCGATGACGACCCCGCCACAGGCGGCGATGGCGCCGCCTGGGTCATCAGTGAGTTCCACTGTTCCGTGATGCGGATCGCGGAGCAGTACCCCGTCGTCTGCGACCAGGAGCTGAGGCTGATCCGCCGCACCTTCCCTGACTGCGCCGTGGAGCGGGTGCACTGGCGGCTGGAAGGCGGCCACAGCTGCGGCTTCCGCCTCTCCCCCCGAGGCGATGGGCACGCCGGGGTCCCCCCCACCGGCCCCTGAGCCATGCTCGACGCCGAGGAGCTCAGGGAGCTGGAGGCCACCCTGCTCCCCACGCTCGAACGCCACCACCTGCGGCTCCTGGCCCACGGGCTGCGCACCCTGCAGGCCGTCGCGGGCGGTCGCAGCGGACCGATCCCCACGGCCGAGGCGATCGGGGCCTGGGCCAGGCAGCAGCCCCAGATCCGCGCCGATCCAGGCTTCGCGGACGCTTTTCTGACCCAGATGGGACGGATGGGGGATCAACTCGAGGCCATCGCCGCCGGCAGCGGCAGGGAGCCCCTGGCCCTGGACCTCGTCGATCTGGTGGCCTGGGCCCGGGACGAAGCGGATCGGCGGGTCAGGGCCCCGGCAGACCCACCAGCCCCGCCACCAGACTGACCCCCGCCAGGGCGAAGGCGGCGGCCACCACCCCCCGCCAGCCGGGGTGATCCCCCTCCAGGGCCGCCAGGGGCAGGGCCATCACCGGCGCCGTGGAGAGCAGGGCCACGGCAAGCCCGCCGGGCAGCCCCGCCAGGGCGGTCTGCTGCAGCACGATGCCGGCACTGGTGCCCAGCAGGGTGGCCGCCAGGGCCAGGGGCCAGCGGCGTCGGGACGGACGGGGCCCCAGGCCGGGGCGGGGCAGACCAGCCAGCAACGGCAGCATCACCAGCGCCGCCGCCGCCAGCCGCAGCACGGCGGCCTGCAGGGGTTCCGGCCCCCCCGAGAGCAGGCCGGCCCGTGCCAGCAGGGCGCCACCGCTGCCGCAGACCAGGGCCCCGAGGGCCAGCGCCACCCCCGGGCCATCGGGGGGCCGGGAACGGGCAGGGAGCTCCGGACCGGCGCCAGCGGGGGGCGGCTGCCGCACCACCAGCAGCACGGCCAGGCTGATCAGCAGGATCCCCAGCCACTGGGCCGGACGGGGCACCTCCCCCAGCACCGCCACCCCCGCCAACGTCGTGACGGCGGGTCCGCCGGCATCGATGGTGAGGGTGCGGCGAGTGCCGAGGCGGCGCAGGGCCGCGAAGAACAGCGTGTCCCCCAGGGCGATCCCCAGCACGCCGCTGAGGGTCAGCAGCAGCAGCGAATGCGGCGAAGCCCGCCAGGGGACCAACAGCACCAGGGGGAGCAGCAGGACCGCCGCCAGCAGATTCTTCAGCAGGTTCAGCCGGGCCGCCGACAGGGAGGTGGGCAGACGGCGCCAGAGCAGGCTGGCGAGCGCCCAGCAGAACGCAGCCGCCAGGGCGGCGGCGACCGGAGCGGCGGTCAAGGCCCGCGCGGGGGATGGGGGCTTGCGATCATCGCCTGATCCCGTCGCCCTTCGCCCGAGGCCCCCGTGAGCGGATCCATCGTCGACGCCATCAGCTTCTTCCGGCTCAGCTGCGGTCGCTGGCGCTCCCAGCGCAGCAGCCACCACCTGCTGCACCGCCGCGCCGAGGCCGGCGGGTCGTTCATCGAGGTGGTGGAGGTGGCGGCGTCCGATCCGCGCCTGGCGGCGATCGCCGTGCTGCACGGGCAGGACCCGGCCGGCCTGGTGGGGGGCTGCCAGGTGCGCTGGAGCGGTTCGATGGCCTGGGACAAGGCCGGCGAAGCCCACGAAGGCGAAAGCGTCTTCGGTCTGATCCCCACCGATGAGCGTGGCCGCAGCGGGCTGCTGCTGCGCGACCGGGGCTACGCGGAGACGGCGCCGGTGGCGGGCCATTTCGCCATGGACGAGCGGGACGGCCTGCTGCTCACCACCAGCTACGAGACGATGAACAGCCTGGAGCGGTTCAGCTTCGCCGGGCCCGACGTGCGGCTGCGCACCAGCACGGTGGAGGGCCTCTCCAACACCGCCTCCTTCTGCGTCGAGACCCGCATCCGCGAGTCCGCCACGCCCCGGCCCGAAGCGGCGCCCCCGGCCGGGGACCCGGCAGCCCCGCCGCTCTCGGCCCTGGGCTGGTGAGACTGGCCCCTGCCGTCGCCAACGTTACGGACTGTGAGCCCTGACCTTCCCCGTCCGGGGCCGCCGGGGGGCTACTTCTACGATCGCCTGCGACGGATGCCGGACCACGCGTGGCTCTTCCACTCCTCAAGTACGCCCCCACCTCCCAGAACTCGCGCGTCGAGCCGTTCCGGGTGGGTTCCGACGAGGATCCCAAGGCCGTGTCCATGGAGAAGGCCATGGACCGGGAAGATCAGAACTTCGTGATCGAAGCGGCCTACCGCCAGGTCTTCTTCCATGCCTTCAAGGTCGACCGGGACCGCACCCTCGAGTCCCAGCTGCGGGACGGCCAGATCACCGTCAGGGACTTCATCCGCTCCCTGTGCCTCTCGGACACCTTCACCCGCAGCTTCTACAACCTCAACAGCAACTACCGGGTGGCGCGCCATCTGGTCGAGAAGCTGCTGGGGCGCCCGGTTCACGGCAAGTCGGAGGAGATCGCCTGGTCGGCCGTGATCATGACCAAGGGGATCAAGGGCGCCGTGGATGCCATCCTCGACTCCCAGGAGTATCTCGAAAACTTCGGCTACGACACCGTTCCCTACCACCGCAACCGGGTGGTGGGCTTCCGTGAGGCCGGCGAGACCCCCTTCAACCTCACCTCCCCCCGTTACGAGGCCTACTACCGGGGCATCCTGGGCTTCCCCCAGATCGTCTACACCGGCAAGTCCCGCACCTTCCCGGAGCGCGCCCAGCAGCGCCGCGGAGGCTTCCCGCAGGACTATCTCCCCTGGGTCCGCACCCTTCCCGCTCTGCGGGGTGTGGGCGCCGCCGCCGCCGGGAACACCGGAATGGACTACCTCTCCAAGGTTCCTTACCGCAGCATCGGCCGCTGAATTCCGGCGACACGCTCCCGGCGTCCGCCCCCTCCTCCCAAGAGCGTTCCAGGCCCTGCACCACCATGGCTGCAGGGCCTTTCTGCTGGGTCCTCCGCGCCGGCAGTGGTCAGTGGTTGCTGACCGCTTTGCGAGCCGCCGGTCGAATCGAGCGAAGGTCACGCAGACTGATCCCAAACGAAATCTGCTGTTGTGAGCCAGAAGACGCTGTCCTCCTTGGCGATGATGACCCTGCGACAGCTGCGGCAGATCGCCAGTGACCTCGGCGTCACCCTCTACAGCCGCAAGTCAAAGGAAGAACTGGTGGAGGCCATCAGCACCCGGCAGGGGGAAGCCGGCCTCAGTCTCGAGACCATCGAAGCCGCCATGGAGCCGGCCCCCCGCCCGGCGGCAGAAACCCGCGTCGTCTTCCTGCCCCGTGATCCCCAGTGGGCCTACGTCTTCTGGGAGATCTCCGACGACGACCGCGGCGTC
>JMRP01000062.1 GCA_000708525.1 Cyanobium sp. CACIAM 14
CCGGGACGGCACACTAGGACGTGCTGAGGGTGCACACTCACCCTGGCCGAAGAGCTGGAGGGCTGACACTGTCGTCCCCCCACTGCGCTCATTGCTGCCAGGCACCCTGCGGGGCACTGCTGCCCTTGATGCCGCAGTGGACCTGCTTCTGGAGCAGCCGCGGCCGATGCGGCGCCCTGTCGCGCAGGAGGTTGCACTGCAGCACCCCGGCGCAATCCGCGAGAGCCGCCAGAGAAAAGTTGTCGACCCAGTGATGGCAGCAGTTCTTGAGAATGCCCGATGCCGGGTTCGAACCAGCGACATCCTGCGCTTGTAAGGCAGAGAATCGGAGATGAGAAGCCTTGTCATGACTAGCCCTTGCGAGAGAGCCCCCGATCGTTGGGTAATTACTGGGTAAAGTTGCTGCTCCTAGCGGGACATTCGTACCATTAAGGGGACTTTCTGGGTAAATGCGTTGCAGGCTCCAGTCCAGCGGTTTGCATTCCCGCGGGAGCTCACGGGTGGAAGGCTCTCGGCTGAGCAACTTGCTAAACACGCGCAGCAGGTGGGCGGCGGTGCCAGTAGTTGGCAGGGTCCCGATGCCGTGCGGAAGTGGGCACGTAACACCTGCCAGGGCCTCGCCATCGAGCACCCCACGAAAGGCCCCTTCCCGTTGCTTCGAAAAAAGAGCGGCGCTGTCGTTGAACTGGCCGATGGTCGCCGAGTGGCGGTCGTGAAGATCAAGCGAGGCAAGCGGGGTCGGGCTCCAGCTGGTTGTGAGTGGTGTTTCCAGCTGGTGGAGCCAACCCTGCAGGAGAGGTTGCTTCGCGATGCTGCCCTTCTGAGGGAAGAGCTTGGTGAGGATGAGGTGATTAACCCTCTCACAGGCAAACTAATCCGGGGGACCCTCCGGGGGCCTGACGATGCCAACCGTGGGAATGAGGCGTCGGGCTTGGGTTCAGTGTTCACCAGCAAGGAAGCAGTGATTGTGTTCGCCCCCTCCGTGCACATCCAGATGGAATGCCTCCCACCGCGCGTGTATGCAGGTACTGATCGTGAAGCTCGTCTTGATGGCCAGCCTCCCCCAGACAGTGGCCTTGATCCTTGATGCCGTGTGTCAGCTCCTACCAGGGGCGACTCGCCTGTGACAGGAAGATCAACAGCAGCTGCGTCTCCGGTGGCCACGGCCAACGAAGAGGCCATCTCTAAGTCGGAAGCCGTCGCATGATCCCTGTCTGCTCAAGAGGAGCCCTCAGCTGAAGGGTGCCCCCAACACCTGCTGCGCACAGCATGGTTGCATTTGCTTCTGAGGCTGATCCAAGTGCGGCTTCCCTGGCGGCCGTCACTGGGCTCATCCAGTTCAGGGCCGGTAGCCAGTGGTTTCACGAGCGAGTTTGGTTCTGTAGGACCGCAATAGGAGCCTGTGCAAGCGAGGCAGCTGACGCCGCGGCCAGTGCCGGCCCACCCGGCGGGGCCTCAGCCGGCCAATCAGCCGGCGACGCAGGTGGGAGTCATGCAGGGCCAGCCAGAGGCGGTCCAGGGCAGCAGGGTCGAGCATCGGGATGGGGCAGCTGCCTCCAGCGTTCCCGGTGCCGGGCAGCGCCGATTGCGTCGATCTGTAACCCTGCAGTCCTGGCCACGCCCTGGCCCCATCCACAAGGTGTACAAACGGTGGGTATGCCGTTAAAAGCAGGTGAAGCAGTCGAAGCTCCTCGGGTCTGTCGTCGCCGCCCTGGGCGTCTCGGCAGCGTCCTTCCTGGCTCCACGTGCGGCATCCGCTGCGGTGCCGAATTTGCGAGCAACGCGGAGATCCTCCACCTCCCCAGCCCGTTCTGCTCAAGTCTTCTGCAGGCTGGCCATCCCCCTTGCCCTTGCCGCCGGCGCCGCTGCCACCCAACTGGTGGCGCCGCCTGAGGCTCATGCGCTCACTCTCACCGCCTGCACTCTTGTAAGCAGTAATACGGCGGACGGATGTACAACCACAGATACCGACAAAGGGGTCACCTGGTTAATCAAAACGACCGCTGCTGCAGCTTTCGGGAATGGAACAAGCGTCGACGGCAACAATCTCACCGACCCAAATACTGCACCTTGGTGGAACAGCGCTTCAAGCGCGCTCGCCTTCGGGAATGCTGTTGGCACTCGGTTGGGCACACCCAACAACACATTCTCACCACCCTCTGGGCCATTGTTCGCTATATCTTCTGACTTTACCACCAGTGTTGCTTCTGTTGTTTGCTCATCATCTTGTGGTATTTTAGGGGCTGGTTCTATTTCGTCTCCGTATAGTTACGCGTATGCTAAACGCGTAAATGCTGTTCCCGGACCTCTGCCTGTCTTGGGGGCTGCCGCCGCGTTCGGCACCAGCCGCAGGCTCCGCCTGCGGATTCGTCAGGCCAGGGGCACCAACATCTCCTGATCGCATCGACGCCTCGCTACCGGACACCAGCGTTATCGGGCTGAGGGGTTGAAGCTCCTGGCAGGGTTGAACGATCAGGCTTTCATCTGTGACCGTCTAATCTCCGCTGCGCAGATTCAGCCCTGCGAGGCGGGCTGGGCGGGGATCCGGTTCGGGCATCGCACGCATCACCGGCTCCGTCTCCTCAACGATTACAGCCCTCGGCGTCCTCTTAGCCAACGAAGCGATCATGGCGACCCTGCGTTCGGTGATCCGCCGTCTCAGCACCCGCCAGGAAAGGTCTGGGTCTTCTGTGACAGGACGAGAACAACAGCAGAGGCCCCTGCTGCAAGGCCAGTCACCGCCGTGGAAGCCAATGATGCGTAGCCGCGGCCGGCAGAGCTTCAAGATATTTCACTGCATTAGAGACTACTTGGGGCCCAACGGTATCCCTCAGTTCACCTGGCAGCTGCACCAGCGAGATAGTCAACTGCTCGCACTGACCTGCCGCTGGAGCGGCTTGACCGCAGCCAGATTCCTTGGGTCAGTGCCGATGGCGGTGATGGGCATCACTCCCATGGGGATGGGCATGTTCCAGCTGCTCATGCCGATGTTCATGGGCATGCCAGTAGGGGCGATCGACGGGAATGCCGGCCAGGTCCTCCGGCCGGTGAGGGTGGTCGTGATGAGGGTCCTCGCCGCGGGTGTCATGGCGATGGCGATGGGCGTGGCGGAGCACCTCATGCTGATGCCAGTGGGTGTGGTGCTCCTGCAGTAGCAGCACCACACCGGCGGCCATCAGGCCAGCAGCCACCAGCAGCGGGGCTGTGAAGTCCTCGCGAAGGATGACCAGGGAAAAGAGTGCACCCGCGAAAGGCGCCGTAGAGAACAGCACCGCCTCACGGGCCGCGCCCAGGTTGCGCAGGGCCAGCAGATCCAGCCAGATCGAGAGGCCGTAGCCAAGCGCGCCAATCGCCATCAAGGCCAACGTCGCCGGTAGCGCCGGGAGCGGCTGCCCCAGCAGCAGCGCCAGGCCCTGCATCGGCAGCGAGGCTCCTGCCGCTTTGAGAGTGGCGATCTGGAGCGGATCGCGCAGGCTCAGGCGCTGGCTGAGGTTGTTGTCGATGCCCCAGGCCAGGGTTGCCAGGGCGATCAGGCCGCCGCCGATCCAGCTGGCGCCAGCATGGGAACCCTCCGAGAGCAGCACCGCCCCGGCGATGGTCAGTACGGCTGAGAGCAGCCCTCGCCGGCCGAGATGCTCGCGCCCGAACAGCACGGCGATCGCCAGGGTGAACACCGCCTCTAGATTGAGCAGCAGCGAACCCGCTGCGGCACTCAAGCGGGCCAGGCCCAGCACGAGCGCGATCGGGCCCACCACCCCGCCCAACAGGGTGATAACGGCCAGCGCAGGAATGTCCTTCCGGCTCACCGGGGTTTCGGCCCGGGTGCCGCGAACCAGGCGGGCGGCCAGAAGAGCCACCGTGGCGCCGGCGTAGAGCAGCCCGGCGATGCTTAACGCTGAACCCGTTGCGGTGAAGGTGCTGATCAGGGGGGCGCTGCAGCCGAACAGCAGGGCCGCTCCCAGGCCTGCCAGCTGGCCGCGAAGCCGGTGATCAGCTGGCCTGGCCATCGATCTGCAGCACCCCCATCAGCCCCAGGTCCTCATGGTCGAGGTTGTGGCAGTGGTACACCGTGCGACCGGGAAAGTCCCGGAACGCCACCCGGATGCGCACCTCTTCTCCCGCCCTCACCAGCACGGTGTCCTTCCAGCGGCGCTGGGATTCCGGCCGCCCTGCCCGGCTGATCACCTGGAAGGGGTTGACGTGCAGATGGAAGGGATGGTCCATCACGTCGTCGTTGACGAGCAGCCAGTCTTCGGTGCTGCCCAGCCGCACCCGGGTGTCGATCCGGTCGGGCTCGAAGGCCTGGCCGTTGATCTGGAACCCCATGCCCATGCCACCCATCCCCGTGCCGCCACCCCCCATGCCACCCATGGCGTACTTCATGCCGCCCATGCCACCCATCTCCATGGCGTGCCCCAGCACAAACCGGCGGGTGCGCTCCGGCTCCGGCAGCACCGGCACGGGGATCAGGGTCGTCGGCAGCGGCAGCGGCGCCACCGTGCCGGCGTAGCGGAGGGTGGCCAGCGTTTGAGGGACTTGATCGGCGTCGGCTATGCCCATGTGGCCACTGCGCCGGTAGGGCAGAGTGAGCAGCCGGTAGGTGCCGGGGGACTGGTTGCCCTGCACCAGCACATCGGCCCGCTCGCCAGGCGCCAGCAGCAGCTCCTCGAGGGGCTCCGGCGTGCCGATCGCCCGGCCGTCGGTGGCGATCAGCACCAGGGGGTGCCCCTCCAGGGCCAGGCGGTAGATGCGGGCGTTGGAGGCATTCAGCAGGCGCAGCCGCAGCAGCCCACCGCTGGCGACAGGCAGCTCCGGGTTGATCGTCCCGTTCACCGTGAGCAGGGGGCCTTCCCGGCCGAGCATGCGCCCGACCCCCATGGCCGCTTCCTCTCCGGAGGTGCTGGCGTAATCCTTGAGCACCAGCACGGATTCGCGGGCGGCCGCCACTTCCGGAATCCGGTCCAGATCGCCGCGCACCACCAGGGCGCCGCCGAGGCCGCCGAACACCTGATCAGCGGAGAGGCCGTGCTGGTGGGGGTGGACGTAGAAGAGTCCGGCCGGGTGATCCTTGGCCAGGCGGAAGGCGTAGTCGGTGGTCCCACCCGGAGGCACCGTCAGGAACACGTTGTCGCCGGTTCCGGTGGGCGGGATGTGCAGCCCGTGGAAGTGGAGGTTGGTGGGCTGATCGAGGCGATTGCGAAGCCGCAGGCGCACCTCATCGCCTGCCTTCACCTCCAGCAGAGGACCTGGTGAGCGGCCGTTGTAGGTGAGCACCTCCCTGGGGCCACCCGGGAGGGTGCCGGCCGAGGACTGGGCCACCAGCTCCAGATCGGCAACACCTCCGTGGGAGGCCAGGGTTGCCGCGCCGGTCGGCTCGGCCAAAGCGTCGAAGCGCGGCAGCCGTCTCCAGAGCGCCGGAGCAGCCATCGCTGTGCCCAAGGCGGCAAACCCCAGGCCCAGCACCTGTCGGCGCCGCATGGGTGTGGTCATGGCCGGGGCCTCACTGGGGATGACGGGAGAAGCTGCTGATGGCTCCGGTCCGCGTGAAGGCCAGAACCGTGAATGGCTCCTTCCCGTAGGCCGATTCCATGCCAGGAGAGCCCAGGGGCATGCCTGGCACGGCGATGCCGGCCACGGCCGGTCGACTGTGCAGCAGTCGCTTCACATCGGCGGCCGGGACGTGACCCTCGAGGGCAAAGCCCTCGACTTCGGCGGTGTGGCACGAGCTCAGCCGGGTGGGAACTCCCAGACGCTGCTTGATCGCAGGAAGATCCGCCACCACGACATCCCGGACCGCGAAGCCATTGGCGCGCATGTGCTGCACCCAGCCCTTGCAACAGCCGCAACTGGCCGATCGATAGGAGGTGACCGGGATCTGGGCAGGCGTGCTGGCGCGGGCCGCGAGCGAGCCGCTGCCGGCGACAACGGCAACGGCAGCGCCGGCAACGAGAGCGAGGGCGCCGGACCGGATCAGCACGCTCAGGAACCCCGGCAGACGCCGGAGGGGAATCGGGCTCATGGCCTCACATGCGGACATAACACAAGCGTAGAGCCTCCTCTTAAGGGGAGAGTCAAGGGCGCACCAGCCCTCCCAGCGCGGCGACAGCGATCAGGGGCAGCACGCCCCAGCGCAGGCGCAGCAACATGATCAGCGCCGCCAAGGCCATCAGGAGGGCCAGGACATCGAGCCGGCCTGCCGACCAGAGCACCGGCCCGGCGAAGAACACCGCCAGACTGACGATGACGCCCACCACCGCGGCGGTGATCGCCGTTAGGGGAGCGCCGAGGCGGAGATCGTCGCGGGTGGCCTCCACCAGAGGGGCGCCGCACAGGATGAAACCGAAGGTGGGAGGGAAGGTGAACCAGATCTTGACCAGAGCCGCCGCTGCAGCGTCGATCCAGGTGCCGGGAGGGCCGAACACGCCGGCGTTCCAGCCGCCCATGAAGCCCACGAAGGCCAGCACCATGATCAGCGGCCCGGGGGTGGTTTCCCCCAGGGCAAGGCCATCCACCACCTGGGCGGCGCTGAGCCAGCCGAACTGCTCCACCGAAGCCTGGGCCACATAGGGCAGCACCGCATAGGCACCGCCGAAGCTCACCAAGGCCACCTTGGTAAAGAAGCGCCCCATGGTGGGCAGTAGACCCTGGGCGCCGAAACCGGCGCTGAGCAGAGCCAGGGGCACCAGGGTGGCCAGGCCCCACACCAGCAGCATCACCGCCAGGCGCCGGCGCGACGGTCGGGCAGGGGGGAGGCGTCGGGGTGTCGTCGCCATGGATCGCGGGCCCGTCGGCACCGGCTGTTGCCGACGGGTCATGGGAGGAGACGGCCTTGGGCCTGTGCAGCCAGTGGGGTTTCCAGTGCCAGGCGCCCCAGCCCAGCAGCGCCGCTCCCGCCACGATCAGCGGATAGGGCAGCTTCAGCACGGCCAGGGCCACGAAGGCCGCAGCGGCCACCCCCACCAGAGCCGGATGATGCAGCGTGCGCCGACCGATCCGCCAGCCGGCCTGCAGCACGATCGCCAGCACCGCCGGCTTGAGCGCCCAGAACACGGAAGCCAGCAGGGGAAGCTGGCCCCCCGCGGCATAGAGGCTGGAGAGAGCGATCAGCACCAGCACCGAGGGGGTCAGGAACAGGACGCCGGCGATCAGGCCGACGGGGATGCCGTGCATCAGCCAGCCCAGATAGGTGGCGAGCTGGATGGCCTCTGGCCCTGGCAGCACCATGCAGTAATTGAGCGCGTGCAGATAACGCCTCTCGCTGAGCCAGCGGCGGCGATCCACCAGCTCCTTGTGCATGAGGGAAATCTGGCCCGCAGGCCCGCCGAAGCTCACCAGGCCAAGATGCAGCCAGAACCGGCTCGCCTTGGCGAGGCTCACGGAGGCGGGGGGGGATGGCGTTCATGGGGCTCAGTGTCATGGACCGGCCCCAAGCGCCCCGTATTCCCAGAATTTGCCAACAGCACCCTGAGTCAACCCATGACTGGGTAACGGTTGCGGGGATGGCCTGCCATGGAAGGGACCCGAGTCGGGGAGCCGGACTCGGACCTTGCCTCAGCCGCAGCTATGGCCCGGATTTCTCCATCCCTGAAGTAGTCGATCGCCGCGGGCGACACGATCCTGCTGCTCGCTGCCGGCCGCTGGTGGCAGTTCCTGCCAAGGGGGGCCCTCGTGGCGGGGATCGGGTTCGGGCATCGCAGGCATCACCGCCTGCCTCTCCTCAGCGACTCGCAGGCCTCGCCGTCTCCATCCCCGTCGAGGTTGTGGTGGCCCTCCCGGAGCAGCTGCTGTGCCTGCTCCCAGGAACCGACCTCCCCGCAGGTGATGTACCGACCGGCAGGCACGGCAGGGAAGCTGGGCGAGACGGGAGGCTTGGGGTCGTTGATGATCGTCAGAGTGACGGTTCGCTGGGGCTGGCGGGGCCCTGCTCGGCGGGCTGCCCGGAAGTCCCAGGGGCGTTCGATGCCTCCATCGACCGACCAGACGCCGAGACGGTAGCGAGCGGCCAGGTTCTCCCGATCGAGATAGGCCCACTGAACGCATTGCTGCAGGTACTGGCGGTAGGCGAAGGCGTTGCCCTGCTGCACCAACTCCAGCCCGACGTTGCGGCCGTTGTCCGAGATCACCTCGGCGACGGTGCGGCCGTAGCGGTCGGTGGTCTGCACCTTCAGCGTGACCGACGAACCCACAGGGAGCATCTCCTGCAGGGCCAGTCTGGCCCGCTGGCCGTAAGGCGCTTGTGCCATCTCCGGCGCGTCGATGCAGGCCACCCGGATCGTGACCTTCCGCCCGCCGTCCTCGACGCGCAGGGTGTCGCCATCACCAACGGAGATCACCGTGGCAGCCACAGCCGCCAACGGGGTGAGCAGCGGCAGGACAAGCAGACCGAGGAGCGCAACGAGCCGCATCACGACTGAGGAGAGCGAAGGGATCATGGCGAGCCTTCGCTCAGTTGTGCGGCGTCCGTCACCCGTCACTGAAGGGCGCGACTTCGCCAAGCATTTGGCAGCCACCTGCCAGGAACCACTGCCCTGGCCATGCGCCTCCGGGGCCAGTGCCAGCCCACCCGGCGGGGCCTCAGCCGGCCAATCAGCCGGCGACGCAGGTGGGAGTCATGCAGGGCCAGCCAGAGGCGGTCCAGGGCAGCAGGGTCGAGCATCGGGATGGGGCAGCTGCCTCCAGCGTTCCCGGTGCCGGGCAACGCCGATTGCGTCGATCTGTAGCCCTGCAGCCCTGGCTACGCCCTGGCCCCATCCACAAGGTGTACAAACGGTGGGTATGCCGTTAAAAGCAGGTGAAGCAGTTGAAGCTCCTTGGATCCGTCGTCGCCGCTCTGGGCGTCTCGGCAGCGTCTCTTCTCGCTCCACAGGGCGCCTTCGCAATCGACTTCAACTTCTCCTTTGGGGGCGTATCGGGCCTGATCAGCGGCTTGGTGGATGGTGCCAACCTGTGTAATGCATATGGCCCATCGTCGTGCGTTGTCCGAGTCGACAAGGCAGGCACTACAGGAGCACCCACTGGTGTATATACGCAGGGAAAAGCTATTCTTCCATTCGGTTTTTTTGTGTCAGGCGGCGGAGCAGTGTTGACTGTTGACCGGACAAATGGTTGGTACGGGGGCAACGGTGTGGGGTTACTAAGGTTTGTTGGGCTGGGTGGCGAAACGGGGGAGCTAAGCGCCAACGGCACCATCGAACGCGGCGCGGCGGTTTTCACGCGAGCCGATGTCCCCGGACCTCTGCCTGTCTTGGGGGCTGCCGCTGCGTTCGGCTACAGCCGCAGGCTCCGCCGGCGGATTCGTGAGGCCAGGAGCACCACCATCGACTGATCGCATCGAGGTGTCGCTAATGGGCACCAAGGCCTCAATCAGGAAATCCAGTTCCTCGGGCGTCAGGTCAGGCACGAAGGCCTCCAGCAGGGTCACGCCTCACGGTTACCGGCGAAGGGCCGCCGCCTTGCGTCGATCTGTAAACATCGTGGCTGTCACTACCCTGCGGTCCCGATTCGCGGGTTAAAACGACGGCAGTGGTGCCTTAACCGCGGATGAAACGCTCGCAGTTCCTCGGATCCCTCCTCCCCCTTGTGGGTGCCGGCGTTGTCCTCACCGCTCCCGCTGCCTTCGCCTCCGGAAGCGTCCTCGTCTGCGACCCTGTGACTACGCCCGTGCAGGCCGGCGACTGTGGGGCCAGACCTGGAACCACCTACGAGGTCAGCTACACGGAAGACACCTTCACCAATCTTCTCCCCAGCCTGGCCCTAAACCCCTGGTGGGGGCCGGGAGGGGGACCCCTGAGCCCGGCAGACATCCGGGCGATCAGCTTCGCTTCAGCTGTGGCCGACGGGCTGGGCCTGCCCAACACCGGGGGGGATCCCTTCGGGCCGATCTTCTCCTACAGCGCCGACGTGAACTTCCCATCGAACAACAACGGCCGGGCCGTCACGACCGTCGGGACGGTGACCAGCGTCTATGCCGCCAACGGCACGGTCTACGCTTACGCTTTGGCTAGGCCTGTCGGTGGACCCGTGACCTCGGGGGTGCCGGCCCCCCTGCCGGTGTGCGGTGCCGGGGTGGCCCTCGGCTGGAGCCGCCGCCTGCGTCGGCGGATTCGTGAGGGCAGGAGCACCACCATCTCCTGATTACCTCGCCCTTGCCCGAGGAATCGCCCCCGCACAGATCTAGGGAAA
>JMRP01000063.1 GCA_000708525.1 Cyanobium sp. CACIAM 14
AGTTCGGGAGCCAGCCCGGCCGCCTCCGCCAGCTCCCGCTGGCTCGGCTCGGCCCCGCCGGCGCGCAGGGTGAGCTCCTCGCGCAGCTCCTCGAGGACCATCAGCTCCTGCACCTGCCGGCCCAGGGTGATCTCCTGCTCATGGCTCAGCAGCGGCACACGGCCGATGTCCCGCAGGTAGGAACGGACCAGATCGCCATCCACCGGCGGGATGGAGCGGCCCGAGGAAGGGCTGGCCTGGCTGACCTGCTGGCTGAGCTCCCGGCGGGCCTCGGCGAGGGCCGACGGCTGAGCGAGGGCGACGACCATGGCTCTGGGTCATAACGGTCTGTAAAGCCTAACATAACGAAATGTGTACTCCTCTCAGGAAGCGGCCGGGCACGGCCGGCGGAGAGGGACCGTTCAGCCGGCGCCGAGGCGGGCCAGCAGCACCTGGGCGGTCTTGAGGTAGATGAAGACCCCGGCCACGTCGGTGGCCGTGGTGATGAACGGGGCCGACATCAGGGCCGGATCCAGGCCGAGGCGGGCGAACAGCAGGGGCAGGGCCGCTCCGGCGGTGGCCGCCAGGGTGGTGATGGCCACCAGGCTGATCCCGGCCGAGGCCGCCACCAGGGGGCTCCCCCCCATCGTCCAGGCCCAGGGCACCACCACCGCTGCCAGCAGGCCGCCCAGCAGGGCCCCAGCGACCAGCTCCCGGCCGATCGTGCGCCACGGCCCCAGCGACTGCAGCCGCTGGGTGCTCAGACCACGGATCACCACCGTGGAGCTCTGGGCGCCCACGTTGCCGCCGGTGCCGATCAGCAGCGGGATGAAGGCCGCCAGCAGCACCACCTCCCGCAGCACCCCCTTCTCGGAAGCGATCACGGCCGAGGTGCCCGTGTTGGCCAGCAGCAGCACCAGCAGCCACACCACCCGCCGCCGCGCCACCGTGAACAGGTTGCTGCGGAAGTAGTCGTCCTCGTCGCCGGCCTGCACGGCCCCCGCCGCATAGAGGGCGCGGGTGGCCTCCTGCTGGATCACGTCGATCACGTCGTCCACCGTGACGATGCCCACCAACCGCTGCTCCCGGTCCACCACCGGCACGGCCAGGAAGTCGTAGCGCTGGATCACGCGGGCCACCTCCTCCTGGTCCGTGTCGGTGCTGACGCTCACCACCTCCCGCGTCATCACGTCCCCGAGCCGGTCCTCCGGATCGGCCGTGACCAGATCCCGCAGCGACACCATGCCGCTGAGATGGCGGGAGGCGTCGGTGACGTAGAGGCTGTAGATCGTTTCGGTGTGGCGGGCGCGGCGGCGCACGATCTCCAGCGCCTGCTGGGCACTGTGGAATTCCTTGAGGTCGATGAATTCGGTCGTCATCAGGCGCCCCGCCGTCTCCGCCTCGTAGCCGAGCAGCTGGGCGGTGACCCGCCGCTCCGCCGGGCTGAGCTCCGACAGCAGCCGCCGCACCACCTTTGCGGGCAGTTCGTCGAAGAGCCGCACCCGGTCATCCGGTGACATCTCCTCCACCAGCTCCAGCACCTCGCCGGAGCGGAGCCGCTCCAGCAGCGTCTGCTGCACCGATCCGTCGAGGTACTCGTAGACCTCGATGGCCTCGTTCTTGGGCAGCAGGCGGAAGGCCAGGGCCTGCAGGGTGCGTGGCAGGGTGCCGATCGCCTCGGCCGAATCCACCGGCTGCACCGGTTGCAGCAGCAGCTTGGCGCCGTCGTAGTTGCCGGCCTGCAGCAGACCCTCCAGCTGGCGGGCCACCACCTCGGCGACGGCGGAGGCCTCAGCCATCGGTCCTGGATGCCGCGGGATACGAGTGTATGGGCTGAGCCGCTAAGGTCCGCGGCAGTCTCCAGACCCCAGGGATCCATGGCCCCCAACGTGACTGACGTGGTGGTGCGCACGGCCGCCGGCGAGGAGCGCCGTCTCGGCGAGTGGGCCGGAACGGTGCTGCTGATCGTCAACGTGGCCAGCCGCTGCGGCTTCACCCGCCAGTACGCCGGCCTGCAGGGCCTGCAGGAGCGGTTCGGGCCGCGCGGGTTCGCCGTTCTGGGATTCCCGTGCAACGACTTCGGAGCCCAGGAGCCCGGCAGCCTCGAGGAGATCCAGCAGTTCTGCTCCAGCACCTACGGAGTGAACTTCGAGCTGTTCGACAAGGTGCACGCCACCGGCAGCAAGACGGCCCCCTACGACACCCTCACCCAGGCCGAACCCGCCGGTGATGTGGCCTGGAACTTCGAGAAGTTCCTGATCGGCCGCGACGGCACCGTGCTGGCGCGTTTCAAGAGCGCCGTGGAGCCCGACGCGGCTGAACTCGTCGAAGCGATCGAGAAGGCCCTCGCCGCCTGACGGTCCCCCTCCGGCCGTCAGCCCCGCAGCCAACCTCGGGCGGGTTCTCCCGCCCCCACCACCGCCTCGACCTGCAGCCAGCGGTTGCCGCTGGCGGGGAGCCAGTGGCGCAGCACCCTGAGCGGCATGCCGGGCTCCAGGTGCGCCAGCGCCGGAGCCTCCCGGCGAGGAGCGCAGCGGAGGCTCTCGCCACCGACGCTCAGCAGCGGCTCCCGCCGGCTGTCCCTGCGACGGACCTCGGGGAGGCGGCGCTCCCCTCCTCCAGCCGGCAGGGATGCAGGAGCCAGCAGGGCGAAGCCGAGCAGGGCCAGCAGCTGCCAGGACACCCAGTCCCTGGACGGCTTCGGGGACAGCGGGACGGGAGGAAGGCCGCTCATGGCTCCGATCATGGCGTCAGATGTCGAGCTGAGCGAAGTCGAGCTCGGCACTATGGGTTTCGATGAATTCCCGGCGCGGGGCCACCTTGTCGCCCATCAGGATCGTGAAGATGCGATCGGCTTCGAGGGCGTCCTCGATCTCCACGCGCTTCATCATGCGGGTCTCGGGGTCCATGGTGGTCTCCCAGAGCTGTTGGGGCATCATCTCGCCGAGCCCCTTGAAGCGCTGGATGTTGTAGTTCGCCTTTTCGCCGAACCCCTCGAGGATCTTCTTCAGCTCGTTTTCGTTGTAGCAGTAGTTGTGGTTCTTGCCGCGCTCCACCTTGTAGAGCGGCGGGCAGGCGATGTAGATGTAGCCACCCTCCACCAGGGCCTTCTGGTAGCGGTAGAAGAACGTTAGCAGAAGGGTGCGGATATGGGCGCCGTCCACGTCCGCATCGGTCATGATCACGATCCGGTGATACCGGAGATTCTTCTCGTCGAAGTCCTCGCCCTTGATGCCCAGGCCCAGGGCCGTGATCAGGGCCTGGATCTCGGTGTTCTTATAGATCTTGGCGTCGTCGGTCTTCTCGATGTTGAGGATCTTGCCGCGCAGCGGCAGGATCGCCTGAAAGCGTCGATCGCGGCCCTGCTTGGCGGATCCACCAGCCGAATCCCCCTCCACGATGTAGATCTCGGATTCGCTCGGATCCCTCGAGCTGCAGTCGGCGAGCTTGCCCGGGAGCGTGGAGCTCTCCAGCACCGACTTGCGGCGCACCAGCTCCCGCGCACGCCGGGCCGCCTCTGCCGCGTTGAAGGCCTGAATCGCCTTCTCGAGGATCAGGTCGATCACCTGGGGATTGAATTCCAGATATTCCCCCAGGGCCTCCCCCACGGTGGTGTCGACGATCCCGCGCACCTCCGTATTGCCCAGCTTGGTCTTGGTCTGCCCCTCGAATTCCGGATCAGGAACCTTCACCGACAGGACGGCGGTGAGGCCTTCCCGGATGTTCTCACCGGCCAGATTGGCATCGGAATCCTTTCTCTTGCCGCGCTTCTTGGCGAAGTTGTTGAGGGTGCGGGTCAGCACCGTCTTGAGGCCTTCGATGTGGGTACCGCCATCCACCGTGCGGATGTTGTTGGCGAAGCCCAGAATGCTGTCGGAATAGGCATCGATGCACCACTGAAGGGCGGCCTCCACCTGGACCCCATCCTTGGTGGCATTGACATAGATGATCTCGGGATGCAGAGGGTCCTTCTCCGCATTCATGTAGGCCACATACTCCTTGATGCCGCCTTCGTAGTGATAGATCTCCTCGTGGGCCTGGCCATCGGCAGCGGCCGCGGCGGGCCGCTCGTCACGGAAGACGATGCGCACGCCGCCGTTGAGATAGGCGAGTTCCCGCAGCCTGGAGGAGAGGGTGTGATAGTCGAACTCGATGCCGCCGCTGAAGATCTCGATGTCGGGCTTGAAGCGCACCGAGGTGCCGGTGGAGGTACCGGGGGCGTCCTCGGACGCGAGGCTGCCGATGGGCTGCCCCCTCTCGAAACGCTGCCGATGGACCTGGCCCTGGCGGTGGACGGTCACCTCCACCCACTCGCTGAGGGCGTTGACCACGGAGATGCCGACGCCGTGCAGACCACCGGAGACCTTGTAGCCGCCGCTTCCGAACTTGCCGCCGGCATGGAGGACGGTGAGCACCGTCTCGAGGGCACTGCGACCGGTGCGGGGATGGATATCGGTGGGAATGCCGCGGCCGTTGTCGGTGACGCTGGCGGAGCCGTCGTCATGCAGGGTGACGAGGATCTCGGTGCAGTGGCCGGCCAGGGCCTCGTCCACCGAGTTGTCCACCACCTCGTAGACCAGATGGTGCAGTCCCCTCGGGCCCGTGCTGCCGATGTACATGCCCGGGCGCTTGCGGACAGGCTCCAGGCCTTCGAGAACCTGAATCTGTTCGGCGCCGTAGGCCGCTTCGACTTTGATGGCGTCGCTCATTCAGTGAAAGGGCTCCCAGGGGACTGACAAGGGCGGCAGGTCCCGGGCCATACGGGGCGAAGCTGCCCTGAGAGGCGCTCCGCGCGGTCAAGTTTACCATCGCCGCCTCTCAGGGCCATAGAGGCGCCTCTGGGAACCGATTTGCCCCGGGGGTGCAACCACCCCCTGATCCCACCTCCGGCAGGATGGCCCGATCCTCCGTCGCGGTGGGCCTGCGGGTGCCACTGCAGCCCTCCCCCGTGGCGTCGTCCCCAGGAGCCGAACCCGCCGCCGATCTGCCCCTGGTGATCGCCCTGCTCGGGCCGACGGCCAGCGGCAAGACCGCCCTGGCGCTCGAGCTGGCCGAAGCCCTCGATCTGGCCGTGCTGTCGGTGGATTCGCGCCAGCTCTACCGCCACATGGACGTGGGCACGGCCAAGCCCACCCCCGCCCAGCGGGCCCGGGTGCGCCACGAACTTCTGGATCTGCGCGACCCGGACCAGCCGATCACCCTTCAGGAGTTCACGGCACTGGCGAGGGCCGCCATCGCGGCCGAGCACCGTCGCCGCGGCGTGGCCCTGCTGGTGGGGGGCAGCGGTCTCTATCTCAAGGCCCTGCTGGCCGGTCTGCAGCCACCGGCCGTTCCGCCCCAGCCCGCCCTGCGGGCCCAGTTCGCCGCCCTCGGCCAGCCCACCTGCCACCGCCTGCTCGCCCTGGGGGACCCGCCGGCGGCCGGCCGCATCGCCGAAGCCGACGCGGTGCGCACCGGCCGGGCGCTGGAGGTGCTCTACGCCACCGGACAGCCCCTGTCGGCGCAGCAGGGACACCGGCCACCTCCCTGGCGGGTGCTGGAACTGGGTCTCGATCCCGCCAACCTGCCCGAGCGCATCCACAGGCGCACCCAGGCGCTGTACGCCGGTGGCCTGGTGGAGGAGACGGCGACCCTGATCGAGCGCTTCGGCGCCGACTGCCCCCTGCTGCAGACGATCGGTTATGACGAGGCCGTCCGCCTGCTGCGGGGGGACCTGGGCAGGGCCGAAGCCATCGCCCGGACGGAGCGGCGCACCCGGCAGTACGCCAAGCGCCAGCGCACCTGGTTCCGGCGGCAGCACCACCCCCTCTGGCTCACCGACAGGGCCGCAGCGCCGGAGGCGGATGTGCTTCAGGTGGCGCTGAAGGCGGCCGAGGGCGGTTTATGGTGATCATCTGACCGCCCTTCTGAATGCCTCCCCGCCCCCGTTTTGATCGCCGTGCTCCCGTACGGGAGCTCCCCAACATCAACGACCGCATCAGCTACCCCAACCTTCGCGTGGTGGATGCAGACGGCAGTCAACTGGGAGTCATCAGCCGTGAGGCAGCCCTCGAGGTGGCCCGCGACAGGGAACTGGATCTGGTCCTGGTGAGCGAGAAGGCCGATCCGCCGGTCTGCCGGATCATGGATTACGGCAAGTACAAGTTCGAGCAGGAGAAGAAGGCCAAGGAGGCGAAGAAGAAGTCCCACCAGACCGAGGTGAAGGAGGTGAAGATGCGTTACAAGATCGATTCGCACGACTACCAGGTGCGCATCGGTCAGGCCGTCCGCTTCCTGAAGTCGGGTGACAAGGTCAAGTGCACGGTGATCTTCCGGGGACGGGAAATTCAGCACACCGCCCTCGCCGAGCAACTCCTCTACCGCATGGCCAAGGATCTGGAGGAGAGCGCCGAGATCCAGCAGCCCCCCAAGCGCGAGGGCCGCAACATGATCATGTTCCTGAGCCCGCGCAAGCAGACCGCCGGCAAGCCTGCCGCCGCCGCTGCTGGCTGACGCCCGGTCCTCAGAGCGCCCCCGCCCCGCCGCGGCTGCCCGGTCCCTGCTCGTCCAGTTCCTTTCCGAAGAGTTCGAGCAGCAGCCGCCAGCCCTGCCTCTCCGCGGCGGGACGGTGGTCGGCCCTGGCGGAGCACATGAATCCGTGCCCCCCCTCGAGCACCTCCAGGCGGTGGGGGCCGGGCATCGGCCCGCCTGCCGGTCCACCCGCCGCGGCCGCCGTCCTGCGGGCATTCGCGGCGGCCAGCGCCGCATCGATCGCCGCCACATCGCAGGCAGGAATCAGGGGGTCGTCGCTGCCGCAGATGCACCACAGGGTGCCGCGGATGGACGGCACCAGCTCCAGGCTGGGGGGACCGCCGCCAGGCCGTCCTGAGACCACCCCCGCCCCGTAGAAATCCGCCGTGGCCCGCACCTGGGGCAGGGTGGCGGCCAGCAGGGCCACATGCCCCCCGAAGCAGAAGCCCACGCAGCCCACACCCGTTGGTGTGGCGGCCCCGGAAGCCATCAGCTGGTCCTGCAGACCGTCGGCGGCGAGGGCCAGATCGGTCAGCAGCTGGTCGGTGCGGGTGCGTTCCTTGTGGCTGCGGCCCAGGGCCAGCTCCTCGGGGCCGTAGCCCAGCTCCAGATCGGGGGCCGTGCGGGCGAAGAGGGGCATGGCGAGGGCGGCATAGCCCTCCGCCGCCAGCCGCTCCGCCACGCTCCTGACCCAGCCGTTGAGGCCGAACACCTCCGGCAGCACCAGCACCCCGGCCCGGGGGGAGCGGCCGGCGGGGCGGGCCCACCAGCAGCGCAGCGGGACCTGACCGGGCCGCCGTGGTTCCAGGGGCAGCCAGGCCGCCTCCACCCCCTGCGGCGAGCCGGCGGCGGCGGATCCATCAGGAGCGACCGGATCGTGGGGCGGCAAACCGGCACATGGCAACCGGCACATGGTCGTATGCCAACGGGGGAATTGTCACGGCCCCCAAAGCTCCTTAGGGTGGCCGCCAGACCACAAGGCCCCTCCGGCGTGCGATTCCACATTCAGCAGGAGAGCGACATCCCGGCGTCGACCCAGCTGTACAACCAGATCTGCTTCGCCATCGCTGCCCGGCACTACCCCCCGGGGCATCGGTTGCCGAGCACGCGCCAGCTGGCCATGCAGACCGGCCTGCACCGCAACACGATCAGCAAGGTCTACCGCCAGCTCGAGACCGACGGGGTGGTGGAGGCCATGGCGGGCTCAGGGATCTACGTGCGGGATCAGCAGAATCCCCGGGAGATCAAGCCGCCGCCGGGCCTGCGCAGCAAGGCCCTGCCCGACATCGACCGGGAGGTGCGCCAGAGCGTGGACGGACTGCTCAACGCCGGCTGCACCCTGCAGCAGGCCCGGGAGCTGCTCACCCGGGAGATCGACTGGCGCCTGCGCTGCGGTGCCCGGGTGCTGGTGAGCACCTCGCGGGAGGACATCGGCGCCTCGATCCTGATCGCCGAGGAGCTCAAGCCCAACCTGGAGGTGCCGGTGGAGGTGGTGCCGATCGAGGAGCTCGAATCCGTGCTGGAGACCTCCAGCCAGGGCACGGTGGTCACCAGCCGCTACTTCCTTCAGGAAGTGGAGCAGATCGCCAAGGTGCACGGGGTGCGGGCGGTGCCGGTCGACCTCAACGACTTCGGCCACGAGCTGGGCATGCTCAAGGAACTGCGGGCCGGCAGCTGTGTGGGTCTGGTGAGCATCAGCCCGGGGATCCTGCGGGCCGCCGAGGTGATCCTGCACAGCATGCGGGGGAACGAGCTGCTGGTGATGACGGCCAATCCCGACACCAGCAGCCGGCTGCTCGCCCTGCTGCGGGCCTCCAGCCACGTGATCTGCGACAAGCCGAGCCTGCCGCTGGTGGAGCAGACCCTGAGGCAGAACCGCGCCCAGCTGATGCGCCTGCCCATGGTGCACTGTGCGCAGAGCTACCTTGGCAGCGCCACCATCGATCAACTGCGCAAGGAGATCGGCCTCCTGCCGGCCTGACGCCGGCCTGACGCCGGCCTGACGACGGGAAGCCATGCTCGACGCACTCAGGGCCGACCTGGCCATGATCCGGCAGAGGGACCCGGCGGCCCGGGGCACGCTGGAGATCCTTCTGTGCTATCCGGGCCTCCATGCCCTGGAGCTGCACCGGATCAGCCACCGGCTCTGGAACCTCGGCCTGCCCCTGATCCCCCGGCTGCTCAGCCAGCTGGGCCGGCTGCTCACGGGTGTGGAGATCCATCCGGGGGCCCGGATAGGCCGCGGCGTGTTCATCGACCACGGCATGGGGGTGGTGATCGGCGAGACCAGCGTGATCGGCGACAACTGCCTGCTCTACCAAGGCGTGACGCTGGGTGGCACGGGCAAGGAGCACGGCAAACGCCACCCCACCCTGATGGACAACGTGGTGGTGGGAGCGGGCGCGAAGGTGCTGGGGGCCATCACCGTGGGCACCAACACCCGCATCGGCGCCGGCTCGGTGCTGCTGCGCAACGTGGGGGCCGACAGCACCGTGGTGGGCATTCCCGGCCGGGTGATCCACCAGTCGGGAGTCCGGATCGATCCGCTGGCCCACTCGGCCCTGCCGGATGCGGAGGCGACGGTGATCCGCAACCTGATGGAGCGGATCGACAGCCTCGAGAACGACGTCATCCGGCTGCAGGCCTGCCTGCAGGAAGTGGCGGCCGGCCGCCCCCTGAAGGAACCCTGCAGCGGCAAGGCCCAGAACCTGCGGGATCGGGAGATCCTCGAGTTCCTGGGGGAAACGGCCAACGACGACCAGGCCTCAATCAGACCGTGAGGGCCCCGTTCAGGCCGTGACGGCCTGGGGCACCTGGGGCTGGAACATGAACATCGAGTAGATCACGTTGCGCCGCATCTGGGTCATCATCTCGAGGAACATGTCGTAGCCCTCGTTCTTGTACTCGATCAGGGGATCCTTCTGGCCGTACCCCCGCAGGCCCACGGATTCCCGCAGGGCTTCCATCGCCTGCAGGTGCTCGCGCCAGAGGGTATCGATCTGCTGGAGGATGAAGTAGCGCTCGGCCTCCCGCATCAGGCCGGGCCGTATCTGCTCGATCTGGCCCTCCTTGATGTCGTAGGCATTGCGCATCTGCTCCTGCAGGAAGGCCTTGAGCTCC
>JMRP01000064.1 GCA_000708525.1 Cyanobium sp. CACIAM 14
AGGGCTGGCCCGGAACGCCATCGCGGATGGCGACTCCTCGCAGACGGCAACCGCTGGGGCGCCCCTTGTGGACCCGATCACCGGCTCTTCGCAACTGCTCCCTGCCCTGGCGGGACCGGACCGGGACCAGGCTCCGGCCACGGGCGCCGATGGCCTCCCTGCAGATGAGGCGGTCGCCTCTGGCCCGCTGCCGTTGCTGGGGAGCCTCCCCCACAGCGGATCGGCGGATCTCACGCTCAGCGATCCGCCGGCACCGGTCTTCGGCGCCGCCGGCTCCGCTCCATCACCCACCACCCCCTGGCTGGTTCCCGTCCAGCCCTTCCTCTGAACGGAGCGCCCGCTCCGGCCGGCGCCCGTGGAGGGAACCCTCAGGCCGGCTGGGCCTGGGCCGCGGCTTCAATGGCAAGCTCCCGCTCCATCCCGGCCAGCACCACATCGGCCACGGCCTTGATGCGGTAGCGGCAGGCCTGGGTTTCGGTGCAGTCGAAGGTGCCCTTCTCCCAGTACTTGTTGCTGCCGGCGCCGCCGCCGCAGAGACCGAAGTAGTCGCACTCGCGGCGGCAGCGCTCCACGCCGGCCGCCATGTCGCGATGGATCCGCCGGAACTTCTGGCTGTCCAGCACCGATTCGAGGCTGTCGGTGCGCACGTTGCCGAGAACGAAATCGCCGTACTCCCGGGTCCTCACCCCCAGCAGTTCCGGATCGAAGGTGGAGAAATTGCCGCGGTGATCCACGTTGAGGATCACGAACGGCTTGTTCATGTCCGTGCGCTCGAGCCGGCCGTCGGTGCAGGCCAGGGCGCACACCTGCTCGAATTCCCGCAGCCGCAGGGCACCGGGATGGCGGCCGGTGAGCTCCCAGAAGCGCTCCAGGAAGGCCCGCCAGCGGGCCTCGGTGCCGGGGCGCTCGAGGCTGGAGATCCCGTTCTCCCCTTCCCTCTCCTCCATGTTGAAGCCCACCTCCTCGATCCGGTTGGCAACGAAGAACGCGAAGATCGCCTCGGCATGGTCGAGGGCCTGCTCGGTGATCACGCTGATCACGTGAAAGGGCAGCCCGCGCCGCTGCAGCCAGCCGATGCCGCGCATGGTGGCGGCATGGCTGCCGAGCCCGGTGCGGGTGCGCCGGTGGGCATCGTGGAGGAAGGCCGGACCGTCGAGGCTGACACCCACGTCGATGCCGTTGCGCGCGAAGCAGTCGCACCAGGCCCCATCGATCAGGGTGCCGTTGGTCTGGATCGCCTGCCGCACCGTGACCGGCGCGCCGCCCTGGCGCTCCAGCACCGACCGGATCCGCGCCGTGGCCTCGTCGTAGAAGGCGATGGGAACGGCCAGGGGCTCCCCGGCGTGCCAGAGCAGGGTGAAGCGCTCGGCCACGAAGGGACCGGCCAGGACCCGCTCCAGGATCGGCTCCAGCAGGGCCGGATCCAGCCGGCCGCGGTCGTCACGACCGGGCAGGTAGCAGTAGTCGCAATCCAGGTTGCAGAACGGGGTGGGCTGCACCACCAGCAGCGAGAGGGGGCCGCAGTCCTCGAGGGCAGGTGGGGCGCCGTCGCTGGCCGTCGGCAGCGGCATGGGCCTACCAGTTCCGGAAAGCACCGCCGCCGTAGGGACCGCCATTGACGAAGCCGCCTCCATAGCGGGCATTGACGAAACCGCCCCCACCGCCACCGCCGTTGACGAAACCGCCGCCGCCTCCGTAGTAGGGATGGGCGTTGGCGAAGCCACCCCGGTAGCCGCTGCCGTTGGCGAAGCCCCCCCGGGCGCCGTTGGCGAAGCCACCGCGACCGCCATTGCCGAAGCCGTAGGCCAGCCGCTGCCCTACCTCCGGCGCGGGAGGCCGAGGGTCGGCCGCCCGGCGCTCGCGGATCGCCGCGGCGATGCGCTGCAGGCGCAGCTCGATGGTGGAGGCCGCCGGGGCGACGGCAGCGGCGTGGGCCTCAACAGGCGAGGCCAGGGCGGCGATCGCCAGCAGGGTGCCCAGCAGGGCCGTGCGGGAGTGGATGGGCATGGGACTCACCGGGGGGCGGCGGAGGATGGGGAGACGGCAGGCGAGGGAGAGGCAGCGGGCGAGGGGGAGGCCGGTGGGACCCTGATCGCCTCATAGCCCAGCAGGACCTTCTGGAAGTAGGCCCGGATCACCTCCGGCGGCAGCTCCAGGATTCCCTTCGGACCCAGCCAGCGCTCCACCAGGGCCACGTCGTCCTTGTTGCCCTCGAGGTAGCCCTGCAGCAGCTTGGCGATGGCGAGGTTGACCAGATTGCGGAACGTGGACGCGTTCTCGGGCACGATGCAGCCCACCGCATAGCGGCTCCAGGCCTCGGCGGGCACCAGGCCGTAGCCCTTGGCGCCAAGCCCCTCCACCGCTCCGGCCAGCAGCAGGGAATCCCCGGCAACGCCGGCGACCCTGCCGGCCATCAGGGCCTTCACCGCCGGCTCGATGCCATCGAAGGGCACCCGCACCGCCCGCGGCTGGAGGACGGCCAGGGTGGTGCTGCCCAGGGAGTCCCTGACCACACCGATCCGCTGGCCGGCGAGGGCGGCGGGGGAGCCGTCCAGCCCCCCCTGCCGGGTGAGCAGACGGATGCCCGAAAGGCCGATGGGCATGGAGAAGTCGACCTGCATCTCCCGTTCCCAGGTGAACTGGACGCCGCAGGCAAGGTCCACATCGCCGCGATGCACGTCGCGGAGGAGGGCGGCGGGATCCTCCTGGACGGTGTAGACCAGCTTCACCGGCCGGCCCAGGTAGGCCGCCACCTCGGCCTCGATCCGACGGGCGACATCCAGGGAGTACCCCACCAGCTGCTTCCGCTCGTTCACGAAGGCCAGGGGCACCACGTCGACCGGACCCGCCATCGAGATCTCACCGGTGCGGGCCGCCTTCTCGATCACCGTTTCCGCCCGGGAGGCGAGCGGAACGGCCAGCCCGGCGGCAACGACGGCGGCCAGACCGGCCGCGAGGCCGAGGAACCCGCCGGTGCAGCCCATCTGGCGATGACCCGGCCCAGGAGTGGAACCCGGCCCCTGCGCTGGCCCATCAGCATGGCCCTGGCGTGAAGGGCCGGCGGAAGGGACGGGCTGCGGCACGGAGGGGCGGCAGGAGGGACTGCCGTCACTGTGGCAACAGCCGCCGGCTCTGGAGCCGGGCGGAGCGGCGGCGTGGGGATTCTTCACCGGCTGGAGCGCCGCCGGAGGCATCAGGCCAGGATCGCCTCGAAGCGCATGCTCAGATCCAGCCAGGGGCTGCGGGTGATGGGAGCACTGGTGGAGATCAGATCGATGCCGGTGGCGGCGTAGGCCGCCAGCTGCTCCGGCCGGATGCCGGAGGCCTCCAGCAGCACGGTCGGTGCCAGGGCCCGCAGCCGCGGCACCAGCTCCGCCAGGGCCGCAGGAGTGAAGTCGTCGAGCAGCACCGCATCGGCCCCCGCCCGTACCGCGGCCTCGGCCTCGGCCGCGGTCTCGGCCTCCACGATCACCCGCGCCGGCCAGGGAGCCGAGGCCCGCACCGCCGCAACGGCCAGCGCCACGCTCCCCGACCAGGCCAGGTGGTTCTCCTTGAGCATGGCCGCGTCGTCGAGGCCGAGGCGGTGGTTGCAGCCGCCGCCGCAACGCACCGCATACTTCTCCAGCACCCTCAGCCCCGGGGTGGTCTTGCGGGTATCGGCCAGGCGCACGCCGGTGCCCGCCAGTTCGGCCACCAGGGCGGCGGTGGCGGTGGCGATGCCTGACAGACGCATGGCCAGGTTGAGCGCGGTGCGCTCGAAGGCCGCCAGGGCGGCCGCCTGGCCTTCCAGCTCCACCAGCCGCTGGCCGGTGCGCACAGGCTCGCCGTCGGCCACCAGCAGCCGCAGCGAGGCCTCAGGATCCAGCAGCGCCAGCAAGGGGCCCACCAGCACGCCCCCGCAGAACACCCCATCGCCGCGGCTGAGCCAGTGGGCCCGGCCCGAGCGGCCGACCAGGGCCGGGGCGGTGAGGTCGCCTCGGCCGATGTCCTCCGCCAGCCAGGCCTTCAGCTGGGCCTCCAGGGCGGGGGTGAGGGGAAGCAGGGGGAAACCGGCCACGGCGGCGGGCGCAGATGCCCCCATGATGCGCGGCAGGAACCGGTGGCCCCTCTCAGCTGCCGGAGGGAGCAGGGGTGGCCGCTGGCGTGGGAGCGGCCGGGGCGAAGGGCGGGCAGACCCGCTTCACCGGATCGCAGGCATAGATGGTGGGCTTCTGCCAGTTCAGGGGAATCTCGAGCAGATCACGGCTGCCGGTGATGCCCTGGGCCACGAACAGCACCGCCGCCAGGACCGACGCGGCGAGATGCAGCCGGCGCCAGCGCAGATCGCGCAGGATCTCCGGGCGGGCCGCCAGGGAGAAGAGCATCAGCCCCACCACCGCCACCCCCGCCCAGTAGTGGGATTGCCAGAACGCCGGGCTGAAGGGGTCGTCGCTGAGGCGCCACACCTCCGGCTGGGCGCCGAGGCCGAGCACACCGGCCCAGGTGAGCAGGGCGAACACGAGGCGGTAGCCCTTGGCCTTCACCCGCCAGAGGGCCAGCAGCGACACCAGCGTGCCGATCAGGACCAGCAGCAGTTGCAGGGCGCGGCTGCCGCCGCCCACGAAGGCCCCGGGGGGTTCCTTCGTGGCGATCACCACCGTAAGGGCCACCAGCACCAGCAGCACAACCCCCGACGCCAGCCACTGGCCCAGGTCGGCGTGGTCGCGGCCGGTGGTGGGGGGCAGGGCGGCCTTGTCGACCCGGCGCTTGCGGGCCTGGAGGCCGAGGCGGGCCACCATGCCGATCAGGGGATAGATCAGCACCACCGCCAGAGCGGGATGGAGGATCCAGAGCCAGTCGATGGTTTGCATCCGCCGCCGCCGGGGGGAGTCTCCAAAGCATTGGCCCCTGCCCACCCGTGGTCAACCTGGGTAAGGAATTCCTGATGGCCTGGCCCCCGCCGGTCTCCCCCAGCGCATGGGCGAGGCAGGAGCCCTACTTGCCGATGCAGAAGCGGGAGAAGATCCGATCCAGCACCGCCTCGCTCACCTCCTCGCCGGTGATCGCACCCAGGCTCTGGATGGCCCCGCGAAGGTCGATGGTCCAGAAGTCCCAGGGCATGCCCCGCTCCGCCGTCTCCAGCGAACGTTCGAGGCTGGCCGCGGCGCTGGCGGCCAGTTCCCGCTGGCGTCCGTTGAGGGCCACCTGCAGACCCTGGAGCTCACCGGCGCCGCAGCAGGCGAGCAGGGCCTCCACCAGCCGGTCACGCCCCTCGCCGGTGAGGGCGCTGATGCGGACGACCGGCACTCCGGCGCCATCGGTGGCAGCGGGGATGGCGCCGCCGGCGTGATCGAGCGCATCGATCTTGTTCCCCACCAGCAGCAGGGGGATGCCATTGGGCACCAACGCCCTGAGCTCCTGATCGGCCTCTGTCCAGCCCACCACCAGATCGAACAGCAGCAGCACCACGTCGGCGGCGGCCAGGGCCTGGCGGCTGCGCTCGATGCCCAGCCGCTCCACCCGATCCTCGGTGGGACGGATGCCCGCGGTGTCCAGGAGGGTGAGGGGCAGCCCGTCCAGCACCAGTTCGCTCTCCAGCAGGTCGCGGGTGGTGCCGGGCAGGTCGGTGACGATGGCCCGCTCGCGGCGGCTCAGCAGGTTGAGCAGACTGGATTTCCCCACGTTGGGGCGACCGACGATGGCCACCCGCAGGCCCTCGCGCAGCAACTCCCCCTGGCGGGACTCGGCCACCAACCGCTCCAGCTCCATGTGCGCCGCCGCCAGCGCGGCGCGCACGGCCTCCCCGTCGAGGGGGGGCAGATCCTCCTCGAAGTCGACCCGGGCCTCCAGCTCGGCCAGCTGATCCAGCAGGCGGTCCCGCAGGCCGGCGATGCGGCGCTGCAGGCCGCCGTCGATGCCCGCCATGGCCAGCTCCGCCGCCCGGCGGCTGCGGGCGGCGATCATCTCGGCGATGGCCTCGGCGCGAGTAAGATCCAGCCGGCCGTTGAGAAACGCCCGCTGGCTGAACTCCCCCGCAGCCGCGAGGCGGGCACCGGCGGCCAGGGCCAGTTCCAGCACCCGGCGCACCGCCATCAGGCCCCCATGGCAGTGGAACTCCACCACGTCCTCGCGGGTGAAGCTGCGCGGGGCGCGCATCAGCAGCAGCAGTGCCTCGTCCACCCGTCGGCCGTCGGCGGGATCCACCACGTGGCCGTAGAGCACCCGGTGGCTCTCCCAGCACTGGGCGCCCGGTGCCACGAACAGGCGCCGGCCGATCGTCTCGGCCTCCGGGCCCGAGAGGCGCACGATCGCCACGCTGCCCGCTCCGGCAGCCACGGCGGTGGCGATGGCGGCGATGGTCTCGCCGTTAAGGTTCGTGACATCCGTACCCTGTCCGCGGGTCACTGGTTGCATGGCACCGTTTCGCCGTCAGTCTCCGTCCCGGCGCCGGGCCATGGGCCGCCTGAGAGGGAAGCTCCGCCAGGCCATCGAATGGCTCTGGCGCCAGGAGGGAAGCCACGGGCAGCGGGCCCGGGGGCTGGCGGCCGGCGTGTTCATGGGTTGCTTCCCGATCTTCGGGTTCCAGACTCTGCTGGGAATGGCGCTGGCCAGCCTGGTACGGGGCAACCACCTGCTGGCCGCCGCCGGCACGTGGATCAGCAATCCGATCACTGACGTGCCCCTGATCTGGTGCAACTACCAGCTGGGCAGCCTGCTGCTCGGACCAGGCAAGGGCTGGCCTGGAGGCGCCCTCCTCCACCATGAAACCCTGCGCCAGCTGGGCTGGGACTTCACCTCCAGGCTGCTGATGGGTTCGACGCTGGTGGGCCTGGTGGCAGCCACCGTCAGCGGGCTGCTGTGCTGGCGCTGGCTGGAGCGGAAGCAGCAGGCCGCCCAGGCGGCGGGGATCGACCAGCGGCCGTCAGCCGCCTCCGCCCGGCCGAGGGGGCATTGAACCGGCGCAGGATCCGATCGGCAACTCCCACGGCCAGACCATCAGCTGTCAGCCCTCCGACCCGGGAGCACGCCATCCACGGCAAGGTTCGCTGCACTCCTCAGTGAGCGCTCACCCGGCCCCCCGGCCGGCTCCCACCCGCCTTCACGTGCCTCCCGTCGATCCTCAAGCGCCTGCTCAGTCGGAGGCCTCCGGCCTTTTCGCAATCGGCTTTCGCCTCGGCCATGAGCCCCAGGTCTTACCTGCGTTCCCAAATCGGGCACTCCCTCCGACACCGGGCGCGTGGGCTCCAGCCCCATCCCAGGGGCTGCCCGGGCAGTCCGCAGGAGCAGCCGCGACGCTTCAGGACCAAGTCTGCCCTCAGGTTCGGGCAGAAAACGGTTCATGCCGCCAGCCAAAGCTTCAGCCTCCGCTCACCGAGAAGCCTCTATTTCTCCCGAAAAATTGTCGCCGAGCCAAAGAAACATTCCGCCTCATCGCCCAATAATTTCTTGCGGAATCAAATCCCTTCCCACAACAAACCAAGCGCCAAAACTCCAAGAGGACCAACCCATCGCCCAGCGAATCTGACGTGATGTCTTGATCTTCCCACCGTTCCTGGCGCTGGCGAGAGCCCACCGATCTCGCAGGGTCACTTTCCTCGCCCATCCCTCCACGACATGGCCTTCACCGCCTCCTCGACCTCCCCTCTGACGGGTTTCCTGACCGATTTCTCTCTCTTCCCTGACCCAAAGGGTCGCTCGAGACGCTCATCGGACCCGTTGGTGCCGAGCCGGGGCAGCGGCACGTCTCCGGCTGCCATGCGACCCACGACCGAGGTGCCCGCCCCGTCGCAGACCGTCTCTTACTCTGCACTCTCGAGAGAAGTCAGAGATACTGCTGAACCGGCAGGGGTAGGCCTGAGAAACACCTTCCAGGGCGACGCCACCATCACCCTCACGCCGCCCGTTTCCCTCGGCAGCCATCAGCTGCTCCGTCCGTCCTTCACCGCCGCCATCGCCGCCGGACCCACCGGCTCCGGCTCCGCCGGCAGCTCCTGCCTCTGCAAGGACTGCAGCACCCTCGCCATCGACTCCGGTTCGAACGCTCCCACCAGCTCCGCATCCACCGGCCTCGCCCCCGTCGTCCTCTCCGGCACCGTCAGCCTCGCCCCCTCCGTCGATCTCAGCAAGACCTTCCAGCTCCACAGCAACCCGGCCGCCACCAAGACCATCTTCCTCGACTTCGACGGCTACTCCGAGAGCAGCACCCCCTGGGAGAACGGCGGCCCCCTGCA
>JMRP01000065.1 GCA_000708525.1 Cyanobium sp. CACIAM 14
GCTACGGACCGCTGCAGGTGGACTGGGCCAACTGGCAGCCCATGGGCGGCAGCATGGTGGCGCCGACTCTCAACGCCCAGGGGGAATCGCTCTATCTGGCCGTCAACTGCAGCGCCCGCAAGCTCAATGCCACCAGTCAGGCCGGCCAGTGGAAGAGCTGGGATGACCCCCAGGCCGAGTTCGAGGTGCAGTTGATCTCCGATCTCTGCAAGGCCCGGGGCAGCTGAGCCCCGGACCAGGATCCTGCAGCCCGCCTCAGGCCGCCCAGCGCAGGGGCCAGGGGTCCTTCAGGTAGCTGCGGCCCACCGGGCGGAGCCACAACCGCTGCGCGCCGTCGTCGCTTTCGCTGATCAGCTCCTCCTGCACGAGCCGGCGGGTCAGCCAGGCCCAGCGCTCCCCGTCGCTGCCGTGGGCTCCGGCCAGGTCTTCGGCCAGGCTGCGCAGGTCCCGTCCACTGCGGGCCTCCAGTGCCTGCAGCACCGTGGCGGCCTGCTCGGCCCAGTCCTGGCAGGGCGGCGCCGAAAGACAGTTGTCGCAACGGCCGCAGGCCGCCGAGATCTCTCCCACCGCCAGCAGCAGGGCCTGCTCCCGGCAGCCCTCTCCCTCCGCCACCGCCTCCATGCGCCGCAGCTGCTGCTGGGCCAGTTCCAGCCGCTGGCGCTCCAGTACGCGCTGCTCCGCAGACCGCTGCTGGCCGGCCGACCGCATCGCCCAGCCCAGGCTGGTGCGGTCGGCGGGGTCGAAGAACACCTGGCAGCGGGCCGGCAGTCCGTCCCGGCCGGCCCGGCCGGATTCCTGCAGGTAGCCCTCGGCGCTGGCGGGCAGATCGAGGTGAAGCACCAGCCCCACGTCGGGGCGATCGACCCCCATGCCGAAGGCGACGGTGGCCACCAGCACCGGGGAGGGATGGTCCTGGAAATGGCGCAGGGCCAGCTGGCGGCTCTGGGGATCCATGCCCGCGTGGTAGGGGATCGCCTCCACCCCCGCCGCCGTGAGACGGGCGGCCCACTGCTCCACCGAACGCCGGGTTCGGGCATAGATCAGCACCGCCCCGCGGGCCGCGCCGATCGCCTCCAGCACCTCCGTCAGAGGGTCCGCAGGTCGGCGCCGCATGGCATAGAAGAGGTTGGCCCGCCGGGCGGATCGCACCTGGACCAGGGGCCGCCGCAGCTCCAGCAGCCGGATGATGTCGGCGCGCACCTGGGGGGCGGCGGTGGCGCTGAGGGCCACCAGCGGCACGCCCGGGCAGAGGGCCCGGAGCTGGCCGAGACGCCGGTAGTCGGGGCGGAAGTCATGGCCCCAGGCACTGATGCAGTGGGCCTCGTCCACCGCCAGGGCCACCAGCCGGCCGGTCTCGAGAGCCTCGTCCAGCAGCTGGCGGGTTGCCTCCGCCTGCAGCCGCTCCGGCGCCAGATACAGAAGCCGCAGCCGGTTGTCCGCCAGCCTCCGCTGCAGCTGGGCCCGCTCGCCCGGCTCCACCCCCCTGTGCAGGCAGGCCGCCGGGATGTTCCGGGCCTGGAGCCGGCACACCTGGTCCTGCATCAGGGCCACCAGCGGCGAGATCACCACCACCAGGCCCTCCCGCACCAGGGCGGGCAGCTGGAAGCAGAGCGACTTGCCGGCCCCGGTGGGCAGAACCGCCAGACAGTCGCGGCCCCCGAGAAGGGCCTCCACGACGGGGCGCTGGCCGGGCCGGAAGCTCTCCCAACCGAAATGGCGCTGCAGACTCTGCGTGAGGGGATCGGGCCCCAAGCTCACTCCACGGCTGGTACCGCCAGACCCTAGCTCCCACCAGATGTGGTGGCTCCGGTCCCGGGACCGGGTGCCCCCTCAGGGCAGCACCGGGGGCTCCAGCTGGTCGGGGGATTCCTCCACCAGTTGCAGCCGCACACGCTTGCCGCCGGCCAGTTCCCCCAGGGACACCCGCAGCGTGGTGCCGCAGAGGCTCTGCAGCACGGTGAGCAGCTCCCGCAGGTGGGGCGTGCTGCTGCCGCTCTCCACCCAGAGACGCTCCTGCAGCCCCCCCAGCCGTCGCCAGCTGGTGTGCAGCTTCAGCACCGCGCTTTCCAGGGTCTGGGCCTGGGCCACGGCATCGGCGAACAGGCCGAGGGCATCAAGCCGCTGGGCCTCCTGCAGCGCCTTCTCAAGGTCCAGCTCGCCCTGCTGGAAGGCGCGCACCGCCAGCCCCGCCTCGGCCGCCTTGCTGAGCCAGCGGGCGGTGAGCGTCACGTCCCTGACCCGATCCAGTTCGGGTTCCTCCCGGAGAACCCGGCACAGGTCGTTCTGCTGCTCCTCGGGAAGCCTGGCCAGTTCCCGCACGAGCGGCGCCACTGCCCGGGGCGGCAGCAGGTTGTCGGCGGTGCGCTGGCGGATCTCCTCCGGGAGCAGGGGGCTGGTGGCGGCGGTGAACTCGTCGCTGAGCCGGCGCACCTGCTTGCGGGTGATCTGCTGGCCCTCGTTGGCCGCCTCACTGATCATCTGCTGCACCTCCGGATCGGCCTGGGCCGTCTCCAGGAAGGCCCGTTTGGAGAAGTTGTTGACGCTGGCCTCCTCCAGCAGGCCCTCCCCCACCAGCCCATCGGCGGATTCCGCCAGCTGGATGAGGGTGTACGCCCGGGTCTTGCTGATCTCCCGCTCCCGCAGCCACTGCAGGAAGCCGGTGCCCCGTCCCTCGCCGCCGCGACGTTCCCGGTCGCGCACGGAGCGCAGGATCCTGCCGCGCCAGATCTCGGTCTGGAGATCGAAGCGATCGCAGACGGCCCAGGCCTCCTCCAGCCGGGCCAGGAACTCCATCGTGCTGAGGCTGTCGCTCTCAGGATCGGGCAGATCCAGGCTCAGCAGCGGGGCCTCGGGAAGGGCCATGGATGGGGCCATCGGCAGGGCCGGCGAGAGGTGCGGGGATGCTGCCACGGGGCCGGCAACGAACCGTGACATCGCCGGGGCGCGGGCCCTCGGTCGCCGGTAGGGTCTCTGCGCAGACCACCCGATCTTCCTGCCCAGCGATGGCCATCTCCCGCGGCGACAAAGTGCGGATCAAGCGTCCGGAGTCCTACTGGTTCAACGAAGTGGGAACCGTGGCCTCGATCGACACCTCCGGCATCCGCTATCCCGTGGTCGTTCGCTTCGAGAAGGTGAACTACAACGGCTACAGCGGCTCCGACGGCGGCATCAACACCAACAACTTCGCCGAGAGCGAGCTGGAGAAGGCCTGAGCTCCGGGCCGCTCCGCGGCCAACCCTCAACAAACCTGTCGATGCCGGAACTGCCTGAGGTCGAGACTGTCAGGAGGGGTCTGGAAAAGCAGACCCGGGATCTGACCATCGACCGGGTCGAGGTGCTGCGTTCCCGTGCCATCGCCAGCCCCGGCGATCCCGGCCAGTTCTGTGCCGAGCTCCGCCAGCAGCGGCTGATCGCCTGGACACGACGCGGCAAGTACCTCCTCGCCCATCTCCAGGATGCTTCCGGTCAGGACGGTGGTCACTGGGGAGTTCATCTGCGCATGACCGGCCAGTTCCTCTGGCTGGAGCAGCCTCAGCCTCCCTGCCCCCACACAAGGGTGCGGATCTGGAACCCTGAGGGTCAGGAGCTCCGTTTCGTCGATGTCCGCAGCTTCGGGCAGATGTGGTGGATCCCCCCCGGCTGCGCCGTCGAGCAGGTGATGACAGGTCTGCAGCGTCTCGGCCCCGAACCATTCAGCGACGACTTCACAGCCAGCTACCTGCGCAAGCGCCTGAAGGGATCCACACGGCCGATCAAGAACGCTCTTCTCGACCAGTCGCTCGTGGCCGGAGTGGGCAACATCTATGCCGACGAGGCCCTCTTCGCGGCGGGGATCCGCCCTGCCAGCCCCAGCGGCGCACTCTCCCGGCAGCGCCTCGAGCAGCTCCAACGGGCCCTTGTGGAGGTGCTGGAAACCAGCATCGGAGCGGGCGGTACCACCTTCAGCGACTTCCGAGATCTGCGTGGCGTCAACGGCAACTACGGAGGTCAGGCCTGGGTGTACCGGCGCGGGGGTGAGGCCTGTCGCCGTTGCGGCACGGTGATCCGACGCGACAGGCTGGGGGGACGCAGCAGCCATTGGTGTCCCCGCTGCCAGCACTGACGGGCTTCTTCGGAAGGCCCTCGCCCCTTCCCCTCCCCTCGGTTTCCCCTGCGTGACGTCCCACCTCGCCGACCAGCTCTGCCATGCCATGGCCAGGATCCACGCCCGGGGCTGGTGTGACGGGACGGGCGGCAACTTCAGCTGCGTGCTGCAGCGGGAGCCTCTGCGGCTGCTGATGGCCCCGAGCGGCGTCGACAAGGGCTCGGTGCTGCCTGGGGATCTGATCAGCGTGGATGGCAGCGGGCTGGTGGTGCAGGGGGAGGGAAGGGCCAGCGCCGAAACCCCGCTCCATCTGGAGATCGTCGCCCGCACGGGGGCCGGCGCCGTGCTCCACACCCACTCCCAGGCGGCCACCCTCCTGTCGGACTGGTGCTTGGGAACCGGAGCCGCAGGCCGGCTGGACCTGCGGGATCTGGAGATGCTCAAGGGGCTGGAGGGCATCAGCACCCATCAGCAGCGTGTGGAGCTGCCGGTGCTGGCCAACGATCAGGATCTGGCGCGCCTGAGCAGGGCCGCCGGCCCCTTGCTCGCCCATGCCCCCCATGGACTGCTGATCGCCGGACACGGCCTCTATGCCTGGGGTGCCGACCTTGGGCGCGCCCAGCGGCATCTGGAGATCCTGGAATGGCTGCTGGAACAGCGCTGGCGCCGGCTTCTGCTGGAGGGTCTGGGCGTGCTGCAGGCGCAGACCCATCCTGTGCGGGCGATTCTCCTGGATATCGAGGGCACCACCTGCCCGGTGCGTTTCGTCTCCGAGGTGCTCTTCCCCTACGCCCGGGAGCGGCTGGATGCCTTTCTGCGTGAGCGTCAAGACGACCCACAGCTGCGTCCATTGATCACGGCCATCGACGCCGCCATCGATGCGGACCGATCGGCGGAGGCGGGCCCTCCCCACGAGCAGCCGGGCGGGCCCATGGAGGAGTCGACTGGAGCCGGAGCGCACCGCGCGAGGGTCCGTTTCCTTCAACGGCTGATCGATGAAGACCGCAAGCTGCCGGCCCTGAAGGAGCTGCAGGGACTGATCTGGGATGAGGGCTATGGCAGCGGTGAGCTCATCGCCCCTGTCTTCGACGACGTGGCCCCGGCCCTGAAGGGCTGGCAGGAGCGGGAACTGGAACTGGCGGTGTACTCCTCCGGATCGGTGCGCGCGCAACAGTTGCTGTACCGCCACTGCGAGGCCGGTGACCTCAGCGGGTGCTTCCGCCACTGGTTCGACACCCGCATCGGGGGCAAGGGTGAAGCGGCGAGTTACGAGACCATCGCCGAAGTGATGGGGCTGGAGCCCTCCACCATCCTGTTCGTGAGCGACGCCCCCGCCGAACTGGAGGCCGCCGATGCGGCCGGCCTGCAGACATGCTTCAGCCTGCGGGAGGGAAATCCCCATCGCGATCCGGGTCGCTTCCGGCCAATCTCCAGCCTCCTGCAAATCGCGGTCTGAGACGCCATAGCGTGGGATCAGCCATCCATGCCACCGTCATGGCCCTGCTCACCACCCTGGCCGTCGCCCTGCTGCTGATCGTCACTGCCCTGACGGCCATGCCGGTACTGGCCGCCGCCAGCGACACCGGCTCAGGAGTGTCAACCCTCAGCGGGGAGCCCCGCCCCCCGTCCTTCCAGGGGGCCAACGCCCGCAAGGCGGACACCCACCAGATCGCCCCGGTGCCAAAGCGTGGCAAGGCCAGCAACCCCTACGACATGGAGGCGTTGCGGAACTTCGATGCGGGCTCCCACCGCTGATGCGGGAGTCGCACCCCGAATGAGAGTTCTGAATCCGGGTTCTCGCCTCAAACTGTCGAAGTGGTCGCATCCGCGGCACAACCTGACGGGTCGTCAGTCGAGCATTCCTTGTCGGGAACGCCGATCTCCTCGTCGAAGGTGGGTGGTTCCGGCAGCGGACGTGCCGGGGCGCCGCAGGGATTGCAGCCCCCCCGGCCCACCTGGAACTGGCTCATCATGTCGTGATCCTCATGGACCAGGTTGTGGCAATGGAACATGTAGCGACCTTCGTGGGGACCGAAGCGTCCGATCACATCGACGGTCTGGAAGTCCCCCACGTAGAACGTGTCCTTCATGCCGCTCTCATGGGGCAGAGGAGGCACCCCATTACGGCTGAGCAGGCGGAAATGACCGAGGTGGATGTGCAGCGGATGGACCCAGCCCCCGCCAGGATTCACGAACCGCCAGATCTCGGTGGCACAGGGATCCACAAATGCCTCGACATGGTCGGGATTCCAGCCGCGGTTGTTGATCACCCACTGGCTACCCACCCGATCCAGGCGGAACACTCTCACCGGTCGGCGCACTTCGGAGCGGAGCCTCTCAATCGGGGTGAGCCGCCCGAGCGTCTGGGGAAGCGGAGTGGAGTCGGCGGGGCCGCGGACCACGTCGAAACAGAGCACGGCCGTTGTGCGGAGGTCGGTGTCCCGGTTCACCGCCTGGATCGGATTGATCAGAAATACCTCACGTCCTGCGAGGCCGGTGAAATCGATGATCACCTCGTATCGCTCGGCGACCCCCATGCGTAGAAAGCGCGTAGGCACCGGCAAAGACAGCAGACCCGAGTCGCTGGCCACAACCACCAGCGGCAGTGGCATCGGACGTCCGTCGATGTCGGCCTGGGCTCCCAGCTGAAGTACCCGAGAGGTGCCGCCGTTGAGGATCCGTAACCGGTACTTGCGGTCGCGCACCTGGAGCCTCGGCCAAGGGACACCATTCACGAGCATCACATCGCCATAGAGGCTGCGCTGCAGGTTGTCGTTGAAGAGCAGCTGTCCATCGCCGTCCAGACGACGATCCTGGATCACCATCGGGATATCCGTCTCGCCGCTCGGAAGAAATTCAGCCTGGGCTGGATTCACGAAGTCGCAGTCGTCGTAGTCGACCAGGTACATCCCGGCCAGCCCCATGTAGACATTGCGGGATGTGCGGCCGATCGCATGATCGTGATACCAGAAGGGGCCTCCTTTGTTATTGGGGTAGTAGTAGTCCTTGTAATGCTCAAAGGGGATCAGATCTTCAGCGTAGCCGTCATACTGAGGAAGGGAGGCCATCCCATGCAAATGGATTGACGTGTCTACGCCGAGTCCCGACGAGTCCTGGAGAAGATTGACGAAGCGCACCACCGATCCCCTACCCTTCGTCTGACGAATGCACGGACCCGGAAGGAGACCGTCGTAGGTCCACACCGGCGTTGATATGCCTGGAATGATTTCAACCGTGGCCGGTCGCATCGTGATCCGATAGCCATCCAGACCACCCCCCAGATCCTGTCCCAGCCGCACTTCGAGAGGCTCGAAGGGACGCTGGAAACGAGGGATCTGCGGACTGAAACGGCTGGGAACGTAAGGGCCGGCCGGTTCTTGCGGATGATGGGCCAGGCAGCGCGCCTGATCCGGACAGGGGAGGGCGGCCAGGGCCTCTCCACTGCCACGCAGGGGCAAACACCAGACGCCGGCTCCGATGAACCCGAGGCGAAGGGCTTCACGTCGGCTCAGGTTCATGATCCTCCCTCGACCACCGAATCGCGGAGCCGCGCAGACCAGGACAGGCGGCTCCGGGACCCCATCTTGATTCCGGAGCCCGCGATGCGACCGCTCCTTCAAAGAACGTCAAGCGCGCGGGACTTTAGATGGAGCACTTACGCAGAGCACGTGGGTGTGAAT
>JMRP01000066.1 GCA_000708525.1 Cyanobium sp. CACIAM 14
TGCAAACTCCTAATGGGGATCCAGTGAGTGAAGACACTGGAAGGAGATGCCAAGTTCTGAAGTCAGGAAGCCATGTCCGATCTACGTCGTGTAATCGGCGTTGATGCGGACGTACTGATCGGAGAGGTCGCAGCCCCAGGCGGTGCCGCGGCCAGGGCCGGCGCCGATCCGCAGCCGGATCGCCACCGTGTCGTCGTGCAGATAGGCCCCGCGGGCTCGATCGGCCATGTAGCGGGAGGCCGCCGGGCGATCGAACGCCAGCGGCTGCCCGGCCTCCATCAGCTGATGCCCCCCAAGCCAGAGCGCGACGGCCTGCGGGTCGAAGTCCACGCCGGAACGGCCCGCGGCGGCCACGATGCGCCCCCAGTTCGGATCACGGCCGTGGATGGCGCACTTCACCAGGGACGAGCCCGCCACGGTGCGGGCGACCTGGCGGGCCAGGGCATCGTCGGCGGCGCCCTCGACGCCCACGGCGATCAGGCAGGTGGCCCCTTCACCATCGCGGGCCACGGCCCGGGCCAGGTGCTGGGCCGCTGCCGTGAGGCCCACCTCGAGGGCGGGAAAATGCTCCGGATCCAGGGGCTCTCCAGCGGCGAAGGCCAGCAGGGAGTCGTTGGTGCTGGTGTCGCCATCGACGGTGATCGCATTCAGGGAGCGATCCAGCGCCCGGCGCACCATCGCCTGCCACACCGGCGCCGGCACACCCGCATCGCAGCTCAGGTAGGCGAGCAAGGTGGCCATCGAGGGGTGGATCATCCCGGATCCCTTGGCCATGCCGCCGATGCGCACCGTGCGACCGCCCAGGTCGGCGGCCAGGGCGACCTGCTTGTCCACCAGATCGGTGGTGAGGATGGCCGCCGCCGCGGCAGCGCCCCCCTCCTCCGAGAGGGACGCCACCAGCGGATCGAGTCCCGCCAGCAGGGGCTCCATCGGGATCGGCACGCCGATCACGCCGGTGGAGCAGATCAGCACCTCCGCCTCGGCCAGGCCCAGCCGTCCGGCCAGGGCAGCGGTGGCCTGCAGGCTGTCGCTGCGGCCGCGCTCGCCCGTGCAGGCGTTGGCCTGGCCGGCGTTGGTGAGCACCGCCCGGACCCGGCCGCCCGTGGCCGCCAGGCGCTCGGCGCAGAGATCCACGCAGGCCGCCCGCACCCGGTTGGTGGTGAAGCTGCCGGCGCAGACGGCCCCATCCGGCGCCAGCAGCAGCGAGAGATCGGGCCTGCCGGAGGGTTTCAGGCCGGCCGTGATCCCGGCCGCGAGGAAACCGGCCGGGGCGGTGATGCCCCCGGGAACGGGCTGCCAGTCGGCGGAGGAGGATCCGGTCAAGACGCGGGCGAACAGCACGGCCTGGCCATCCTCCCCTCCCGGAGACCCCGCTTCGCTCGGCCGTGCGTACGCTTGTTCCGCCAGATCGGCGCGCCTCCGCGATGGGCCAGTTGTGGCAGAAGGTCCGCGGGGAGTTCGCCGAGATCATCGAGTGGATCGACGACGGGAACGAGGGACCCGCCGCCGGTTCGGCCCAGGCCGCCGACGCCACGCTGGCCTGGCGGTTCGATCGTCATGACGGTGCGATCCGCCTGGGATCGCAGCTGATCGTGCGCGAGGGCCAGTGGGCCGTGTTCCTGAACGAGGGCAGGATCGCCGACAGCTTCAGGCCCGGCCGCCACCGGCTCGAGACGCGCAACCTGCCGCTGCTCACCACCCTGCTGGCCCTGCCCTACGGCTTCGAGAGCCCCTTCAAGGCCGAGGTGGTCTTCGTCACCACCCGGCGGATCACCAACCTCCGCTGGGGGACCAGCCATCCACTGATCCTGCAGGATCCCGACCTGGGCCCCGTGCGGGTGCGCGGCTTCGGCAGCCACACCCTGCGGGTCTCTGATCCGGCCGGCCTGGTGCGGGAGCTGTGCGGCGGCCGGGCGCGGCTGGGGGTGGAGGACATCCGCGGCCAGCTTCGCGGCATGATCGTCAGTCGGCTGGCCGAGGTTCTGGGACGCTCCGGCCATCCCGTGACGCGGCTGGCGGCGCATTACGACGCGCTGGCCTGGGAAGTTCGGGTCGCTCTGGGAACCGATGTCCAGGAGCTCGGCCTGGAGATCCCGAGCCTGCTGATCGAGAATCTCACCCTGCCGGCGGAGGTGGAGGCCGCCCTCGACCGCCGCAGCAGCCACGTCCTGGGAGCACCCCCAGGCCCGCCGCCACCACCTCCGCCACCTCCTCCTCCGCTGCCGCCGTTGGCGGCAGGCCCGTGACCTGCCCCCAGTGCGGCGCGCCCCTGCCTCCGGAAGGGGTGATCTGCGACTACTGCGGCAGCCGCCAGAACGTGGACCTCCAGGGCTGGGCCACCGCCGAGGCCGCGAGCGAGGGCGAGGATCTGCACTGTGCCGACGGCCATGGGCCCCTGGTGGCGATCCGGGTGGCGATCGCGGGGGCGCCCGCATTCCACCGCTGCGACACCTGTCTGGGCCTGTTCCTGGGGCGCGGTGCGCTGGAGCACTGGCTCCGCCAGGCGGTGGGTCCGGTGTGGGAAGTGAACCGCCCCCTGATCCAGCACCTGATCGAGCACCCCCGGCACCGATCGGAGCAGCTGCGCTACCGGCCCTGCCCCCGGTGCGGGGAGCTGATGCACCGCAGCCTGTTCGGCAGGCGCAGCGGCGTGATCGTGGATCGCTGCCGCAGCCATGGCACCTGGCTGGATGCCGGTGAGCTGCGGCAGCTGATGGAGTGGGCACGGGCCGGCGGTCACCTGCTCCAGCAGGAGCGGGCCGAGGAGGAACGGCGGCAGGAGGATCGACGGCGGCGCGAGGAGCAGGACCGCCGCGCCGCCGTGCTCAGGGAACTGGACAGATCGGCGCTGCCGCTCGCCTCCGTCGAGGACGCCCTGCTCCTGCGGCTCGCCAGGGCCCTGGTCAGCCTGGGCCAACGGCCCCGTTGAGCAGCCGCCGCCTGATTCAGCGGGGCAGGCCGGCGGGTCCGAGCCGGGCGTAGAGGCCCTCCAGCCTCAGCGCCAGCTGGTGCAGCAGCCCGCGGCTGAACTCCGGCGACTGATGCAGCAGCTGTTCGAAATGGGAGCTGCTGAAGGCCAGCACCAGCACCGGCGCCAGGCCCGCCACCACCCGTGCCCGGAGTGGATGGTCGGCGAAGTAGGCCACCTCGGCGATCGGTTCGCCGGCGCCGATGGTCGCCATCAGCGCCGGTGGCTCCCCGGGCGCCGGACTCCGCCAGGCCTGGCACTCCCCCTCCAGCACGATCGCCATCAGATCGGGCTGGTCACCGATGGCGAACAGCACCTCGCCGGGCGCCAACCGCCGCTGCTCGCCCCAGCGCAGCATGCTCAGCAGCGCCGTGGGAGAGAGTTCGCTCCAGAGGGGAATCTGCAACAGCTGGAGCAGGCGGGGGCCCTCCTCCAGGTCACCGCCTCGCAACAACGTCTCCAGCAGGGAGGTGTCCGGCAGACCCACCCGAGGGGTGCGGCGCAGGGCCGCCGCCCGAGCGGGGGAGCGCTGATCGAGCACCCACAGCACCCAGAGGGCCGTGTCGGGATCCGGATCGCCCCAGAGGCTCTCGAGCACGGCATCGGGATCCGGCAGGGGCTCGAGCAGCGCCGGTTCCAGGCCCGGCGGGGGGGCGACCAGCGGATGCTCACGGCGCCGCAGCTGGGCCAGCACCGGCTCAGGCGCATGGGCCAGCAGGCTGGCGAACCGCAGCACCAGCGGATCGTCGGCGGCGAAGCCCTGCAGGGCGGGCCATACGGTGAGGTAAAGGCTGGTGAGCCGCCGGTCGATCACCGGCAGCAGAGGCCCGAGCCGATGATCCTCCGGTGCCGCCCGCTCCAGGCTGCGGCGGGCCGCCAGCTGGGCAAGGAGTTCCCGCCATTCCTCCACCAGACGATCCCGGGAGAAGGCCGATGACGGACCGAACCGGGTGAGGAGTTCCGCCCAGCTGGCGTCGTCCAGAACGAAGTCGGTGCGGATGCGCTCGAGGCTTTCGCGGTGGCCGTCCACCGCGAGGGCGGCCCCCAGATCGAGGCAGCGGCTGGTCTCCAGGAAGGCCTCGATCGCCTCGGCGGCCGCCTCCTGGCGCAGGCTGCGGATCTCCCTCTGCCGGTGATCGAGCTGCAGGATGCGGGGATCGTGGATCGCCAGCTCCCGAACGGCGGCGTGGTGGTCCTCCTCCTTCAGGTCGAGGGACTGGCGCAGTTCCTCCAGCTGCACCAGGGCCGCGGCCCGGTCCAGCCGGCCCGTGCCCAACAGGTCGGCCATCACCTCCCGGTAGATGCCCCGCTTGGTTTCCATGATCTGGCTGGGCAGCACCTTGGCGAGGGTGAACACCTCCCCGGGGCTCAGCTCCCGCAGGGAGCGCCCCTCGAGGATGTCGCCCAGCTGGGGCACCAGCTTCTCGAGCTGCTTGCGCAAGCTGGCGCTGGTGCTCTCGCGGGTGTAGGTGGCCTTGTCGCGGCGCCAGCCGCGGTAGAGCCACATGCCGCTGACGATCAGCACCAGCGAGCGGATCAGCTGCCCACCGGACGGGCCCGCGATCCCCAGGGAGGGGTCGGCGAACCAGAAGAAGATGTTCACCGCAACGAAGGTGGCCAGCAGGCGAGAGCGCTGGCGTCCCATCTCCGCCGCCCGCTCCGCCAGCAGGGGCCGCAGCCCGGCCTCGAAGCGGCGCTCCATCGCTCCGAACACCGCCACCGAGAGGAAGCCGGCCAGCACCAGCAGCGCCGGCATGGTGATCAGCCGGGGCAGGCCTGTATCCCAACCCTCCAGGATGAGCGGCTGCCAGATCGTCAGCGGAGTGGAGGCGTCATAGGCCCACATCCCGCTGCGCAGGTAGTCGACGCCGCCCCGGGACTCGGCCTTGATCAGCAGGAAGAATCCCAGAACCAGCCCCGGGTAGGAGTACCAGGCCCAATGGAGGCCGCGCTTGCCGGTGAAGGTCTGCCAGTAGGCCCGCTCCGAGTCGATGTCGATGCATGGGGCCTGACAGGCGACGCAGGCGCTCTGCAGCTTGCCGTTTTCGCCGATGGTGCGGCACATCGACTGGGTGAGGCGCGAACCGGTGTCGAGATGGGCCGGGCTGCCCAGCAGGCTGCGGGGGCCGGTGACCACGGTCTGCACCGGTGCCATCGGGCAGAAGTACTGACACCAGGCCTTGCCGCCATAGGCCCAGCCCACCACCAGGGCCGCTGCCGCCGTCAGCGCCAGGAACAGGCCGAGGCCCAGGGTGCTGCTGTTGACGACCAGCAGGCGCAGGCACAGACCCGCGATGAACAGGCTCCACTGCAGCTGCACGTGATGCCGACCCAGCCAGGAGTCCGCGTCGATCCTCACCACTTCCCTCCGCCCGCCGCGGCCGGGCACTGTGCGCTGCCGGTGCAGAGCCCGGAAGAGCTGGGAGAGGTAGGCCAGGGGGCAGATGCGGCGCCAGACCTCGTGGCTGAGCACCACCAGGATCAGCAGCCCGGCGGGCACCACCATCCCCCAGAAGATCTGGTTGCCCTCGTGGTGGTGACACTCCCTCAGAGGGCCGCAGTGGTTGATCTCGAAGGGCCAGGGGTCGGCGCCTGGAACCAGCAGGGAGAGGATCAGCCCGAGCCAGCCGAGCAACAGCAGCCAGCGAACCAGATGCGCCTGGCGTTCGGACCAGGCACTGAACAGCTGCACGTCATCGCCAGGATCTGGCGCGGACGCTAGGCATCCCCTGAGGGTCCGGCCACAACGGGGGATCCAAGGAGCAGAGTGCTCCCCACCCCGCCCCTTCCCACCGCCCATGCCCCAGCGCCGCATCGGCCTCACCGGCGGCATCGCCACCGGCAAGAGCACGGTGGGGCGGCTGCTGGAGGAACGGTTCCAGCTGCCGGTGCTGGATGCCGATCGGTACGCCCGCGAGGCCCTGGCCCCCGGCAGTTCCGGGGCGGCGGCGGTGGCGGCCCGCTATGGGGCGTCGGTGGCCGGCGGCGAGCCGGTCCGCGTCGATCGCGCCGCGCTGGCACGGATCGTGTTCGCCGACGCGGGCGAGAGGGCCTGGCTGGAGGGGCTGGTGCACCCGCTCGTGCGCGCGCGCTTCGACCAGGAGCTCCAGCGGCTCGCCGCCGAACCGTTGGTGGTGCTGATGATCCCACTGCTGTTCGAAGCCGGGCTGGAAGGCCTGTGCGACGAGATATGGCTGGTGGACTGCGAGGAGGCCGACCAGCTGCGGCGGTTGAGGCGACGCGATCAACTCAGCGAAGCCGAGGCCCGCAGGCGCATCGCCGCCCAGTGGCCGCTGAAACGCAAGCGGGCACTGGCGGACGTGGTGATCGACAACCGTTCCACCAAGGAAGCCCTGTTGTCCAGGCTGGAGGAAGCCATCGGGCCTGGGGGGAAAGCGTGACGTTCTTCACAGCCGCGACGGTTCCACCAAGTCAGGCAGCGGGGACTGGGAGGTTAGAGCAACGTTTCCCTTCGGCACGTGAGCCACTGGCCACCCCTTGCCGCAGCGCTGCCACATTGATCTTGAGGACGCATCAATCCCATGGGACGCACGATCCGATACTTCGCCACCAATCGCGATCGCGAACGACTCGGCAATCGTTTCCAGGAGAAGGAGCGCATCAGGCTTCAGGATGGGGGCTATCACTGGGTCGACACCGACCGCTGCATGGCCCAGTACCTGGGCAGCACCGATCCCACCTTCATTCCTCTGGAAGCCGTGATCCAGGATTCCCAGCAGGAGGTGCTCGCGGAGATGCTCGCGGATCCAAGCATCCGCCAAGTGGTGATCGGCATCCACGGCTTCAACGTGCCGCTGCATGGCGCGATCACCTCGTTTTCGCTGCTGGCGGAGGCGGTGCAACAGGAAGTGGCGCGCCAGGGGGGGCTGCTGGTGATGACGCCGGAGGAATTTGGCATGGCCGCGGGGCGGGAGAAGATCGTCTTCATCGGCTTCTCCTGGCCCTCCGACGGCAGCTTGCTGGCCTATCAGTCAGACCGCAATGAGGCCACCCAGTCCACGGCAGCACTGGCCAACCTGATCGGCCTGATCCGCTCCAGGAACCCATCCACGAAAGTCAGCGTGATCGCACACAGCATGGGCAACTACCTCACTTGCACGATGCTGTCGGATCTTGTCAACAAACTGCATTGGCCCCGCCAGGCCTACGAACAAACCCCCATCGGCGAAGCCCTGAGGAAACGCCTGGAGCGCCGTCGCAAGAATGATCGCGGTGAGCTGATTCAGGAGGACGACGATTCCTTCCTCGATCTCTACATCATGCTAGCGCCGGATGTGGAACGCAGGGAAGTCACTCAATGCGGCAAGGTGGAGCTGCAGGATGGGCGGGTGGCCATCACCGGACAACTCGAGTACAACGGCCCCTTTTATGGCGGATTGAAACACCTGGTGGGCCACACCCACCTGTTCTATTCCCGTCACGACAGCGCTCTCAAGGCCTCGGTGCTCGAGAAGGAGGCCCTCCGCGAGCCGCTCAGCAAACTCAAGGAGCGGCTCACCGGTCCTGACCTGGAGAGGCGTTGGGAAAGCAGCCTCGGGCTCAATCCCCTGCCCTCTCTGGCACCACCCAACATGACCGGTCACAACGCCACACTGCTCACCAACCGTCCGATCGACCACGGCGACTACTTCGACGCTCCGCAGATCATTCGGGCGATCGCCCGGATTCTGCTAGTGTGCCGTCCCG
>JMRP01000067.1 GCA_000708525.1 Cyanobium sp. CACIAM 14
GGGGAGGGGGGACCAGCGGCTGGGCCAGGACGGGAGCCCAGCATCCCGTCAGCAGCAGGAGAGCGGACAGTCGCAGCGGCGAGGTCGTCAGCGGCGACATCGAAGGAAGACCGAGGCCTCGCGAGTGCCGTCGCCGGCGAATGGGCGAAACCTAGTCCGGTGGCTGCAGCCTTGCCCGCATGCCGGCACACCCGCGGGACTCCGCCGCTTCGGCCGCCTGCAGGTACTGCTCGATGCGGTCGGCCAGCGCCAGGCAGCGGTCCATCTCCTCCCAGAGCAGCTCGCGGCGGCGAGCATCCACCGCGTAGGAGCGGTGATGCAGATCGCGGCCCTGGTAGCGGAGGGCATCCCGGAGGCGGCGCCAGTCGTCCGGAGCGAGCACGGGAGGCGGCAGGGTCATCGCTGGGGGGAAGTCAGTGGCCGCTGGGTACGGCAGGGTCGACGTGCTGGCGGAGGATGGGATCTCCTGGTCGGCATTCTCCCCTCCCCCATGCAAGTCATCCCCGCCATCGATCTGCTCGACGGGCATTGCGTGCGTCTGCATCAGGGCGACTACGACCGGGTCACCCGCTTCAGCGACGATCCCGTCGCCCAGGCCCTGGAATGGCAGCGGCAGGGCGCCCCGCGGCTGCATCTGGTGGACCTCGATGGCGCCCGGCGCGGGGAACCCTGCAATGACCGGGCGGTGCGGGCGATCATCGAGGCCCTGGCGATCCCGGTTCAGCTGGGGGGCGGTGTGCGTTCGGCGGAACGGGCCGAAGAGCTGCTGGGCTGGGGCCTCGATCGGGTGATCCTGGGAACGGTCGCCGTCGAGGACCCGGACCTGGTGCGCCGCCTGGCCGAGCGCCATCCGGACCGGATCGTGGTGGGGATCGATGCCAAGGACGGCAGGGTGGCCACCCGCGGCTGGATCGAGCAGAGCAGCGTCGAGGCCACCGCCCTGGCCGCCGCCCTGGAAGGCTCCGGCGTGGCGGCGATCATCAGCACCGACATCGCCACCGACGGCACCCTGGAGGGCCCGAACCTGGAGGCGCTGAGGGCCATGGCCCAGGCGTCCTCGATCCCGGTGATCGCCTCCGGCGGCGTCGGGGGCCTCACGGATCTGCTCAGCCTCCTCAGCCTGGAATCGATGGGGGTGGAAGGGGTGATCGTCGGCCGAGCGCTCTATGACGGCCGGTTGGATCTGGCCGAAGCTGTTCAGGCTCTCGGCGAGGGGAGGCTGCAGGATCCCCTCCGCCTTCCGCTCGCCTGAAGAACCGGCCTCGGGAACTGGCCGGAAGAAGACCCTTCCGTGTCGCTGCCTTGGTGATTGGCCTATAACAGATCCACTGTGCATGCCGGCACCGATTGCTGACCCTCCCCCCCAGAGCCATCGCCGCGATGGCGCTTCCGGCTCCAGCGGGGGTCGAGGAGGTCTACCGCCGCTGCCGGGACCTGGGGATGCGTCTGAGCCGTCAGAGACGCATGGTGCTCGATCTTCTGTGGGCCGAGAAGAGCCATCTGAGCGCCAGGGACATCTTCGAGAAGCTGAACGATCAGGGCCGGAACATCGGCCATACCTCCGTCTACCAGAACCTGGAGGCGTTGCAGTCGGCCGGTGTGATCGAGTGCCTGGATCGTGCCAATGGTCGTCTCTACGGCTACCGGGCCGACCCCCACAGCCATCTCACCTGCACGGAATCGGGCGAGATCATCGATCTCGATGTGCTCCTTCCCGACGCGCTGCTCCGCCAGATCGAGCAGCACACCGGCTTCGCGATCGAGTCCTACACCCTGCATCTCTGCGGTCGCCGCCGCCGGAGCTGAGCCGACCGCACTGGAGAACACCGTGCGTTTTCGTTACCGTCTGGCCGACCCCATCCAGGGAACGTGCGTCGACGACCGGCCCAGTCCCTCCCCCAGCTGCTGCTGTTCGCCGACCCCCTCCAGCGTGCCGGGATCATCAGCTGGCTCCAGAAGGATCCCCCCTGCGGGGAGGTGGTGGCGAGTGATGCGCCTGGAATCTCCCCCCAGCTGATCCTCTGGTGTCTCGGCAGCCCACCGGAGCCTCAGGCCCTCGACGCCGAGATCCGCCGGCTGCTGGAGCGCTGGAATCCGGCCCCTCTTCTCCTGCTGCTGCCCCATGGCCATCCCTATGGCCGTGATCTCCTGCTGCAGCTGCCGGCCCAGGGTCTGCTCGAGCCGGTGGAGGAGGAGGGAGTGCGGGAGGCGGTGGCCACCCTGCTGGCCGGAGGCCGGGTGCTCTCCATCACCCCGGCCCCCCGCGCGGAGGTCGCTGCTCCAGTCCCCCCGCTGGGGCTGGGGCAGTGGCTGCTGCTGAGCGGGCTGCAGCAGATCGACGCTGAACTGCGGCTGTGTCTGGGCCTGCTGGATCCGCCGCCGGACCGGCTGCTGCCCCTGCTGCTCCTGCAGGGCCGGGTGCGGGAACTACGCATGGCCCGCCGGCTGCTCCTCTGGCTCTGGGGGCCGATCGGCATGGCCTGGGGGGCCGTCGCCCCGGCCGGGCCCGTTGACGAGGAGGCTGCCGATCCCCAGGGTCCCGGCGGGGGAGAGACGGTCGCGATCACCCTGCGGCAGCGCACCGCCGACGGACTCTGGGAGGCCCTGCGGCACCGGCTCGCCGAGGCCGCCGCCGCCGGGCCGGGCAACCGAAGCGGCCAGCTGCTGGCCCTCGACGGTCTCCACCCCTCCCGCCGCAGCGACCTGCTGCTGGGCTTGTTGGAGCAGTTCGAGCAATTGCGCAGCCGCCTGCTGCAGGACGATCCCCGCGGGGAGCGGCTGGATGCCCTGTGGCGGGAGCTTCAGCCTCAGCTGCGTCAGCAGGCCCTGCGCCAGATGGCCGGTTCCTACGTGCAGCTGCCCATGGAGGGCAAGCTCTCCCCGGTGGCGGAGACCTTGCTCCGACGCAGCCAGCTGGAGGGGGACGACGAGGAGCTCCCTGACCCCATGGCCATGCTCCAGCCCCTGCTCCAGGCTCGACCCCTGCTGGTGGAAGGCCGGCTTCTGTCCCCCGACGAGCCGCAGGCGGTCCTCTACCTGGAACTCCTGCTCAGCAACTGGCTGGTGCGCAACGCCGAACTGATCAGCGCCGAGGTGCTGGCGGCGTGTGCCGAATGGCCCGAACTGCGGCGCTACCTGCTGCGTCCCGACCTGCTCGCCACCCGCAATCTGGAACGGCTCCGCAACCAGCTCAATGCCCAGCAGCGCTGGAGCAGCTGGTTCGAGCGGCCGATCCATCTCTACGAAAGCCGCCGCCCCCTCTACCGCCTTGGCCCGGCGGCGATCGACCGCGTCGACCTCACCGAACCCCGTGACGCCGAGCTGCGCCAGCTCGGCTGGGTTCAGCAGGCCGTCACCCTGGCCCTGGAAGCCCGTGATGCCCTGGCCCCCCAGCTCCAGGGTCTGCTCCGGCGGCTGGGGGATCTGCTGGTGGTGCTGCTCACCCAGGTGGTGGGCAAGGCGATCGGGCTTGTGGGCCGCGGCATTGTCCAGGGAATGGGCCGCAGTCTCCACCGAGGCTGAACGGCGCCCGTCGCCCGGGCCGCGACCCCGGACACAGTCGACACCGGTCACAGGAGATCCCACCGGGCAAACGCCATGGGGCGCACGGCACAATGGCCGCACCTGCCGCCATGCCCTTGCCCCGTTTGCTGAGCCGTTTCCGTGCCGGTCTGTGGGCGCTGGTTCTGAGCCTGGTGGTGGGGCTGGTCTGGGAGCCGGCTGCCGCCTCGGCCAGCCTGGACAACGACCGCTACGACGGCAACATCTACGCGCTCTATGCCGGCAACGGATCCCTGGTGCCGCCGCGCAGCAGCCTGGCCCAGTCCCTGGCGGCCCATCGGGTGGCGGTGCTGGTCTTCTACCTCGATGACAGCGCCGCCAGCAAACAGTTCTCGCCGGTGGTCTCGGAGCTTCAACGCCTCTGGGGCAACCGCATCGACCTGATCCCCCTGGTCACAGATCCTCTCCAGAACCGTCCCGATGGGGGTGCCGACGATCCCGCCCATTACTGGGACGGCCTGATTCCCCAGGTGGTGGTTCTCGATCGGGATGGCCGGGTGGTCTTCGATCGTCACGGTCAGGTGAGCGTCGATGCCATCAACGCCGCCGTGAGTGACGCCACCGGCGTGCCCCTGCCTCCTGGGGCGGGCAGCAGCGCCACCCTCAGCTTCAACGAACTCAACAGCGAAGTCGTGGCGTCCCGCTGATGCAGGCCACACGCACCGAAACCGACAGCCTCGGCCCGGTGGAGGTGCCGGCCGCCCACCTCTGGGGCGCCCAGACCCAGCGCTCTCTCCGCAACTTCCCCTTCGGCACCCTGATGCCGATCGAGGTGATCCATGCCTTCGGCCAGCTCAAGGCCGCCTGTGCCGAGGTGAACGCCGCCAGCGGGGTGCTGCCGCATCACCTGGCCACCCTGATCGTGGCGGCGGCCGAGGAGGTGGCCCAGGGGCGGCTGGATGCGGAGTTCCCCCTGCGGGTCTGGCAGACCGGGTCGGGCACCCAGACGAACATGAACGTCAACGAGGTGATCGCCAACCGGGCCATCGCCGCCGCCGGTGGCGTGCTGGGCAGCAAGACGCCGGTGCATCCGAACGATCACGTCAACCTCAGCCAGTCGAGCAACGACACCTTTCCCGCCGCCATGCACATCGCCGTGGCGATCGAGCTGCAGCGGCGGCTGATCCCCAGCCTGGAGGCGCTCGTCGACGCCCTTCGGGGCAGGGCGGAGGAGTTCGCGGGGGTGATCAAGATCGGTCGCACCCACCTGCAGGATGCGGTGCCGCTCAGCCTGGGCCAGGAATTCAGCGGCTACGCCGCCCAGCTCGAGCTGGGGCTCGACGGGCTGCGGGCCACGCTTCCCCAGGTGCTGCAGCTGGCCATCGGTGGCACGGCCGTGGGCACCGGCCTGAACGCTCCCGCCGGCTTCGGCGAAGCGGTGGCGACCAGGCTGTCGGAGCGCATCGGCCTGCCCTTCGTCAGTGCCTCCAACAAGTTCCAGGCCCTGGCCGGCCAGGAAGGCCTGGCCGCGGCCCATGGCGCCCTCACGGTGCTGGCGGGCAGCCTGATCAAGATCGCCAACGACATCCGCTGGCTGGCCAGTGGCCCCCGCTGCGGCCTCGGTGAGCTGGTGCTGCCGGAGAACGAGCCCGGCTCCAGCATCATGCCCGGCAAGGTGAATCCCACCCAGTGCGAGAGCCTCACCATGGTGGCCGTGCAGGTGATGGGCAACAACACGGCCGTGCAGATGGCGGCGAGCCAGGGGAACTTCGAGCTCAACGTGTTCAAGCCGCTGATCGCCCACAACCTGCTGGAGAGCATCGCCCTGCTGGCGGGGAGCGCCACCACGTTCCGGGAGCTCTGCATCGAGGGGCTCCGTGCCGATGTGGCCCACATCGAAGCCCTGCGGGACCGGAGCCTGATGCTGGTGACGGCCCTGACGCCGGCCATCGGCTATGACCGGGCCTGCGCCATCGCCCGGCATGCTCACCAGCACCGGCTGAGCCTGAGGGAGGCGGCCCTGGTCCTCGGAGAGATCAGCGCCGAGGACTTCGACCGCTGGGTCAGGCCTGAGCGGATGGTGTGACCAGCCGGCCCATCTGCCGAGGCAAGCTGGGTATTCGCGACGGCCATGCTTTGAATGGGTCGCGGACGACTGCAGTATCGGGGTAGAAAAATATGAGAGTTTCTTATCGGCTTGGCCTCGCCCAGTGTGCAATTCTCAGGATACTCGCTAGAATCTTCATTAAAGATTCTGTCTCTCTACGAGTCTTCAGTGGCTCTTCCGCTCCCCCTTTCGCCCGGGTTCAGATCCCAACATGCTTGAGCGACTCACTGCCTCTCGTCGGCGGTTGTTTCATTCTTCCGGCCTGCGAGCCAGAGTCACCCGGTGTAAAGATCGGTTTCTGCGAGGTTTCACTCTTCTTGAGTTGATGGTCGTGGTAGCCATCGTCGGTGTTCTTTCAGCTGTTGTGCTGCCCCAGTATCTTCGCTCCAGGGCTCGAGCCGAAGCGGCCTCCATGATCAGTGAAGCTCAGGCACTCGCCAAGCAGTGCACCGCCGGCATGCGCAGCTCGATCGGAATGACCGGTACAGATCCGTTCACAGGCAGTTCCTTCACCTGTGACGGAGCCGGGGATGTTTACATCTTCAGTCGACAGTGGAGCAGTGATGCAGCGGGAGCCGCCTGTCTTGCCTCAACAGCCTTGTCATGGCATAGTCTAGCTGTATTTATTGTTTCTCGTAGTGGCGATATTAGCTGCATCTTTCTCAGAATGGCGATGTTGCCTGCGTCTTTGTTTGAAGCGGCATCTCTGCTCCAGGTTTTTGCAACTTCAGCCCCACTGCCAGCCGGAAGCCCTCAAGTTATTAAATTTGAAATCCTCTCCTAAGGAATCTCTGGGCAACAGGAGGTTAAAGATTTCGCTGAGGGCAATTTCTCGATGGCTTGGCCTCTCGTTTGACTCCAGAACCTGGATGACGAGCAATCACCTCTCTTTGCTCCTTCGTTTACGTGGCTTAGGAGGGTAATCTCGGCCCTCCGAGTACACCTGTCCTTCGTTCATGGCACCACAAGTAGCTGCCGTCTTGCCAGGAACAGATTGGCCAGCGCTGCGAGTACGTTGAACTTGCAGCGGTTCTTGGCCATACCACGCAGCTTGGTCTTCTCAAAGCCGAACTGCTGTTTGATCACCCGGAAGGGATGCTCGCCTTTGGCGCGAATGTGGGCTTTGGCTATTTCGATCAGATCCAGCAGCTTGCCTTCTGGCGTATCGGGCAGGGCTCGGCGCTTGCCTGGACGCATCGCAACACGAAACATCGTTGGCTTACCAGCCATCTCGGACCTTTTGGCGATGCCTTGGTAACCATCCTCGGCATAGACCACCGTCTCATCGCCATGCAGCAGAGCGGCTACCGGAGTGAGGTCATGCATGTTGGCAGAAGTGGTGACGACTGAGTGGATCATGTGTCCGGCGACGATTAGATAGGCGGGACCGCGCAACTACATCGGCGGGTCTCAGGACGCGACGACAGGGCCCCGATGCCGGTCTGGAGCCCCGCGATGCCCGCCCCTCTGTCGTTGCGGATCAAGGAGCGGTACATGGCCAAACGGGCCGATGGCCTCAGCCAGCAGATCGCCGCTGATGCGGTGGGGATCTCGGTGCGCAGCGCCCAGCGCATCGAACGGGGGGATCTCCAGCCCCAGGGGCAGCAGCAGCGGCGGGTGCGCCAGTGGCGACCCCGTGCCGATCCGCTGGCCGACGTCTGGGAGAGCGTGCTTGTTCCCATGCTGGAGAAGGCTCCGTAGCTGGAACCCCAGACCCTGCTGCTGCACCTGGAGCAGATCCGGCCGGGGCAGGAGTGGTACCGGCGCAAACGCACCCTGCAGCGCCGCGTCGAGCAGTGGCGGGCGCTCTGCGGCCCGGCCAGGGAGGTGATGTTCCTGCAGGAGCACCGGGCTGGGGTCCTGGGCATCTCGGACTTCACAGTGCTCTTACCGAGGGCGCAGCCCGAGCGTGCCGGAGGCACTAGG
>JMRP01000068.1 GCA_000708525.1 Cyanobium sp. CACIAM 14
CCCACACGGCGCAGATCCTGGAGCGCCGCCACCACCTCCTGGCGGCTCTCGCCCAGCCCCAGCATCAGGCCGGATTTGGTGGGGATCTCCGGCGCCAGCTCCCGGGCGGCGGCCAGCAGCTCCAGCGAGCGGCGGTAGGTGGCGCCGCGGCGCACTTCACCCTGCAGCCGTTCGACGGTCTCGAGGTTGTGGTTGAAGCACACCGGCTGTGCCGCCAACACCGTCGCCAGGCGATGACGCTGCGCCGCGACCCCGTCGGCCGCCTGCCGGTGGCCGCCCCAGAAATCCGGGGTGAGCACCTCGATCGACACGTCGGGAACCAGCCGGCGGATGGCGGCCATGGCGGCCGTGAACATCCCGGCGCCGTGATCGGGAAGATCGTCGCGGGCAACGGCGGTGAGCACCACGTAGCGCAGACCCAGGGTCCGGACCGCCTCGGCCACCCGGTCGGCTTCGGCGGGGTCGGCGGGAGAGGGCGGCGCCCCCTTCTCCACCTGGCAGAAGGCGCAGCTGCGGGTGCAGACCGATCCCCCCAGCAGGAATGTGGCCGTGCCGGCCGCGTAGCACTCGCCGCGGTTGGGGCAGCGCCCCTCCTCGCAGATCGTGTGCAGCCGCATCTGCTTCACCACCGCCTGCACCCCGGCGAGGGCGCTGGCGTCGCCGATCGGCGTGCGGATCCACTCCGGCAGGCGCTCTGCCGGCGGGATGGCCCTGTAGCGGCTCGTGCTGCTCATGCGGCCCGGCTCATTCCATCCGGCGGCGTCCCTCGAACGCCCGGGCCAGGGTCACCTCGTCGGCGTACTCCAGTTCGCCTCCCACCGGCAGGCCGTAGGCGATGCGGGTGACGCTGGTGAAGGGCTTCAGCAGCCGGGCCAGGTACAGGCTGGTGGTGTCCCCCTCGACGCTGGGCGTGAGGGCCAGGATCACCTCGGTGACGCCGTCCCGGTCCACCCGCTCCACCAGCGGCTGGATCTGCAGCAGCTCCGGTCCCACCCCATCCATCGGCGAGATCAGCCCGCCCAGCACGTGGTAAGCCCCGTGGAATTCACGGGTGCGTTCCATCGCCAGCAGGTCGCGCGAATCGGCCACCACGCAGATCTGGCCGTTGCTCCGCTCCTCGTTGCGGCAGATCTCGCAGAGCTCCTCGGCCGACAGATGGAAGCAGCGGCGGCACTGGCCCACCTGGCTGCGGGCGGCCAGCAGGGCGTCGGCGAAGCTGCGGATCTGCTCCTCCGGCTGGCGCAGCAGATGAAGGGCCAGCCGCTGGGCCGTGCGCGGTCCGATGCCCGGAAGCCGTTCGAACTGATCGATCAGCCGGGCCAGGGGTCGGGTGAAACCGCTCAGCGGAGCGCAGCAGCTGAGGGGAATCTACGGGTCCTGCCAGGCCGGGTGGAACGTCCGCGGCGCCGGGCAGGAGGCCGCCGGGTCAGGATGGCGCCGGTACCCGCCCGTTCCCCTGCCTCGCCCTGTGCCATGGGATTCCCAGCCGCCCCACTCCCCGTCGAGCCGCCGGCCGCGGCAACCGCCCGTCGCTCCCGCGGGCTCGGCCCGCTGCTCGCGGGTCTGCTGCTGAGCCTGGTGCTGGTGGGCTGCAGTGCCGCCGCCGCGGGTCTGAACTCCTTCCAGAGTCCCGATGGCCGTTACGCCTTCCTCTATCCCACCGGCTGGACCCGGGTTCAGGTGAGCAACGGTCCCCAGGTGGTCTTCCACGACCTGATCAACAGCGACGAGACCCTCAGTCTGGTGGTCTCCGAGGTCACCCCCGACCGGGATCTGAGCCAGCTGGGCAGCGCCGTGGAGGTGGGCGAGACCCTCCGCCGCAGCGTGATCTCGCCGGAGGGCAGCGGTCGCGACGCCGAGCTGGTGGAAGCCCAGGAGCGGGAGCAGGCGGGGCACACCTACTACGACCTGGAATACCGGGTCCATCTCGCCGACCGGGACCGCCATGAACTGGCCACCGTCGTGGTGGACCGGGGCCGCCTCTACACCTTCGCCGCCAGCACCAACGAAGCGCGCTGGAACAAGGTGAAGGGCCTCTTCGCCGCGGTGATCCGCTCCTTCACCCTGCAGATCTGACGGTGTCCGCCCCTGGGCAGGGAGGCCGCCCCGCCGCCGTGGTGGCCGTGGTGGGCGGCGGACTCGCCGGCAGCCTCCTGGCCCTTGAGCTGGTGGAGCGGGACCTGACCGTGACCCTGCTGGATGACGGGTCGGCCACGGCCACCGCCCTGAGCTACGGCGGGGTGGCTTGGTGGGCCGGGGCTCCCGGCCCGCTCGCCGGGCTGCTGCGCCGGGCCCCCGGCCGCTGGCGCAGGCTGCAGGCGCGCCACGGGGCCCTCGGCTGGCGCGGCTGCGGCCTGCGCCTCCATGGTGGCGGCTGGACCACGGCTCTGCTGCGGTCCCGCTTCGCCCAGGTCGACAGCCAGGCGTTGATGGCCGCCCTGCCTCGGCTGCTGGTGGCTGCCGGCGTCCGCCTCCATCGGGAGCAGGTGGCCGGGCCGCCCAGGTCCGTGGCCGGAGGATGGCAGCTGGCGCTGGCCTCCGGGGCCGTGCTGCGGGCCGATCAGGTGGTGCTGGCGGCCGGCGCCGGCTGCCGCTCCCTCGCCCCGGGGTTGCCGGCGCGTCTGCGGACCAGCTGGGCCGGCGTCCTGGCTCTGCCGGAGCGCTCCGTGCTGCCGCAGCCTCCGCCCACCCCCTGGGTGCGCCATGCCCTCCATCGGCGCCTGGTGCAGCCCCGGCACTGGCGACGGCCGGAGCTGGAGGGTCAAGCCCCGTCGTTGCGGGAGGAGCGCTGGATCGTGGATGCGGGCTTCGCCCCCTGGGGGGAGGGCCTGTTGCTGGGGCAGATCAGCCTGGTGCGGCCGGGTCTGGAGCGGGGCGCGCCACCGGCGGCGGATCTGATGGAGGTCCGCCTGCGCCAAGGGCTCGCCCGGCTCGATCCGATCCTGGCGCGTCTTCCGGGCCCCTACCGCCAGGTGCAGGTGGCCTTCTGCGCCGGGGGTGTCCCTCTGGTGGGACCGCTTCCCGGCCCGCCGGGCCTCCACGCCTTCTGCGGCTTCGCCGGAGCCTTCGCCCAGGTGCCGGTGCTGGCCCCCCTGCTGGCGGAGGTCATCGCCGGGACCGCGGACGCTTCCACCCTGGCCAGACTGGGGACCGTGCCGGGCTGACAGGCGATCGTCCATCCTGCATGCTGGCGCCGATGGATTCCTCTGCTCCTGCCTCCGGCGTCCGGCGGCCCGTCAGGCCGCTGACCGCTCTCTGGCGGCGCTGGCGCGGTCTGGGGGATCGGGGCCAGGTGGGGGTCTGCCTGGCGGCGATGGGTGGAGCGCTGGGAGTGTGGGTGCTGTTCTGGCCCGTGCCCACCGAGGTGATGGGCCAGGGCGTGCTGCTCTATCCCGATGGGGCCGGTCTGCTCGATGCCCGCTCCGGCGGCCAGGTGCGCCGCCTGCGGGTGGCCGTGGGCGACAGCGTCCGCAGGGGGCAGGTGCTGATGGAGCTCTATCTGCCGGTGCTGGAGCGCCAACTGCAGCAGCAGCGGGGCAACCTGGCGCAGCTGGAGCGCCACGACCGGGAACTCGACCGGCGCGACGCCCTGCGTCTCGCCAGCGAGAAGCTGAGCCTCGACACGGCCCTGGCCAAACTCGCCCAGGACCGGCGCCGCTACGAGGCACTGGGGGCCACCTATGCCGAGAAGGTGCGCCGGCTGCGCTGGCTCAGCGGCCGGGAGGTGGTGGCGCCCCTGGCCGCCGAGGTGGTGGCGGCGGAGCAGGGCCTGACCAGCACCAGCGTCAGCCTCGACGGGGTCCGGATCGAGGAGAAGGACCTGCTGAGCCGGTACCAGAAGGTGAAGCTGGAGGTTCAGACCGAGGCCCTGCAACGCCGGTTTCGGATCGACGACCTCCGTCGTCAGATCCGGGTCACCGAGGCCCGCCTGGCCTACGACGGCCAGGTGATCGCCGACCGGGACGGCACGGTGCTGGATCTGCAGGTGATCCCCGGGCAGACGGTCGCGACCGGCCAGCGCCTGGGCACCCTCGGACGTCCCCTGACCGGCGCCGGCGGGACCCCCGGTCTGCGGGCCGTGGCCTATTTCGCTCCCGCCGATGCCCGCCGCCTGCCGGTGGGTCTGCCGGTGGAGGTGGTGCCCCTCTGGGATCAGCGCGGCCGCTTCGGTGGGATCGTCGGCCGGGTGCGCCAGGTGCTTCCCCTGCCGGCCACGGAGGAAGACATCTCCACCACGATCGGCAATCCCCAGCTGGCGCGTGAGCTGCTTCGGCGGGGCCCGGTGATGCGGACGGAGATCGTCCTTGAGAAGGATCTCGGCAGCCGGGACGGCTACCTCTGGACCCTTTCGAAGGGCAGTGGGGTGTTTCCGGTCCGCGAGGGACTCACGATCGCCGGCCACGCCTACGTGGAGTGGCGCACCCCGATCACCTACGTGCTGCCCGGTCTGCGCTCCCTGACCGGGGGCTACCGCAGCCTGCGCATCGATCGCTTCTGGGATCAGCCCTCCCTGCGCCAGCCGCTCGCGCTGCCATGACCCGGCGCCGCTGGCTGCGGATCCGCAATCCCCTGCTGCGTCGGGAGCTCCCCTGGCTGATCGGCGAAACGGTGCTGCTGGTGGTGCTCTGCAACGCCAATCCACCGGAGGTGTGGTTCTGGCTGGTGGTGCTGCTGGTGATCCTTGGCTACAGGGTCGAGCGCTGGTACGCGTCTCGGCCGCAATGAAGGTCTCCGATGCCTTGAGTTGTCTGCTTGGGGGTCGCCGGGCCGGCTGGAGTCAGGAGGGACCCCCGTCAGCCCACGCCCCCCTGGAATCTGGCGGCGAATCCGGCCCATGAGGCTTCCCCGCGAAGCGCACTGGCCTTGGCGTCGCCATCGTCGTCGTCCAGCTCGTAATGGCGGAGGCGCTTGAGGTCGTACATCAGCGCATCGGCATCGGCGAGAAGCTCCGCGATCGTTTCGTGTTTTTCCGGTTGGAAGGCCATGATTCCGTAGGAAAAATCGATGGCATAATCCTTCCCCGACAATCTGTTGTCGTGGGTCAGGGCGTCCTTCAGCCGATCGATGACCTTCTCGGCCTGTGGCCGGGTGGCATTGATGAGAAGCACCGTGAATTCATCGCCGCCGAGTCTGGCCATGACATCGGAATCGCGACAGACATGCTGGATCCGATCGGCAAAGGTGATCAGGGCCCGGTCCCCCTCCTGATGGCCATGACTGTCGTTGATCTCCTTGAGGTGATCCAGATCCAGATAGAGCAGACACACGGGGATCGCCTGCCTGGTGCAGAGCTGCAGACTCTGCTGGGCCAGCGCCAGGAATCCGCGACGGTTGGAGAGGCCGGTCAGTTCGTCCTTGGTGGCCAGGAGCGTGGCCGACAGTTCACGCTCGACCATTGACGCCAGATCCTTGAGGGTCTGGATCTGTTCCGCATCCAGCGAACGGGGTTTGCGGTCGATGATGCAGAGGGTACCCAGCTTGCGGTAGTCGACGATCAGGGGGCAACCGGCATAGAAGCGGATGTGGGGGTCCCCCAGCACCAGCGGATTGTCAAAGAAACGGTCATCCTTGAGGGCATCCTCGACGATCAGCACATCGCTGCCGAGGATCGCATGGCCGCAGAAGGACACGCTCCTTGGTGCCTCGGAGGCGTCCAGGCCGATGCAAGACTTGAACCACTGGCGATTCTCGTCCACGAGGCTGACCATGGAGATCGGCACCTTGAAGAGCCGCTGGGTCAGCTGGGTCAACAGGTCGAACCTGCTTTCCTTTGCGGTGTCGAGGATCGACAGGGACCGGAGCTTCGCGAGTCGCTGGGGTTCGTCTTCAGTGGGTGCAGGGGATTTCAATGGAGTCCTCGATGAGTCGTGGCTGGACGAGCAAGCGGGTGAGGGCAATGGAGGATCCCTGTGGAATTGGCCTGGGTTGGGTCGAGGGTAACGGGGGTGGGGTGCCGGAGAAGGGGCCTAGGGAGAATGTTTCGAAGGTTGCCGTGGTTTCGCGGATCGCCTTGATTGTGAGGACTGCCTTGGCCGTGGACGAGCTGGCGGACAAGAAGGTGCTCGCGGGGTGCTGGACCCGTGGAGGATTAACCCGCGAATACTATCGTATTTCCGTCAGTGAGGTCATTCGGTCCCTCCTTTTTCGGGCGGCTTTGACTGTTTTCCCTGACGGGAGAAACGATGGCCGCCGGCTGCTCAGGCTTCTCTCATCTTTCTTCCCTCGTTTGTGCTGTGAGTCTCTAGCCATCGTTTCAGTTGCACCTCGTTCCAGGTGTCCTTCTGCACATGACGGCCGATCGTTGAGGCCAGGGCGGCCACCAGCAGCAGTAGCGGCGTCAGGGCCGGGTTGCCGGCGATCTGGGTCACGAACAGGGCGCAGAAGAGCGGCGTGCGGCAGGCGCCGCTGAACAGGGCCGTGGCTCCCGTCCACACCAGCAGCTGTCGTTCCAGGGGTGGCAGATCGACGAGGAGGGGGCCGGCCAGCAGGGCCCCCAGCGACATGGCGTCGTGCATCACGCCCCCCGGCGCGCCGATGGCGATGCTCAGCACCGAGGCCAGCAGTCGCCAGGGCAGCACCGCCAGCCCCGGCGGATCCCCGCCGTAGGCCATCCGCAGGATCAGCAGCTGCCCGTCGTTGAGGCTCCAGCCGTCGCTGGCGACGGCCGCCAGGCTGAGCACCAGGGCCGCCAGGAGGGCCCAGGGCAGGGTCCGCGGGACTGGCCCCAGGCGGGGCGGGGATGCCGTCGCCAGCCAGTGACTCCAGCGGCTCGCCATCCAGGCGGTGCAGGTGCTGAACACCCCGCCCAGGCAGGCCGCCGCTACGGTCAGAAGCGCGATCCGGCCCAGCAACCCGCTCTCGAGCCCCACCACCGTGACGATGCCGGCGTGATGGGCGGGGGCTGCGTCGGCAGTGGCGGCCCAGAGCCCCGTGGCGGTACTCAGCACCACCCCCAGGCTGGTGATCAGCAGGGTGCCGCCGATCAGCGACGCCGAGCGCCGGCGGCAGAGTTCCTCCAGGGCGTAGGTGACCCCCAACAGCACGGAGTGGAAGGCGATGCCCAGGCCGGCCCCCGCTCCGGTCGCCAGCAGCACCGG
>JMRP01000069.1 GCA_000708525.1 Cyanobium sp. CACIAM 14
TGAGCGCCCCGGCGCCGCCAGCCCCCTCCCTGCTGGGGCCGGAGGGTCCCGATCCGCGGGCCGCGCCGCCCCCCCTCGCCCCGCCTGGGCCTGTACTCCCCACGATCGACCGCCGCGACCCCCGGCTCGAGGCCGCGCTTCGGGCCCGGCTGTTCGCCGGCCCCCTGGCGGCCATCCCCGCCGCAGCCGGCAATCCCGATCACACCGAATGGGAGCAGGCCCGGGCCACCGCCCGACGGCCGGACTGTGACCATGTGGGCCCTCTTCGCTATCTCCATAACCGGCTCGACCTGGATGGCGACGGGCAGCTGGAGACCGTGGCCGTGGTGGTGGGGTCGTTCGCCTGCTCCAGCGGCGGCTGCACCCTGATGGTCTTCCGCGACGGGCCCGGCGGCCTGGAAGTGGTGGCGGAGAACGGCCTGTTCCAGTCGCCCCTGAAGGTGATCAGTCAGCGCCATCGCGGCTGGCTGGACCTGACCATGCCGGCCAGTCTGAACGGTGCCCCCGACGGGCGGATGGACCTGCTCTTCGACGGACGGACCTACCGCGCCGTGGCGGCGGCGGCGGCGGGGGCGGGAGCGGTGGCCGCCGCGACGGGAACCGTGGTGCTGGAACTGCTGCCTCTGCCCTTCGAGCAGCTGGGACACCCCCTGCCCTGCGCGCCCTGATGCGGGTGGGCCGCTTGAATGGCAGGCACCGACACGGCTTGGCGATGAGGATCCTGGTGATGGGCGGCACCCGCTTCGTGGGCCGGCCTCTGGTCAGCCTGCTGCTGCAGGCGGGCCATGCGCTCACCCTCTTCACGCGCGGGCGCCAGCCGGTGCCCCAGGGGGTGGAGCATCTGCAGGGGGACCGCGGCAGCGCCGAAGGCCTCGCCGCCCTTCAGGACCGATCCTTCGACGTGATCGTCGACAGCTCCGGCCGCACGCTCGAGGACACCCGGCTGGTGCTGGAGCGCACCGGACCCCCCTCCCACCGACTGGTGTACGTGAGTTCGGCCGGGGTCTACGCCGACAGCGAGCTCTGGCCGCTCGACGAGGACGCCGCCGTCGACCCCGCCAGCCGCCACGCCGGCAAGGCCGAGACCGAGAGCTGGCTGCGGCAGCAGGGCATCCCCTTCACCAGCTTCCGGCCCACCTACATCGTGGGGCCCGGCAACTACAACCCGGTGGAGAGCTGGTTCTTCGACCGCATCGTCCACGGGCGGCCGGTGCCCCTGCCCGGGGACGGCGGCACGATCACCCAGCTCGGTCACGTGAGCGATCTGGCCGCGGCGATGGCCCGCTGCCTCGAGGTGGACGCGGCCACCAACCGCATCTACAACTGCACAGGCTCCCAGGGCATCACCTTCCGGGGGCTGGTGGCCGCCGCCGCCAGGGCCTGCGGCAGGGATCCCGGCAGCGTGGAGATCCGCAGCTTCGATCCCGCCGGGCTGGACAAGAAGGCCCGCAAGGCCTTCCCCCTGCGGCTGGCCCATTTCCTCACCGACACCCACCGGGTGCGGCGCGAACTGGCCTGGGAGCCCGCCTACGACCTGGAGTCCACCCTCGCCGACAGCTACGCCAACGACTACGCCCTGCGGATGCCCACCAGCCCCGATTTCAGCGGCGATGATGCGCTGCTGGGGTGAAGCGGCAAGACCCCTGGGCAGCGGTGGTGGTCACGGCGTTCGAGGCCGGTCCGCTCATAAAGATGACATCCCAGAAGGTGAGGATGAGGCCGAAGTGCTTCGTTGGCTGTCGGTGGTGCTCCAGGTGGTACTGCCCCCAGGCGAACCATCGCGTGACGCCCCCCCGGAGGGAGGGGTTGTGGTCCAGTCGATCGTCGCTCAGGAAGATCTCGTAGAGGTAATGAAATCCCAGCATCAGCGGAGCATGGCTGGGAACGAGGCAGGAGAGCAGCAGGGCCGGGAGGGTGAGCGTGATCCAGACATCCAGCGTCTCCTCGAGGCTGCCGAAACACAGGAGAAAATGGTGCCAGCGGAAGCTCCGTTGATGGTTCAGATAGTCGGGATGGTGGTGAGCACGATGCAGGCGGTTCAGCAGGTTCCAGCGTCCACTGTGGTGTGCCAGCCTGTGGATGCCGTAGGCCATGCCCGTCCAGGCCAGGATCAGCAGGAGGAACGTCAGCGTCCATCTCAGGACAGTGATTCCGTTCATGGATGTCTTGCAGCGGTCTCGCCGGTAACGGGAAGCACCAATGGGAAGTGTCCGAAGAGATTCGCTCCACTTCTTCGCCTGTGATGGGGTCTCATCCCCATCTTGCGGTGGTAGTCGGCATCGGAGCCCGGTTCGATGAGCAGCTCCTCTCCGGCCGCGATGGACCTTGCGGCGACCACGACCGGCTCGCCGGCATGGAGCAGCGAGCCCAGGCGGGTGTTCGGTGGCTCGCCAGGTGGGGGAAAGTTCCAGTAGCGGGCATCGTCCCCGCAGATCACCAGCCATTCGGGATGCTGTGGATTGACGTAGCCGTAGTGCAGCAGCCTTCTGCACTCTCCCGGTGGCAGGTCCCTCAGCAGGCATCGCTCCTCGAGTCCGGGCTCAAAGCGCCAGAGGATCGCACCGGCCTCCAGGGCAACGGCGCTGAAAAGGCCCGTGCCATGAACGCTGCTGGGGCCGATCCTGTGGAGGAAAAGCAGACCCATCGCTCCTCAGGCCTCAGCCAGGGGTTTACGGTCTTCTCCCCAGGCCCTGCAGCGCTCCTGCAGCTGGTGGACATAGGGAAGGTGGCGGTAGGTGGCGGATACACCTGCCAGAGCATCGACCGCGGCGGCGGTGTCACCCTGTTCATAGGCTGCGATGGCCCGGTTGAAAACGGACGAGAAACGCTTCTCCTCTTCCTGGGCTGAATCCCAGTGGCCGCGGATCTCGTAGACATCGATCGGATCGCGGAAACCGCGCAGACGGGTCCGATCGACCTTGACCACCACGTAACGATCCACATCCGTGCCGAGGGCTTCGATCAGAGCACGGGTGGCTAGCACTCTGGTGCCGTAGGTCCTGTTCACCCTCTCGACACGACTGGCAAGAGTCACACGGTCGCCCACGATGGTGTAGTTCACGCGCTCGCTGGCACCGATGTTGCCGACCAACACCTCGCCGTAGTCGATGCCGATGGAGGTCTGGAAGATGAGGGTCTTGCCCTGTCTCTTCCAGCGATCATTGAGCCTGGCCAGGCGGCCCCTGCAGAGCAGAGCCGCTTCCACACAACAACGGGCTGGAGAGTCGACGAGGTCCGGCGCGCCCCAGAAAAGAAGGGCTGAATCCCCCATGTACTTGTCCAGAACTCCTTCAGTCTCTTCAGCCACCGCATTGATCTCACTGAAGTATTCGTTCAGACAACCGAGAATCTCAGCCGCCGGGAGATTCTGGGTGCAATCCACGAAGCCGATGATGTCGGTGAACATGATGGCGAGACGACGAGCTTCGCCGTTCAATTCAATGTCATGTTGTTTGTCGACCAACCTGCGGACCAGCTTTGATGGCACATAGCGGTTGAAATCCCGGAGCGCTTTCTCCACGATGCCGAGCGACTCAGTGATTTCAAAGATCTCCTTGACCCACAGCGCCTTCACCATCTGGCCTGGTTTGCGGTCGAAATCCAGTCGCGAGATGGCCAGCAGCCTTTCGTTGATTGCCCTCAACGGCTTGCTGATTCTTCTTCCCAGGACAGCTGCTGCCGGCAGGATCAGCAGAAGGCTGAGCAGGTAGCCACCGGTCAGGATGAGGAGAACACGCTGTCTGGCCCTGGCGACATCGCCGGCTGAAATGTCGATCCCGAGAACGGCCTCGAAGCTGCCGTCGCGTCGAATCAGGGGGAGGTAACCCGAGAGCCACGTGCCCCACTTGTCGGTGACAAAGTTCCGGTCCACCTCGAAGTTGCCAGTTTTCCAGACACGAAAGAGGGCGTCGGTGGTATCCGATGTAGCCATCTCGTTGCCGGTAGCCTGAAAATCCTTGTCGCGCAGCGACAAACCATCGACCACGAAGGCGAAGCGCGGCCGGCCATTCTTGCCTGGATTCTGCATCTTTCTGAGAATATAGATATAGCGAACCCCCTGGATCTCATCAAGGCTCCTCGCCATGATCTGATGGGTCTTGGCGAAGACCTGCTCGTTCTGTTGGGCCGGGCTGCGCAGCGAGGCCAGTTCGTCTGCGTCGAGCTGGGAAGCGAGCAGACGGGAGGCATCCTGAAGGCGCACCGCCGTGGTGATCTTGGCGACTTCGAGGGAGCTGCAGTACACGCTCGCCCCCGTCACGAAAGCCGTGGTGCTCACCAGGCCCGTGAAGATCATGGCCAGGGTGGGAGCGATCCGCAACCGGCCGATCAGCCTGCGCCGCGGCAGCGGTCCCGGGGAATGGGGAGAGGGTGCGATCGACTCCGAAGTCTCACTGCCCATGCGTTCGGAACCGCGAACCTCCAGATCCATTCAGCCCTCGATGAATCGGGCATTTTGTCGCGATTCAGGCATTCTCTCGAGGCACGGGCCTGCTCCTCGCCGATGCACTTTAAGGCTTCTCTCACGGGACTCCCCCTGCCCAGTCAGTCCCGGCTTCCGTTGGCTGCATGCCGCTCAGGCGCGGACCTGCCGCAGATAGCCCAGCGCCGAACTCAGGGCCAGCAGCAGCGACGGCCAGAACAGCCACCAGCCGAGGCTGTGGAGCAGGGCCGGCAGGCCAGGCCCGGCGCCCAGCGCCCAGGCCCCGGGCCAGAGCAGCAGCAGCAGGGAAAGGAACTGAAGCACCGTCTTGGCTTTCCCCGCCAGCGAGGCGGGCCCGCCGCTCCCCTGGCCGGCCCGCCACCCCGAGATCAGCAGCTCACGGGCCAGCAGCAGCCACACCGCCCAGAGGGGCAGGCCACCGCTGTGGGCCAGCCAGAGCAGGGGAGCGCTGATCAGGATCTTGTCGGTGAGCGGATCCAGGCGGGCGCCCCAGGCCGTGCCCCCCCCGGCCCGGCGGGCCAGGACGCCGTCGGCCCAGTCGCTCAGCCCGCCCAGCAGCAGCAGCACCCAGGCCAGGGCCGGCCGACCCGCGGCCAGGGCCAGCAGCAGGGGCAGCCCCAGCAGCGCCCGGACCACGGTGAGCAGATCGGCGAGGCGTCGCATGGGGGAACGGTCCGGCGCACCAGCAGAATGCTGACAACCAGGAGAGACCCCATGGTCGTCGAGTGCAGCGTGGCCGAGGTGATGAGCACGCCGGTGCTGAGCGTGACCACCACCACCCCCCTGCAGGACGCCGTGAAGCTGATGAGCGAACACGACGTGAGCGGCCTGCCGGTGCTCGATGCCGAAGGCGCCCTGGTGGGGGAGCTCAGCGAGCAGGACCTGATGGTGCGGGAGAGCGGCTTCGATGCCGGCCCCTACGTGATGCTGCTCGACGCGGTGATCTATCTGCGCAATCCTCTCGACTGGGACCGCCAGGTGCACCAGGTGCTGGGCAGCACGGTGGGGGACGTGATGGGCTCCCGTCCGCACACCTGCCCGATCGGCACCAGCCTGCCCGCCGCGGCGCGGCTGCTCCATGACCGTTCCACCCAGCGTCTGTTCGTGCTCGATGAGCAGCAGAAGCTGGCGGGGGTGCTCACCCGCGGCGATGTGGTGCGGGCCCTGGCGGGCGAGGGCTGAGGAGGA
>JMRP01000070.1 GCA_000708525.1 Cyanobium sp. CACIAM 14
AGGGGTTTTCTGGACAGCCCCCATCGTTAACCTCTGAGGCGGGGCACCGCCCCTGACCAGGGGCTCCCACCGATGAGCAAGCGCCGCACCCACAGCCCCGAGTTCAAGGCCTTGCCCGAAGGCCTTCCGATCGAGGTCGGTTGCTCTGCTCTGCCGGGTCGGTCCTTGGGAGCATCCTGAGGAACGAGGTCATGCCCGCGTCCCTCGATCCGCCAGGGTGGTGAGGCCCCGCTGGAAGGATTCCATGGCCGATTCTCCCTATCTCGTTGCCCTGGCCCTGGTGGAGTTCGGGGGCAAAAGAGCGCTTCCGCTGACTGGCAAATCCCAGGCAGCTGCAGCTGCCGGATGCGTCGATCCCGGCGACGACGGTCGCAGCCTGGCGCTGGAGCTGCTGCTCCGCCTGTGGCAGCGCAGCGACGAGGGGCCTCTGCGTCGGGCCGCGGGAGAGACCAGCTTGCTGCTGGTGGAACTGCCACTGGAGACGATGAGCGACCAGCTGCCCCCGCTCAAGGCGAAATGGATCTCCGGTGGTGAGACGGAGGCGTTTCTCCGCAGCCTGGAGGTCCTCGCAACCCGAGCGTGGCGGATCACGCTCGTCAAGTATGAGCCCGTCAGCTTCATCCCCTGGCCCTGACGCTTCATGCCCGTGGCTGCCTCAGGGGGCGAGGGGAGAACTGGTTCGCTTCGCCTCCGTTGCTGGACCGCCTGATCGGCATGGCGAGTGCCACCAGCGGCCTCCAGTCGGCAGCGACCGCCTCACCCACTCCCCCGAGGACGAAAAGACTGGCGCCCGGGAGTAAAGGACTGACTGACAGACCCCACCATCCGGTTGCCCCGAGCGCGCCTTTCCTGTGCCAAGACCAGCCAGTGAATGCTTCATGCTGAAGCCTTCCTTTCCCTATGGGCTTCGTTCTCGGGGTCACAACACCTCTTGATACGCCCGCCAGAGATCATGCACGAGTGGCGGACATCCGCAGATTCCCACACTGGCACCCATCCGACAGACCGTTACCGTAACCCTAAGAGCTCTCGATCATCATGGCCCTCACTGGATCTGACCTCCTCGCCAAAGTCAAGGAACTTGGAGACGCCTCCAAATCCGATCTTGTCCGAGCCGCTGGCTACGTCAGCACCAAGAAAGACGGCAGCGAACGGCTGAACTTCACCGCCTTCTACGAAGCCCTGCTGGAGGCCAAGGGCGTCAGCTTCGAGGCAGGAAGCGGCAACGGCAAGAGCAAAGGGCGTGGCGGCCGCAGCCTGAGCTACATCGCCACCGTGCAGGGCAACGGCAACCTCCTGGTGGGCAAGGCCTACACCGCCATGCTGGATCTCCATCCAGGCGATGAGTTCGAGATCAAGCTCGGCCGCAAGCAGATCCGCTTGATTCCTGTCGGAGGGGCGGAAGAAGAGGAGTGAGCGCAGATCACTGAGGGGTCAGGCTTTTCTTGACCAGGGCCCTCAGTCGGGGCAGAACTTCCGGTCGATGGGTGTTTATTTCCAACTTTGCTCACGGCAGAAAACCAGCCAGGTAGATAACTACCTTGAGGAAGGACGACATGAAAAGCGCCCCTTCCCACGCACAGGAGAGGTCCATGACCCAGGTCCACAAGCCACCCGCTGCCGCAGACACACCTGCTCAGGGCAAGGACGCCATGGGGCTGTCAGAGGTGGGGATGCACGCCTGGGAGAAGCAGATCGCGGCAGGCAAGGCGATCCGCACCAACCTGGCCCGCACCGACCAGGGACATTGGGAGCCCCCGGCGGACCGACCCGATCCGATCGATCTGCTCGGGGAATCCAACCGTGGAAGGCGAGCTGACCTGATTCCGATCCGCTACGGACGGATGCTGAGCAGCCCCCTGGCTTTCCTCAGGGGAGCGGCCTCCCTGATGGCCAGTGATCTTGGCTCCGCTCCCACCACCGGTATTGAGGTGCAGGTCTGTGGGGACTGTCACCTGATGAACTTCGGTGGTTATGCAACCCCGGAGCGAAACCTGCTCTTCGATGTCAACGACTTCGATGAAACGTTCCGGGCACCCTGGGAATGGGACCTCAAACGTCTGGTGACTAGTTTCGTTCTGGCAGGTCGATCCAACCGGATCAACGAAGAAGAGTCCCAACTTGCGGCGATCGCCTGTGCCCGTTCCTACAGGCAGCACCTGCGGAATTATTCCCGGAGAACCCCACTGGAGGTATGGTATGAACGGCTGGGTATGGATCGACTCAGCGAGATGGTGCCGGACCTCACATCGAAGAAGCAGCGCGCAAAGTTAGCCAGCTTCTCCCACAAGCATCTGGTAGCTCATCACTTTCCGAATATCATCACCACTGCTGCTGGGTCACCCAGATTCGTGGATCAGCCACCACTATTCTTCCATATCGAAGATGAGGAAGAACAGCGGAGGTTATTGGAGGCCATCGAGGACTATCACGCTTCACTGCCAGAAGATCGCCGCTTCCTCTTGAGCCGCTACCGCCTTGTGGATGTTGCCGTGAAAGTGGTCGGCGTTGGGAGTGTGGGAACTCACTGCTATGTGGCACTCTTCGTCTCCGAACTCGACGACGTCCTGATCCTGCAGGTGAAGGAGGCGCGCCATTCCGTCCTGGAGCCCTATTGTCACCAGGCCCTCTGTGACAACCAGGGGCAGCGGGTGGTGATGGGGCAGCGGCTGATGCAATCGGCCAGCGATCTGTTCCTGAGCTGGGCCCGCTCCCGCCATGGCCTGGATTTCTACGTACGCCAGCTACGGGACATGAAGTTCTCCATCCCCGTGGAAGGGTTCACAGCCGTACAACTCCATCGTTACGGACAGGCCTGCGGCTGGGCCTTGGCCAGGGCCCATGCGAAGGGTGGTGATGCTGGAAGAATCAGCGGCTATCTGGGCAAGGGCGATGTCTTTGATCAGGCCATGGGTTTCTTCGCCCGGGCCTACGCCGACCAGACTGAACGGGACCATGAGGCGCTGCAGAAGGCCGTGCATTCCGGTCGCGCTCAGGCCATCAAGGAAGCGAACTGAGGGGTCAGCCGTTCCACCATCGTCTGAGAGGTCGATGGCTTTTACGAGACAGCCCCCATGGTCAACCTCGCATGCTTGGATCGCACATGCGCAAGGTCCCATGGTTAACCAACCGCTGCGCCCACTGCCCCCCCCCCCCGAGCACTCCACCAGGTCTTCCGGTCCTCAACCCACTGAAAAGCCCCCGAGGGAGGCAGTCACCCCCGGAGGCTGAGACGGCTGAATCCGTGGTGGGCGAAGCGCTCAGCCCTGGCTCAGCAGTGCCACATCGGCGAGCTGCTGCAGGATGCCGTGGCCGGTGAGGGCCTCGATGGCCACGCCGATCAGGAAACCGAGCATGGCGAGGCGGCCGTTGAGTCGCTCGGCACGCTTCAGCTCCGCCTCACGGATCTGCTGGGCAGCGGTGTTCAGGAACCAGGTGTCATCGGCCTGGGTGGAAGGCCGAAAGGACGGGATGGAGCTGGTCATGAGTAAGAATGCTTACTGAGCCAAACGTTACGGAACGTCTCATTTCCTTGACGTGTCGCGCGTTACCTCTTCTTCCTTGATGTCCATGCGCTGACCGAGGAGGCCCCTGGGGGTGTGCCCTTAGCCAACGACCTCGGGCGCAGCAAGGGGGAGGAGCGGGAGGTTGTCGAGGTTTTCTGGAGCTGGCCTCCTTGGTTAACCACTGACGTAGGCCCCGCCCGCTTCCTGGGTCACCAATCAGCACCAACCACTGCGCTCACTGCCCCCTAGCGCGTGAACCCATGGTCCCCTCTGCCATGTCTCCAATCACCCGCGGGGCCGGACCCGGGCCGGACAGGGTAGGCCGGCCTCCCCCCCCAGTCCCCACCTCACCCCGGCCACCCCGGACAGGTCGGACACCCCACCGCCAGACAGTTAATGAGATCCCCCCTCTCGTAGAGCAGAAGCTTTGAGAAGGGGCAGGCCCCGTCCAGTGTGACCGGGCTGTCCAGCTCTCGGGTGGGCGAGCTCTTGGGGCGTTGAGTCCTGTTGGTGGTGTCCGGCATCATCCCACTGGAGGTGAGCACCGAGCGCGGCAGCTGACGCACCCTGCGCCATCCGCAAAGCTGAACCCTGCAATGGTGAGCCCACAGACCACTCCCGACCTGGCACCCCCGTCCTCCACTGATCCTGCCCAGGCCAGCCCGCAGCCCACTGAGGTGCTGGCGGGATCGATCGAGCGCGTCACCTTCCACAACCCCGAGAACGGCTTCTGCGTGCTGCGCATCAAGGCCCGCGGCCATCGCGACCTGGTGACGGTGGTGGGCCATGCCGCCGAGATCAGCGCCGGCGAGTGGGTCACCGTCTCCGGCGCCTGGGTGAACAGCCGCGAGCACGGCCAGCAGTTCAAGGCCGCCTTCCTGCGCTCCTCGCCGCCCACCACCGCCGAGGGGATCGAGAAATACCTGGGCTCAGGAATGATTCGCGGCATCGGCCCGATCTATGCCAGCAAGCTTGTGGCGGCTTTTGGCGATCAGGTCTTTGAGGTCATCGAGCAGGCCCCCGAGCGCCTGCGGGAGGTGCCCGGCATCGGCCCTGTGCGGGGCCAGCGGATCAGCCAGTCCTGGGCCGATCAGAAGGTGGTGCGCGAAATCATGGTCTTCCTGCACAGCCATGGCGTCGGCACCGCACGGGCGGTGCGGATCTTCAAGACGTACGGCAATGACGCCGTGCAGGTGATGGCAGAGAACCCCTACCGCCTGGCCCGCGACATCCGCGGCATCGGCTTCCGCACCGCCGATGCCATCGCTGCGCGGGTGGGCATCGAGCCTGAGGCGATGATCCGCCTGCGGGCCGGGATCAATTACGCCCTGCTGGAGGCCAGTGGTGATGGGCACTGCGGCCTGCCCAGCGCCGAGCTGCTCAAGTTGGCTGGAGAACTGCTGGCCGTCGAGCGGCCCAGTGGATCACTCGATGAAACCGGCGCCAGCAGCCGGGTGCCCCTGGAGGCGGGGCTGATCCAGAGCGCGTTGGATCTGGAGCTGGCCGAGGGCTCTGTCATCGCTGACGTCCTGGGCGGTCAGCCGGCGATCTTCCTGGCCCATCTGCACCGCGATGAGCGCCGCATCGCGGCGTCCCTCCAGTCGCTGGCGGTGGGCTGCCCGCCCTGGGGAAGCATCGATGCCGCCAAAGCCATCCCCTGGGTGGAGCAGCGCCTCGGTCTGGAGCTGGCCGCCAGCCAGAACCAGGCGGTGGGGCAGGCCCTGGCCAGCAAGGTGCTGGTGATCACCGGCGGGCCGGGGGTGGGCAAGACCACCTTGATCAACGCCATCCTGCGCATCCTGGCGGCCAAGAAGCTGCGCATCCTGCTCTGCGCCCCCACGGGCCGGGCCGCCAAGCGGATGGCCGAAACCACAGGGCTGGAGGCCAAGACGATCCACCGGCTCCTGGAGTTCGATCCGGCCGCCCATGCCTTCAAGCGCAACGCCGAGCAGCCGCTGGAGTGCGATCTGCTGGTGGTGGATGAAACCTCGATGGTGGATGTGCCGTTGATGGCCTCCCTGCTGGAGGCCCTCCCAGCCAAGGCGGCCCTGTTGCTGGTGGGCGATGTGGACCAGCTGCCCT
>JMRP01000071.1 GCA_000708525.1 Cyanobium sp. CACIAM 14
TTAAGCCCAACCCCCTCATGGAAGTCAATGCCACTTTTTGCGCGCCTCATGCCACCGTTGGCTGCGGAATGAAGCCAGCCGGGCCGACAACCAGAGCACCATGCTCATCCCACGATGGCTTGTCCTAGCCCTGGGCTCCTGCCTTCACCTTCCTGCCCAGGGCAGCGGTGAGGTTGCGCAGGGCATCGGAGGCATCCATGGGATCCAGGGCAGCGCTGATCAGCGTGGGGCCCGCGGTCTCCGTGGCGAACAGCTCCAGGGCCTCCCAGAGCTCCCCTTCCCGCCCCACCCGGCGAGCGCCGCGGAATCCCATGGCCAGCGCCAACGCCACATGGTCCACCGGGGCCACGTCGTTGAAGGGGCCATCGAGCATGGGGCGCTCGGTGCCGTAGCCGGCGTTGTCCATCACCACCACCAGGGCGGGGATGCGATAGCGGGCCAGGGTGGCCAGCTCAATGGCGCTCATCAGCAGGGCCCCATCGCCCACCAGCACCAGTGGGCGCTTCTCGGGATGAGCTCCCCACGCTCCCACGGAGGCCGGCAACGCAAAGCCGAGGGAAGCCCAGTTGCCGCTGTTGATGTAGTCGTTGGCCTCTTTCAGATGCAACGCGAGGGAGGCAAAGGTCGCATCACCCGTGTCGGCCAGCACCACGGTGGTGTCATCCAGCACCGCATCCACCGCCAACAGCAGGCGGCGCACTGTGAGGGGTTGCTTGGCCACCGGCACAAAAGGCTCGGCAGGGGCCGGACTCACCGGGGGCCGGTAAGCCGTGGGGAGCGACGGCGGCTCCGCCTCCTGCCACACCTGCAGCAAGGTCACCGGATCCAGGGTGTCCTGATCGCCATGGATCCACCGCAGACCGCGGTCCATCTCCACCAGCAGGCATGTGTCCGCATTCAGCTGCATGGTGTAGACCCCAGTATCCAGATCGCTCAGAGGCATGCCCAGGATCAGCAAGCCATCGCTTCCCTCCACCACCTCCCGCACCGCCTGCGGCCCCATGGCCCCCTCGTAGACCCCCAGGTAGAGGGGATGCTGCTCGCTGAGCAGGGATTTGCCGCTCAAGCTGGTGGCAAAGGGCCAGCCCTCCCGCTCCAGCACGTCCTGCAGCTGTCGCTGCAACCCGAAGCGGTGAATCTCCACCCCTGCCAGCACCACCGGCCGCTGGCGCGTGCGCATCCAGTCGAGAATCGCCAGGCCGGTCCGGTGGTGGAGCTCGGCGACCTCGGACACAGTCGGCGGGGCGAGGGGGGGCATCCGTCGGGGCACGGGCCGGGTGAGGGAATCGCGGGGCAACTCCAGATACCCAGGCCGCGATTCCTGGGCCATGGCATCCAAGACCTTGAGGATCTTGTCCACGGCGGTGCGGCCCGAATCCAGGCAAGCCGTCTGCGCGCAGACCTCCTTGAAGAAACGCTCCTGGGTGTCGCTGGCCCGGATGCGGTGATGCAGCAGGGCCTGCTCATCGGATTCCCGCAGCCCCGGGGCGCCACTGATCACGAGCAGGGGCGAGCGCTCCCCATAGGCACCCGCCACGGGGTTAAGCAGCTTGAGGGCCCCCACGCCATAGGTCACCACCGCCACCCCGAGGCCCTGGAGGCGTGCGTGGGCATCGGCGGCGAAACCTGCCCCCTCCTCTCCAGCCATGCAGATCACATCGATGGGGGAGCGCTCCAGCCGGTCAAACAGCCCCAGCACATAGTCCCCCGGCACCCCATACACCCGCCGTACCCCGCGCTGCAGCAGCGCTTCGATCAACTGGGAGGCGATGTCCATAGGCGCGATGGGAGCCTGCGGAACAAAACGAGCTTAATCCTTTCGTACGGAGAGAACAGTTCCCTTCAGCACCTGCTCCACCACGTTTCGTCGCCGCCGCCCGCAGCCTGATCCACGAACGGCTGGCCCGCGTACTCACAGCGAAGTTCCCCTGTGATGGTGGTGATCAACGACCGACTTCCCATGGCTCGGGATACCCCACACCTGACACCTGGCGGGCCGGAATCCGGGCCCGGCGTAGGGCATCACTGAACGTCTCCAGCAAGGCCTGCGCTGTTGACACCGGGCAGGTCAGGAGCGGGAAAGGCTGGCAGAACGGGAACGGCTTACCTGGGCCGTCCCCTACCGGCTCGACTGAGGGGATCCCGCACCCAAAGGGCCAGAGTGAGCGGGACCCCCGCCCCCGGAGACGGCTTTCCGGCCGATGTGTTTCTCCAGCAGCGCCAGCTTCGCGGTGGCCGCCGTGCTCCTGCCCCTGGGTGCCGGCACGGTCCGCTACTGCCGGCAGCAGGACCGCGGCGAATGGCTGCCCCTGGCCCTCATGCCCCTGTTCTTCTCCCTGCAGCAGGGCCTCGAGGGGCTGGTCTGGCTCGGCCTGGACGCCGGCGGCCCCGCGTGGCTGGTGCACCCCGCCGCGCTCGGCTACCTGTTCTTCGCCTACGCCTTCTGGCTGGCCTGGATGCCCTGGTGCGTGCTGCGGCTGAACCGGCAGGCGCCACCGCCGCTGCGGCGGCGCGGCCTGCAACTCCTGCTGGTCCTGGGCCTGCTCGGCGGCGCGGTGCTCTGGCTGCCGCTGGTCCTCGACGGCTCCCTGATGGACCCGGCGGTGGTGCACGGCTCCATCGACTACCGCACCACCCTGCTGGTGGACCGTTGGGTCAACCTGGCCGTCGGGAGCACGGCCTACGCCGTGGTCATCGTCGCTCCGTTCCTGCTGGGCGCCTCGGGGCGGCTGCGCCTGTTCGGGGCGGGGATCCTTGCCGCGTTCCTGGTCTCGCACCTCCACTACGGCCACGCCTTCGCCTCGGTGTGGTGCTTCTTCAGCGCCCTGCTGTCGGTGTCGCTCTACTGGATCCTCCGGGACCCCGAACCGCTGGTGGTGGCGGACGTGGCGTGATGGCTGGGCCAGGATCTGGCACCGCCGCCTGACGCGCCATGCGGGAAAGCATCTCGATCAGCCTGGCGGCGGATCTCAAGGACGCCCTGGACCAGGCCACGGCCGCCGAAGGCCTCTCGCGCAGCGATCTGGTGCGCGAGGCCCTGCGGGCCTACCTGGGCAGCCGCCGCTTCCGCACGTTGCGGGCCGAGATGCTTCCCTACGCCGAGGTCGGGGGGTCTTCACCGATGAAGACGTGTTCCACCTGGTGTCGTGAGGCTGGTGCTCGACACCAAGCGGAACACGCCGAAGGAATCATGAGCGAGCCCCCCATGCCGTCCCCCAGCCCCGACGATCCCGCCAGGCGTCGAAGCTCCGACGCCACCGCCAGCCCCAGCCATCGCAACGGACTGCCCCTGCTGCCATGGAAACCTGAGGGCGCGCCGGTGGATCTGGAGATCGTCAACCGGCTTCGCGAGGAGCTCCCCGGGTGAAGCCCAAGGCTGGTTGGCAGTCTGTGGCCGGATGGGATCCGCCCTGCGGACGACTCCCGGCATCCGGGAATCTCGACTGCTGGAGACGGGAGACTCCAAGGACATCATCAACACGGGTTCACAGCAGATCCCCGGGCAGGAACCGCCCGATGAACAGCTCCAACGCCATCGGGCCGCAGCGGGCTTGCCATTCCGTGCTGCAGGGCCGCCGCCGCCAGCCCTGCACCTGCAGGGGGGCCGCTTCGCCGGCCAGCAACTGCACCCGGTAGCGGTACTTGGCATCGGCGGCCTGCTCGGGGGCGGCCAGGGGTTGAGCGCCGGGCTGGGTGGCCAGGAACGCATCCGCAAAGACCTCGGGCTCAGGCCGCTGGCGGAGAGCCGTGGCGAAGCGCCAGGCGGCGCCGGTGGGCTAACCGTCGTGGTGGAGGTAAAGATGGCGCACCGGAGCGCCGGGATAGCCGGTGAAGGTCTAGACGGCGCGGGTGGCCAAGGGGCTGGAGCAGCTGCAGCTTCCAGTGCCACCAGGGGCTCAGGCCGATGGACGCCCCTCCCAGCTGTGCCCGCAATCGGCGCATTGAAATCCGGGCCACGGCTGAAGACCACCAACGGATTGAACGGGCGGTCGCCGCTTCCGGCACCGATCTCCCCGGGTCCGTGATCACCCATCTGCGCCTGGCCGCCCGGAAGGTGCTGGCCGACCGCGAAGGGTTCCGCCTCGAACCGGAAGCGCTGGATGCCTGGGAACGCATCATCCGACGGCCGGCACGGTCGTTGAAGGGTCTGCGCGCGCTGATGGATCGGCCCTCACCCTTCCAGGAGTGAGCGCCAGCTACCCGTCGCCCCGGCTGCTGGCCTCCGCCGATCGCCTCAGCGGTTTCGAATGCCGATCGGAGGAGCACCGGGCGTTCCACCTGCGTCTGATTCCAGACGTTGAGCCGTCGCCCACCGATCCCCTGCACCTGGCCCTGCTGATGAAGGACATCCTGCGGACGCTGGGGTCAGTTCCCTACGCTCGGCCGAGATCAACGAACGGCTTCCGCAGATGAGAACCGTGAAAAGCCTGATCGAGGAACTGGCCAGATTCCCCGAGGAGGCACTCTGTTATGCATACGAAGGGGAGATCACCGGGATCGTTGTTCGGCACGATGAACACCATGGAGTGATTCACTGCGGGAAGCGTGAAGGCGCTGAGCCGGATACGATTCTGCTCACGCGCTTGTGAATCATGCCGATGATCAGATGGCCTGGAGGTCTTCGTTGGAAAGGCGGCTGTTGATCCGCTGGTCTTTCAGTCCCGGGGCCTCCGCTGCCTGCTGGAGTAGGCCCATCAGACCCGGCGCGACCACGCCGCGCAGTTCTCCGGCTTCGAAATCAGCGAAATGCTGCTGCTCTTCAGGATCCAATGCTGGCAGATTGGGGATGGTCATGATGCAGGCCCAGTGGGGTGAATGCTCTGCAGAGGCGGTTGGCCTTGCGGCTGAGGATGATCGTTTTCAGGAACAGGTGTTTTCGGTCTCGATGAATGGCACCAGGTGGATGTATTCGTTGCTTAGAATCAAGGAAATGCGCTGCTGTTGCCGGAAGGGAGCTCCTGCTGCACCACCGGCTCAGCGCCCACCAGCGACACTGAAACGCTGCAACCCCGGCCGCACAGCACGATCCTGTTGCCCACCAGTTCCGCCTTCCCCTCCTCGTAGAGGGGCTCCGGCCAGCCAAGCGCCTCGCTGAGGGCCGGGTTCCTGGCGAGGCTGCCGAGCTGTTCCAGGACTTCGAGGAAGTCGTCCAGTTGGTCCTGATCGGGCAGCGAGGGATCAGTTCAGTCCTCGCTCTCGGGAGCATGGTGGCGGTGCGGGTGCTTGGGGTGATGGCAGTGAGGCTGGGCACGCCATTGCGTTCCAGCCCTGTCCC